>JBJDZH010000001.1:0-199178 GCA_051867895.1 Eubacteriales bacterium
AACGCCGCTGCGCCGAACTGGAGGTTCAGCGGGAGAAGAAACAGCGCACGGCAGCAGCCGAACGATAAGATACAGGCGGGAGGGAGGAATCTCTTCCGCCTTTTTTCTCTCTTTTGTCTTGAAATGTTCACATTCTTATGATACAATGTTATCTGCAAAATGAATTATGCAAAAGATAACAGTTGGAGGTGACACGATGGAGAGCGCACAGTACGAATTGAATAGAGAGCTTCTTACAGCTGCGGAAAAACATGAATTTGATAAAATTGAAAAACTTTTGAAATTGGGAGCTGATCCCCTTGGCTCGTCGGATGAAAATGATCCTGATGAACATATTCTTGGGGAATTGTTTTGCTATGCATCGGACGATTCGGTTCTTGCAGAAGCGCTTCCCCAAATGCTTGAACTGTTTTTTGCTTACGGAATGGATATCGAGAGCCGAAATATTCCTGTTGGTGACGGAGACAACATCAATCCGCTTTGGTCTTTGGCTTTTTGCCAGCGGACAAATGGTTTGAATATATTGAAGGTTATGCTGGACCATAACCTTGATACAGCTTCCGCTGAAGAGTTGGTGGAGCATATATTTGTCGATATGGATATGTGCGATGGCTGTGAGATTGAGGACGAATGGTTCCTTGCTGCAACGATTTGTGCTCTGAAAATGGTCATGCTTACTGCGTCTTACCCACACATTATATGTGCAAGCAAATATATCAGAGAATGCATTGAGCTTGAAAGCAATCACGAAGAGAACTTGCCCGGATTCCGTGACTGGGACAACTATACATACCATATCGATAAAAATACTTGTACCAACATCCCTCATGGTCTGCAAAATGCAACACTGACTATCCGGGATATCCATGCAAACGAAGTTGTATGGAAGATGAAGATTTGAGAGAAAGGAGACACTTGTGACCGAGATTTTTGACATCGCGGGCTATGCCCGTATTTCTGTTGACGATGAGCTTGACCAAAAGAATATCTCCATTGAAAACCAGAAAGCCATCCTTTCGGACTTTGTGAAGACCCGCTTCCCCGGCAGTTCCCTGACCTTTTTTGAAGATCGTGACCGCTCCGGCTATACCTTTGAACAGCGTGAGGGTTATCAGGCCATGCGAAAGAGTCTCATGTCCCATAAATACGACATTCTGATTGTAAAAGACTTCTCCCGCTTCTCCCGCCGCAACAGTCGCGGGCTTGTGGAATTGGAAGACCTTCGTGATGCCGGAGTACGCATTATCTCCATCGGCGACGGTATCGACTTTCCCAACGATGATGATTGGCTCAAAATCCAGTTTCAGTTCCTCATCAACGAGATGCCCGTTACCGATACATCTAAAAAGGTGCGCAATGTCATCAAGCGCCGTCAGGCCGATGGCGAATGGCTGTGCGCCGCTCCCTATGGCTATATCATCAATAAGCGTAAGGAGTTCGAGATTGTTCCCACGGAAGCAGATATTGTTCGAAAAATCTTTGACCTCTACAACAACGACGGTTGGGGTTACAAGAGAATTGCAAACTATTTGACCGATCAGGGTGTACCAACACCCAGAATGTCTGAACAGATGCGCAAAGAAGCCGACGGGCAGGAGTACAAGCGTCAGGTCAAGGCTGCCTGGGCTATTGTAACAGTACAGGGTATTCTGGACAACGATTTCTATATCGGTACCCTCCGTCAGGGCAAGTATACCCGTGCCAAGATCAACGGCAAGGATGTGCGCCGGGACGATGGTGAGCAGATCGTCATTGAGAACCACCATCAGCCCATCATCGACTACCGCACCTTTGCCACCACCCGCGCGCTGCGGGAAAAGCGCTCCCGCAGCAACTACCGCGGCGTGAAGATCAACGACAACGTGTACTCCGGTTTTCTGGAATGCGGCGATTGTGGAAGCCCCATGTTCTCCATGAGCAGAAGTGACCTAAAGCCTGCATACACCTGCGGCACCTATCACCGCCGTGGCTTGAAAGGCTGCACCAGCCATCACATCCGTGTGGACAAACTGGATGAGCTGCTGAAAAGCTATGTACGCAAGCTGATGGAGAATTCCGCGTCCATGCTGGAGCAACTGAATCGCGACCTCACCCGTGAGAACGACGAAATCGCTGAAACTGAGCAGTCCGCCGACCATCTGGCCGAAGTGCTGGACGATCTGCTGGAGGAAATGAAAGTCACCAAGCGCCAGCGCATCCGGGAGATCATGAAAAAGCCTGAAAAGGAAGCGGAAATCGAAGCCACTTATGATGAACTGGAAGAAGAACTGCAGAAGAAGATCGACGGTCTGAACCACCAGATCGACCTGCTGTCCGACAAGCGCAACACGGTCATCCAGGTCAACCGGGCCGCCAAGACGGCACTGGATGTCTTTGCCGATATCCTGAACAAAGAAAAGCTCGACCGCAGCGATCTGGAACTGATCATTGACCGTGTGCTGGTCTTTGAAGATCATCTGGAGATCAGGCTGCAGAGGGATATTGACGCTCTTCTCCGGTGCGGCGTTCCGGAGGAAGCCGTAAATTTTGATTCCGGCATCGAAAACAGCTTAAAAACCGTCATCCAGTCCGCAAAAAACCGTGCGGACAAGGTTTTCGATGTCAATGTTATCAATGACGGCGACCCGCTGGAGATTTTCACAGATCGCGAGGGAGAGGTAATCTTCAAAAAATACTCCCCCATCGGAGAGCTTGCGGTGTTTGCCGCGCAGTATGCGGAGACCCTTCATAAAACCTGCGGCATGTCCATTGTGATCTGCGACCGCGATGCGGTGATCGCCTGTGCCGGTATTCCCAAAAAGGAATACAACGACCGCAAGCTCTCCGCGGAGCTGGAAAAGATCGTGGAGGGAAGAACGCTTTACACGGCGGACGGCAAGGACGACGTGCCTGTCGTGGACGGCGGAAAATGTCTGGTGAGCTGCGCAATGCCGATTATCACGGAGGGGGACATCACCGGATGCGTGGCATCCGTCTTCAGCCGTGAGGGCGATGTCGAGCAGCTGATGAACGCAGAGCTGGAGAGCAAGCTGATCCAGACAGCGGCAGGTTTTCTCGGGCGTCAGCTCGAGAGCTGATACGGCGAAGCCACCCCGTGCGGGTGGCTTTTCCTTTGGAAAAACGATCCGTCTGCGCGGAAACGTCTTGACAAGCGGCGGGGCGTGTGTTATAATAAACATTACATAAAATGCAGCGGACGGGTCATTAGCTCAGTTGGTCAGAGCTACCGGCTCATAACCGGTTGGTCCTGGGTTCGAGTCCCCGATGACCCACCATTGATCAAAAAAGCCTGATTGTTCAGGCTTTTTGTTTTTTTCAAAGCGGCGGAGTGCATTCCCTTGCCTTTCTTTGCAGAGAAGTTCAGCAAAAGGCACAGTGGCATATGAATATAAATGGAGTGAATGTTGACATTTTCACATAGCAGTGCTATAATCATGTACCAACATCGAATGTTATTTAAAAGGAGTATATACAATGAAACGCGTTTTGTCTCTGCTGCTGAGTGCCGTTCTGCTCACAGGTGCCGTTGTGGCAACACATGCCACCCCTGAGATTTTCGAGTCTTCTGACGCGAGGATTTCCGTCGATTTTGAAGATGGTCAAAATCGCATGTGGACGCAAAGCTTTACGCTTGAAAGCGCAGCTCGTGAATATCAGCTGTTCGCAAATCCGAAGAAGAATTATGACGTGACCAACGAGACGCAGAATGGGAATCGCTATTTACAGTTCAAGCGAGCCCGTACGGATCAAAAGAGTAAGGATGGGTATTTTGATATCTACTATTATGAACCGACTGATGCAAACCGTAAATCTCCTTGGAATGCAACCAATGCATCGGATCGGAAAAATCCCATCTACGACCATGTGGTTATGCTGTCGTATGATGTTCGTTTTGTGAACACCAATGATTCGTTTGCAGTATGGAACGTCGGAAATATTCGTTTTAATAATGCCAACAATAAGTTCTTTACATTTACACTGAAATTCAATAAGGATCAGATTTATCTCCAGCCGAATACCAAAGAGGAATATGTTGGAGAAGCGAAAAAAGAGCTTTCGCTTGATCGGTGGTACAATTTCACCCTCGTGTTCAATATGCTTGAAGGAAACGGATATTATACGGCTTCTCTGTACATTGATGATGCATATGTCGGTACGGTGAAATATGCCGCTCAAGCCCAGAATATCGACCGCACGCAGACAACGTTTGGCTTCGATTCCTCCTCTTCAAACGTCACAGCCGATAGTGTTGTTTCCGTGGACAATGTTTTCTTCGGCGTTCTTCCTGATAACAGCGTCCTGACTTCCGCTGCCATCGAATCCATTGACGACGCTGTAAAGATCAACTGCTCGAACGAGAATCACGAGCAGACTGCGCCTGCTGAAACGATCTCGAAACTCCTGCCCGGCACGTACACGTTTAAGATGATCACTCCCTCGACCGCGCTTGTCACGCTGACCGATCTCGCGAGATACTATGCGTTGCTCGGCGACGACCACGCCAGGAATGGCTCGAACGACGCCGTAACGACCGCAACGCTCAAGTTTGAGAACGGCAAATGGGTGCTTGACACCGCCGCACAGCTTTACGTCACCTGCGACGCGACCGCGCCGGTCAATTATACCGTTACATATAACGATGGCTGTAACGGCTACGCGTTCCCGCCCCAGGAATACACGGTAACCAAAGAGTACAATCAGCCCGATCCTGCAACGCCGGTATTCGCGGGCGTGCCGCAGCGCGCCGGATATCAGTTCATCGGCTGGACGCCCGCCGTTGCAAAAACCGTTACCGGCGACGTCACCTACACCGCCGTCTGGAAAGAGATCGTGATCTTCCGTCCCGCGCTCGGCAGCGCTATGCTGACCGTCACAGATACGGACGGCGCGCCTCTCGCCGGTGCGAAGTTTGAATTGCACCGCGTCGTGTCAAACGGCACGGACACCGTTCTCGGCACGTTTACGACCGACAAAAACGGCAAGATCACGCTTTACGCAAACCCGAAAGCCAACACCGGTCTTTCCCCGAATTCCAGTTACTACTGGAAGCAGATCGAAGTTCCGAACGGCTATAAGATCGCCGAGGAGAATCTCTCTTTCGCCGCGCGCTACGGCTCTACCGCCAAGCTCACACTCGTGAATGAGAAGAACTGAGTTTTGAACAGAAAAATCCCGGACGTACGTCCGGGGTTTTTCTGTTCCGGCGAAAACGAAACTGCGCCTTTCTCTTGCGTTTTCGGGGAAATCATGTTATCATGGATGCAGTAGCTCGGTGATTCCATTTTGCCGCACCGGAACAGATTCCGGAGCGGCGAGAAACAAGAAAGGATAGAACGATGTTTTCACTGAAATTTATCAGCGCTTCGCACGCGTATTCCACGCTGGCAGAGATGGTGCCGGCTCCGTATTTCCGCCGTTCATTTGAAATCGGGAATACTGTGAAAAGCGCGCAGATCACGATCTGCGGACTCGGCTTTTACGAGCTGTGGCTGAACGGCGAGCGCCTGACCAAGGGACTGCTTGCGCCGTACATCTCCAATCCGGACGATATCCTCTATTATGATGTCTACGACATCTCCGCAAAGCTGCGTCCCGGTAAGAATACGATCGGCGTCCAGCTTGGCAACGGTATGCTCAACTGCCCCGGCGGCGATATCTGGGACTTTCAGAAGGTGCGCTACCGCAGCGCGCCGAAGCTGGCGCTGTCCTTTGAGGCACAGATGACGGACGGAACGGCAGCTGCCTTCGAAGCGGATGAATCGTTTGTCTGCGCGTCGTCGCCAGTTTATTATGACGATCTGCGCGTCGGCGAATTCTACGATGCCCGGCGCGAGATCCCGGGGTGGAATCTGCCGGAATTTGACGACAGCGCCTGGGCAAAGGCGATCCCCGCCGAGACGCCGCGCGGGGAGTGCCGCATCTGCCGCGCGGAGCCGATCGTCAGAACCGAAAGCCTTGCTCCCGTGGGCGTGCGTCCCGCGTCCATCGGCAAGCTGCCGAACCTCCGCCCGACGCTGCCTGCCGTGGCGTATGAGGAAGGCGAGGCGGAAATGCACGGATGGCTGTACGACTTCGGCGTCAACGCCGCGGGCATCTGCCGCCTGAAGATCAAGGGACGCGCGGGACAGAAGATCGTGCTGCAGTTCTGTGAAAAGCTGGACGAAAACGGAGATCTGGATCTGCGCGGTATGTCGTTTTTGCCGCACGCACGCAATCACCGCGATATCTACATCTGCCGGGGCGGGGAAGAGGAGACGTGGGCGCCGTCCTTTACCTATCATGGTTTCCGTTACTGCCTGGTGCTCGGCTTGTCCGACGGGCAGGCAGCGCCGGAGCTTTTGACGTATGAGGTCATGAATTCCGACCTTTCCTCGATCGGCGGATTCTCCTCCTCGGATGACATGCTGAACCGTATTCAGGCGGCGGTACGCGTCTCCGACCTCGCCAATTTCTATTATTTCCCGACCGACTGCCCGCACCGCGAAAAGAACGGCTGGACGGCGGACGCCGCGCTCTCCTGCGAGCAGATGCTGCTCAACTTTACACCTGAGAATTCCTACCGCGAATGGCTGCACAATATCCGGAAAGCGCAGCGGGAGGACGGCGCGCTCCCCGGCATCATCCCGACCGGCGGCTGGGGATTTGACTGGGGCAACGGTCCCGCATGGGACTGCATCATTGCGTATCTGCCGTACTTTATCTGGCGCTATCGCGGCGATACGGCTGTGATCCGCGAGAATGCGGAAGCGATCATGCGCTATCTGCATTATGTGACGACGAAGCGCGATCCGGACGGACTGATCCACATCGGACTCGGCGACTGGTGCCAGAGCGCGCGCGCAGGAACGCCTGTTGCTCCGCTCAAGCTGACGGATACGATCATGTGCATGGATATCGCGCATAAGGCGTCCGTCTGCTTCGGCGCAGCCGGCATGAAGGTGCAAAAGGCATTTGCCGATGCGGTATACGAAGAATTCCGCGCCGCCGCGCGCCGGCATCTGATCGACCGCTCCACCATGACGGCGCTCGGCAACTGTCAGACCTCGCAGGCAATGGCGATCTTTTATAACGTATTCGACGAGGCGGAGAAGCCGGAGGCGTTCCGCGTTCTGCTCGGTCTGATCGAGGAAAACGGCGGGCTGATGGACGTCGGCGTGCTGGGCGGGCGTGTGATTTTCCGCGTCCTTTCGCAGTTCGGGCGCACGGATCTGGCATATTCCATGATTACAGCGGACGCGTATCCGTCCTACGCTTTCTGGATGAAGCAGGGCGCAACCTCTCTCTGGGAGGCGTTCTGGCCGGAGCATGCCGCGCCTGATTCGCTGAACCATCATTTCTGGGGAGACGTCAGCGGCTGGATGATGGAGAATCTCGCCGGGATCCAGGTGAATCCGGACGATACCACGCCGGCGGATATCCGCATCCTTCCGCGCATCATCGACGCGCTCTCGCACGCGGAGGGATACCACACCGTCCCTGCGGGGAGAATTGAATCCGCATGGAAGCGGGACGGAGAGGATGTCGTTCTGACCGTTACGGTTCCCGCGGGCTGCCGCGGAGAGATCCGCCTGGAGCGCGGCTGGCAGTTTGAGGACGGAGAAAGCGTGAAAGAGGCGAAGTCCGGGACGTACCGCCTGCTCCGCTCTGCAAGGAAAAACAGCCGCTACCGCGCAAACGTCTGACGTGCGGCGCGCCGGCTGAGGGAGGTCAATGCGTATGGAAACGAAATGGTATGAGACGGCCTGGCGGCGGAATCTGGTCGATATGCATATCGACGACTGGGACGAATCCTTTTTATCGGCGTTTTCCCCGGACGCGTATTATGAATATCTGAAGCGCGCACACGTGCAGGCGCCGATGCTGTATCTGCAGTCCCACGCCGGGCACTGCTATTTTCCGACGAAGGTCGGACATATGCATTCGTCCTTTCGCGGCTGCGAGGACAAAATGCGCCGCCTGGCGGAGCTTTGCCGTGCGGGCGGCATGCACGTCGTCGGCTACTACAGTTTGATTTTCAACACCTACGAGGAGGACCGCCATCCGGAATGGCGCATCATAGCCGACAGCGCCGGGCGCTCGAAGAGACAGGCGGGCGGCCGCTATGGACACTGCTGCCCGAACAATCCGGATTACCGCGCGTTTGTCCTCGCCCAGATCGGCGAGATCGCGGATTATTTTACGCTGGACGGCATGTTCTACGATATGCTGTTCTGGCCGGCAATCTGCCGCTGCGAGCACTGCCGCGCACGGCTCGAGCGGGAGACCGGACTGCGTGAGATTCCCGTCGTGCCGAATTGGCGCGACGACGCATGGCTTGCCTTTGAGCAGGCGCGGCGCCGCTGGATGGGGGAATTCGCATCCTGGGTGACGGCGGAGACGAAGACGCGTATGCACGGCGTTTCCGTGGAACATAACTACGCCAATGCAGTCGCCGGGGACTGGAGCAACGGCGCCGGCGAGGCTGTCAATGAAGCGTGCGATTACGCTGGAGGCGATCTGTACGGCGATCTGTACAATCATTCCTTTACTGCGAAGTACTACTGCGGCGTCACAAAGCATCCGCCCTTTGAATACATGACGTGCCGCTGCGACAGAACGCTCTCCCAGCACACCGTCCTGAAAAGCGAGGAAGCGCTCAGCGCAGAGGTCATGCTGACCGCGGCGCATCATGGTGCGTCGCTCATCATCGACGCGATTGATCCGGTCGGAACGCTGGATATGCGCGTTGCCGATCGTGTCGGGCTCGTGTTTGAGCGGCAGATGGCGTACGAGCCGTATTTCCGCGGCGATCTGATCTCGGATGCCGGCGTGTTCTATGCGACGGGCGGACGGTATAACCCGGACGGGCAGGCGTTCACCAACAAAACCTGCGCGATCCGTACCGTCCGCACGCTGGTCGAAAACCATGTGCCCGTCGGTGTGATCGCAAGCGGACACACAGAGAATCTCTCCGCGTACCAGTTCATCTTTGCGCCTGCCATTGCAGGGATCACGGGCGCGGACCGCGATGCACTTGTCCGCTATGTCCGCGAGGGCGGAAGCCTCTATTTCAGCGGCGCGGCGGATCCGAAGCTGCTGTCGGCGCTGCTCGGCGGAACTGTCCTCGGACTGACGGAGGAGAAACGGACCTATATGGCGCCGCTTCCGGCGTATGAGCCGCTGCTCGGCGGCTTCAACGCGAAATATCCGCTGCCCTTCGAGTACCGGCTGCCTCTTGTGCAGCTGGATTCCGGCGACGGCGTCGCCGCGCGCATCACGCTGCCGTATACCGTGCCGGGCGGCGCGAAATTCGCCTCCATCCATTCCGACCCGCCGGGACGCCCCACGGACGCGCCGGCGCTCGTGTTGCGGAAGTTCGGGCAGGGAAACGTGATCTGGTCCGCCGCACCGCTGGAGGAGGACGACCGCCTGCCGTACCGCACGATCCTGATCTCCCTGATGCGCCGCTGCTTTTCCGAATCCGCGCAGCGTGTGCTCGCAAGCGCGCCCCGGCAGGTGGAGATCGTTTCATTTTCGGACAGAGGCGTCCTTCGTGTCAGCGCCGTGGATCTTCTGTACTCCGACGAACGGCTTCCCATTTTGCCGTTTGACATCCGAGTGCGCACGCAGGAAGCACAGGTATGGCATCTGCCGGAACGGACTCCCATTCCGGCACGCCGGGAGGGCGGGTATCTGTGCTTTACCGTGGACGGAATGCGGCTTTTCTCCATGTTCGAAATCGGATAACAGGATGAAACGAAACGGATTTGACGAAATCCGACTTCATTGACTGCGCCGGAATTGACGGGAACAGGAAAGTATGATATAATTTCCCTGTTCTATCTTTTTGCAGCGTTCTGCGCTGTGCGCGGAACACAATCAACGGCTATTAAATAAGAAAGGATACGGCATGAAAAAAAGAATTCTGGCAATCGGCATGCTTTTGCTGGCTGTTTTACTGGTCTCGTGCAATTCCGGCGAGAAGCCGGATACGGACACCGGCGAAACGACGGAAGCGCCGCTTCCCGATGTAACTCTTGTTTCGGCACAGGCAGGGCAGGATTACGTGATTGTCCGCTCCGACGTCAAAGGCGAATACGCCTATGGCAAGGCGCGGGAGCTTCAGAATGCGATCGAGGAGGCATGCGGCGTTGAGCTTGCACTGAAAACGGACTGGTATAAGGATACGAACGGTTTCCCGCCGCAGGCGCATGAAATTCTTCTCGGCACGACGAACCGTGAGGAGAGCGAGTCCGTTGCCGCCGGCTGGCGCGTAAACGGGTATCTGGACTG
The DNA here is from genome assembly GCA_051867895.1 of Eubacteriales bacterium. GTDB lineage: Bacteria > Bacillota > Clostridia > Oscillospirales > CAG-272 > SIG701. Next base: position 10,273 of record JBJDZH010000001.1, read on the forward strand.
GACGGTTCAGCTGATCGGTGAGAAACTGGTGATTTTCGGCGGATCGGATGAGGCGCTGGACGAAGCGGTTGCCTATGTCATGGACAACTGCATCCATGACGGCGCGCTTGCCGTGCCCGGCAATCTGAATAAAACCTACCGCCATGAATGGCCGCTGTCGAATATCCGGATCGGCGAGCACGATATCGGCGAGTTCCAGATCGTGGTGCCTGCTGCATGCAGCGCCGCAGTGCAGGACGCAGCGGAAACGGTGCAGTCCTATATCCGCGATAACGCGGGTGTGTATCTGGATATTGTCAAGGATTCCAATCAGAAGAAGGTCTCCGAGTGCGAGATTCTGATCGGCAAAACGAACCGCAGCGCAGAAGCGCCTGAGAGCGCGGAAGGACGGTTCAGTTACTATATTGTTTTGGAGGGTTCCAGACTTATGCTGAACGGTGGAAGTGATCTGACAGTTTCCGCAGCTGCCAATGCCTTTGCTGCCGGTGCGGCGGGCACCACGGAGAACGGCGTATATACCGTCAACTCCGATTATGTATCCTCTCCGGATGATATCTTTGAATCGGGCGTGATCGCCACTCTCAAGTCTCTGGTGGAGCCGCGTGCAAGCCTCGGTCGCGCGGCGATGCTTCGGAGCCACATGTCCTCGGTGGGAATGGGTGACATTCTGGATGTCGACATTTACGGCAACAGCGCAGTCGCCGTGCTCTTTATGCCGGACGACGAGGTGACGCCGGAGGCGATCGCGCATGCCAACCGCGTGATCCGGAAGGTGACCGGCTTCATGACGACGGATACGCCGACTTCCGTGAAGAACGGAAACGGCATCGACGGTGAGAACGATTTCGCCGCCAACCGCCTCTGCCGCGTACTGTATGCGGATCCCAGCCGTATCGAGCCGGAAACCGCAGAGATGGTCAAGCGTTTCTTCCTCAACGACAACTTCCAGAGCAAGTACTTCAGCGAAAATCACATGCTGATGTTCCGTACCGCGCGGTATCTTGCCGCCTGCTATTATGAGGGCGAGTACTTCAATCAGTACAAAAAGACCGCAGAGGAGATCCGGAAGATCGACTACGACTATCTGGTCCAGTTCATGCAGTACCGCGCGCGCCGCGGCTGGGCGGAATTTGACTCCATGGGCTACGGCGTGGAGGACTTCCTCTCCCTTATCAATCTGTACGACTGCGCGCCGGATGAGGAGATCCGCACGCTTGCAGCCATGTCCATGGATACGCTGCTGCTCAGCATGATTACCGATTCCACGGCGAACGCCATTTACGGCGGCGCGCACGGACGCAACTATGAGGTGGTCGTCTCCAACCTGGCAGGCGGACTGTACTGGACGTATTACCTCTATTTCGGCGCGTCCGATTTCACGGATCTTCCCGATGCCATGCCCGGCTCCTCCGCTCCGTTTATCTACACCTCCGACTACCGTCCGGGCGATATGGTATACGCCGTTGTGGCGGAGAAAACGTATCCCTTCTCCAACTATGAGCGGACGCATAACCATACGATGGAATGGACGCCGAAGGAATTCGGATTCATCAATAAGTATACCTACAATACCGCACTGTACTCCATCGGATGCGTTACGCATCAGGACAGCTTCCCGTATGAGACCGGCTATGAGGAGCATCAGCAGACCAACTGGAGCATGACCTTTGCCAATAACTCCCGTGCCTCGCTGACCGTTCATCACCCGGGAAATACCGGCACGCATCGCTACTGGTGCGGCGACAGTCACTGCTACTGCAACCATCTCTTCGGCAATGAAAACGTCGTGATGGGTATTTACTTCATTCCGGGGCAGGCTGGAGAGTTCAACTTCATTCATGCGTACGTACCGCAGGAACAGTTCACCGAGGTGGTAGAGCAGCCGGAGGCAGGACGCATCTTTGTCCGCCTCGGCGACGCTTACGCAGTTCTGCGCTTTACGTCCAGCTATCAGTGGAGTGAAAACGATCCGAAGAAGGAAGTCCTTATCTACGACGGTATCAAGAGAACGAACATCCGCCTTGGCATGGTCTGCGAAGCGGGCGACCGCGATACATACGGCTCCTTTGAGGCATTTATCGCCGCGATGGAGAAGAAGGAAATGGTGTTCAACGCGAACGAGCTCACCCTCTCCTACGGCAACATGGAGATAAAGCTCGATTATACCAAGGGGAAGACCATTACGGAGCACAACTATCTCGACGGCGTGGAGCAGATCTATCCGTACGAGAAAACGTACGATTCTCCGTATATGCAGTCTGTGTTTGACAGCGGTGTGATCGAGGTTACCTGCGGGGATAAGGTGCGCGTGATGGACTTCATGAACATTACCGATACAACAAAGGCAAAATAACCGATGTCCGGTAACTGAACAAAAAATGCGGATTTCTCCGAACACTTCGAGAAATCCGCATTTTCAATATTCTGTATACAAGACAGCAAAAAACATGCAATTTGTGACCTTGCGCTTGCAATCTGTGACAGAGCCGGTGAGCCGCATTGACAGACGGCTCGCAATCCTGTACAATAAAATCATCGATCTATGCAGAAGCGCAGAATGAGGTGAAAATCAAAATGAAAAGAAAAGCAGTGCTTTTCACGGCTGTTTTGCTGATATCGGCGCTCAGCGCGTGCGGTGCGCCATCCGGAATGGACAGTGAGCCATCGCAGACGACGGCACCGGCGCAAGAGAGAGTACTGATCTCCCAGGAGCAGGGAGGCGACTACCGCATCGTGCGGATGGATACCGCCGGAAACAATGCTCTGGAGGAATCCCGTGAAATACTCGCTGCCGTAGAAGCAGCAACCGGCCACAAACTCACACTGAAAACCGACTGGTATCAGGGGGATGCCGGCGCTGTTCCGCAGGCGCACGAAATTCTTGTCGGCGCAACGAACCGGGAGGAGTCCGCGGCGGTCGAGGCGGAGTGGCGAGCAAACGGCAGCCGCGACTGGACGGTGCGTCTGGTCGGCGAGAAGGTTCTGATCTACGGCGGTTCGGAGAGCGCGCTGGCCGAAGCGACGGATTACTTTATTGAAAATTTCGTGCGTGACGGCGTTCTTTCCATGCCGGAAAATTTTTCGTACACCTATGAATATGCGTGGCCGCTGAACGGGATCCGCATCGGTGACGCGGATATTACGCAGTATCAGATCGTTGTCCCGGGCAAGTGCAGTGCGATTCTGCTGTCCGCCGCGGAAGCGGTGCAGGCGTATATCGCGGAAAACGTCGGCTTTACACCGGAGATCATTCCCGATTCCCATGCCGCATACGTCTCGGATTATGAAATCGTTCTCGGTACGACCCAAAGAATGCCGTCTTTGCTGTTCCACGGCGATTGCGCATATGTCGCGCAGTTGGAGACGCGCATTTTTCTCGGCGGTACCGACGACAACGCGGTGTACACCGCCGCGCAGATGTTTATATCCGGCGAGGCGGGCGAGACGGAGAATGCCGTATATACCCTGCGCAATTCAACCGTAAAGGAGACGGCGGATCTTCTGCATTCCGGCGTTATTGAAGCGATGAAATACTATGTGGACGCGCGCGCCAGGCTTGGGCGTGAAAAGCATCTGACGGAGCTGATGAAGTATGCAAACGAACAGGATCTGGGCGACGTCGATGTCTACGGCAACTGCGCGGTGCCGGTGCTGTATATGCCGGAGGACGAGGTGACGGCGGAGCAGCTTGCGTTCGCCAATAAGGTGGTGCGCAAGGTGAGCGGTTATCTGACGACGGATATTCCGCCGTCCAAAAAGGACCGTCTCAAGGGCGAGGTCGATTTCGCGGCGAACCGCCTTGTGCGCGCGCTGTATGCACCGGAGGGACGCGTCGAGCCGGAAACTGCTGACGCGCTCAAACGGTTCTTCTTGAACGACGATTTTCAGAGCGTTTATTACAGCGAAAACCATATGCTCATGTTCCGCGCCGCCCGCTATCTGGCTGCCTGCTATTATGAAGAGGAAGATTTTCTTCAGTACCATATGACCGGGGCGGAGCTCAGACAGCAGGAACACGATTATCTCGTAAGCTTTCTGCAGTACCGGGCCCGGCGCGGCTGGGGCGAGTTTGATTCCATGGGCTATACGATTGAGAATTTCCTGTCCCTCATCAATCTGTACGACTGCGCCCCGGATGAGGATCTCCGAACACTGGCAAAGATGTCGCTGGACACGCTTTTGCTCAACATGATCTGCGATTCGACAGAGAACGGCATGTACGGCGGCGCGCATGGCCGCAGCTATGACTCCGTCACAACGGATATGCGTTGCCGCTTCTTCTGGGTGTACCAGCTGTATTTCGGCGAACACTCCTTTGACGACGTTCCCGCCGCAGCAAAGGATATCTCGATTTCCAACACGCCGTTCGCCTTTACTTCCGACTACCGTCCGCACGATATCCTGTATGCTATCGTTGCCGGCAAAAAGTATCCTTTTTCCAATTATGAGGTCGCGCACAATCCGGCGACGCGCTTTGATCCGGTCGATTACGGCTATATCAGCAAATATACCTACAATACCGCGCTGTATTCCATCGGCTGCGTCAACCGGCAGGATCCGTATCCGGCGAACTCCCCCGATTGGAAAACGGAGGATACGCAGCAGACCAACTGGAGCATGCTGTTCGCGGAGAACTCCAAAGCGACGCTGACCGTTCATCATCCGGGAAAAACCAGTTCGCACGCATACTGGTACGGCGATGCGGAGTGCAACTGCAATCATCTGTTCGGCAGTGAGAATGTCGTAACCGGAATATTCTTCATCCCCGGCAGCGCGGGAGAGTACAACTATATCCACGCGTATGTGCCGAAAGCACAGTTCAGCGAGGTGATCGAGCAGCCGGAGGCAGGACGGATCTTCGTCCGTCTGGGCGACGCGTATGCCGTCCTTCGATTCAGCGAGAGCTATGTGTGGCAGGAAAACAGCCATAAAGAGCTGCTGATCTATGACGGCACAAGACGGACCAATATCCGCATCGCCATGGCTTGCGAGGCGGGCGACAGGGAGACGTACGGCTCTTTTGAAGCGTTTGTCGCCGCCATGGAGAAAAAGGAGATGACGTTCGACCGGGATACACTGACGCTGACATACGGGAATCTGAAGCTGTCGCTGGATTACAGCAAGAAGGACGGCGTAACGGAGCATAGCTTTATCGACGGTGTGGAACAGCAGTATCCGTACAGCTGTATCTACGATTCTCCCTATATGAAATCCGAGCTGGACAGCGGCGTCATCGAGGTGTATTACGGCGACACCGTGCGCACGATGGATTTCATGAACATCACCGATACGACGGAAAGCAGAAAATGACCGGCTGAGCGGCGCCTGACAGTGCCGCGACGAACGAACCCCCGGCAGTTGATCGAGAAACTGCCGGGGGATTTCTGTTTGCGTAGAGTCGCGGAGAGGAGGGAGCGCTGCTTTTTGGGCGGCTGCGCAGCTTATTTGTGCGCGGGTACCCTTTAGCCGGTCCGGCTGTTGAGAATCTCCATCGGACGGCGCGACAGTACGGCGGCGGAGGCAGCTGCGGCGGACAGCAGCCCCATGCTCCCGAGCAGAAGAAGCGTATCCGCACCGGTGCGAAGAACAGCGGAATAGGCGACGTCTATGGAAAAAGCCCGCGCGATCAGCAGCGCGCATGGAATCCCCGCCGCAAAGCTGAGTGCGATCACAAGCAATAAAAACAGCAGCAGCTCCAGCGTGAAGCGCGCGCATACGCCGCGTGCGCTGATGCCGAGACAGCGCAGAATGCCGATTTCATACCGCCGCTCCATGACAAGAAGCACAGTCAGAAGCAGCATGATGCACATGGAGACGACCAGCGTTACGATGTCGATGGTTTGACAGAGCTTTCCGACGCGCTCCATCGGCGCGGAGAGACGGTCGATTCCCGACACAGTCTCGCCGGCAAGGAAACGGTGGCGGGTGCGCAGGGAGTGCGCGGGTCTGGCGTTTTCTTCGCGGATCGCTTCCCGCAGAGCACCGGCGCTTTGGTAGGAGTCCAGCTCTATGATTGTTTCATAGCCCTCGATCACGCGCATATAGGAGAGATCGATTTCCTCTTCCTTCAGCGTACCGTCCTGCGCTGCGCTCTCGTATGCGTCGTTCATGTGAGAGGGCAGGGCGACGATGCTGTACTTTTTCCAGTATGCCTCTACCGCCGCCATGGTTGTATGGATGCGCTGCTTGGTGTAGCTATTCGGGTCGGAATACGGGATGCCTGTGTCCGGCAGTATGCCGACGACGGTGAAAACGGCCGTGAAGTCCGTGCGCGGATCCGTGACGGCGATCGTATCGCCCAGTCCGTCAAAGTCCGCAGTGTTGTCCCCGGTCAGAAACTCATAATAGCTGCGGTTCAGGCAGCATTCCGCATCGTTTTCAAACATGCGTCCTTCTACCGCTTCGAAGTCCGAGCCGGACGGCTCTGTCCCGATCAGCATGCGATCCCGTTTGAAATTCAGAAGACCGCCCTGCATGGAGGAACGCTCGATGTTGTGGAGCGCGGCGGCAGGGCGGACGGAAATCACAAAGTCGAGCTTTTGCAAAAATTCCAGCGAATCACGGTTGGTGACTGCCTGATTCAGATCCACCACATAAAAGCGGGAACCGTACTGATCCAGCGTATCCGTCACAATGGCGTCCGTTTCACGGCGCACGCACCGCGCGGCAATATTCACCGTCAAAAGGAAGAGGATCATCAGTCCGAAGGGAACATACCGGCGTGCGTACCGCCCGAGATTCCGACATGTGTTTGAGAGGATGAACATACCGCCCTCCCTATTCCGTCAAAGAAAGTGCGTCCGTCAGCTGACCGTCGCGCATCCGGTAAATATGATCCGCGTATCCGGTGATTTTCTCGTCGTGCGTGGCAATAATGACGCACGTCCCCTTTTCCTTTGCCTCTTTTTGCAGAAGATCCAGAATTCTGATTCCCGTTTCCGGGTCGAGATTGCCCGTCGGCTCATCGGCAAGAATGATCTTCGGCGACGCCGCCAGCGCCCTTGCGATCGAGACGCGCTGCTGCTCGCCGCCGGAAATGTGGAGCGAACTCTTGGATGCGGTGCTTTCGTCGATCCCCACCCCCGCGAGCAGCTCCAGCGCGCGTCGGCGCAGACCGGCACTCGAGCGGATGCCGGAGGTAAGGCTGAGCGCCAGCATGACGTTTTCGACCGCAGTCATGGCGTAGATCAGATTGTATCCCTGAAATACGACGCCTACCTCGCGGCGGCGGTACTCATCCACATTCCGGCTGGAAAGATTCTCTCCCTCAAAAAGGATCCTCCCGGAGGTCGGCGTATCAAAATCTGCGAGCAGCGACAGGAGCGTCGTTTTTCCGCTGCCGGAACGGCCGACAAGCCCGTACATGCATCCCGCGTCAAAGGAACAGGATACGCCGCGCAGGACATCGTTTGAAGTGTTTTTGTATCGGTAGGTCACATTCTCTGCATTCAGCATGTTGTTTCTCCTTCTTTATGTCCGGCTGTTCAGAATGTGCATGGGCTTTTTAGCGAGAATCATGGCGGAGGCGGCAAGACAGGAGAGTACGGTGACGGCGGCGATGCCGGCGAGGAGAAGAAGCGCGGCGGGCAGAACGCCGGAGACGCTGTCCGCGACGCCGAGCAGCTTTGCCGCGAGGTGCGCGGCGGGGATGCCGAGCGCGACGCCGGCGGCAGAAACGATGGCGAGAAAGACGGAGATCTCCGCGATGAAGCGCGCGCATACGCCGCATGCGGAGACGCCGATGCAGCGGAGCACGCCGATCTCGTAGCGCCGCTCATGGACGACGAGGATGGTCATGAGCAGAATCAGCACCGCCGAGGCGGCGGACGCCGCCCGCCCAATCGCATCGCACAGCGGCGAGACCGGCGCAAGCGAGGAGACCAGCGATTCCGGATCGTCGATCAGGTGCGCCGCGTACCAGAACTGCTGGCAGGCAATCCGCTGATACCACATCCGTTCCTCGCCGCCGACGCTCAGTGTGCGGACGAGCGGTATCGTGCCCAGCGTCGTGACGCCTGCATCCAGATACCGCTGTGCGATGTCGCTGATACCGGTGAATGCTGCGCGCGCGCAGGAAAGAAATTCTTTCTGATTGGAAGGATCGTCGATTGTCACAAGCGCGGTGAAGCCTTCGTTCGGCGGATACTGCCCGATTATGAACTCCGCGTCCGCCAAGAGGAGCTCTGTCTGTGTGTAGGGATCCAAAAAGACCCAGTGCGTTCCGTCGTCCGACGGGCGCATCGCTCCCTGATCGATTGTGAGAATGAATGAATCAAGATCCTTTTTCGGGAGCCAGTTCTGGCTTGCGACCGGATCGGCATACCGGGAGAAATACAGGTTGTCCTCGATCCCCTCATAGAATGCCGCAGCTGCCTCCACGGTAGTATAGATGCGGTATCTGCCGTACGTCAGCGTGCGGCTGTAAAGCGTGTCGCTGTCCGGCAGGATGCCGACGACGGTGAACTCAGCAGATTTTTCCCGGGGGAAATAGCTGTATTCCGAGGAGCCGTCTTCCAGCCGTTTGACGGTGTACTGCCGCGCATTGTCGTCGTCCCGGACCGTGATGGAGTCTCCGACGCCGGAAAAACCCATGGCACTTTGCAGATACTGCGCATAGCTTTCGTTGATGCAGCATTCCGTTTCGTTTTCGTACAGTCGTCCCACGAGAGGGTGCGCGTCCAGCGCCTGCGCGGAAATTCCGAATAGGCGGATGCCGAGGACGCTGTTGAGCGTATGCATCGCCTGCAGTTCCGCACGTGCCACATGAGGAAGCTGCCGGAGCACGTTTTCAATATCCTCCGCGTTTCCGTGCGGGCGCTGCAAATCATAGAAGAGGAAAGTGGAGGCATAGCGCTCAGTAATGGAGCTGCATTCCGTTTCCGCCGCATCTCCGACGGTACGGACGACTGTGTTCAGAGCCAGCAGCAGAAGCAGGAGCAGGGCGAATATCAGGTACCGCGAAAAGTTCCTGAAGATGGAACGAAACGGCGTCAGAAGCTTATACATGGTCCGCCTCCTTGTGTTTGCGGCAGCAGAGAGTCAGAAGCGCCGCCGCGGCGAGAAAAGCGGCTCCCGGACAGATGGCGCGGATGAGAAGGCGTTCCCGCTCCATGCGATATTCTGCGTCGAGCGGCGCGGTATCCTGCGCGGCGGCGCGGAGCAGATAATGATTCCGGTTCCCGTATATGTACCAGCGCTCGCCCTCTCCCGCGTCATATAGCTGCTGGTACAGCGGATGGATGTAGGAGACCTTGCCGGTTGTTCGTTCGGTTTCGCGGGCTGTCTCGACTCTGGCGGCGACGCTCTGGCTGTTTCCGAGCGGATACGCGCGGAGTTCGCGGAGGAATTCATCGATCCGGTCGGCACTGTCCAGCTCTACCTCAACAGTAAAGCCTGCGTTGGCGGGTGCTTCGGACAGGCGGGCGCACAGTTCTTCTTCCGTGTATAGCTTGCCGTCCTCATCCATATAGAGCAGCTTTTCACCGTCCTCGCAGAAGAGTCTGATACCGAGACTTTCCTGCAATATCGCGGGCTGATACATCCGCGTGTCGTTCGGCGAGGCGGCGGTTGCATTGTTGTAATCGATGAAAAAGCAGCTGACATCATCCATGGTGGCGTAGATCCGGTACGTTCCGTACAGCTCGGGAGAGGCATAGGCGCCTTCCTCCTCGACGATTCCGACGACGACGGCATCCATGGCGCGCCCGGAGGAGCTTTCGTTCTTCTTGAGATCCGGCGGCGCCGTCTCCTCCAGCGTGATGCTGCTGCCAAGTCCGTCAAAACCGCTGCCGTCCGCAAGCAGCGCGTCGTAATAGGCGCGGTTGACGCAGCACTCCCCGCGCGTCTCCGGCCATCTGCCGGTGACGCCGTCCGTGCGGATCTCCAGCGGCAGGGCGATCAGGCATGTGCGCGACTCCGGGTTTACGTCCAGCCAGTGAAGAAGAGACGTGAAGCGGACGTCGCGGACATACGGATAGTTCCAGAGAAAATCCGTATTGGCGAGGCGGTATATCGGACGGTTTATGTCCCAGACGGAGACGACTGCGCCGACGGCGTCCCTGTGATTTCTTTGGAGCGCGAGCAGCTTCGCACAGCTTTGAATGGTCAGCGCTGCGGCAGCAGCCATAACAATACCGAGAGAGCACCGCAGCAGGAGTTGTTTGCGCATCGTATCGCCAGCCTTTCCAAGCAGTTTGGGGAGGAAAAACAGGGGGATACTTCTCCCCTCTCCCAAAGAGGGGTATCCTGAGCCTTCGCAGGGAGGAGAAAACGATGATCCGAAGAGCGGCGGCGGGCATCCGGGAACGCAGGGCGAGTGCTTTTCGCTCAGCCTATTGGATTTCACATTTGGATATTTTTTCCAGTCCTTGTGCTTTCATTATACCATATTGCACCTGATTCTCAATGAATTCTGTTTGTAGAATGTGTAGAATATGACGTAAATCGATTGTGGGAACCAACATATTTATGTCCGGCTGTTCAGAATGTGCATGGGCTTTTTAGCGAGAATCATGGCGGAGGCGGCAAGGCAGGAGAGTAGGGTTACGGCGGCGATGCCGGCAAGGAGAAGAAGAGCGGCGGGCAGAACGCCGGAGATGCTGTCCGCGACGCCGAGCAGCTTTGCCGCGAGGTGCGCGGCGGGAATGCCGAGCGCAACGCCGGAGGCGGAAACGATGGCGAGAAAGACGGAGATCTCCGCGATGAAGCGCGCGCATACACCGCGTGCGGAGACGCCGATGCAGCGGAGCACGCCGATCTCATAGCGCCGCTCATGGACGACGAGGATGGTCATGAGCAAAATCAGCACCGCCGAGGCGGCGGACGCCGCCCGCCCAATCGCATCGCACAGCGGCGAGACCGGCGCAAGCGTTTCGGTCAGCACCGACGGATCGTCTACCAACCGTGCTGCATACCATACGCAAGGAACAGAAGTGACACTGTACCATTCCTCCTCCCTGCCGTCGATGGAATAATAAAAGATATTTTTCGAATCTTTCCTTTCGTATTTCAGGTCTGAGGCGGCAGGCTCGCCAATCCGGACAAATGTGCCTCGCGCCGCATTCAGGAAATCCGCTTCGTTTGCTGGATCGTCGATGGTAACAAGCGCCATGTACCCTTCATTCGGCGGGTACTGTGCCAGACTGATCTCCGCGCTGCACAGGTCGAACGACTCCAGGGTAAATCGATCCAGAAACAGCCAGTGCGTTCCGTCATCGGACGGGCGCCCCCATCCTGCGCCTGCGAGAATGTCCTGTGTGAAGAGAAGACCCGGAAGATAGTAGCTGTCGTTCGCCCCGTTGGCTTTCCGCGTACCGACGCCCTGGAAATATTCTTCTACCGCGGCAGTTGTTGTATAAATCCGGTGTGTGCCGAAATGAAGCGTTTTGTGAAACGGCGTGGCATCGTCGCGAAGGATACCCACAACCGTGAATTCCGCGCTTTTGTCGTGCTCATAAAAGCGATATGCGCGTTCGTTGTTTTCATCGACATATACAGTATATTGAAGCGCATTTTCGTCGTCGTATAACAGAATCGTATCGCCGACACCGGTAAAGCCGACGGAATCGGCGAGATAGCGTGCATAGCTTTCGTTGATGCAGCATTCGCCGTCGCTTTGGTACAGGCGTCCCTCGAGGGGAACGCAGTCCAGAACCTCCGCGGGCGCGCCGATCATGCGCTGTCCCAGCGCGCTGTTCAGTGTGTGCATGGCGAGCAGCTTGATGGTGCGGACATGCGGCAGGGTAGAAACGATTTCCTCAAAATATGGATCATCCCCGGGCTGACCGAGCTGTTTATGCGGCTGATTCAGATCAAAGCAAAGAAAAGAGGCGGCATATTTTTCCACAATCTTTTCCGACTCGGCTGTGGCAGCGCTGCCGAGAACGGTCACGGTCAGGTTCAGTATGAGCAGCAGAATGAGAAGCAGTGCGAAGATGACGTAACCGGAGAGGTGCCGCGCAAGAGAACGCAGCGGCGTGAGCAGCTTATACATGCGGCGCGCCCTCCTTTCGGCGGATGTTCATCATGATGAGCGCCGCGAGAGAAGCGAATGCGGCGGCAGAACAGAGGATTGCCAGCACGCACGAACGGCGGAGCAACGGCTCATATTCTGCGCTGAGCGCGGACGTATCCTGCAAAACCGGCTGAACAAGGCGTTTTTGTGTGAATACATACCATTCCTCCGCTTCGCCGGTTGCTTCCAGCGCAAGCATGTATTCCGGCAGTGCGCCCAGACCGGTCTTTTCAAGCACAGCGCGGCGCTGTGCAAGCTGATTTGCCACGGTCGGAAGCTCCCGCGGGTCAGGCTCCTCAAGCGTCCGGATGAATTCCTCGACCGCTTCGCTGCTGTCGAGCTGGATCTCAACGGAGAAGCCTGCGTTGATCGCGGCGGATTCCAGCAGTCTGCCGTATCCGTCCCGGTCAAGGATCTCGCCGTCCTGTGTCCGGTACTGCCACTGTCCTTCCGGATCCTGCCGGATGGCGAAAACGCCGGAGGCGTACTTCACCTGCGCAGGATTGTACATCGCGTAGTCATAGGCAGGATAATTGTTGCTTTGAAAGCTGTAGTCTATAAAAAAGACGCTGATATCGTCGATGGAAGCATAGATGTGATACTTACCGTATACGCCGGAGTCTGCGTACTGCTTTTCATCGTCCACGATCCCGGTGACAGTGAACGTGCGCACGCGGGGGTACGAAGAAATCTTCAGAACCGGTTCGGCGACGGTGAGCGAATCGCCAATGCCGGTGAAGCCGGAAGCCGGATCGGCGAGAAGGGCATCGTAGTACGGGCGGTTCAGGCAGCACTCATGCAGCGCGCTGTACCATCGTCCTTCGGCGACGGCATAGGTGTCGCGGTCGCGCGGCAGCATGCCGATCATCACAAGAGACGAATCTTCTGCGATGTCGAGCCAGTGGTATAAGCCGGTAAAGCGCACGTCCAATACATGCTCGTAGTCGTTCAGATAGTTGAAACGCGGAAGCGTACAGACAGGGCGGTCCAGCGTGATACAGCGCACTACGGCGTCAGACAGATCGAGAGCCTGCCGGTATTCCGCCCGGTATGCGCGCAGACGGAGGTAGAAAAAAACGCCTCCGCTCAGCCCCGCCAGCAGAATTGCTGCCAGCGAAGCGGAAAGAATGCGTTTGAATACGTTCATGGCGCAGCCTCCTGAAAAGAATACGGGGAGCCGGGGGCGGCTCCCCAACAGCGCAGTTGTATCCGTTCGGTTCGCAGAGAATGCAGGCGTCGATCACAGTGGCGCTCCAGACATGTGCCTCTGGCGTTCTATACCATGGATATCGACCGGCACGTCCGTTACACATGGTGCAGACGATTGCATGGTGATCCGTCCGTAAGACCGATCAGCCCATTGGAATCTCCTCCTTGCGTTTCCTCTCTTTTCCAAGATCAGTATAGCACAGAAGAAATCTGCTGTCAACAAGAAAATCCGCATTTCAGCCTGTCGGAAATGTAGAAAAGCCGCAATAATTCTTGTGTATAATGCCGTCAGTTTGTGAGGAATGTTGAACGGATGGGTAGGATAAATTCGTTATTTCGCATTTTGTTCATTCTTTCTGTGCGCGTGCCGCACGGGGCAGACACAGCGCCGGATTATGCGCGACCCGCTGCGATTCCGGCAAAACGCTTGCAATGCACGGCACAGTATGCTACAATTGTTACAGATTATCCGAAAACATGCAGGAGGCAGAATCATGAGAGCATATGAAAGATTGCTGCGGTACGCCGCGGTCCATACAACGAGCGATCCCGCGTCCGGCACGCATCCGAGCGCTGCGCGGGAGCTGAAGCTCGCCGCTCTGCTGGCGGACGAGCTTGCCGCACTTGGATGCGTTGGGGTGCGCGTCACGGATAAAGGCTATGTGACGGCGGAGATCGCGCCGTCTCCCGGATATGAGGACAGCGTCCGGATGGGCTTTCTTGCCCATATGGACACGTCGCCCGATTTTGCGGGGGAGGGTGTGCATCCGCAGCTCATCGAGGAGTATGACGGAGGCGAGGTCGCGCTTGGGGAGAGCGGACGCGTCCTGTCGCCCGCCGTTTTCCCACATCTGACAAAGCTGCGCGGCAGAACGCTCATCACGACGGACGGAACGACGCTTCTCGGTGCGGACGATAAAGCGGGCATCGCCGAAATCATGACGATGTGCGAGCGCCTTGCCGCCGGGCAGATCCCGCACGGCAAGATTCTGATCGGCTTTACGCCGGACGAGGAGATCGGAGAGGGCGCGGACTTTTTTGACGTGGCGTCCTTCGGCGCGGATTTTGCCTATACGGTGGACGGCGGGGAAGAGGGCTCGCTGGAGTATGAGAACTTCAACGCTGCCGGTGCGCATTTCGAGGTGCGGGGCATCAATGTGCATCCCGGCTCCGCGAAGGATATCATGCGCAACGCCTCGCTTGTGGCGATGGAGATCAATTCGCTCCTTCCCGGCGCCGATATTCCGGCGTGTACGGAAGGGTATGAGGGCTTTTTCCATCTGTGCGGCATGAACGGCTGCGTGGAGCACGCCGCTCTCGATTATATTGTGCGCGATCATGACGCCGCCTCCTTCGAGGCGCGCAAGAAGCTGCTTGGGCATATCGAAAAAACGCTCAACGAAAAATACGGAGCAGGCACGGTAACGCTGACGCTGCACGAGCAGTACCGGAATATGGAGGAGCAGATCCGTCCGCACCGGCATCTGGTGGACAATGCGATCCTCGCCGCCGCGCGCTGCGGCATAGAGGCGAATGTTGAGCCGATCCGCGGAGGAACGGACGGCGCGCGTCTGAGCTATATGGGGCTCCCCTGTCCCAATCTCGGTACAGGCGGATATGCTTTTCACGGACCGTTTGAGCATATTACCGCCGAGGGTATGGATACGCAGACGGAGATTCTGCTGGAGCTTGTGCGGATTTACGCAGCCGAAAAGCGGTAAGCGCCGTGCCGCCGGACGAGGGCGGCATCATCGTGGTCCCCGTGAACGTACAATGCCTGCTGTATCAGCTCTGTCGCTTTTACCGATCCATGAACCTGAGACGAAAAAATACCCGGAGATATCTCTCCGGGTATTCTGCATAGCGGAACGTGCTTCCCACAGCCGGTCCGCTGGGTACGCAAACGGGAAAATGCGGTGCAGGAGCCGCCGGCATCAGTTGTCCGAACAGGAAATTCTGTATACGCCCGCTTCATGCGCGCCGGCTTCACAGTACAGTGTGTCCGAAACGCCCAGCTCCCTCTTTTGCCAGAGATTCCGGATGGCGTACCGGCGCGGCAGCTGGATTTCCTCACGTGCCACACCGGAACCGAGGTTGAAGAACGCCACGGCATAGTCCCCGTTTTCCAGGCGGCGGGCAAAGGTTTTCGTACAGCGTGCCGGCGTATCGTACTCCCGGATCAGCGCGGGATAATCGCACAGGCTGTCCTGATTGACCGCCAGGATCTCTTCGTTTGCGAACAGATCGTATTCAAATTCCGTCATCTTGTCGAGCTGGCAGCTGAGTTGTACGGGAGAGGGGAAGAAAGCGTGCATCGTGAAGGCAAACAGCTCCTCGCTCGGGGAAAGACGGCATTTGCCTTGATTCATTGCCATGGGGCCGACCGCGAGCATATCCAGATCATAGAAGTGACCGGGCGAAACATGCTTTGCCCACTTGCCGACTGTGTTCAGGCGAACGGTGATGTTGTTCCAGAGGTCGAAGGTATCGTCGTTGTCGCGCCAGGAATTTACATGCTTTCTCCAATATGGAGCGTAGGCGGGATTGCTGTGTACCGTCGTACAGAAGGCGAACTCCCGCCCCTGCCGCAGCAGCGCCTGCTTCATCAGGTCCGCATTGACAGGATCGGTAGGGGTCCAGTCGTATTTCAGATAATCCAATCCCCATTCGCTCCATTGACGCGCGTTGTTTTCCTCCATCCGTTCGACGCCGACGCCGCCGTTTGTTGCTGCAAAGCGGTCGTCTGGCGCGCCCCGCGTGCAGCCGGGGATGGATTTCTGTTCCTTCGGGCATCCCCAGGCGGTGAGCATCGGGGTGGAATAGATGCCGCATTTCAGCCCCAGCGAATGGACAAAATCGGTCAGTGCGCGCATATCGGGAAATTTGGCGTTCGGCTGGATGGCGTCCAGCTCTCCGCCGTATTCGCCCTGCCAGCCGGAGTCGATGTTCACATATGCGTATCCGTATTCGCTCAGACCGCTGGAAATCAGCTCCTTTGCGGTATCCGTTACGTACTGCGCCGACACATCGGCGGCGATCGCGTTCCATGTGGTAAAGCCGAGCAGCGGCGTCAGCAGCATGCCGTCCGGGGCGATTTTAAGACGCACGTCTTTCTCGGCGGAACCGAGCTCGTTTTCTGCATGCAGCCGGATGGTGTATTCACCGGGCTGTATCGCCGTGCCGCGGATCGTGTTGCCCGAGAGGGACAGTCCGTCCGGCAGACCGTCCGCCGTGAGAACGACGGGGCGTTTTCCCAGAACGGAGATACGCCAGAGAAACGGTTTCTCGGGCGACGCGCCGAAAACGGACGGTACGGTGAGGATAGGCGTCCCCTCGAACGGATGCGCGTGCGCGATTTCAGGTGTCATGATAACCTCCATGCAATGTCTCATCTTTTTGTTATGTTAGAAGCTGTGATTTTATTATATCTGTGATTTTATTATATTATATAGGAATCATGATGCCGCGTCTATTGACAAATCCTCTTATTGTATGGTAAAATCCTATCTATTCCGTACTGGCTTCGTGGAGGCGCCTATGGGAAGATGGATTGATATCCTGGATATGGACGACGTGCTTTCTGTGCGTTCCTTTGGAATTGAGGAGGATGGCACGGCGGCCCATTGGGGCCCCGGCGTCCGGCAGTATTATTTTTTGCATCTTGTGCTGCATGGGCGCGGTTATTACAACAACCGTCCGCTGAGCGCGGGGGATGGATTTGTTATTTATCCGGGGCAGCTTCATGAATACCACGCAGATCCGGAGGAGCCGTGGAACTATATCTGGATCGTTTTCTCCGGCGCTCAGGCGGAAGCGCACCTGGCGCAGTGCGGCATTACCATAGAGTACCCCATATTTTCCTTTGCGCTGACCGGTAATTTTGAAGCGGCGTACAAGGAGATCATGCGCTGTCCGGAGACAAGTGCGGATCCTGGATTTGCGCTGGGACTTTTATATATGTTTTTCTCCTTTATCCGCAAGAGCAGGGCGAATACGCCCGCGGGAAAGGGAGAGGCATACGTGCGGCGCGCCATGGAGTATATCAAAAGCAATTACGACCGCAAGGTGCGGATCACGGACATTGCGCAGACGCTGTGGCTGGACGAGGGCTATCTGTACAATTTATTCATGCGGTATGCGGGCATGTCGCCCAAGGAATACCTGAACCGGGTCCGTCTCGGACGCGCGCGGGAGCTTCTGGCGCAGACACCGCTGCAGGTATCGGAGATCGCACGCTCCGTCGGATACGATGACCCGCTTCAGTTTTCCCGCTTTTTTAAGGCGCAGACCGGTGTATCGCCGCTTGCGTACCGAAAAAATCACAGCAGATAAAATGAAGAGATTTCATCAGAAAAAGCAGTTTTCCGCATTCTGACCGGGCGCGGAAAGCTGCTTTGCTTTGTGGTGGGATTTTGCTATACACATGTGAGATTTGACTATGGATTCAGCGCATCGCTCCTCTTATAATGTGAAAAAACAACCGATGCAGGTGATGGGGATGAAACGAATACTGTACGGGGCTGTTGTCTGCTTCCTTGCCGGTGCGATGCTGAACGGCTGTCATGAGACGGTGCCGGAAGTCACGGCGGACATTTCTGCGGCGTCCGATACGGGGGAGAAAACACTGCCGGCAATGGACGGCAGTACAAACGGGAGTGATGCAATGGAAAGCACGGAACAGACCGCTGAAACGGAAGCAGTGCGGGTGATCCCGCCGCAGCCGTCTGTCATACCGCTGAAGGAAGAAGCGGCAGCGGACGTTACGCGTCTGCTGAGTGAGAACTATCTGCGCGGGGCAGAGGAAGATACGACGGTGCATCCGGCGTATCAGAGAGCCTCTGCGACTGTGCTGTCCGGGACGGTGCTGGAAAACGCGGCGGCTTTCTATGTGAACGGCTGTCACGGAATCGTGAACGGAAAACTGTACAGGATCAGCTATACAAGCGATGACGCCGTTCCCTTTGTCGAGGAGGGCGTATATTGGCTGCCGCTGTCCGTTCCCGCAGCCGCGTTTGACGCGGACGCGGATTATCATGCGGCATCGGGCGTTTTGCACATGACGCTGGACGGGAGAAGGTATACATATACCGCCGGCAGCGATACAGCGGACGTCGACGGGACGGCAGTACCGCTTGGCTTTAGGGTGCGTGAGCAGTACGGCGCGCTGTTTGTTCCGGCAGAGCATCTGATGACGCTTTTCGGCTACTCCGAACTGGATACGGATGCGCAGGGGATGCTCCTTCTGTCCAACTGCGCGGATGCGCTGGACTCGATCGGTCTGACGGAATCCTTTGACATTCTGTGTGAGCTGTTCGCCGTGCGCCCGTCGGGCGAGACAATTCTCTCGGATATGTATGCGCGTCTCGGCGGAGATGCGCACCCGCGCCTGCTTTTGACGGAGTCGGATTTTGACGTTCTTCGGGAAGCGTACAAATCGGACAGCGCGTACCGCTCGCTCGTGTCCCAGCTGGTATTTCAGTACGGACCCAGCTCGGCGGAATTCAAGGATGATCCGGTCCGCTATGAGATTCCGGACGGACACCGGCTGATCGTCATGACGCGGAAAGCGAAAAACCGCGTGATTCCGTGGTGCTTTCTGTATCAGCTCACCGGTGCGAGCGCCTATGCGGAACGCGCCTGGAAGGACATCGAGGCAGTTTGTTCCTTCATCGACTGGAATCCGCAGCACTATCTGGACGTCGGCGAGATGAGCTATATGATGGCGGTCGCGTACGATTGGCTGTACGATTATCTGACGCCGGAACGCAGGGAACTGATGGAGCGCGCCGTGAATGAGAAAAGCCTGATCCCGACACTGACGGAGCATCGCGCCGGGCGCGGATGGGGCTGCTCCAACTGGAATCCGGTCTGCAACGGCGGAACGATGGCGATGGCGCTCGCCTATTCCTCCGTCTATCCGGAGAAATGCGCCGAGCTGCTCGGTTATGCGATCCGCAATGCGGAGATCGGTTTTCTGAATTACGCGCCGGACGGCGGCTACCTGGAAGGACCCGCCTACTGGAATTACGGCACGGAATATACGCAGATCCTTCTCGCCGTACTGGAAAGCGCCTGCGGCACGGATTACGGACTGTTTTATGCGCCCGGTTTTTCGGAAACGGCAGCATATCCCTATACCATGGGCACCGGAAAACACTGCTGGAATTACCACGACGCGGGCGACGCCGCCATCGACACACAGTTCATCTCCTGGTTTTCCAGGCGGACGGGAAATGATTCATGGCGTGCGCTGCGGCAGAGCGCGCTGGAATCCGGCGCGCAGAAAGCGAGCATTTACGATCTTCTGTGGTATGACGCATCTGCGGCTGCGGAAGACGCCGCAGCCGATCCTGCAAACATGCAGCCGGATACGTATTACAGCCAGGCGGGCATTGTCACCATGCGGAGCGCATGGGACGATAATGCTCTGTTCACCGGTCTGCACGGCGGTTCCAATGCCGAAAGCCACGGCGATCTGGATATCGGCAACTTCATTCTGGATGCGTTCGGGATCCGTTTTGTCACCGATCTCGGCGGCGAGAACTACAATGTGCCGCGCTATTTCAATGAGCTTCGCTTCACGTATTACCGGAAGCGCGCCGAAGGGCACAATACGCTTGTCGTCGGAGACGTTTCCTGTAAGGTGCCGGATCAGAATGCGGATGCCTCGGCGGAGATTCTGCGTACGGAAAGCAGCGCGGGAAGCGCGCTCGCGGTGGTGGATATGACGCCGGCATACGACGCCATGACGAGAGGCGTGCGCGGACTTCTGCTTACGGACGATCGCTCCGTTGTGATCGTTCAGGATGAGGCGAGCTTTTCTTCGCCGCAGACAGTGCGCTGGCAGCTTCATACGGAAGGAACCATCCGCATAAGCGAGGACGGCAGAACGGCGCTGATCGACCGCGGCGTCGGCACGCTGTATTGTGAGATCGTGTCCGAAGATACCACGGCACGCTTCAGCACATCTGCTGCCGTTTCCTACGATCCTGCCTATCCTGTGACCAGCGGAGAGCACGCGCGCACGAGCGTGAGTAAGCTGCTGATCGTCTCGGAGAACGTATGTGAGTACAGGATGGCGGTGGTGATGAAGCCGTATCTGTATGGCGGGGAGACACCGGCGGAGAATACTTTGTATACCTGGACCGATATCGCGGACTGGAGCGCCGCTGATGCAAACTGAAAAACCACATATTGAGGCAAGAGGGGAAAAACTTATGAAAAAGAAAACGCGTAGATTCGTTTCGGTTCTTTTGCTGCTCGGCATGCTTCTTCCTGCCGCTTCCTGCGCGCAGGAGAAGGATGTGCCGGACACGTCCGACGCTGCATCCACGGAAAGTCAGACGGTGGATTCCCTGGGCACCACAGAGGAATCCACGGATACCGCACGGGCAGAGGCGAAGGATCATCTGCCAGCCGATCTGAGTCTCGACGGACAGACGGTGAAGGTACTGACGATGCCGCTGTTTGCCGCCTATGACGCTTACGGCATTCGTGAGGAAAGCGCAGATATCATCTTTGACGCCGTATATAAGCGCAACTGCAAGGTGGAGGAGCGCCTGGATATTACACTGGATATTGTGGATTCGCAGTCCGCCAGATGGGGCGATTACGCCACGGAAATGCGGAATCTTGTCCAGAGCGGCGACAGTACGTATTCCTTTTATTTTACAATGGGCAACTCCTCCATTCAGTCCGGAAACGACGCGCTGTTTGTGGATCTGAGCGGCAGCGAGTATATTGATTTCGACCAGCCCTGGTGGTGGCGGGAGGCCATGTATGACCTCTCCCTCGACAATTCGACCGTCCGGTATCTGGTCGGTGACATATGCATGACGCACCGCCTGATGGTACCCTGTACCTATTTCAATAAAGTGCTGTACGAAAATCAGTTTGGGGATCCGGACGAGCTGTACAAGCTGGCGCTGGATGGAAAATGGACCTTTGACAAGCTCGGCGAGTACGCGTCTGCCGCCTATCAGGATCTGAACGGCGACGGCATCATGAGCGATGGTGATCTGTACGGTACGATCATCGGCGGCTGGGAAACGCTGAAAAAGCTCGAATATGCGTCGGACATCCGGAATTTCACGCGCAATGAAAAGGGATATATTCAGTTTGATTACGATGCCGAACGGGCATCGCAGGCGGTTGACGCGCTTTGCAGGCTTCTTTATGAGACGAACGGCGTCGAATTCCGCACGGCGAATACCTCCTCCGCGCTCTTTGTCAACCGCAGCATGATGTTTTATGTGGAGGCTGTCTGGGAGGCGGTGAACGCGCGGCTGCGCGGTATGGAGGACGATTACGGCATCATTCCCGTTCCGAAACTGGACGAATCGCAGGATTACGTCACACTGATCCACAATAATTCCCAGTTCATCGTCGTGCCGAAAACATGTCCGGACCGCGATACGGCGGAGATCGTGATCGAGGCGCTCTGTGCGGAGTCCTACCGTACCGTTGTCGAGCCGTTCTATGAGACGGCGCTGAAGCTGAAATATTCCCGGGACGCCGATTCCGCCCGCTGCCTGGATCTGATCCAGCAGTCTGCGCGCAAGCGGATCATGTACGAGTACGACGGCGTGTTCCACTGCGGAACGCTGGTAGCTACCTGTGTCGGAAACAACAGCAGGAATTTCGCCTCTGCGCTTGCCTCTGTCCGGGAGCAGTCCGCGCTGTCGATTCAGAAGTATATGGACGATTTCGAGAAGCAGAAGAGCGAGGAATAAAGGATTCCCGCACTTGAAAAGCATTTGTAAAGCAAGCATCCGTATGACCGCCATACGGATGCTTGCTTCTTTGTGGTGCCTTAGACAAACGTGCTTTTTACCGCACAGCAGGAGCCTGTTCGCAACAGCTTGTCCGGATATGCGCCGGTGAACGCTGCTCTCAGGCGTCGCGGCTTTTTTTCCATGTATTGCTTTTTTTCACTCCCTGTGGTATACTAAAACATGTTTAATTCTTGGTATGAGGTGTCACACTGCATGAAAAGAATTACAGCCCTTGCTCTGTCGCTCCTTTTCGCGCTCGAGCTCGCCGCATGCGCCGGGAATTCCACACCGGAGACGGATCCTGCGTCTGACGGTGACGCGGAGGTTACAGCTGCTCCGGAGCTTCAGGCGATGGAGTACCGCTCCGTGACAAAGGTAGGCCCCGGCAATAAGCTGCTGTACGTAAACGATCTGGAACTGAACGGCTGCGCGGATCCGTCTGTGATTACCGTGGAGGAGAACGGACGTACCTGCTTTTATCTGTACTGCACCGGGATCCGCGGCTATTACTCCTACGATCTGGTGTCGTGGATTTCGCTCGATTCCGTTTTCCCGAAGCCGTCCGGCTCCTGGTCCAAGGCGGACTACTGGGCGCCGGAGGTGATATATGACGAGGAGGCCGGTCTTTACCGGATGTTTTATTCCGCCTCCTCCGCGGAGGGATATTTTTTCGTTTCGATGGCGACCTCCTCCTCGCCGAAAGGACCGTTCCGCCAGTGGACCGGAACCAATGCCGACGGTCTGGAGATCACAGAAAAAACGCCGATTTTTGATTTTTCCCGGATGGATCCATCGCATCCCCTGTACGAGGGCGTGATCCGCGCCATTGACGCGCATCCCTTTGTGGATCCGGCAACGGGGGATAAGTACCTGTACTGGGTGCGCGGTTGGAACGCCGGCGGAACCGTGCAGCACGATACCTCCGAGATCTGGGCGGTCCGGATGAAGGACTGGGCGACGCCGGATTATTCCACCGTGACGCGTCTGACCGAGGTCGCAAAGAAAACGGTGGGCGGTGAAAAGACCGAGCATACGGAGCAGTCCATCAACGAGGGTCCGTCAGTTCTGTATCATGACGGCACCTATTATCTGACTTTTTCCGTGAATCCCGCCAGTTATAAAGGCTATTCCGTCTGGCAGGCGGTATCCGACAGCCCTCTCGGGCCCTTCACCAAGCTGGAACGGAATGAGGGAGGACTGCTTCTGGGGGTGGATTCCGCGTGGGATCATATGTCCGGCACCGGGCATCACGCTTTCTGCGAGATCGGCGGGGAGCTGTATATTTTCTATCATGCACATACGGAACGGACGTATACCTCCATGGGGGACCGCGCCTTTGCGTTTGACCGCGTCCTCTGGCGCGAAAACGACAACGGACAGACGGTGCTGCATGCGAACGGACCGACATGGTCGCCGCAGCCGCAGCCGTCCGTGATTTCCGGCTGCATCAACGCGGCGCCGGAGGCGGATGTATCGGTGAGCGGCGCCTCGCCTGAGAATGTCTCGCGTCTGACGGACGGGCTTATCAATATGCATAAGCGCGGCGGCGTCGCGGAAGCACAGCTTTCCTCCGATTCTGTGATAACGCTTCAATGGGACGCCTTCCGTGAGCTCAGCGCGCTCCTGATCTATAATTCCATCGATCCTGAAAAAGCATTTGCCGCGGCGGAACGGATCGAGTTTGTCTGCCGGACGGAGACGGGCGAGGAGATCCGCGTGATCGAGAACGCATCGTTCGATACGGAAAAATACACGGGCGGTCCGGTGGGACAGAAATACATCCGTCCGGGCAGCGCCCTGGTGCTGCGGCTCAGTACGCCGACTCCTGTGCGTGAGATCCGGATCCATCTGACGGGAGAGACCGGTCAGACAACGCTCGCACTGTCGGAGATCATCGCGCTGGCGGCAGCGGAATAGAAATAGTTCCCGCTTGATGCTCCCACGCTCTTATGGTATAATGAAAGCAGAACGCTGACAGCTCTCAGTTGTGCAGGAAAATTTCACCTTTCTTCGCGCGCTGCCAGCCAAATGCCGCGAAGCGGCGGCGGAATCTGCGTCCGGCTTTCATGGCGCGCTCTGCCGCTTGACGCGGCGGATCCCGGGAGCCAAAACGATGCGAACTGAAAAACAGCTTTTTTTCCGCACTCTGTCCCGCCTGATGCAGGCGTTCTGGATCGCGGCAGTGTGCGATGCAGCCTACATACTCCGATATGTGTGCGGCTTTCTTGCCGCCCCCTCTGCCGCGATGGCGCGCGGCGCGTCTCTGTCCCTTGTCCCCGCTATGACGGAGCATATCCTGATGGGCGCGGTGCTGCTTCTTTTGTGCGGGACAGCGGCGGAGTTGCTGCGGCGGAGGCTGTAACGGAAAATCACGGGTGAGGTGAGCGTATGCATGCCCAGGAGCATCCGGCGTGTCGCGGCTTTATGCGCGCGATGCGTGAGGAGCCGATTTCCGCAGTCCTTGCGGATGCGCAGACGGTTTTCGTCGGCTATTCCGGCGGGGCGGATTCCGGCGCGCTGCTCGTGCTGACGGCGGAATACTGCCGCATGACGGGGAAAAAGGTGCATGCGGTGCATGTCCACCACGGTATCCGCGGCGAAGAGGCGGATCGGGACGCGGCATTCTGCCGCGATTTCTGCGCGGAGCGCGCCATACCTTTCACGCTCCGGCGCGCAGATGTCCCCGCTTACGCCGCCGCGCACAGGCTCGGACTCGAGGATGCTGCGCGCCGCCTCCGATATGCGGCTTTTGCTGAGCTGACTGCCGAGCCGGGAACCGTTTGCGTGACTGCGCATTCCGCCGACGACAACCTGGAAACGGTTCTGTTTCACATGATGCGCGGCACGGGTCTGGACGGACTGTGCGGCATCCCGCCGGTGCGCGGAAGGATCCTCCGCCCGCTGCTCTCCGTCAGCGCTTCGGATATCCGCGACTTCTGCCGCACGGAGCACATACCGTTTGTTGTGGACAGCACGAATACGGATACTGCGTATACGCGAAACTATATCCGCACGGAAATCGTTCCCGCCCTGCGGCGGGTCACTCCGTCACCGGAGGAGGCGGTCCGGCGCATGTCCCGTCTGCTGAGGGAGGATGCCGCCTATCTGCGGCAGGCGGCGGCACAGGCGCTCGGCGCCTATGCGGACAAATGCTGTGCGCCGCTTTCGGCGCTTGCGGAGCTACCGGAGCCGCTGTGCGCGCGCGCCTGTGCGCTTTTGTACCGCAACGCCGGAGGAGAAAATCTGTGCGCCGTGCATCTGGAGGAGGTCTGCGGACTGGTGCGCCGCGGCGCCGCGGCACGTCTTTGCCTGCCGGGGGATATCTGCGCGCGCATCTTTGACGGAATGCTGGAGTTTCTTCCGCGCGCCGTCTGCGAGTCGGCTCCGCCCGCAGATTTCACCTGTGAGCTTGGATTCGGCGAGCGTCTTTTCCCCGATTTCGGCTTCGGGGTCTCCGTGAAACGTGAAAATCCGCCGAATCTGCCTTCCGATAAAAATATTTACAAATTATCAATATGTAAGTCTTTCCCGTTTGCTACAATACAGGGAAAGATTATCCTTCGCTTCCGGCAGCCCGGCGATACCATCCGCTCGGGCGGCATGACGCGCAGCGTACGCAAACTCCTGTCCGCCGCGCGCCTTCCGCCGGAAAAACGCGCGTTCCTTCCGGTGCTGTGCGACAGCGCCGGGATTCTCTGGATCCCGGGCGTCTGCGCGCGGGACTGCGCCGAAAGCGGACCGCGTGTGCATATTTCTTATTTTACGGTATGATCGCGTATATGCCGCCGTACACGCGGCAACATAAGTGTATATGACATGAGGAGAAATGACTGTATGCCAGCATCTGTACTTGACCGGGATGTGGAGCGGATTCTTCTGTCCGCCGGTGAGATCGACCGGATCACAACGGAAATCGCCGCCAGAATCGATGAGGATTACAGAAACACCGAGGGAAAGCTCGTGCTTCTCGGGATCCTGAAAGGAAGCGTCGTGTTCATGGGCGATCTCATGAAAAAGATATCGATCCCGCTGGAGATCGATTTCATGAAAGTCTCTTCCTACGGAACCGACACGAAATCGACCGGACGGATCAAGATCCATCTGGATCTGAACCGCTCGGATATCAGCTCCTGCAATATTCTCGTGGTGGAGGATATCATAGACAGCGGCAGAACGCTATCCTACCTGACCGAGTATCTGCATATCAACGGCGCAAAGAGCGTGCGTACCTGTACGCTTCTGGATAAGCCGTCCCGGCGTGAAGTCGATTTCCACGCGGATTACGTCGGTGCGACCATTCCGGATGAGTTTGTGATCGGCTACGGCCTCGATTATGCGGAAAAATACCGTGAGCTTCCCTATGTCGGCGTGCTGAAACGCAGCGTCTACGAGTCCTGATTTTCCTGGTGCGCCGGCACCGCTCAATTCAACCCGTCTCCCCGCCCGCACGGCGAAGCGCCGGCTGCCGGGGCAGGCATACATGCGGAGGAGTTCATGAAGAGCAATCTGAAAATTGCCATATTTTATATTCTGCTGATCGGCGTTATTATCATCGCGTCAACGGCGCTGATGCGCAGCGTTCCTTCGGAGGAAATCACCTACAGCGACGTCATCCGTCTGTTCGAGAACGAACGCGTCAAGCAGTTCGTGATCGAGGACGACGACACCCTCAAGATGGTTGTGCGCGTCGTGCAGCAGGACGGAACCGAGTCGGAGGCATACGTCAGCTATCAGCTGCGCGACATCAACCTCTTCCTTCTGGATCTCGGCGATACGGTGCGCGATCAGTATGAACGCGGCATCATCACCGAGTACGATATCCCGGCGCCGTATAATGTTCCCTGGTGGGTCAGCCTTTTGCCGTACGTCATAGTCATCGTGCTCATCATCGCCATGTGGATCTACGTCATGAATCAGGCGATGGGCGGCAAGGGCTCCAAGATGAATTCGTTCGGTCGCGCCAAGGCGAAACTCGGCACGGCAGAGAAAAACAAGGTGTACTTCAAGGACGTCGCCGGCGCGGATGAAGAAAAGGCGGAGCTTGAGGAAATCGTTGAGTTTCTGCGCAATCCTGCGTATTACACGAAGCTCGGCGCGCGCATTCCGCACGGCGTGCTGCTCGTCGGTCCTCCCGGTACCGGTAAAACGCTTCTTGCCAAGGCGGTCGCCGGCGAGGCGGGCGTTCCGTTCTATTCGATCTCCGGCTCCGATTTCGTGGAGATGTACGTCGGCGTCGGCGCGTCCCGCGTCCGCGACCTGTTTGAAACCGCCAAGAAGTCTCCGGCTGCCATCATCTTTATCGATGAGATCGATGCGGTCGGCCGGCACCGCGGCGCCGGTCTCGGCGGCGGACACGACGAGCGGGAGCAGACGCTCAACCAGCTGCTTGTCGAGATGGACGGCTTCGGCACCAACAACGGCGTGATCGTCATGGCGGCGACCAACCGTCCCGATATTCTCGATCCGGCTCTGCTCCGTCCCGGCCGCTTCGACCGCCAGATCACCGTCGGTTATCCCGATATCAAGGGACGCGAGGAAATCCTGCGCGTCCATGCTAAAAACAAGCCGTTTGAAGAAGATGTGGATCTCGGCGTTATCGCAAAGACGACGGTCGGCTTCACCGGTGCGGATCTGGCGAATCTGCTCAACGAAGCGGCGCTTCTTGCCGCGCGCAAGGGAAAGCACCTCATCGGCATGAACGATCTGGAGGAGGCAATGATCAAGGTCATCGTCGGTCCCCAGAAGAAATCCAAGGTCATCTCCGAAAAGGAGAAAAAGCTCACTGCCTACCATGAGGCAGGGCATGCGATCGTCACACGCCTGATTCAGGAAAACGAACCAGTGCATCAGATCTCCATTATCCCCAGCGGACGCGCAGGCGGATATACGCTCTCGCTCCCGAAGGAGGATCGCTCCTACATGTCGAAAAACGACATGAAGAACGAGATCACAACGCTGCTTGCCGGACGGGTCGCCGAGGCGCTGATTATGGACGATATCTCCACCGGGGCTTCCAACGATATTCAGCGCGCTTCCTCGATCGCCCGCAATATGGTGACAAAGTACGGTATGTCCGACGTGCTCGGGCCGATCCAGTACGGCAGCGAGTCCGGCAGCGACGAGGTATTCCTCGGACGCGATTTCAACAATACGCGCAACTATTCCGAGGAGACTGCGTCCGAGATCGATTCGGAAATCAAGCGCATCGTCTGCGAGGCGTACGCGGAAGCGGAACGGCTTCTGCGGGAGCATATGGATAAGCTCCACTTCATTGCCGGATTCCTCATCAAGAACGAGATCGTGGAAGAGGATCAGTTCAGCCGCGCCATGGACTCGGACGGCGTGACCTATGAGGAGCTGGAGGAAATGGTCGCCGAAAAGCGCAAGAGAAGTGCTGAGGAGAATGAGCGCCGTGCCCGCCGTCTCGCGGAGGAGGAAAAACGGCGTGAGGAGGAGCGCGCCCGCGAGGCTGCCAGACAGCAGCATCATTCGCACAGTGACGACGCTTCCTTCGGCGGAGACAACAATCAGCCGATGTAAACAGAAAAATCCCTCCGGAACTACGGTTCCGGAGGGATTTTGTTATGTGTCAAAGCGGATACGCAACGGTCAGAAGCTCAAACGGACGGTATTCGAGCACGTCCGTTTCGCCTGTCACATCTTCCAACAGGTTCATCGTTTTCACCGGGCGGCTGAGACGGATTCTGCCGCGCCGTCCGTCCTGCTCGCTCAGGCGGAGAACCAGCGATCTGCCGTCTTCCGACAGCTTCATAGCCTGCATGTACAGCCCGTCGAAGGTGTCCGGGAAGGACAGATCGGTGCGTGTCAGCGGAACATTGTATTCCAGTGCCGCACGGTTGACGCCTGCCGTTACCGGATCGCCCGCGTGCGGCAGGATCGCATAGGAAAAGCTGTGATGCCCGATATCGGAGGTCGTGTCCGGACGCTCCGTCGCACGGAGCAGGGAAAGGGACATGACGCTTCCTTCGCCGCCGACGCCGTATTTTCCTTCGTTCAGGAGCGCGACGCCGCCGCCGCTTTCGGACATGTCGCACCACTTGTGCATGCACGTTTCAAAACGCGCCTGCTGCCATGTCGTGTTGCGGTGCGTCTCGCGGACGATAAAGCCCGCCGAGGTGTCGCAGGTCATCGTGCGTGTCAGCAGATTGCAGTCGAATTCCGCTTTTGCGAGGCGGTGCAGCTCATGCCACTCCACGTCGTTTTCCACCTCGATCATGCGCGAGGTGCGGAATACGCGCACAATGCGCCGCCAGGTACTTGTCTCTGTCGCCAGCGTGCAGGCGAAGGACGCGCATTCGCCGTCCGCGCCGATAAAGGCAAGAGGAGCGGTGACTGCGAAGGAGTATTCCTTGTCCTTGTAATTGGGCAGGATGTCCCACGCGTCGTAGTTGCCAGGATTGTCGGCATACAGGTGGAGCTTGTTGAAGTTTCCGCCGCGCGCCCATTCCCGCTCCAGCGTGCGGTCCCACAGGGATTCGATGGCGCCGTCCGGAGCGAAACGGATCTCATAATACGGCGTAACGACCGTATCGCCGACAGTGATCCAGCCGGCGTCGCCGTCCGGCATCGGGATCTCGCCGGAAGAGAGCGGCGCAAGCTGCGGGATCGCCCAGTAACCGCGCACGCCTTCTCGCTCGGCGTTTCCGTTTTTGTCCGGAAGGAAAGTGATGTTCTGGCGCGGGAAATTGAGGGAATTGAAAAACGTATTCCCCTGCGGCGCAAGCAGACGCTCCAGCGCGTCCTCGATTTCGTGATAATCCGCCATGGCGTCGCGGTAAACCGGTGCGATATGGCTGCCCGGCAGAATGTCGTGGAACTGATTGATCAGCAGCTTCTTGTACAGCGCGCGCAGTTCGTCCGCCGGATATGCGGCGCCGGCGAGGGCGCGCAGCGCGCAGACCATCTCCGCCTCGCGGAATTTGAATTCGAGCAGACGGTTATACCGTTTCATCTGCGATTTTGTGGTAAACGTGCCGCGGTGCATCTCCAGATACAGCTCGCCGTCCCATACGGCAAGCTCCGGATTGTCTTTCAGATTCTTTTCCAGAAATTCATCCGCGCGCGGATTTTCCGTTTTCGGCATGACGGAGACCTTCTCAAAGCGGTGCATCATCTCGATCATTTCTTCCGTGACGCCGCTGCCGCCGTCGCCGTAACCGAACATGGAAAGCGTCTGACCGCCCGTGTCCTTATCCTGATAGGCATTCCAGTTTTCCTGGATCTGGCTGGGCATGTTCCAGGAGATGAAGTGCGTCGGAGGCACGCAGGCGTATACTTCTGTGCCGTCAATGCCGCGCCAGATGAAATTGTTGTGCGGGAAGCGGTTCGTATCGTTCCAGGTGGACATCTTATTGGAGACAAAATACTCCACGCCGCTGCCGCGCAGGATCTGCGGCAAAATCCAGCTGTTGCCGAACACATCCGGCAGCCAGCAGTTGTTCACCGTGATGCCGAATTTCTCACGGAAATAGAGCTGACCGTACAGGCATTGCCGGATGAGGCTTTCGCAGGCGGGAACGTTGCAGTCCGGCTCTACGTACATGGCACCGACCGGCTCAAATCTGCCTGCGGCGATTTTTTCCTTCAGCTCGGCAAAGACTTCCGGATAGTATTTTTCGATGGTCTCGTAGGTATATGCCTGCGTGTGCGCGTATTTGAAATCCGGATAGCGGTCCATCAGGCGCATCTGAATGAGCACGGTGCGCAGGTTTTTCTGTACGGCATGGATGCGCCGCCAGTAGTAGGCGATATCCAGATGCGAGTGCGCCAGCAGCGCCACGTTGCCGCTGCCGCGGTAATCGGTATTCTGGAAGATGCGGCGGTCAATGTACGCACGGGCGGCGAGGACGTCTTCGTCGCGCACGTTGTCGAAGTCGATCAGATTGAAGGCGCGGTCCAGTTCCCGCTGGATCAGCGCACGGTAATCCTCGTTGAAAGCAGCGCTGTTCGCGATATTGAGCAGCAGCTCCACATCATACACCAGATCCTGTACCGGCTGATCGACAACGGCGTAATACGCTCCGTCGAATACCTGACGGCAGCCCCGTCCCGAGGAGGTCGCGGGATTCCGCTCGTCGTCCGGCTTGGAGCGGTTGTAGCCGAGGATCTCGATGCAGATCTGTCCCTCTTCGCCGATATACGGGGTCAGAAGCATCCGCTCACGGTTCGGATCAATGCCGCCCGCATACTGCCCGTTGATTTTTACGATCATTTCCGCCGCGGTTTTCAGATACAGCCAGACCTCTCCGGTCCGGTATTTTTCCGGCACGACCGCGTCGCAGCGAAGAAACGCACTGCCGTCGGGCGTGAAATACATGTCGCCGCGGGAAAGCGGGCGGTAGTCTTTATCGTAATAGGTGAATTCCATCTCGGCGGTCTGCCGTGCTTCTCGGATGAAAAAGCCGGTGATCTCCGATTTTTCGCGGTAAATGTGCCGCTTCAGCCAGCCAAAGCGGAGCTTGGTCCATTCTTCAGGGCGCATGCTGCGCCGTACAACCTGTATATGTGCCATGACGCCTCCTTACGTGTCCCAGAAGAACGGCTTCTTCCGGATCGCTTTCAGTTTGATTTTTTCCCCGAGTTCGGCATACACGCGTTCCTCTACCCAGGAGAGACACCTGCCGGTGATCGGACATTTGGAGCATTCGCCGCGCAAAAGTACCGTTACGGTGTCGCCCTCGCGGGAGAGATACAGCATTTCGCCGCCGTCCCCCTGGATCTTCGGACGGATCTCTTCATTGATATATTGTTCGAGCTGCATGGAAAACTCCTTTCAGCAGAAAATTCGACAGATACACTGGAAAAATCCGGAGGAGCGGATCTCCTCCGGATGCATGTCAGTTCTTTTTTACGTAATCAATAAGACCGATTCGGATCCCGTTCTCTTCTTCCGCAAAGTCGAACGTGCCGCTGTATTGCTTGGCTTCCGCGGAGTCGCTGTCGGCGAAGGTAAAGGTGATTTTGTCTCCGTCAATTTTGTAGGTTCCTTCCAGCGAAGCGGCGACAGCGCCGAGAATGAGAATGTCTACTTTCACATTATCTCCGCTGAACGTGTACGAGGCGCCTGTTCCGATTGTTTCCGCCGTATAGGTGCCGCTCAGTGTTTTGGCGCATCCGGCAAGGAACGCGCAGAGGATGGCGGCGCACAGAAACAGTGCAAGGAAATGCCCGGTTCTTTTCATAAAAACCTCCCGTGATCGGCTGAGCCGGAGTATGATGGCGCTGCACCGGATGCGGCATGCATGCTTCTCTGTTGTTCGGCACGGCAGACCGGTCTGCGGCGTCATGAACATTATAGCATACTTTCCCATATGCCGCAACGCTTTTTCAGCGCAAAAAATAACAATATCCCGCAGAATCAAAGAAGCAGGCGCGCCGTATCAGGGCGCGCCTGCGCTGTGCGGACGGACGGAGCGTCAGTCCACGGATTTGTCGATATTGAAGCGGGTGATCTTCCGGGAGGTATTCTTGATGAATTCCTCGGAGCGGAGCTTGATGTGTCCGACCGCCTTGTAGGGGGCCATGCGCGCATTGATTTTGCGGATTTCTTCGCTGAAATAGGCGCGCGGATCGGTGATGCCGCGCTTTTCCAGCTCTTCCGCGTCGGGATAGATCTCCGCGACGATCACTTCGCGCTTTTCGTTTTTGCTCTCACCTGCGTACACGACGACTTCGTTTACGCCGGGGACTCCCTTGATCTCGTGCTCGATTTCCTCCGGGTACACGTTTTTGCCGTTGGAGAGAATAATGATGTTTTTGATGCGTCCGGTGATGTACAGCCAACCCTCATCGTCCAGATGACCCCAGTCTCCCGTGCGGAAAAAGCCTTCGTCGTCGAAGACGGCGGCAGTCGCCTCCGGTTCGTTATAATAACCCAGCATGACGTTCGGTCCCTTGACGCAGATCTCTCCCTCGCCGTTTTCGTCCGGATTCAGGATCTTGACCTCCTCGCCGATGATCGGGCAGCCGACGGAGCCGGTTTTACGGTATTGGTTGCGGTTGCAGGAGACGAGCGGCGCGCATTCGGTGATGCCGTATCCGTTCAGGATCACGATGCCGAACGCCTCGAAAGTGTCGATGATCTCCTGGCTGAGCGCCGCGCCGCCGCAGATAATCATCTGCAGCTTTCCGCCGAACGCTTCGATCACATCCTTGAACAGCGTGCGGCGGATATCGATGCCGATTTTCCGCATGCCGTTGGAGAAGACGAGCGCCTTCTTCATGATTTCCGCTTTTCCGTTTTTCTCGGCGATCTGCCAGATTTTCTTGTACAGCGTTTCTACGAACAGCGGCACCAGAATGAGGTGGATCGGCTGCTGTTCCTTCAGTTCGTTGAGAAGATAGCGCACACCGCTGGAAATGTAGATCTCGCAGCCCTGCGCGAAGTGCCCGACCAGATTGACCGTGGAGCCGTAGGTGTGATGCGGCGGCAGCACAAACATGGTCTTGCGCGAAATATCAAAATTGTACATCGCCTGCGTCATGTCGGTGACGATATTTTTCTGCGAAAGCATGACGCCCTTTCCCTTGCCGGTAGTGCCGGAGGTGAATACGATGGTCGCAAGACGGTCCGGGTCGATATCGTAGTCGTAATAGGAGTTGTCCCCGGCGCGGACCAACTCGCTGCCGCGGCGGACGGTTTCGTCCAGAGGCGAGGCCCATGGCGCTTTCGTTGCTCCCATGCAGATGAATTTCTCCACAAAGGGGATGCGCGCGCGCAGCTCGTCAATTTTTTCTTCCAGCGAGGGGCTGTAGAAGACGAAGCGGCAGTCTGCGCGTTCGAGAATATTCACGATATCGTCGGGCGGCAGATCGCGGTCGGCGGGAACGGTGACTGCGCCGACGGACATCAGGGCAAAATAGACGCAGAACCAGTCATAGGATGCTTCGCCGAGGATGGCGGCTTTCTGATCCCGGCAGCCGAGCTGGATCATGCCGGTGCCCATGTCCCGGATCCGGTCGCGGGTCTGTGCATAGGTGACGCGGACTACCTCCGCGTCCTTGGGGCTCCGCCGGTAGGAAAAGGCGATGTGGTCGGGATACCTGCGCGCGACGTTTTCCGTCATGACGCGGAAATCCTCAAAGACCGTCGTTTCGTAGAGCGGATAATTTTTGTGCTTGTTTTTGAGTTCCATATTTATCTCCTGCTGCCGCACCTGCGGCAAAATTTGGGACTATTTCGGAAGCAGCACCGTAAAGGAGGAGCCGTGACCGACGCTGCTTTCATAGGAAAGCGTCGCGCCGATCATATCGGTGATGCGCCGTACCAGGGAAAGCCCGAGACCGTTTCCGGGACACCGGTGAGAGGAGTCCCCCTGATAGAATTTCTCAAACATGTGTTTGCCCGTCTCCTCGGAGATACCGATGCCTGTGTCGCGCACGGTGACGCAGACCGAGTGCGGCTCTTCACGGCAGGAAACAGTGATGCTTCCACCTTCCGGCGTGAATTTGACCGCATTGGAGATCAGATTGTTCCATATATGAGAGAGCAGCTCCGGATTCTGGGTGTAGAGCACGCGATCCAGATTCATTTCCACATTGAGATGCTTTTCGCTCCATTGATTTTCAAACAGGAGCATGCAATCCCGCAGCTGTTCGTCCAGGCTGAACTCGCGCCGGTCAGTGACGATCTGCTGATTTTCGAGTTTGGTGAGCAGAAGCACATTGGCGGACATGTTGGCAAGGTATTCGGATTCGTCCTCAATGATTCTGGCGAATTCCACCTGCTGCTGCGGGGAGAGCTCCCCGGAGGTCAGCTGCCGCGCGAAGCCGCGGATGGAAAGGATCGGCGTTTTGAATTCATGGGAAAAGTTGGAGATAAAGTCACGGCGGAAAATCTCGACGCTTTCGAGCTCGCTTGTCATTTCGTTGAAGCTGCGCACCAGCATATCGATTTCGCTTTTCGCGAGAAGTCGCCGCGGTCTTCCTCCGCCGTATTCTTCGATACGGACGGAGAAGTCTCCGGCTGCGACCTTTTTTGTCGCGGCGATCAGCGCGTTCAGCGGGCGGAAAAAGTATTTTATGAACAGACCGGACACCGCCGTGGATACAAGAAGGCTGGCGATCAGCGACAGGATCACCACGAGCAGAGAGCCGAGATGCAGCTTGCTGATCATCCCGCTCAGGTACAATACAGCCATGGCAAAGGAGATCAGAGCATTGGTTGCAAAGATAATCGAGAAGATAAGAAAGGTCAGAAGAAGATTCAGCCTGTACCGCCGTTTCATACGTCTCACCGCCTGCGTAAAGCTACACAAACCAGTATACCATAACTTCATTAACATTCCGTTAACGCGGCGATATTTTCTTGGAATCTTTCGCCGTGTCCGTTTCGCGGAATGCGGAAATCCACTTGACAGAACGGGCTTTCTGAGCTATAATATAAGATGAACTGAATGAAAGGCTGTGACGAAGAGGATCGGACGCGTTCCTGCACAGAGAGCCGGCGGCTGGTGCAAGCCGGAGAGGGGCAAATCACGGATCTATGGCTTCCGAGCCGGAAACCCGATGCGCGCGCGGCGCGAGGTAGGCGTTTCCCGTATTGCCGCGTAAAGGCAAAAGGTTTGATGGAACCTGAGTGGCGTCACGGACGCAATTTGAGTGGTACCGCGGGTGCTTGTCTCCCGTCTCAAAGAATTCCTTTGAGGCGGGATTCTTTTGTTTTTCCAGTTCTTCCTTCTATCATGGAATCTGTTATTTGAGCGCCGCAGTGCGGCAGAAAGGAATCCACATGCGTGATTACAGAATCGGAACGGAATGCGTACAGGGCGGTTATACGCCGGGAAACGGGGAGGCGCGGCAGATCCCGATCATCCAGAGCACGACGTTCCGCTATACTTCCAGCCAGGAAATGGGAAAGCTGTTCGACCTTGAGTCTGCCGGATATTTCTATTCGCGTCTGCAGAATCCGACGTGCGATACGGTCGCTGCCAAGATCGCAGCGCTGGAGGGCGGGACGGCTGCCATGCTGACCTCCTCGGGACAGGCGGCGTCCTTCTACAGTGTTTTCAATATCGCATCCGCCGGCGATCACGTCGTATCCTCTTCCGCCATTTACGGCGGTACCTATAACCTGTTTGCCGTTACCATGCGGCGCATGGGTATATCCTTTACTTTCGTCGATCCGGACTGCACGGAGGAGGAACTGAACGCTGCGTTCCGCCCGAATACCAAGGCGGTGTTCGGCGAGACGATCGCCAATCCGTCGTTGACGGTGCTGGATATTGAGAAATTCGCGCGCGCCGCCCACGCGCATGGTGTTCCCCTGATCGTGGACAATACCTTCGCCACACCGGTCAACTGCCGTCCGTTCGCATGGGGCGCCGACATCGTTACACATTCCACGACCAAATATATGGACGGACACGGCGCCGCCATCGGCGGCTGCATCGTCGATTCGGGCAATTTCGACTGGATGGCGCATGCGGATAAATTCCCCGGTCTGACCACGCCGGATGAGAGCTATCACGGGATTACCTACGCGGAGCGCTTCGGGAAGGAGGGCGCATATATCACCAAGGCGACCGCGCAGCTGATGCGCGATTTCGGCTCCGTTCAGTCTCCCCAGAGCGCTTTTCTTCTGAATCTCGGACTGGAAAGCCTTCATGTCCGCATGAAGCGTCACTGTGAGAACGGGCTTGCAGTCGCTTCTTATCTTGCCTCGCACGACAAGATCGCATGGGTGAACTATCCATCGCTGCCCGGCGGAAAATACTACAGCCTGACGAGCAAATATATGCCGAACGGAAGCTGCGGCGTTGTCAGCTTCGGCGTAAAGGGCGGACGCAGCGCTGCGGAGGCGTTTATGGGACATCTGCGCCTTGCCGCCATCGAAACGCACGTTGCGGACGCACGCACCTGCTGCCTACATCCCGCCAGCACGACGCACCGCCAGATGAACGATGCGGAGCTTGCTGCTGCGGGCGTTTCGCCGGATCTTGTCCGCCTCTCCTGCGGGATTGAGGATCAGGAAGATCTGATCGCCGATCTGGAGCAGGCGCTTGCGCAGATCTGACAGCCCGGAGGAAGCATTATGCCGATCAAAATACCAAACGAGCTGCCGGCAGTCCGAACGCTCAGCGAGGAAAACATATTTGTGATGACGGAGACCCGCGCCGTCACACAGGATATCCGTCCTCTGCGGATCCTTTTGCTCAATCTGATGCCGACCAAGATCGATACGGAAACGCAGCTGTCGCGGCTTTTGAGCAATACGCCGCTTCAGGTGGAGCTGGAGCTGTTGCATACGAGTACGCATGAATCCAAAAATACTTCGCCGGAACATCTGCTCGCGTTCTATAAGACCTTTGACGACGTAAAGGATCAGAAATTCGATGGGATGATTATTACCGGCGCGCCGGTGGAGCATCTCCCGTACGAAGAGGTCGAATACTGGGACGAGCTGTGCGCCATCATGGACTGGAGCCTGCATCACGTCCACAGCACGTTCCATATCTGCTGGGGCGCGCAGGCGGCGCTGTATCACCATTACGGAATCCGGAAGTATCCGCTTTCCGAGAAGGTGTTCGGCGTGTTTGCGCATACGGTGGATTACCGCGCCTGCACGCTGATGCGCGGCTTTGACGACATCTTCATGGCGCCGCATTCGCGGCATACCGAGGTGCGGCGCGAGGATATCGAACGCACGCCCGGACTGAAGATTCTTGCCTCTTCTGCCGAGGCGGGCGTGTACGCCGTGAAATCGGATGGCGGGAGACAGATTTTCGTGATGGGACATTCGGAGTATGACGCACGGACGCTTGAAAAGGAGTATCTGCGCGATAAGAACGCCGGGCTTCCGATCCGCGTGCCCGCTCATTACTATCCGGATGACGACGACACAAAGCCGCCGATGGTGACGTGGCGTTCTCATGCCAGCCTTCTGTTTTCAAACTGGCTCAACTATTTCGTCTATCAGACCACGCCGTATAATATCAGCGCCATCGACTGAACTCTCTGCTCAAAGCGGCGCAGCCGGTTCCTGTTTTTCAGGTTCCGGCTGCGCTTATTTTTGCTTTTGCTCTACCGTATAACGGATGCCCTCCGGCGTCCATGCGGCGTCGGCTGTGTCGCCGGCACGGATGCGCCCGGCGAGCAGTTCCTCAGAGAACGGATCCTCCACCCGGCGCTGAATCGTGCGGCGCAGCGGACGCGCGCCGTAGGCAGGATCAAAACCCTCGCGCGCCAGCTCGCCGACGATCTCCTCCGAAAAACGAACGGTGATCCCGAGCGCGGAGATGCGCTTCGTCAGTTCGGCGAGCATCCGCTCGGCGATGGCGCGGATGTTATCGCTGCTCAGCTTGCCGAAGATGATAATCTCATCGATGCGGTTCAGAAATTCCGGACGGAATATCTCCCGCAGCGCGCCGCTGACATGCCGCTTCATGCGTTCGTAATCGGCGGCGGCATCCGTCTGCGGGGCGAAGCCGAGTCGCTTTTCCGAGGTGATGCCGGCGGCGCCGACATTGGAGGTCATGATGATGATGGTGTTGCGGAAATCGACATGCCGCCCCTGCGCATCGCTCAGCGTTCCGTCCTCAAGTATTTGCAGCAGAAGGTTGAAAACGTCCGGGTGCGCCTTCTCGATCTCATCCAGCAGTACGACGGAATACGGCCTGCGGCGGACGCGCTCCGTGAGCTGTCCTCCTTCCTCATACCCGACGTAGCCTGGCGGGGAGCCGACCAGCCGGGAGGCAGTGAATTTCTCCATGTATTCGGACATGTCCATCCGGATCATGGCGTCTTCTCCGCCGTACATGATGTCTGCCAGCGCACGTGCCAGCTCCGTTTTTCCGACGCCGGTCGGACCGAGGAACAGAAAGGAGCCGACCGGACGGCGCGGGTCCTGGAGCCCGGTCCTGCCGCGGCGGGTCGCGCGGGCAACGGCGCGGACAGCCTCTTCCTGCCCGATCACGCGCGCACCGAGCAGCGTTTCCAGCTCAGCCAGCCGTTCGCTTTCTTCTTTTTCCAACTGCTGCACCGGGATCCCGGTCCATGCCGTAACGATCTGCGCCACATCCTCCGCCGTTACGCACAGAGCGTGTCTTTCGGGAAGCTGCGCAATATCGCGCCGGCTGTCGTACTCCGAGCGAAGCCGCTTTTCCCGATCCCGCAGAGAAGCGGCGATCTCGTAGTCCTCGGCGAGGATCGCCTCCTCCTTCTCCGCGGATACCGTTTTCAGCTTATCCTCGATCTCGCGCACCTCCGCGCGCGGCATACAGGCGTCCAGACGCGTTTTTGCCGCCGCTTCGTCGATCAGATCGATGGCCTTATCCGGCAGATATCGGCCGCAGATATAGCGGGAGGACAGACGGACAGCCGCGTCGATCGCGTCGTCGGTGATCGTCAGCCGGTGGTGCGCCTCATAACGGTCCCGCAGACCGCAGAGAATGCTTTTCGCCATTTCGGGAGACGGCTCCCGGATCAGAACGGATTGAAAGCGGCGTTCGAGCGCCGCGTCGCGTTCTATGTGACGGCGGTATTCGTCGATCGTTGTCGCGCCGATCACCTGCAGTTCGCCCCGCGCCAGCGCGGGCTTCAGAATATTGGCGGCGTCCAGCGCGCCCTCTGCGCCGCCTGCGCCGATGATGGTATGAATCTCATCGATGAATAGAATAACGCGCGTATTCTTCGCCGCCTCCGCAAGGACGCCCTTCATCCGCTCCTCAAATTCACCGCGATATTTGGCGCCTGCTATCATGGACGACAGATCCAGCCTGACGATCATCTTGCCGCGCAGCGAATCGGGAACGCTTCCGTCTGCGATCCGCTGCGCGATGCCTTCCACGACGGCGGTTTTGCCGACACCCGGCTCGCCGATCAGACACGGGTTGTTTTTCGTGCGCCGGGACAGAATGCGTATGACGCGTTCCGTCTCCTCCTCGCGCCCAACGACCGGATCCACGCCTCCGGTTTGCGCGATCTGGCAGAGATTCCGTCCGTATGTGCTGAGATTGGGGCAGTCCCGGACGCTCTCGCGCGGCGTCTCCCGCTGCGCCGTTTTTCCGGCGCGCGGCGACGGACTTTCACCGTTGCCGAAATAGGCGGTTATGTCGTTGCGGAGCTCGGTCGGCGAGACGCCCTGCGCGGAGATCAGCTTCACGGCCTCGCATTCCGCCTCACCCGTCAACGCCAGCAGCAGATGCTCCGTGCCGATAAAGCCGTGCCCGGCGCGCGCGGATTCATAGGCGGAGTTTTCAATGATTTTCTTGGCGCGCGGCGTCATGTCGGCGGCGCTTACGCTGCTGCCCGTGCCTGTTCCGGCGCTTTCGCGGATCAGCTGGCGCGTGCGGTCGTAGCGCACGCCCCGGCTTTCCAGCACGCGCGCGGCAATGCTGTCCGTTTCGGCAAGAAGTCCGAGCAGCAGGTGCTCCGTCCCGATGTAGGTGTGTCCAAGCTCCCGCGCGCTGGAGAGCGCACGGTTGAGAGCGTTCTGTGCTTTCTGTGTAAAATGGTTGACCATATTTCCTCCGGATCAAGGGAATCAGTTCCGACAGGATTATTTTCGCCTTATTCGCGCTGTTTCATGCAGCGCAATGCCGATCGGGAGGAAATTACTGGTTTTCGGCTGCTGTGCGGTTGTATGCGGCGGCAAGGCGGTTCCAGGTAGGCAGATTCACCTCACCGGTTGCGTCCAGAAGGGAAGCACGCTGAAATTCCCGGACGGCGTTCTCCGTCGCCTCGTCGTACATTCCCGACAGCGGCACATAGCTGAGCTGATCAAACTCCAGCCGGAGCGTATCCAGCATGATCTGAAGGATCAGAACGAGGGTGCTGCGTTCGCCGCGGGAGATATTCTGTGTGTCGGACAGGAAGGGGCGGATGCCTGCCGGTACACCGCTGCGGAGAAACAGCTCCCTATAAATGTCGCTGATTTTATCCCATGTCGCAAGCTGAACCGTGCCGGTTTCCGGCAGACCGTATTTCTTCTGAAAGGCGCGGACCGCGGCGCGTGTCCCCTCATCAAACTGACCGTTGAGTGTCGTAAAGAGCGCCGGGTCATTTTCATCCTCTCCAATGGAGCGCAGCATCTGCTGCAGGATCCGGATCCGGTTTTCCGGCCGGCTGTTGTCATACAAAGCGGTGTCAAGCGGATCGATCATGAGATATCTCCTCCGTACTGGATTCCGGAAGCCTGCGCTCCCTTGTATAATTCCGCATAAGCGGACGTGATGGCGTCCCATGTGGCGGCGCCGACAACGCCGCTCGGCTCAATGCCGAACAGCGTCTGGAACGCGCGGACAGCTTCGGTTGTCTGCGGACCGAAAACGCCGTCCGCATTTACTTTGGGGATCGTGTCATATGTATTGGCGATGTAATTCAGGTATTCCTGCAGATGCATGACGTCCTCCCCACTGCTGCCGAGCCGCTGTGGAACGCCGGGATACGGAAGCGTCGGTCCGGCAAAGTAATTCTCCGGCAAAGAAGCGTACTGCCCGCGGAAGGTGTTGTACAGCCGGTTCCAGGTGACTGTATCCACGATCCCGGTGACGGGAAGTCCGTAGGTCTGCTGAAAGGCTTCCACGGCGTTTCTGGTCTGCGGACCGAAAATACCGTCGAGACTGACGGGGGGGATCGTGTCCACAAAATTGGATACGAAGGAGAGCAGATACTGCAGTTCCCGGACGCTGGGGCCGGTGTCTCCCTCCGCCAGCTGCGTCACACGCAGATTGGCGATATCCTCCAAGGGAAGCCCTTCCGAATTCAGCTCGTTCAGGCGCTTGACCGCATTGTAGACGCGCTGGATCATGTACCATGTCGCGCGCCCGATGATGCCGTCCTGCGTCAGGGAGAATATCTTCTGAAACTCTCGGACGGCTGCCTCCGTTTCGGGTCCGTAGATGCCGTCCGGATTCTGGATCTTCGGAATAGACGGATAGTTGCTGGCGATCCGGTTCAGCCGTACCTGTATGCGCCGGATATCGTTTCCGGTCGTCCCGGGACGGAGCGCAATTCCGGGATAGCTTTCGGTGATACCGGTGATCGGCGCGTCGCGCACAAGCTCGATGTCGTCGCCGAAATAGTATTGCAGAATTTCAAACGGCGTGTAGCCCTGCTCCGCCAGCTCGACCGTTCCCCACTGGGAAAGCCCCTCGCAGGTGACGCTCGTTCCGTTGCAGTATTGGGCAAACAACGGCTCCACGCTGCCCTCGCGGCGCAGATAGTCATTGAAGATATCGTCGACGATCTGGGAGATGTTTTCAAAGATGTCGCGTCCGAGAACAAAGGACTGATCCCGCGCTGTCGAATTGGTGATATCAAAATCGTATCCGCGCGAACGATAGTATTCCGTATAGATGCGGTTTAAGGCAAAGGAGATCTGCGCCAGAATGTTGGCGCGTATGGCGCTTTCCGGCCACGTCGGGTATATTTCGCTGGAAGCTACGTTCTTGATGTAATCCGGAAAGCTGACGGTCACATTCGGCGCGTCCTCATCCGGGGCGCCGAGATGTACGGTGATCGTTTCGGGGATCACCGGCAGCAGATTGCCTTCAGTCATATGTTCCCCCTTCTTTCAGAGCAGCGCGCTTTCGGCCGACGGCGTTTCAAAAAAGCGCTCCGTTGTTCCCGGCGCTTCAAACTCGCCGAGCGGTATCAGTGCGACCGGCTGCGTGGAGACGATGCCGTCAAAGATGGGGACGCCGATATTGCTGACGCCGGCGTAGCCGTCCCGGCGCACCTCAATGTTGTAGCGCGCGTACGGCGCGGCGTTTCCCGGCGTCATGGAAAGCGCACGGGGCGGCGCCGGAAGCGATACGGTTTCCGTCCGTCCGTCCCCGCCGGTGCGAAGCGAATAAAGGAGATTGGTGTTTCCGTTTTCCGCGTCGGTCCCGTAGATGGTGACGGACGCGCCGGGGACCGGCAGCGCGCCGTCCGCCGTCTGTACGATGACGCTCAGATACCCGCTGCCTGTGTTCTGCATACTGTTCATGTCGGTTCTCCTTTCCAGTATTCAGTACACTATATGCAGAAAGACGTTTGTCCGAAACTAAAGCGACGCTTTAGTTTTTCGTTTTTTTGGATTCAACAGATTCTTCATGGACATTTTTCGGACCGTCTGTTATAATGGAACAAAAAGGAGGGGATACAAAATGACGGAACAGAGGAATATAGGCGCCATGATCGCTGAGCTGCGCAAAAGCGCGGGCATGACGCAGGCGGCGCTGGCGGAGAAGCTCGGCGTGACAGCACAGGCGGTTTCCCAGTGGGAGCGCGGCGAGACGATGCCGGATGTGCTGATGCTGCCGGTGCTTGCCGGTGTGTTCGGCTGCACGCTGGACCATCTTTACGGCATTCCTTTGCCGGAGAAGGCGGAAGGCGAAGCGCTGCCGGCACAGGAGAGCGCCGGTTTTCCGGAGGATGACGGCGTATACCGCGCGGTGCTGATGCGCGGCGGACAGATTCTGGAGATTCAGGAGATTCCGCAGGAGCTGTCGGATGGGGAGCGTATCGTTCTTCATATAGACGGAGACGTTGCGGGGAATATCCAAAGCGCGTTTTCCGTGGAGGTGGGCGGCAGCGTCACAGTACAGGAGGATGGCTGCGGCGTGTCGGCAAACGGGGATATAGCGATCGGAGCAGACGCGGTGTGCGCAGTGCGCGCGGCAGGCTCCCTGACCGTCGGTGGAAATGTCGGCGGAAATGCGGAGGCGGACGGTAATATCAGCGTTGCAGGCGGCATCGCGGGCAATGCCGACGCGGGCGGAGGTATCAGCGTAGGCGAAAACATCGGCGGAAATGCAGACGCGGGCGGAGGCATCAGCGCGGGCGGAGATATCGGCGGAAATGCAGATGCCGGCGCCGGAGTCACGGTGCAGGGGAATGTCGGCGGCTCCATCAACGCCGGCGGCTCCGTGCGTGTTTCCGGCAGCGCGGACGGAGAGATACGCTCCGGCGGAAAGGTACACTTCAGCGGCAGCATGGATGGGATC
Organism: Eubacteriales bacterium; assembly: GCA_051867895.1. Classification (GTDB taxonomy): domain Bacteria; phylum Bacillota; class Clostridia; order Oscillospirales; family CAG-272; genus SIG701. The sequence continues at coordinate 54,219 of JBJDZH010000001.1, forward strand.
TCGTCTGCGGTCGATGGGATTTCGTCCGCCGTTCGTGATATGTTCTCAATGTTCACCCGCAGGGATGAGGACGGCATGGATGAGGACGGCAGGGACGAAGAAGCGGATATACATATTTCCTCGGACGATTCTGACAGCTACTGCGCCGTACTGATGCAGAACGGCAGCGTTGTGGCGGAGAAGAGGATCCCCGACGTTCTCCGGGAGCAGATCGTACTTCGTATCGAGGGAGACGCCGGAGATGTACAGAGCGCCTTCTCCGTGGAGGTCGAGGGAGACGTCAGCGGGGATGTCCGTGCATCCGGTGCAGTTTCTGTGGACGGAGACGTCGGCGGGGATGTCAGCACCTCCGGCGGGGTTCGGATCGGCGGGGACGCGGGCGGCGATATTTCCTGCGCAGGTCTGACCGTCGGCGGGGACGTCAGCGGCGATATCTCCTGCGGAGGTCTGACCGTCGGCGGAGATATCGGCGGAGATGTGAGGTGCGGCGGACTGTCGGTTGGCGGCGATGTGGGAGGCGACGTGATCGCGCAGGGAAATGTGCGGATCGACGGCGATGTGAGCGGCGATGTGCGCGCGGAGAAAAGCGTTACGGTCGAGGGCGATGTGGAAGGAGGCGTCACCTGCGCGACCTTCGGCGGATAATGCCAGCTTTCCGCCGGGAAAACGGAGTTGTCCTGCAAACGCGCCCGCACCTCTCCAACTTCGCGCCGGAAGAGGATGCCGCCGCGGTGGGGCGGCGCAAAAGGGCTTTTCCCCTTTCTGAGCACAAAAAAATCGGGATCCTTTGCGGAGAGAGTCCGCAAAGGATCCCGATTCTGCTATTACGGTTCGCCTGCACAGGCAGGCATGGAGTCAGCGCAGCACCGACGCGACACAGGCGCCGATCACATCCGCCATGCGCAGAAATCCCGCGTCGTTCGGATGCGTGCCGTCCACGGTACAAAGATCGCGGTGCGGACCTGCGAACAGAGAATCGCCGTCGATGAAATACACATTCCGGTCGCCCGCAGCGAGCGCATGCCGGTAGGTATCGTATACAATGGCGCGCCGGTCGTCCAGCTGCTTTCCGTACGTATGACCGAACGCGTACAGATTCGTGTTCGGACGGGTCACAAAAATCACGGGCAGCATCGGATGCGCCGCGCGGATGGCGGCAAAGAACGGCTCGTGCGTTTCGCGGAGGTGGTCCGCCGTCGGCGCGTTGTGGTCATAATCCATCACGAAGGCCGCCATGTCCAGCGAGGCGATGTATTCGTACATGGCGCGCTCGCCCTTGGCGGAGCCGGAGAAGCCGAGATTGATGAAATCGCAGTCGCAGTCGATGGAGATGATCGATTGATAGCTGTTGCCCGGCCGGGAGGCGCACCCGCCCTGCGTGATGGAAGAGCCGTAATATACGACCGGCTTGTCATAGCGGTAGCGCATGCCGTGATCGACGACGGCGTCCGCACGCAGACCGATGTGCAGCTTTTCCACGCTGCTGTAGAGCGGGAAATGGATCATGATCTCACGCATCTGCCGGTCCGGAAAACGGATCAGCCGCTCGTATTCCTTTCCGGGCGCCGGACGGAAGGTGCCGTAGTAGCGATAATGCGCGCCGCAGCAAACGTACAGGTCAAATCCGGCGGAGCCGGTCAGCGGGAAGTGATCCGCCGAGTATACGCTTGCCAGAACCGCATGGAGCGCGACGTACTCCGAATCGGTGCAGAAGCGCACGCGTCCGCCTGCCGCCGCGGTGGAGAGGGAAAGTACGCTGCCGCTGGTGGCGGCGGCGACTTCCTGCGGCAGCCGGCGAAAGACGCCCTCCGTGTGCGGCTCATAGAGCCCGTACAGGTCAAAGGGCTTTTCGCGTACCTCCCGGTATACGAGATCCGGCAGTTCGAGGGCGGACGTAAAGCCGTATTGTTTTGAGTTTTCGATGTTCATGTTTATTTACTCCTTGATCGGCGTGTTGCCGTTATTGCAGTCTGGAAAGGCGCTCTTTTCCGCCGTGATACGGAAGCGGCGGCCGGGGGCGTCGGCGCTTTCGGCAAGGATCACGCCGGGCGTTCCGCGGTACAGCGAAAAAAGCTCGGTCAGATGGGTGACAAAGAGAAAGCTGCCGCCGAGCAGGGAAATGTGCCGGAGAACCGGTGCGATCCCCGCCGCGCCCTCCGGGAAGGAGGTGGACTGGAAAATTTCATTCAGAAAAAGCAGCGAGGAAGCGGTGATCCGCTCGACGGTCGCGGAGAGCACGGCAGCTTCCTGCTCAAAGCGCCCGGCGCCGCCGGATGCTTCCTCCTGCGAGGCGAACAGAGTAAAGATGTAGCGCTTCGTGCGGTATACAAAAGCGAAGGCAGAAACGGCATGCGACACCTCTCTGAAAGTGGTAATATTTTACAAAATCGAACGCGGAATTTCGTACAATTTTTTTTGCTGGAATATATTGTAATCGTAAGGGAGGTATGGTAAAATATGGACACAGAGCGAACGCAGAACGAAGACATTCAACAGAACATATAAGGAGATAAGAAAAAATATGGAGATGCAAGCGAAGATTCTGATTGCGGATGAAAATGCTGAAACGCGCAAGAGCTGCCGTGAGGCGCTTGCCCGTACCGGATACAGTCGCATTGAGGAGGCGTCAAACGGCGAGGAAGCGCTCTCGATGATTGCGCGGACGCACCCGGATGTGGTGATCGCCGACGTCTGGCTGTCCAAGCTGGACGGTATCGGACTGATCCGGCAGGCGTCGCAGCTGAATTATGCGCCGGACAGCCAGCCGGTATTTATCATCGCCTCCATGGTATCCAACCAGAACATTTTTGTGGAGGCGAGCCGCGCGGGAGCCTCGCTTTGCCTTCCGAAGCCGGTGGATTACAAAAGCCTTGCGGAATATATCGGTTCGCTGACGAAGAGCCGCGGTACTCCGGCGTCCGCCGCCGACAATACGCCGCCGGATATTGAAACGCAGGTGACGAAGATCATTCATCAGATCGGTGTCCCGGCGCACATCAAGGGATACCAGTATCTCCGCACGGCGATTCTGATGACGATCAGCGACAGCGATATCATCAATTCGGTGACCAAGGTGCTCTATCCGTCCGTCGCCAAGAAGTATTCCACGACCACCTCCCGTGTGGAGCGCGCAATCCGCCATGCGATCGAGGTTGCGTGGGACAGGGGCGATATCGACACGCTGAACTCCTATTTCGGGTATACGGTGCAGAACAGCCGCGGCAAGCCGACCAATTCCGAGTTTATCGCCATGATCGCGGACAATCTGCGCCTGAAATACAAAATCCATTGATATGCAGCCACATAAAGAGATCCGCCCGCCCTTCGGACGGATTTCTTTATTTTTCGGCGGGCACAATGCTGCTGCCGTCTGTGACCAGCGTGACCGTTCCGTCTCTGTCCGTGCGGAAGATGGCGGCGCCGGTGCTTTCCAGACGGTCCAGCACGGCGGAGGAGGGGTGCCCGTATGCGTTATCGCGTCCGCAGGAGATCACCGCGAAGCGGGGCGTAACGGCATGCAGATAGGAGAGGGTAGTGGAGGTATTGGAGCCGTGATGCGCGACCTTCAGAATGTCGGCGTCCAGCGCGGAGCCCTTTTCGGCGCCGTAGCGCAGAAGCTGATCCGCTTCGCTTGCCGTCTCCGCGTCGCCTGTGAACAGTGCGGAGATCTTGCCGTAGTCCATGCGGATAACGGCGCTCGCGTCGTTTTCATTTTCATATGTATCCAGCGGAGCAAGAACGGAAAAACGGGCGCCGCCGAGCGAAAAGCACAGCCCAGGCTCCCAAAACAGTACGGACGCACCGGATTCGCTCACCGCCTCCAGAAACCGCACATATGCGCTGTCCGGCGAGGAGGCGCGCGGGAGAATCACGGTGTCCACGTTCATTTTTTCCATTATGTACGCGGCGCCGCCCATATGATCGGCGTGCGGATGCGTAATCATCAGGCAGGAGAGGCGGTTGCCGTAGGAATTCACGGAAAAATAGAGCTGCTGTTCTGTATCCTGACTGCCGGCGTCGATGAGGACGCAGCCTTCCGGCGTTACGATAAAGGCGGCGTCGCCCTGACCGACATCGAGAAAGTGCAGCTCGACTTTTCCGTCGGGCAGCGGACGGTGCCGCGCGAGAAAGGCGAGACAGCCGGACGCGACCGCCGCGAGGATCAGAAAAAAGACCGCGACGCCGCGCAGGCGTCCGCTCAGTGCTGTATGCTCGTTTGTGCGCATCCGATTCTGTTCCCTTCATCGTTCGTATATGTCCATTATATACGAATCGGCGGAGGCATGCAAGAGCGGAACGCTTATTTCTCTGCTTTCAGACGGCTTCCGAGCCGGTAGCAGACGGGCGCGGCGGCGGCGCACAGTCCGAACCACAAAAGCGTGTACAGCGGACATATCTGACCGAGTATATTCAGGGGCACCGCGGAATAATCCCACACGTCCCAGCCGAGCCATAGATTCACAATGCAGCCGGCGGCGAATTCAAGAGCGGTTATCGAAAGACTCCCCAGAAGGCAGCGGAGCAGAAAGGGCAGCGCGCGCGCATGGACATGCAGCGCGTACAGCACGAGAAAGCACAGTCCTCCGCACAGCGTCATGCTCCAGTGCGTGTATCCGCGCCACGCAATCTCCAGCATGCTGTACACGGCTCCCCCGATCAGAAATACGACGGTGCAGCCGGTCAGTTTGCGCATATTCATCACCTCATCCATGTTGTGGACAGGGAAGGGCGGATTTATACACGCGCCGCGGCGGAAATATCTGCGGGATAACAAAAAGAGGATGGGCGCTCCATCCTCTTTTCTGTTTTTATTCGCCTGCCGGCGTGTCGGCGGCTGCCGGAACGTCGGGCTTGTTCTCGCCCATATATTTCGGAAGCTGCATGCCCGCCATGTCGAACAGCTCGTTCATCGGGGGAATGCTTTTCATCAAACCGGAGAGGAAGTTCGCCGTCGAGTTCTTGCCGTCGGTGCCTGCGCCGCTGTCCCAGACGGTGATCTTGTCGATCTTCAGATCCTGGATCGCCTGTACCTGGATTTTGACCAGCTCTTCCATCTTGTCGGCAATCATCAGGCGGATCGCGTCGTCCGAGTTGCCGCCTGCGGAGTTAACAATTTCAGCGAAGCCTTCCGCCTGCTTTGTCAGCATCTGGCGTACACCGTCCGCTTCCGCCTGCATTTTCATGAGGATCGCGTCCGCTTCACCTTTGGCGCGGCGGCGGATCTGTTCCGCTTCCGCCTCCGCCTGCAGCTCCAGTTTGCGCTTTTCAATTTCCGTCTTGACAATGACGTCGGCTTCCATCTTCGCCTGCTCAAAGGAGGCGCGCGCAAGCTCGGCAGCCTTCTGCGCTTCGTAGGATTCCTCCATTGCCTTTGCAGCCTGGATGTTCTCGGCAGCAGTCGCGCGCTTCAGCGCTTCCGCCTCGCGCTCGCGGCGCGTAGCCTCGGATTCGGCGACCTGTACCTTTGCCTCGTTCTCACCCTTGATGGCTTCGGAATTGGACTTGGAGACGCTGACGCGCATCTCGCGGTCCGCCTCGGCGGAACCGATGGCGCCGCTGCGGTCTGCCTCGGCGACGGAGATCTTCGCATCGTTGATCGCCTTGGCGGCGGCTTCCTTACCGAGAGCGATGATGTAGCCGCTCTCATCCGTGATGTCGGTTACGTTGACGTTGATGAGCCGGAGACCGATCTTCTTCAGCTCGGTTTCCACGTTGCCGGATACCGCGTCGAGGAACTTGTCACGGTCGGTGTTGATCTCCTCGATATCCATCGTGGCGATAATCAGACGCATCTGACCGAAGATGATATCCTCGGCGATCTGCTTGATTTCGTCCAGCTTCAGACCGAGCAGGCGTTCCGCAGCGTTCTGCATCACGCCGACTTCGGTGGAGATACCGACTGTAAAGCGGGAGGGGACGTCCACGCGGATGTTCTGCCGGGAGAGGGCGTTGCGCAGGTCCACCGAGATGGACATCGGCGTCAGATCGAGAAATTCATACGCCTGCACGATCGGCCAGATGAACGCCGCGCCGCCGTGGATGCATTTGGCGGAACGGCTGGTGCCGTCCGCACCGGAGCCGACCTTACCGTAGATGACGAGGATCTTGTCGGAGGGGCAGCGCTTGTAGCGGGACAGGATAATGCTGATCGTGGAGAGAAGCAGGAGCGCAATAACGCAGACGAGGACGATAATCAGCGCGCTGCTGCCGGCGAGACCGTCGGCGGTGAGCAGGATGCTCGGGATCGAGTGGATTTGCATATCGGTTCTCCTTTATGTGAAATATATAATTGGTCAGAGCTCCATGCGCGGCAGCTCCTCCGTGTCAGAGCCGCCCGATGGTGTGATCCGGATGAGAGTGATCGTGCGAGATCACGCGGTACAGTCGTGTGCCGCGGTAGTGGGTGATGGTGTCGCCCTCCGCCATGCGGTCCAGATCGCTGTCCAGAATGATGCCCAGATTTTTGTCCGCCGCTTCTCCGCCCGCCATGCGTATGTTGACGCTTACATTGTACCGGTTGTTCCGCCCGACGGAAAGCGTGTTGGAATTGAAATCGCCGGTGTCGTCGCCCGACCATTTTTTCACGGCGGAAACGCGGATCTTGCGGAGCTCGCCGGACCATTCCCGGTCGATGAGATCGTACAGAATGCCGCAGAGGAGAATGGGCGCCGCTGCCAGTGCCGCGTAGGCAACATAGACGTTGGCCTGGCTCAGCCTGCCGAAATACCATTCACCGTACAGCCGCATGAACAGTATGCCCGCTGCTTCCAGGACAATGAGTGCGGTAATTTTCCAGACGAGCCGGGTACGGACAGCTTTTCTGATTTGCTCCGGGGACAGGTTGTCTTTTTGCATCGTGCACCTCCTTGCTGGTGAATATCGGTAAGAATTCAGGCTCCGTGCGGGGAGTACGGCGAAAAGGATGCGCCTTGTCTGTCGTGCAGCCGCTTATTTTGCCAGAGGCTCCACGACGAGCATGCCGCTGCCGTCCGTTGCGATGACGCGCACCGCCTCACCGGTGGCGAGCCTGCGATCTGCCGTCGTGATCGCCTCTACTTCCATGAAGCGTTCCTGCAATGTCAGATTGATTTTGCCGCTCCCCTGCGTGTGCGGGGGAATCGGAATATATACTCGCCCCGTTTTGCCGACGGCGGCGCTCAGGTTGATGTTTCCATTGGACTGAAGTTTCATCGCTGCCTTCATCAGGTATGCGATCATGAAAAGCGCCGCAGTGCCGCATACGAGTGATATGATGATTGTGAGCGCGCGGCTCACGCCGGAGGCGTACAGCGCAAGCCCGCTCCAGCCGCCGACGCAGAGCAGCGCCATGATGCCGCGGATGGAGAACAGGGATAGACCGTCGCTTCCGCCGTCGCCGGGAGTGTCGATCTGACCGTCTCCGTTCAAATCGATCCCGTCCTCACCGGCGCCGAAAAAGAGCAGAACCGTCTGCACGATCAGCACAAGGGTCGACGGAATGGCGATCAGCGCGTATACACGGGAAAATACATCAAGATTGTTCCACCACTGAATCATAAAAACCTCCCCCAAAATTGGTGCAGTGCGCGCTCAGACCTTTTTCAGTCCGTCGATAAGGCAATCGGCGCGCCGCTTGATGATATTGGCATAATAGGACATAACAATGATTTCCAGCGCTGAGTTCAGACGCCGCCGGGCTCCGCTTATCTTTTCTTCATAGTCGGCGGTGCATTCCGTAATCAACTCCATCAGGGAATCGTGCGAAAGATTCTGCGTGGCGGTCAGCATGTCGAGCAGACGGCAGATGTAGTCGTACAGCCTGGATTCCGGAATGATGTCGTCCTCCCGGCAGTTCGGGTCGCCGTTGACATAGGTGAGCAGAAACGAGATGTCGCACAGCTGCATGGTATCCCGCATCATGTTGATGATGAGGATGCGCGCGAGCTGATCCATATTGTACATTTTATTTTTGGGATTGACTACCCATCCGCGCTTCAGCCAGTTCTGCAGGGTGGAGCCGTCCACGCCCGCGATCTCCCGGATCTGCGCGAGCATGATCCCGTCGGTGATATAGAAGATTTTGTCGAGGAATTCACCTCCGCTGACGCCGCCCATCTTCTGGCGGTCGAGGATCGTTCCCGGTATTTTCGTAAGCTCGATTCCGAAATCCATTGAAATTCCTCCTGCCGCCCACGCGGCTGTGCTTTCTTCTGCCTGTATTATATCACACGTTCACGTGATTGTCAAGCGTATTCTGCGGATTTTGTGAGGCGTAGGAGGAAAACTTTTTTCGGCGCGCACTTTATTTTGCGCACACACTGTGATATAATATGATATCATGCCGCGGTTGCGGCTGGCAAAATCACAAAGGAATGACGATATGTGCGGATTTGTGGGATTTACCGGGGAGATCGTGAATCGCTCCGAGGTGATAAAAAAGATGGCGGACCGCATCGCGCACCGCGGTCCCGATATGGAGGGATATCATCTGGGCGCGGAGGGCGAGGGAGTCACGCTCGGCTTTCGCCGCCTGAGCATCATTGACCTGGCGGACGGTGCGCAGCCCATGTACAACGAGGACGCTTCGGTTGCTGTTGTGTTCAACGGAGAGATCTATAATTTCATGGAGCTGCGGGACCGTCTCATTGCGCGCGGGCATGTGTTCCGCACCCGCTGCGATACAGAGGTCCTTGTACATGGCTGGGAGGAGTACGGCGAGGCGCTTGTCCCCATGCTGCGCGGCATGTTTGCTTTCGTCATCTGGGATATCAAAAAGAAAATTCTGCTCGGCGCGCGGGACTATTTCGGCATCAAGCCGTTCTACTATTCCGTTCTCCCGGACGGGAATCTCCTGTTCGGCTCGGAGATCAAGAGCTTTCTGGAGCATCCTTCGTTCCGGCGCGAGGTCAACCCGGACGCGCTGCGGCCGTACCTCACGTTCCAGTATTCTGCTACAGACGAGACGTTCTTCAAGGGTACCTTCAAGCTGCCCCCCGCGCATTATTTCACCTATTCCGACGGAAAAATGACGATGCACCGCTACTGGGATGTCGATTTTTCCAAAAAGACGGCGGCGTCCTTTGACGAGTGCGCCTCCGCCATCGACGCGGCAGTCCGCGAATCCGTGGCGGCGCATCGCATCAGCGATGTTCCGGTCGGCGCGTTCTTGTCCGGCGGCGTCGATTCCAGCTATATCACTGCCGCGCTGATGCCGGAAAACACCTTTTCCGTTGGCTTCGGCGAGCGGAAATTCGATGAGACGAGCGAGGCGAAGGCGCTCTCAGAGCTTCTGCATATCCGGAATTTCTGCGAGGAGCTGGACGCGCAGGAATGCTTTGACGCGTTTCCCGCCATCCAGTATCACATGGACGAGCCGCAGTCCAATCCGTCCGCCGTGCCGCTCTGGTTTCTGGCAAAGCTGGCGCGCGAGCATGTGACCGTCGTGCTCTCCGGCGAGGGCGCGGATGAGATCTACGCAGGCTACGAGTGGTATGACGAGACGCCCATGATGCGCCGCTATAAACAGATCCCCGCGCCTCTGCGCCGCGCCGCCGCCGCCGTCAGCGCGCATCTTCCGTATTTCAGGGGACACGATTTCATTATTAAAGGAAGCGGACGACCGGAAAACTATTTCATCGGACAGGCGCTTGTCTGGCAGGAGCGGGAGGCTGTGCGCGTGCTGCGCGGCAAATACCGCGAAGGTCCTGCTCCCCGCGAGATCACCGCGCCCATCTATGAGCGCGCCCGCGGGCTTTCCGAGGTGGAGAAAAAGCAGTATCTGGATCTGCACCTCTGGCTGCCCGGCGACATTCTTCTGAAGGCGGACAAGATGAGCATGGCGCATTCGCTGGAGCTGCGCGTCCCGTATCTGGACCGTGAGATCATGGCGCAGGCGCAGGCGCTGCCCGCCTCCTATAAGATCGACGGCGTGAACACCAAGCACGTGCTGCGCGCGGCGGCGAATAAAACGCTGCCGGACGAATGGGCGAACCGGACGAAGAAGGGCTTTCCGGTGCCGATCCGGAAATGGCTTGCCGAGGACCCGTATTACGCACGGGTGAAGAGCGCGTTTACCTCCGATACGGCAGCGGAGTATTTTGATGTGGATCTGCTCCGCACGATGCTGGACGCGCATAAGACAGGCGCCGCCAACAACGGGCGGAAAATCTGGACGGTGTATACCTTCCTGACATGGCACAAAGCGTTTTTCGGCGTGTAACGCGCCTCTTTACGTGACAATTTACTTGCGCCGCTCCCCGGCAGGGAGCGCGCCGCCCTCCCGGGCGGGAAAGGATATCTGTTATGCCGAATCAACCGATTCCGGTGCTGCTCGGCGCCGATCTCAACTGCTATAACGTTGCGCGCGCGTTCCACGAGGCGTACGGCGTCGTTTCCTACGCCTTCGGACGGTATGCCGTCTCCGCAACGAAGTATTCCCGTATCGTTCGCTTTACCGCCGTGCCGGAGCTGGATTCCGAGCCGGTGATGCTGCAGACGCTTGCCGCATTTGCCGACGCGCATCCGGACGGACGGCTGATCCTATTCGGCTGTACCGACGACTACGCCGCTATGATTATCCGCAATAAGGAGAAGCTCCCGCGGTATACCTGTGCCTGTCCGGACGCGCGGTTTCTGGATACGGTCTCCAAAAAAGCGGAATTCTATGAGGTGTGCGAAAAGTACGGCATCCCGTATCCGAAAACAGTCGTCCTGAACGGTGCTGCCGCAGCGGAAGCGCTTTCGCCGGAGGCGCTCGGCTTTCCGTATCCCGTGATCGTGAAGCCCTCTTCCAGCGTCGCATACTGGAAGCATCCGTTTGAGGGGATGAAAAAGGTCTATGTCGCCCGGGATGTTGAGGACGCCGTGCGGATTGTCGCACAGATTTACGCGTCCGGCTATGACGACAGGATGATCGTGCAGGAGTTCATTCCCGGCGGGGATGAGCATATGCGCGTGCTCACCGTCTTTTCCGATCAGACAGGGCGCGTGCGCGCCATGTGCCTCGGACACACCATGATCGAGGAGCATACCCCGAAAGGGCTGGGCAATCATGCCGCGATCGTCACCGAGCCTGTCTCCTCGCTTCCCTTCGCCGCGAAGATCCGCGCCATGCTGGAGGATATGGGCTACACTGGCTTTTCCAATTTCGACATCAAATACACCGGCGAGGGAGACGACTACCGCATCTTTGAGATCAATCTCAGGCAGGGCAGAAGCAACTATTACGTCACGTCCGCCGGGCTGAGTATTGCGCGGCTCGCTGCGGAAACCTATACGGACGGCGGAACGGACTGCGTGCTGTGCGAAAAGGAATGGTTCTGGCATCATGTTCCGCGTTCCGTCGCATATACATACACAGAGGACGACGCGCTGGTCGCGCGTGCCAAGGCGCTTCGCCGTGCAGGACGGGAATCGTCGTCGCTCTGGTATCCGCCTGACCTCCGCCTGAATCCGCTCCGCTTTTTGTGCGTATGCGAGACGCTGCGCCGCCAGAAAGGAAAATTCCGGAAGTATTATCCGGTACGGAAGTAACCGCGGGGGAGATTTATGCATTCAAAGCATCTGTTGGGCGTCCTCGGCGGTCTCGGTCCGATGGCAAGCGCCTATTTCTATGAGATGATTACAGAGCATACCGACGCCGCAAGCGATCAGGAACATATCGACATCATCCTCTCCAGCCGCGCTTCCACCCCGGACCGCACGGCGTATATCCTCGGACGCAGTCCGGAAAGCCCGCTGCCCGCCATGATCGAGGACGCGCAGGCGCTGGAGGCGTTCGGCGCGCGCGCCATTGTGATCCCGTGCAACACGGCGCATTATTTCATTGACGAGGTGCGGAGAGCCGTGTCTGTTCCCGTGCCGAGCATTATCCGGGAAACGGCGCATTTTGTCCGCGCCTGCGGCTGCCGCAGGGCGGGGATTTTTGCCACGGAGGGAACGATCCATGCCGAGGCATACCAGAGCGCACTGGACGCGGAGGGAGTCGGATGGCAGATACCGGACGAGGCGGGGCGCGCTTTGCTGATGCGTATCATTTACGATTACGTGAAGCGCGGCATCCGCGCGGATCCCGCCATGCTGTATGAAGCCGCGCGTCCGCTGCGGGCAGACGGCTGCGACTGCATGATCCTCGGCTGTACGGAACTTTCCGTCGCCGCGCGGGAAACCGGAGGCGATCCGCTGTTTATCGATTCTCTGGAGGTGCTCGCCTGCCGTGCCATTATGATGTGCGGCAGAAAAACGAAGGGCTTCCGCCCCGAATTTTCACAAATGGATCCTAAAATGCAGGTTTGACGGACCGAAAAGGAGAGTTGTATGCTTCTTGCGCAGCTTCTGTCGCATATTCCCTATGAGACCGATGCCGATCTGTCCGAGGCGGAGATCGACCGGATCGAGTATAATTCCCGCAAGGCGGAGGCAGGGACGCTGTTCGTGTGCCTGATCGGCGCAAAGTCGGACGGGCACGATTTTGCGCTCCATGCGTATCATAACGGCTGCCGCGCGTTCCTTGTCTCTCATCCGGTTCAGCTGCCGGGCGACGCAAAGGTCGTCACAACGGCGGATACCCGCGAGGCGCTCGCTGTCATCAGCGCGGATTTTTATGACCATCCTGCCGACAAGCTGCATCTGATCGGCATTACGGGCACCAAGGGAAAGACAACAAGCGCTCTGATGCTGGCAGCCATTCTGAACGACGCGGGTATGCCGTGCGCCTATATCGGCTCCAACGGAGTGATTATCCGCGACCGGCATATTGAAACGGTCAATACGACCCCGGAAAGCCGCGATCTTCACTGCTATTTTGACATCATGGTCAGAAGCGGCATGCAGTACGCCGTGCTGGAGGTTTCCTCCCAGGCGCTCGCGCACAGCCGTGTGCGCGGGGTTCCGTTTGAAACGGCGGTCTTTACCAACTTTTCGCCGGATCATATCGGCGCGGGAGAACACCCGGACCTTGCGGACTATATGGCAAGCAAGGCAAAGCTGTTCACCGATTACGGCTGCCGGCACGTGATCTATAATGCGGACGATCCGATGTGGCGGGAAATCACGGGCGCCTCTGACGCGGAGAGGATCGGCTTTTCCATCGAATCGGAGGCGGACTTCTCTGCGTGGGACATCCGCCCCTACCGCGCGAGAACCACGCTGGGGATCGGCTTCGACTGCATACACAGAAAATCGAGCGTGCACGTGACGCTGCGCACGCCGGGAGAGTTTTCCGTACACAATGCGCTGAGCGCCATAGCAGCCGCTTCCGTGTACGGAGTCCCGCCGGAACGCGCCGCCGCGACGCTGGAAAAAACGTCGGTGCGTGGTCGCTTTGAGATCGTGGAGGGGCTGCCCGACCGCACGTTTATTCTGGACTATGCGCACAATGCGCTCAGCCTGACGAGCGCGCTGACCGTTCTGCGGGAATACCGCCCGGCGCGTCTGATCTGTCTCTTCGGCTCCGTCGGCGGACGTACGAAAGGCAGACGTGCAGAGCTTGGCTCCGTCTCCTCCGCGCTGGCGGACTACTGCATCATTACCTCTGACAATCCGGATTACGAGCCTCCGCAGGAGATCATCCGGGAGATCATGCGGTACTTCAACGAGAAGTGTCCGCACATCTGTATTTCCGACCGCGAGGAGGCGGTGCGGTACGCCGTCCGCATGTCCCGCCCCGGCGATATTGTCCTCTTTGCCGGAAAAGGGCATGAGACCTATCAGCTGATCGCCGGGCGGAAGATCCCGTTTTCCGAGAGGGAGATCATCCGCAGCGAATGTGCGCGGATCACAGAGGAAGAGCTTCTCGGCGCGTCCCATCCGAATGCGTAAAAAACTCCCGGCTCCGCGTTTCATTGCGCGGAACCGGGAGCTTTTTGTCCGGTATGCGGCTTACAGAAGCCGCAGTGTTTCGCGGACAGAATCTCCGTGCTTTCCGTATGCCTCTGTGCAGCTGCCTGTGAACACGGAAAGATAGGAGCCGAAATGCGGGCAGAGCGGCATGCCGGGCAGCTCGTCGAGGCGCACCCAGAAGTTCTGTCCTTCTTCCGTCTCAGGGATCAGCGCACCTGTGAAAGACGAGGCGCGGTAGAGCAGCACAACATAGCGCGCGCCGGTGTCGGCATTTTCCCAGTCCACCGTGCCGCACAGGCGCAGTCCGGATACGTTCAGTCCGGTTTCCTCCCGCACCTCGCGGATCGCCGCCTCGGCAAAGCTTTCGCCGCGCTCGACATGCCCGCCCGGAAACGCGATCCCGGTCCAGTACAGCGTCCGGCGCTGCACCAGTACCTGATCTCCGTCCACGATCATGACCATATTCGTAAATTCCGTTTCCGTTTTCATGAATCCCTCCGCCGGTCTGGATGCATTATTGTAGCATGCGGGGCGGCGTGTGTCAAATATTTTTTCCATTTTTGATTTTGACTTGCAAAAATGCGGAAATCGTTTATAATAATAGCTGATGTACATACAGATGCCGCTCTCCGGCTTCGGAGACGGCGCTGACCAGATTTATCATATCTATCAGGAGACACATATCATGGAACGAAAAGTGGGATATGCGGTCGTGGGACTCGGTATCGGCAAAGCCCATGCCGATGCGGCGGCGGCATCGCAGCATGCGCGCCTGGTCGCCGTATGCGATCTGATCCAGGAAAAAATGGACAAAATCGTGCAGAAATATCCGGGAACGAAAACCTACACCGATTTTGATGAAATGCTGAAGGATCCGGAGATCGAGATCGTCAGCATCTGCCTTCCGTCCGCTATGCACGCGGAATACGCAGCGCGCGCCATGCGCGCAGGAAAGCACGTTCTTGTGGAGAAGCCGCTCGACATCACGCCGGACGCCGCCATGCTCATTGAGAAGGTGAGACTGGAGACCGGAAAAAAGGCGGGCGTCGTTCATCAGAACCGCAACAACGTCGATATGCTTCCGCTCAAGCGCGCGGTGGAAACGGGGCACCTCGGACGCGTCTACCTCGGCACGTTTGCCGTCAAGTGGTACCGCAAGCAGTCGTATTACGAGGGCTGGCATGGCACATGGGCGATGGACGGTGGCGGTTCGCTGATGAACCAGTCCGTACATACGGTCGACCTGATGCAGTGGCTGATGGGGGATGTGGAAAGCGTCACCTCCCATATGGATATCTACGATCATGATATCGAGACGGAGGATACGACCGTGTCGATTCTGCGCTTCAAAAGCGGCGCCGTCGCTACGTTTGTCAGCACGACCTGCGCGTATCCGGGCGTTTCGACCGATATCCAGCTCTATGGCACGAACGGTTCTGTCGAGACGGATCAGGATATCCTGAAAACATGGAAGTTCAAAGAGTTTTCCGATGAATTCGCCGAGGAGATGGGACTGGACGCGATGGATACGGAGGAAGAGGAGGAGGAGATGCTCGCCCGCTACGGGAAGGGAAATCCCGGCTACCTGGCGGAGCATCCCGATACTTTCGTTGGTCACCGCAGCGTCGTTGAGGATATGATCGACGCCGTACTGCATGACCGCGATCCGCAGATTTTGCCTCTCGAGGCCATCAAGGCGGTCCGCATCGTCTGCGCCGTCTACGAATCCGCTAAAACCGGAAAGACAATTTATTTCGATTAAATTCCGAGCAAGGAGAAGGGAACATGCCGTGCGTGTCCCGTGTGCTGCATTATGAAAATTGCCGTGATCACAGGCGCGTCATCCGGAATGGGACGTGAATTCGTCCGCCGCATCGACGCCGCCGACACCTATGACGAAATCTGGGTGATAGCCCGCCGCCGCGAGAGACTGGAGGCGCTTGCCGCCGAGACGAACGCCGTGCTCCGCATCCTTGCGCTGGATCTGACAAAGCAGGAGAGCATCGGCGAGTATCAGGCTCTGCTGGAAAAGGAGAAGCCGAACGTCGCCGTTCTTGTCAACGGCAGCGGCTTCGGACGGTTCGGCGCCTTCACCGATTATCCGCTGGAGGATTACTATTCCATGATCGATCTGAACGTCAAGGCGCTTCTCGCCATGACGTACGCCACGCTTCCGTATATGACAAGCGGCGGCGCGATCTATCAGATCGACTCCCTGTCCGCGTTTCAGCCCGTTCCGTATATCAACGTATACGGTGCGACCAAGGCGTTTGTCCTTTCCTTCTCCCGCGCGCTGAACGTGGAGCTGAAGGGACGCGGCATCCGCGTGATGGCGGTATGCCCCGGCTGGGTACGCACGGAATTCTTTGAGCATGCCGTCAAGGACGACACGATCAAGTATTACAACCGCTTCTATGATCCGGAGGACGTTGTGAAAACGGCGCTGAAGGATATGAAGCACGGCAAGGACGTTTCCATCTGCGGTCTGCCCGTCAAGGCGCAGGTCGTCGCCACCAAGCTGCTTCCGCATAAGATCGTGATGCATATCTGGCTCAAACAGCAGAAGAAGAACTGATCGTTTTTCCGCTGCACAAATAAAAAAGGGGACCGGCTGAAGCCGGTCCCCTTTTTGCGCCGGAAGGATAGCCGCAGACGCGGGTGCGCCTGTATGTGCGCTTTTTCCGCCGCTCTTTCCCATGGACGGAAGCAAGAGGGGCATATGCGCCGCACGGTTCATCCGGGACAAGCGGCGATGCCCGGAGGAGCCTCACGCGGCTTTTCAGTTTATTTCGCTGCGGATGAGGGAGAAGCGCCGCACGGAATACGGTATTTCCGGGCTCACGCGCGACAGGTCAGTCTGCCGCCAGCATGGAGAGCGCATCGTAGATGCCGCCGAGCGGCACCAGCCGGACATCTTCCGGCTGGTGAAGCCGGCTGTCGATGCAGCGGCGCGGCAGCGCGATCCTCGTAAAGCCGAGGCGCGCGGCTTCTCCGACGCGCTGTGCGGCGCCGTTGATGGTGCGCATCTCTCCGGCAAGACCGATCTCTCCCATGGCGATCAGATCCGGCGGGATCACGATGTCCCGCAGGCTGGAGATCAGCGCCAGCGCCACGGCGGCGTCCGCGCCCGGGTCATCAATGCGCAGCCCGCCGATGACGTTCAGATATACGTCGCAGGAGGAAAAGCGCAGTCCCAACCGCTTCTCCAGTACCGCCAGCAGGAGGCACATTCGGTTGTAATCGATGCCGTTCGTGGTGCGCCGTGGCGCGGGAGCGGTGGTCGGAGAGACAAGCGCCTGCACCTCGGCGATGATCGGACGCGTCCCCTCCATAATGCAGACAGCGCAGCTGCCGGACACATCCGTCGGACGCTCGGCGAGCAGCATGGCGGAAGGATTCTCCACCTCGCGCAGTCCGTCGCTGCCCATCTCAAACACGCCGATCTCATTGGTTGAGCCGTAGCGGTTCTTGACCGCGCGGATGATGCGGTGCGGCTGATTGCGGTCGCCTTCAAAATAGAGCACCGCGTCCACCATATGCTCCAGCACCTTCGGACCGGCGATGCCGCCTTCCTTGTTCACGTGTCCGACGATGATTACGGAAACGCCGTCCTCCTTTGCGCACCGCATCCATGCCGAGGCACATTCGCGTACCTGCGTTACGCTGCCCGGCGCGGAGTTCACCGTCTGCGAGTAGATCGTCTGGATGGAATCTACGATCAGAAGCTGCGGACGGATGCGCCGGTACTCTGCGAGGATCGTATCCAGATCCGTTTCGGTCAGCAGGAGCGCATTTTCCCCGGAGACATTCAGGCGTGCCGCGCGCAGCTTGAGCTGCGCGCGGGATTCTTCGCCGGAGACGTACAGGATCCTGCTTTCGGCGCACAGCGAACCGCACAGCTGCATCAGCAAGGTGGATTTCCCGATACCCGGCTCTCCGGCGAGCAGAACGACAGAGCCGTCCACCAGTCCGCCGCCGAGAACGCGGTCCAGTTCGGCAATGCCGGTAAGGGTCCTGCGGCAGTCGCCCTCCTCCAGCTCGTCAATCGGGACGGCTCGTGCCTCTGCCGCCGGGCGCAGTCGGGAGACGGAGGAGGCGGATACGGCGGGAGCAGGCGGCGCGTAGGTCTCCTCTTCCAGCGTATTCCACGCACCGCATTCCGGACAGCGTCCGAGCCATTTGGGACTCTGCGCGTCGCATTCGGTGCAGCGATAGATTTTTTTCGGCGTTTTCATGTTGCTTTCCTTATCCTTTGCATTACGGTATCAGCCGCGCGTCAGTTCTGCGTGCCGCTCATGGATTCTCCGATGGCGCAGGCGATGGTCAAAGCAAGCTGCCGCCGGTATTCCTCCGTTTTCAGCTTGCGAAGTTCCTCGTCGTTGGAAAGAAATCCGCACTCGATCATAATGGCGGGCGCTTCACTGCGATGCAGCAGATAGATCGATGAAGTCGCACGCTTGATCTCGCGCGTGTTCTGCGGCTGAAGATAGCGGCGCGCGTAGCTTTGAACGGCGCTTGCCGCCGTTCGGCTGAGCGGATGCGCGGCGGAGTAGTAAACCTGGAGACCGCTGTAACGCGCGTCCGGGAATTTGTTCATATGAATGCTGACAAGCAGTCCGGCGTTTGCTTCCTGTGCGAAGCGGAGTCGGTTGCGGAGATCATAGGTTTTCTTATGCCCGGTGTAATCGCTCAGCTCGCCGTAGAGATCGTAGAGGAGCCGGTCGTCCGTGCGCGTCATGCGCACCTCGTATCCCGCCGCACTGAGAATCTCTGCAACGGAGTCAGCGAGCAGAAGATTCAGCTCCTTTTCCGTCGTGCCGTCCGCCCCGGAAGCGCCTCCGTCCTCACCGCCGTGTCCCGCGTCGATGACGATGACCGGGCGCGTATTTGCCGTTTCCTCCGCTGCCGATTGCAGAACCGGACGCGCGGAAGCCGATGCTCCCAGCAAAAACAGGACAGCCGTCACTCCGAGCGCGGCGGACACCGCCAGAAAGCAGAGCAGATAGCGCCGCCGTATATGTATGCCATGGATTTCCATTTCCGTTCCTCCGTATCGCGTAACTCATACGATATACATACGTGCCGGCAGAGAAATTTATGAAAGTGGAAGAAACGGAAGAAAAGCGGAGAGTATAGGTACGTACCGGCGCGTCTGCGCGTCCGCTTTACAGCTGTATTTCAAGAAGACCGCCCCATCCGCCGGGGATCCAGATCCTGCCGAGGGCGGATACCGGCTTTCCGGGAGACGCGGAGGTGCGAAAGGCGCAGACATGACGGGGCAGGAACGGATCGGATACGTCCGTCACGCTGATGATTCCGCGGGCGCGCTCTGCCGCCGCCAGAAGGTGTCCGCACAGGGTGATTTTCCCTGCGATCGGAACGCCGGAGCGATACACGGGGAGCGTATCCGCGTCGATATTATCCTCCGGCGGGAGAAGAACATAGCCATCCTTCATGGTATAATAGAGGAGCTTTCCGTCCGTGTCGAAGCCGCTTTCGGGTCCGAAGCCCATAAAGCCGTTCTGCCGCTGATAGGAGATCGTCCGGAAAGCGGCGTCTTGTGCGGCAGGGCGGACGGCGACAAGACCGTCGCGGTGCCAGAACATCAGCATGGTCTGATCCGCGAGAACGCCGGAGGCGAAATTGTCCCCGTACAGGGGTCCATTCTGCGCGCGGCGCCGTGCGGCTTCTGCCGGATGGTCTTTGTCCGTCACGTCCAGCAGGACGGCTTCCGTGCTGCCGCAGCCGCACAATAGGAAATTTCCATCCGGGGAAAGCGCAAGCTGCTGGACGGGGCGATCCAGCTGCACGCGGGATACGGGATGCAGCGTATTGCGGCTCAGTCGGTAAATCCACGCTCCGTCCTCTCCCTGTGCGGCAAAGAGATAACCGCTTCCGTATTTCACATCGCAGCAGAAGCCGTCCGACGCGCGGCTGCATCCGCTTGAGCCGAGCAGTCGGATACCGCCGCTGCCGCATGCCAGCGCAAGCTGCGTATCCGCTTCGCATACGCTGAGCACGGGGGCATCCGTTGGCGCATACCGCTGCGCCAGCGACGCACTGCCGTCCGAGGAGAAGGTGAAGCGCTGCGGCGCGGCGTCGATGTGTCCGCGCGGCGGCTCCCGAAAGCAATCGGCGACAGGCTCTTCGCTCTCAAACAGAAACAGATCGGTCCGTCCCGTGCTGATATACAGCTTTCCGCCGCAGGCGGAGAAGCCGGTCACGGCGTCCGGGGCGCCGTCCTCGCGCGGAAGCGTCAGATGGAAGCGCGGCGCCAGTGTGCGCGTGCCGCAGGCAAAGAGCCCGAGCGAGGAACAGCCGCAGAGCAGAAGCTCACCGCAGACGGACGGCCGCCACATGTCAAAGGCTGCGTTGTAGCATTTTCCAAAGGAAGCGGCGTGCAGCCGGCGCGGCTTTGCCGGATCGGATACATCGAACATTTCCACGCCGTTGCCCATGCCGTACAGGGGATCCGCTTCATCGGACACATTGCGGATTCCGCGTCCGTGCTGCCCGGTGACGGCGTACAGAATGCCGTCCTTTACCGTGACGCCGTCGCCGCGTCCCTGCAGCGGGATCAGCGCCGCGGTGCGCGGGAGGGAGATGTCGCGGATATCAATGACGGCGACAGACATGGCGCCCCAGATTCCCCCGTACAGATATCCGCCGCTGACGCAGGCGGACTGGATCTCGCCGGTACGGATCAGTCCGATATGGCGCGGCTTTGTCGGATCGGATATATCGACGATCTCCACACCGTACTGGCGGCAGCTGACAAGAGCGAAATTGGCGTACAGCGTTATGCCGGTGGCATACTCCACCGTGCGGTAGTGTGAGAGCAGGCGCGGCTGCGTATCGGATATGTCAAAAAGCCACAGTCCGTCCTCCCGCGCAGTGGCGGCGGCGAGCGTGCCGGCTGCCGCCAGCTGCCGGGCATTGCCGATGCCGGTGTATTCTCCGAGAAGGACGAGCTCCGGCGACAGAACGCAGATCCGTCCGCCCCTGTGCTGGGAGGAGTTCTGAAGAACGTATAAAAGGCCGCCGCATGCACATACGTCCATGCAGGCGCCGATATGGGCACGCCGGGCGGGAATGAATTCTGTCATGAGGTTCCTCCGCTGCATGAAATAATGGAACGGGCGGTGCGGACGCGGCTCTGCGGCTTTCGTACAGGGCGAGGGAGACCGCGCAGCGACCGTATGGCTCATTATACCACAGAATCCGCTGTTCTGCAACGGAAGCGGTATGCGAACAGGTCAAAAAAATATTTGTGAATGTTCGGATTCCTTACTTTTTGCATGCTTTTTCCCTTGCAGCCTGCACAGAAAGCCGTATAATAAAGGTGACAGTATTGCGCAACTGCACAAAAAACAAAAAGGAGTGACTGATATGAAAAAGAAAGCTGCCGCCTGGATCCTGCTTGCCGCCATGCTGCTTCCGTCGATTGCTTCCTGCGGAAAAGATGCGGAGAATACGCCGCTGGACAGTACGGATGCCTCGACGGAGAGTGCCGATATCGCTGATTCCGCCACCGAGCCGGAAGAAAGTGAATTCCGTCGCGCGGACGCCAAGGACAATCTTCCTCCTGATTTGAAATTCGACGGGGAGAGCATCAATATTCTCGCCATGCAGGAGCTTGCCAACTACGACGTATGGGGAGAAGGCGAGGAAAGCGCCGATATCGTGTATGATGCCGTGTACAGCCGCAATCTCAGTGTGGAAAACCGGCTCGGCGTCACGATCCTGCCGGATATCCACGCGGTGAAATGGGGGGACTTTGCCACCCTGATGCGCAATCTGGTACAGGGAGGCGACTCTACATACGATTTCTTCTTCACAATGGGCAATGCCTCCATCCAGTCCGGCAACGACAATCTGTTTCTTGACCTCAGGGAGAATCCCTACATCGACTTCCAGCAGGACTGGTGGTGGAGCGAGGCGATGGAGGAGCTTTCTCTGGACGGGACGACCATACGGTATCTTGTCGGCGATATCAGCCTGAGCCATTACATGATGAGCGGCTGTACGCTGTTCAACAAGGCGCTGTACACGGACGTTTTCGGCGATCCCGACGCGCTGTATCAGCTTGTGCTGGACGGCGGCTGGACGCTGGATAAGCTGCGCGAGCAGGCGCAGGCGGCGTACAACGACGCCAACGGAGACGGTGTGGTGAACGAAGGGGATCTGTACGGCACGATCGTCGGCAATCCGGAAATGCTGAAGCAGCTCGAGTATGCGACGGATCTCCGCCGCTATACGCGGGACGATAAGGGCTATGTGCAGCTGGATTATGATGAGGAGCGCGGAGCAGCACTGACGGAGAAGCTCTGTGAGCTGCTGTATGAGACGCAGGGCGTCGAATACCGCTCCGCCTACACTTCCTCCAAGCTGTTTCCCAACCGCAGTATGATGTTCTATCTGGAACGGTTGCGCGTTGCTCTCGGCGCGGACCTCCGCGAGATGGAGGACGATTACGGCATCATTCCGCTGCCGAAGATGGACGAGGCGCAGAAAGAGTATAAGGCGCTGATCCACAACAACTCCGAATATGTCGTTATCCCGAAGACGGCGCCCGATCCGGCGCGCTCCGGGGCGGTCATTGAAGCGCTCTGCGCTGAATCCTACCGCAGCGTCGTCGAGGTTTTCTATGAGAAAGCGATGAAGCTGAAGTATTCCCGTGACGCCGTGTCCGGTCAGTGTATCGATCTGATCTCGCAGTGCGCGCGCAAGAATGTGCTTTATGAATACGACGGCGTGTTCCAGTGCGGAACGGTTGTCACAAACTGCGTCGCCGCGGGCAATACGAATTTCGCTTCCACGTTTGCCAAGGTGAAAACCACTTCGGAACGGATCATGCAGAAATACATGGAGAAATTCGAGAAGGACAAGGCAAACCAGAACTGAGGCAGGCGTACCGCGGAAATGTCCGAAAAACGCGTCGGAGCGCTCGCCGAGCGCTCCGACGCGTTCCTTATTTTCCGCCGTCCGTCTATTTGCCGCTTTCGCCTGGAGAAAGCAGGCGAAGAATGGCATCGGAGAACGCGGGATAGCGCCGCCGGACAAGAACGGGATTTCCGCTCTCGTCCAGAAAGCAGTGACAGCTTTCTCCGGTGCAGACGATCTCGTCGCCGACGCGCATCGTATAGGCGAAGGTCAGGCGGGTGCCGGTCAGCGACCGCACCTCCACCTCGATCTCGATCCGGTCGCCGAAGACGGTCGGCTTTCTGTATTGGCAGCTGAGACTGACGACAGGGGAGACCAGACCGTCCGCCTCCATTTTTTCATAGCCCCATCCGAGACGGCGCAGATAATCCAGACGTGCCTCCTCCATGAAGCGGATGTAATTGGAGTGATGCGTGCAGCGCATCGCGTCCGTCTCGTAATACTGTACCTGATGTACATACGGGTCCATATCGTGTTCCTCCTTGCCCGATTATCGGGATTCGGCGTTTTCCGCCGCCTGTTTTTTGTTCTGTATGCGGAACTGCATCGGCGAGAGACCGAAGTTCTTTTTGAACACATAGGAAAAATAATTGTCGTCGCAGTAGCCGAGCAGATCCGAAATCTCTCCGACGGAGTACGCGCTCGTCATCAGCAGCTGCTTCGCCGTCATCAGCTGCCGCTCGCAGATATACCGGTGTACGGTGATGCCGTATTGCTCCCGGAACAGTCTGCGCGCGTGCGCAGGCGAAATCCCGAACTGTGCGGCTGCTTTCTCCGTCGTGATGCCGTTCATTGTGTTCTGGTCGATATAGTTCTTGATCTGTTCCGGAACGGTCAGATTGCGCGCTTCGGTGATCTCTCCGCCATGCGCAAAGGCAATCAGCAGCTCTGCCAGAATCCTCTCCGCGGCTGCGGCATCGTATCCCTTGTCGGTGACTTCCCGCAGTCGGAGAAAGTACGGATACAGATGGACATGGCGGACGATCACGGGGTCGAGCAGATTGTATGCGTCGAGCAGATGATCGATCAGTGTACCGCTCACATTGACCCAGACCTTGACAAAGGGATCCTCCGGGGAGGAGCGATAGCTGTGTTCCGTAAAACGGCGCAGGAGGTAGGTGTCTCCTCCGTGCAGCTCGTAATGCTTGCCCGTGGAGTCGATGGAGCCGCGCCCGCGCAGAACGTATTCGAGCACATACGTGTCTGCCCTGGCGCTGCGGTAAATGTGATAGGTGGGGTCAGCGTTTGTGATGCCGCTCATCTCGATGCTCAGTACGTTTGTCTTTGATGCGGAGCCGAGATACCAGAGTTCTTCATCGAATTCGTATACGAAATTCCGCTCCGGATAGCTTTTGCGGATGCCCATGGCATCTCCTTTCACAGGATGCAGAGGTGGGGGATGTGCCGGCGAATGCCGGAATGCTGCTGCTTTCATTATAGCAGATTTCAGCCGCGAAAACAAGCGCGGCGTATTTAAGAAAGGAACAAATCCATGCTTTCCTTCAGAATCAACGGTCAGGATTGCGCCGTATGGGAGAACGACGCGTGTTTTTTCACGGTGCGCTCCTTTGACGCGTCCGTAGCGCAGATTATCTTCCCCGGTATTCGTCCGGAAGACGTCACGGTTCGTCCGCTTTCCCGCAGACTTTCCTGTACGGATGACGGCGGCGGTGCGCGCCTGGACGTGCCGATCCCGGGCAAATTGTGTCTGGAAATTACCGGAATACAAAAGCCGCTGTTTGTATTTCTGTATCCAGCGGAGGATATCCCCGCGCCGTCGGAGCATATCCGCGTGCTTCAGCCGGGCGACTATGATGCGGATACAACGATGCTTTCCTCCGGGGATACGCTGTATCTGTGCGAGGGTGCGCGCCTGCACGGCAGGATCCGTGCGGAGAATGCGGAAAACATCACGATCTGCGGACGCGGCGTCGTGGACGTGGGCGATTATCCGGAACGCGGAAAGCGGGTGCTGCTCTTCCGGAATGTCCGCGGGATCACCCTGCGGGATATCAGCGTCGTCGGCTCGTGCGGCTGGAGCGTTCACCTGAACGGCTGTGCAGACGCTGTCGTTGATTCCGTCAATCTGATCTCGTGGAAGGTATGCGGAGACGGTGTGGATATCGTCGGGTCCCACGACGTCACTGTGACGGATGTGTTCGCGCGCACCGCAGACGACTGCGTCGCTCTTAAAGCGACCGATTATAACGGCGCGGAAGGCCTGCAGGATGTATACAATGTCGCCGTGCGCCGCTGCATCTTCTGGAACGCCCGGCCTGGCAACGGCATCGAGATCGGCTTTGAGACAAGGTGCGAGGAGATCCGCGACGTGTGCTTTGAGGATATCGATCTCCTCCGGTGCGAATATGAGGGCTGGCAGTCCGGCGGCGCGATCACGATCCACAACGGGGATCGGGCGCGCATCCACGATATCGTCTACAGGAATATCCGCATCGAGCGCGCAGAGGAAAAGCTCTTTGACTTCAAGGTTTTGAACTCCCGGTATTCCCGCGACGAAAAGCGCGGCGTGGTGGAAAATATCCTGGTCGAAAATCTGGATCTGACGGGCGGCGAGCTTCCGCCGTCCATTCTGCAGGGACATACGGACGCGGGCTGCGAGGTGCGCGGCGTGACCTTCCGGAATATCCGCTATCGCGGGACTCTGCTGAAAGACCGGCTCGCTCTGCGCCTGATCGCGGAGCGGACAAAGGATATCCGCTATGAAAAGGGGGAGGAGGTATGAAGTTGTTTGGCAGGCTTGCTCTCGGCGCTGTGACCGCTGTGCTTCTGCTTGCCGGCTGCACGAAGGCGCAGCCGGAAGATCCCGCTTCCGGCACGGAGACAGGAATGGAAACGACGACGGCGGAAACGGCGATCCGGTTGCTTCTTGCTGGGCATCTCAGCGAATACCGGGTTGTGCGCGCGGAGGATGCCGGAAAGCGGGAGGATACCGTCATGCGCGCCCTGTGCGATTCGTTTGGGCAGCTCGGCGGCGAAAAGCCGGAGCAGATCACGGATTTTGAAGCGTTTTTTGAAAAGCAGGACGGCGAGATCGTTTTCGGAAAAACGACGCGAACGGCGGGGACGGTCTATGAGGAGACATTGGACTCGCTGGCTGCGGGAGAATATGCGCTTGCGGTGGATGAGACGGAGCGGCGTATTTATCTCCTGTTTTGCGACGATGCAGGTATGCTGAACGCCTGCGAGGCGCTGCTGGCGGAGGTATATCCGGATGCGGAGGTGCGCACGGTGTGGGGCGATGTGCTGCTGAAGCGCGGCGTGCAGCGGTATCCATTTACTTTGCATTTCGCAATGCAAAACGGTATGACGCTGCCTGCCGGCGAGACGCGGATATTTGCCGGAACGACGGAGCCGGGACGCACCGTATCGTTCTGCCTGACAAAAGACGGGCAGATATTCGGTGAGGAGAGCGTACAGGCGGACGGCGCGGGCGAGTGGCAGTTTCCCGTTTTGCTTCCGGAGGCAGGAGAGGGATATTCCTGCTCGTTTTATACGGAGGGCTATCTCTGTGCGCAATATACGGATATTTCTCTGGATACGATTTTCGTGGAACGTGCGCGCGGGTTTTCCGTCGCAATCGACGGTGTGCCGCAGACGCTTTATCAGACACAGAACGGCTGCCATCTGATCGCTGAGACGGAGAAGGATACGGTCACCGTCACTGTAACGTATGACAGGACGTTTACCGCGGCAGAGGTGCTCCCGTCGTCGGCCGGAATCGTTCCCGAGATAGAGGGGCAGACGATGACGTTTACCGTACCTGTGCCGTCCAAACTGTCTGTGGAAATAAGCGGCAATCTGTCACGCTCAGTGCAGTTGTTTCTCTATGGAGCAGAAAAGAATCAGCCGGAGCCGGGGGCGGATGTGCTGTGGTTTGCACCTGGCGAATACACATATGAAGAACCGATTGCGCTGAGGGACAATCAGACCGTGTATCTGGAGACGGGCGCAGTCGTGCATGCGAAATTCATCGCGGAAAACTGTCAGAATGTTACCATTTGTGGGCGGGGGATCATTGATACTTACGGACTTGAGGAAGCAAACATGCTGGTTTTTTCCGGATGCAGGAATGTTGTGCTGCGCGACTACAGCCTATTTGGGGCGCGCAAATGGATGACTGTATTCAAGGCATGTGACGGAGTACAGGCAGATCATATCAACATCATCGGTACCAAAATCAACAGCGACGGCATTGACATTGTCGGCAGCAGAAATGTTGCGGTGAACGGAGCGTATATCTGCGCAAACGACGACTGCATCGCGCTCAAAAGTATGGAAGGCTCCCAGCAGAAAGACGTGGAGAATGTAACCTTCACCGACTGTATCCTATGGAATCAGGAATATGGAAACGCCATCCAGATCGGATTTGAGACGCGGTGCGAGTTGATCCGGAATATCTGCTTTGAGAATATCGATATCATTCATGTAGTCGCAGGCGCGGCGCTCAGTATCACGCTGGGCGATCGCGCGCATGTATCGGATGTGGTATATAGAAACATCCGCATCCATGATGCGCGCGGCGCATTGGTGAGTTTCGATATTTGTACGACGCAGTATTCACGGGACAGCGAGCGCGGCACAATTTCCGGGGTGATTTTTGACGGACTGGAGGTGGAGGACGATGCTCTGGGCGCGATTGCGATTCAGGGCTTTGACAGCGGGCACAGGATCACGGACGTTTCCTTTACCGGTGTCCGTATCAATGGAAAAACGGTTGCAGCGGCGGATTTGCGGAATCTGACCGTGTCCTTTGCGGAAAAAATTACATGGGAAGGAGTAGAGCTTGCCGGATAAGTTTTTTCAGCGCAAAACTCTTGCGCGCCTTGCGCACGTGTGATATACTATCAGCGAAAAGCAGAAGAATCAGAAAAAGAGCTGCCGACGGACAAAGGAGAATACTATGATTTTTCAAAGCGGAGACCGTATCGTATTTGCAGGGGATTCCGTCACGGATATGGGGAGCGCCAATCCGGTTGGCGAGGGACTGAACGACAGCGTGGGACGCAGCTACGTCCGCATCATTGAAAATATGCTGTCCGCGTTCTATCCCGAGGTTATGACGCGCGTCACCAATTCAGGCATCAGCGGCAACACGAGCCGCGATCTTCTGGCGCGCTGGGAGCGGGATGTGCTGAACCTGCATCCGCAGTGGGTCAGCATCTGCATCGGCATCAATGACGTATGGCGTCAGTTTGATACGCCCGCGCTGACGGAGCGCGCCGTTCAGCCGGATGAATATGAACGGAATCTGTCCGCTATGCTGGAGACGCTCACAGGACGCGTCAAGGGCGTCTTTCTGATGACGCCGTACTATATGGAGCCATGCCGCGCCGACCGCATGCGTGCCCGCATGGACGAATACGGCGCTGTCTGCCGGCGTCTTGCGCAGAAGTATGGCTGCATCTTTATTGACTTGCAGGCGATGTTTGACCGTTACTTCACATACCGCCATTCCTCCTACATTGCGTGGGACCGCGTGCATCCGAATCAGATCGGCGCTACGCTGATCGCGCGCGAGTTTCTGAGCCATGCTGCCTTTGACTACGGGCATGTCCCGGAGCTCTGAACAGGAGGAGAAACGCTGTGAAATACAGGATCATCGGGGATTCGCTGCCTGCCGTCCTATGTGACGTGGAGCCGGGAGAAACGCTGATTACCGAGCGCGGCTCCATGAGCTGGATGACGCCGAACATGAGAATGGAGACGACGACGAACGGCGGCATCGGCAAGGCGCTCGGACGCATGTTTTCCGGAGAATCCCTGTTTCTGAACCGCTATACCGCGCAGGACTGTACCGGACAGATCGCCTTCGCTTCCAGTTTTCCCGGATCGATCCGGGCGTTTGAGATCACGCCGGACCATCCGGTGATCGTGCAGAAAAGCGCATTTCTGGCAAGCGAATCGTCGGTAGAGCTGTCCGTGCATTTTCAGAAACGGCTGGGCGCCGGTCTCTTCGGCGGCGAGGGCTTCATCATGCAGAAGCTGTCCGGACGCGGGATCGCGTTTGTGGAGATCGACGGCTACGCGTGCGAGTATGAGCTGAATGCCAATCAGTCCATGATCGTCGATACCGGGTATCTTGCCGCGATGAGCGGCAGCTGTACGATGGATATCGTGACAGTTCCCGGCGTAAAGAATGTTCTGCTCGGCGGAGAGGGGCTGTTCAACACCGTTGTACACGGACCGGGACACATCATTCTGCAAACGATGCCGATCAGCGCCGTCGCGGGCAGCCTGCGTTCTTTCTTTCCCTCCTCCAAATAAGTAAAAACCAGGAAAATCGAATACACTGAGATAACGCCGGGAGATTCACGGAAGGTGAATTTCCCGGCGTTACGTTTGCCGCTGTATTCCATGGGCGAAAAAGCGGAGAGTGCTGACGGGAGACGGAAAACGCCGGCATATAAGGTGCGGATCCTTTCATTCCCTGAAAGACTGCATGGGAGCAGACGATCGCAGGCTGCTGCGCTTGCACGGTGCGCTGCTGCGCATTTTTCAGCCCGATGCACGGTTTATTTTTTCTTTTTACGGACGGCAAACGCCGCGGCTGCTGCGAGCAGAAGCGCCGCGCCCCCCGCGACAAGCCAGGGCAGGGGGGATGACGTGGATGCGTTTTCTGTGTCTTCCGGCGCTGCCGGGATGCTGCTCTCCGCTTCTGTCTCTTCAGGCGGTACAGTCGTTTCCGTCTCTTCTGCGCTTGTCTCCGGCGCCCGGGCAGCGGTGGTAAAGGAAACGGTTCCGGCCGTGCCGGAGAGGATTGTGTCCGTGTGCGCCGTTCCGTCCTTATCCGTGCGCACAACCGTGACGCAGAGGACGCCGTCCTCAGAGAATTCGCCTGTGACGCTGGGGAGACGGTTGATGCCGGGCGCGCTGGCAAACAGCGTTCCCACCGTGAAATTGTCCGATGCCGGAAGAAGGACGTTGACGCCCGGCGTCTTGTCCTTTGCGGTGAGCTTTGCCTCACCGGACGGCTCGAATACGTACATATCACACACGGCGCGTCCATCGCCGCTGATGCGCATACCGCCGGTTTTCAGGGGAGAGACGGTGTTGGTTTTTCCTGTGTACCAGTTCAGCGCGCCGTCCAGTGCTTTGGCGGATTCTGTCCGGTCAAAGACATAGAGATACGGCGTCTCACCGTCCACAAACAGCATCGTGCGTGTGTAGTCCTTGACCTTCACCTTCTGATACGCAGGCGAAATCTTTACGGAGACGAGATAAACGCCGTCTGCGATCGTTTCGGCGGAGATCAGAGTGGCCTTGTCCGCGTTTGTCGTGCCTGTCCCTCCGAGCAGCAGCGCATTGTGCTGCGCCGCCTCCCGGCTTCCGGCGCCGAGATCGATGACGAAGCTTTGCCCGAGCGCATGAAAGGTAACGCTGCCGCAATCCGGATGATGCCATATGCTCATATATTCCGCGCGTACACGCATGGAGGCGAGCGCAATGGAGTCGCCCTCACTTGCAGGTGCGAAGCCGGTGCGGCAGATGACCTCCTGGCCGCCGAAGTTGTTCATCCCTCCGTCCGACGGCTGACTCGGCGTCAGAGCCTGATCCTCGAACACGATCAGCTGCGGCAGATCGAAGCTGTCGCCGCCCCACACGGAGGTGAGCGGCGCAGGATCGCCGTATGCGATCCCATAGCCTTCGAGAATGGCGTACAGATTTTCCGCCTGTCCGTAGCGGGAGGCAATGTAGAATGGCACGGAAATGTTGCCGAGACTGTTGGACTGGTTGGTGTCGATGGCGGCGCGCCCGGCGGGCAGCGTCGCCCAGCGGAGATAATCGGGATAATGCTGAACGTCCGGATAAAAGTCGATCAGGGAGGTGCCGGTGCGCGCCAGAAGCGTGGCGTCGATCAGAACGACCATGCGCATGCCGTAGCCGGTATAACCGAGCCCCTCCTGCGGCAGCCCGTCTTCGTTTTTGGAATAGCGGAGATAGTCGCCGATTCGTACCAGCGCGCGTTCGAGCCACTCCGGGTGTTCACCGGTAACCATGGAGATCATGCCGAGCGCCGTGTGCGCGACAGTATTCCAGTTCCAGGCGCTGCGCGTCGGGTTGTCCTCACACCAGTATACGCGTGCGCCGGTGCCCGGCTGCTTGGCAGTCACTGACGCCTCGTAAAGCCATGCGCCAAGCTCCTCCATGCGTCCGCGGAGAAGCCCGCGCTGCGTTTCATCCAGCGTTTCAAAAAGCCAGTCGTAGCCGATGGCAAACGCGCAGCCGAAATCGCCGACGGCAAGCGCGTCGTTTTCTTTCAGACAAACCTCCAGAGAAGCCTGCTCGGCTGCGGAAACCAGAAGCGCGGCGGCATGCTCCCGGTAGGCGGCACCTTCCTCACCGAGAAGGTGTCCATAGAAAGCGAGGGTGGCGATTTGCAGCTGGAGCATGCGCCCGCTGATTCCTCCTCCGACAAACTTATACGGTGCGGCGGATACCCTCATATAGCTGTCGGCGAGTGTCCGCATGGCGGTGAAGGCGGTTTTGGAAACGCCGGCCTCCGCCTTTTCCCGCAGCGACGGGAGATCCTCCTCGCTGAAGAGAATGGACGGATGCACGCTTTTTGACTGCGCAAGGTAGGCGGATGCGATGGCGGAAAAATCCGGAACGGACGTTGGCTGCTCAGCGGCGGCACACGGGAGGGAGGAGAGCGTCAGCACGGCGCCCAAAGTCAGGGAAGTAAGCTTCCGTATCAGTCTGCGCATGGATAAACCTCCGGTTAATGAGAAAATAAAACATCCCTTTTTCCGGATACTATTGTAGCAGGAAAAAGGGATGAAATCTACTCAAATATGTCCTTTATCGGACGAAAAAGCGTCATTCTGCTGCGTTCACGGCGTCCGCAAATGCGAGAAACGCCTGCCTGCCGGCGCCATCCGTTTTGTACACGCCCGCGTCGCAGAGCACCCGTACAAACGTCCGCCCGATTTCCGCATGGAGGATTTCCTCCGTGTTTTCCGGCGTAAAGCGATAGTTGTCCCGGAATGCGTTCAGCCATGCGGCATGCTTGGCGAGCGTTTCGTCGGCGGAGATGTCCCTGCCGTCAAGGATCGCTTCACGCAGAGCCGCCATCTCGCTCTTGAGGCGGGCGGGCAGCACGGCAAGTCCCATGACCTCGATCAGCCCGATGTTTTCCTTTTTGATGTTGTGAAGCTCCTTATGCGGATGATAGACGCCCAGCGGATGCTCCTCTGTGGTGATATTGTTGCGGAGCACCAGATCCATTTCATAATCCGTACCGCGGCGGCGCGCGATCGGTGTGATCGTGTTGTGCGCCGCGCCGTCCGTTTCGCTGAAAATGAACGCGCTTTCGTCCGTATAGCCGCGCCACAGACGGAGTATCTTCATAGAAAGCTCTTCCAGCGCGCGGCGGTCGGAGGAGCGGAGGCGGATGACGGAGAGCGGCCAGCGGACGATACCCGCCTGCACATTGTCAAACCCACGGAAGACGAGAGGGAGCTCAATGGGTGCGCGTTCCATGGCGAAAGTATAGCGTCCGCCCTGCATGTGGTCATGGCTGAGAATCGAGCCGCCCACGATCGGCAGGTCGGCGTTGGAGCCGATGAAGTAGTGCGGCAGGATCGTCACGAAATCGAGCATCCGGCGGAAGGTTCCGCCGTCGATTTTCATGGGCGTATGATCGCCGGAGAGCACAATGCAGTGCTCGTTGTAGTAGACGTACGGGGAATACTGGAAATACCACGGCGCGCCGTCCAGCGTCATGGGGATGAGCCGGTGATTCTGCCGGGCGGCGGCTGTCAGAGAGCCTGCATAGCCCTCCGTCTCACGGCACAGAGCGCATTTCGGATAGCCTGCCTGCGGCGCGTTTTTCGCCGCGGCGATCGCACGCGGATCCTTTTCCGGCTTGGACAGATTGATGGTGATATCAATATCGCCGAATTCGCTAGGAACGGACCACTTCAGGTCGCGCTTCACACGGTAGGTGCGGATGTAATCGGTGGCGCAGCTGAAGCGGTAGTAGTCGTCTGTCGCTGCCTCGGGGGATACCTTATAGAGCGCGTGAAAGCGGTCAATCACCGCGCTCGGGCGAGGCGTCAGGATTCCCATCAGACGCGTGTCGAACAGATCGCGGCAGACGACGCTGTCCATCTCGAGAAGTCCGCTGCGTGCGGCGTGATCGCACAGCGCCTTGAGGATTGTTTCCAGATCGGTTTCCGGCGGAAGAGACGTCTCCTCATATTCCGAAAGGTGCAGCGTGTCAAGAAGCGAATTGATGATGTAAACGGTATCCTCACGACGGATCAGCTTATGGGCAATGCCGTACTCTGCGAGGCATTTTACCCAGTATGAAATCGGTTCCATTTTCCTGTTCTCCTGTCATTTTTCAACATTATATAATACACCAAAATCCGCGTTCTGTCAATGGCATCCGCGCTTTCCTGACGATGAATGCGCCGGCGGAGATTGACAAAGGCTTTCCGGTATGCTATACTCTCTGAAAACCAGGCAGGAGGCATCCGATGAACGAGGAAAAAACGATTCATTTTATTTCCCATACGCATTGGGACCGGGAGTGGTACATGCCGTTTGAGGCACACCGCCATCAGCTCATCCGCTTTTTTGACCGGCTTCTGGATACGCTTGACCGGGAGTCGTCCTTCGCTTCTTTTCATCTGGACGGACAGGCGATTGTTTTGGAGGATTATCTGGAGGTCCGCCCCCAGATGCGCGCAAAAATTGAGAAGTATATCGCCGACGGCAGGCTCGTCGTCGGACCGTGGTACATTCTGCAGGATGAATTCCTGATCGACGGGGAATCCAACCTGCGCAATCTTCTGTACGGCAGAAAGATCAGTGCCGCGTACGGAAAGGTTTCCGATATCGGGTATTTTCCGGATTCCTTCGGAAACATATCGCAGATGCCGCAGATCCTGCGCGGCTTCGGGATCGAATGCGCCGCGCTCGGGCGTGGCGTGTCTGAATATCCGCCGCAAGCGCGGATCGGACGGGAGCCGAATTACGGAAAATGCACCTCCGAGATCCTGTGGCGCTCGCCGGATGGGAGCGAGGTCGTCGGCGCCGTGTTCCTCGGCTGGTATAACAACGGCGCCGAGATTCCGTCGGAGCCGTCTGCCGCCTCCGCGCGGATCGCGGACATCCAGAAGCGATGCGAGAGATGGGCGACTACGCCGCATCTCCTCGCCATGAACGGCTGCGACCATCAGCCGGTGCAGCGCGATATCGGGGCGATTCTCGCGCGCCTTGCGCCGGAGTACCCTGCGCGCCTGATCCACGGGAATTTCCGCGAATACTTCGACGCCATTCTGCCGTATCGCGACCGCTTCGGTATTTTCGAGGGAGAATTGGACGGCAACTACACGGACGGCATGCACACGCTGGCGAACACCGCTTCCGCGCGCATCTATTTGAAGCAGATGAACCACCAGTGCGAAACGCTGCTGGAGAGATGGACGGAGCCGCTGGGCGTTTTGTCCATGCTGTTTGCGGGCGATACATACCGGACAGACGAGATCCGCTTCGCATGGAAATCGCTGCTGAAGAATCATCCCCACGACTCCATCTGCGGCTGCAGCGTCGACGAGGTGCACAGCGGCATGGAGGAGCGCTTCAAAGGCGTGCGCGCACTCGGCGAGGCGATCGTACACGACGAAGAGGCGGCGCTTGCCGCCGCGCTCGACACCGCCGCGGCGGGCGGGGAACGCTCCGTCACGGTGTTCAATCCGTCGCTGTCTCCCTCCTGCGAATGCGCTTCGGCAGCAGTCGATTTCCCGCGCGACGCCGCAGTATCCTCAGACGAGCTGTGCCTGACGGATACGGACGGCGCGCCTGTTCCTGCGGCTTTTGAGGATCTTGGTGTTGTCTTTGATTACGAACTGCCTGAGGACCGCTTCCGCCGTCCGTATTATGTACGCCGCTTTCTCGTCCGTTTTACGGCGGAGGCGATCCCGCCGCTTTCGTGGAAGACGTATCGGGTCGTCCGTGCGCAGCCGCAGACTGCGTCAGAGCTGCGCGTATACCGGCGCGGCATGGAGAATCGATATCTGAAACTGTCCCTGAATCCGGACGGTTCCGTGACCGTGCGCGACAAGAAAACGCGCCGCGATTATACCACCGGTATCTTTGAGGATACGGGCGATATCGGAGACGAATACCGCTACATCCGCTCCCGCGACGGTAAAACGGTGCTGAGCACGGATTTCCGTCCGTGCATCCGGCTTTTGTCGCAGGACGCGTGCGCCGCGAGATTTTCCGTGACGGTGCGTATGGTGATTCCCGCCGGAGTGGAGCACAGCAGCGGCAACCGCACCGGAGAATCCGTGATGACCGTGGAGAATATCGTGACCCTGCGCGCGGGGATGCGCCGCGCCGAATTTGCCGTGACGATCGACAACCGCGCCGAAAACCACCGTGTCCGCGTCCTGACCCGCACCGGAATCGAGACGGATACGGTCGAGGCAGATACGCCGTTCGATGTGGTGTCCCGCACCGTGGTTCCATTCTCCGGGTGGAAGAATCCGGAGCGCCCCGGCAAAATGCAGACCTTCTTCCGCCTGTGCGGTAAAGAGGCGGGACTTGCCGTCGCCGGACGGGGACTGTGCGAATACGAGGCGCTGCGTGACGAGGCGCACACGATGGCGCTGACGCTGCATCGCGGCGTGCATCATCTGGGAGACTGGGGCGTGTTCCCGACGCCGGATGCCCAGTGTCTGGGCGAGCTGCATGTCGAGTATGCGCTTTTGCCGTACAGCGGCACACGGGAGCAGCATTCCGCCGCGCAGCGCGCGTTCTCCTATGCGGCGGGCGAGCTTCGTGCCATATCCGGCGCGCCGCACCCCGGAACGCTTGCGCACACGGGCAGTCTGATCGGCATCCGTGCGCCGGAGGGGATCCTGTTCAGCGCGCTGAAAAAATGCGAGGAACGGGACACGGTGCTTCTGCGCCTGTACAGTATAGCGGAAGAGGAAAAATCAGTCAGGCTCGATCTTGCCGGGCATTTTTCCAGGGCATACTGCACCGATCTGGCGGAGGAGAGGCTTGCGCCCATCCCGCTGCGGCTTGGTCGCGGGTCTGTATCCGTCGGCGCGCATAAGATCGTGACGATCGAGCTGGAGCGCTGAACGATTCGCCATCTCCGACACCTGCACCTTTCCCTGAAATGGATACAGCGGATTCCATGCCTCGGACTTTCCCGCGTGCAAAAAGGAGGAGCCCTTGAAAGGGGCTCCTCCTTTTGTCTTTTGCCAGCTGTGCTTACAGATATTTTTTGTACGCGCGGAACGCGTTCGGAACGGCATACTGCGCCAGTTCCGTTTCCCCCGCCCAAAGATAACCCTGCGGCGGTGCGGCAGGGGAGCGCACGGTGCAGTTCCAGCCGTTCAGACGCCATTCGATATGTGTAAACAGATGCCGCGCGTCCGGGAGCACTTCCATCGTCTCGATCTGTGCGCCGGGCAGAAGCGCCTTGAGAAAAGCGCGGGCAGCGCTTTCACCGGAAAGACGTTCGGTCAGCGGCGGCTGCCACATCCCGGCGAGCAGCCCGCGCGCCGGGCGGCGCGTGAGAAGAACGCCCGCTTCCGTATGCACGAGAAGAACGCTCAGTTCCTCCACCCGCCGCGGCTTTTTTTCTGCGCGCGCCGGAAGGGAGGCGGCGCTTCCCGCCGCATGCGCGCCGCACAGAGCGGATAACGGGCAATCGCCGCACCGCGGCTCCCCCGGCACGCACACAAGCGCCCCCAGTTCCATCAGCGCCTGATTGAAATCGCCCGGTGCGTCCTTTGGCTGTTCTTCTGAAACGCGCTGCGTCACGCGCCGTTTGGTTTCGGGAAGCGTGATGTCCGAGCGGTCGTTGTACAGGCGGGAGAATACGCGCATCACGTTGCCGTCCACGGCGGGAACGGCGATCTGCATGCTGATGGAGGCGATTGCGCCTGCCGTGTAGTCGCCGATGCCGGGCAGCGCGCGCAGCTCCTCGTAGGTGTGCGGAAGCTCGCCGCCGTACCGGCTGACGATCTCGGCGGCGGCGCGGCGCAGGTTGTCCGCGCGGCTGTAGTAGCCGAGTCCTTCCCACAGCTTGTGCAGCCGGTCGGAGTCGCAGGCAGCGAGCGCGGCAGGATCCGGCAGCTCCCGCATGAAGCGCTCATAGTAGGGAAGTACGGCGTTCATGCGCGTCTGCTGAAGCATGACTTCGCTGACCCAGATGTGATACGGCGTCGGATCGTCGCGGAAGGGAAGAGAACGGCGGTTTTCATGAAACCACGCAAGGAGCGGTGTGGCGATACGGAGCATGGCAGATTTCCTTCTGAATTATGACTGTACGGCAGGAGACGGCTCTTTGACCTCCCGGAGATCCGCGCGCCGCATGGCGGAACGGCGCGCTTCCGGGGTAAGAAAGCAGATTTACGTCTTTTTTCGGCCTGTATTCAGTATACTATGCTCGTACCGAAAAGTCAATGAGCGTAAAAACGGAAAGCCGGGAGAAATTCCCCCGGCTTTTTGCCGCCTGATTACGATTTTTCGCTCAGATAGATGGATACGCGGCTCTGGATGTTCCTGGCGGCAGTTGCCGCGTCCGCGTTGCCTGCGTAGAACGCGCCCAGTTCCTCGTTTATGATCTCCATCATTTTCTCATCCGCGCCTGCGTTCAGATTGGATACAAAGCGTGCGTTTTCAAGCAGCTGCATCACATAGTCCACGTCTGCCTGTTCGAGATGTCCGAGAATCTCTTTCTCCGGATCGTAATCCTCCTCTCCCCATGGCTGCGAGCTGCCGCCCCAGCCGCTTCCGTCGAGATTGAAGCAGTAATACATTTCCATTTCCGCGTCGGCGCCAACCTGAAGTCCGCTTTTCAGCGCGGAGAAGCCGTTTCCGCCGCCGCGCCGCCCATAGCTGTCAGGATCGGCGGAGGAGGTGAGCATGTAGCTGATGAACTGCCATGCGCCCTCCTTCACGGGGGATTTTTCGGCAATGGAATAGAGCTCGTTTGCCGTCAGCGTCAGTGCGCCGCCCTCCGGGGTCGGCAGACCGAGATAGGTGATGTCCTCCATGAGGAACATTGCCTTTGTCTGGAGATAATCGGTGAAGGACGACAGACCGGCATTGCTCTGCATCAGAATTTTGTCGTCGCGCAGACCGGCATAGCGGTCGCGGCGCGCCGTTTCGTAATCATAATCCGCGTAATACTGCTCGGACGTCTGGAGCGTTTTCAGATAGTCGAGCGTCCGGCGGAACGCATCCGAGTCAAAGGAGCATACCGCCTTGTCATAATCAATGTAGGAACCGAGATTGTAGTTTATCAGGAGCGATTGCATGTTTTCGCGCGTTACTTCGTCGAAAGCGGATTTGCCCGCTTTATTGCAGTCGTCAATCATCTGGAAAAACGTGTCGATCGTCCAGTCCTTGTAGGCGCCGAGGTTTTTCGTTTTGCCGACAAAACCGCCGACGTTGAACGAGGTCGCGAGCTGATACAGCTTTCCGTCCGTCTCGAACGGAGTCAGTACGCACGACATGAACTTGTCGCGTCCAAGATTCGGGTCGCTGTCGATGAACGGATACAGATCGGCAAATACGCCCTTCTCGGCAAAATTGGAGTAGGAAGCATTGTACGAATCGGAGCAGAGGATGTCCGGAACCTGTCCGGCAAGGATCTCGTTCGTGAGGCGCGTCTGTCCTGCCGTGTAGTCGTCATTCGTGTTATAGTCGCTGTAATTCTCGACCGTAACGCGGTATTTGTCATTGGAACGGTTGAATTTCACGACGTAAGAGGTGAAATCGTAATTGGAGTAGCTGCGCGCAACGCGGATCAGATAGCGAGGCTCCACCTGGTCGTCCGGAACCTTTTTCATGATCGCGATCTCGCTGTTGCCCGTCACGGGATCGTTGCCGACATATACAAAGTTTTCCGCGTCGATGATGCAGAGATTGCGGATGCCGTTCTGGAGAACGTCAGAGTTGATCCAGTCGCACAGCAGCGTCATGTCCGCATCGCCGTCGTTCAGACCGTACAGCCCTTTTGACGTTTTGATGTAGTAGTCGTAGCCCACGCCGAGATACAGATCGTAGTTGCGTGTGCTGATCGCGGGCAGCTCAAGCGGATCGGACAGACCGCGCTTCTCGTCGTCGAGAAAACAGATACGGTCCTCGTAGTCACTGTAGTCCATGTATTTGACGAGAACGCGCCCGTCCGCGAGCGCCGACATGGAATCGACATAACCGTTGATCGCGATTTCGTAAAGCCGTTCGCCCTGCGCGCTGATGGCGATGATCGAGTATTCGTTCACCAGATACAGCGTGCCGTTTCCACCGAGCGTCATGGAGTTGACATAGAACTCATATTCACGGGAGTAACCGCGCATGGCGGCGCGCGGATCCTCGCGGATCTCGTTCAGGGGTTCCGGATCGATCGAATAGACGATCTTTCCCGCCGCGTCGTAGCCGGTCAGAAGATGCTTATAGGTGTTGGTTGTGCGGTTTATGCTGTACTCCGCGACGGCGAAGGAACCGTCCGCGCCCGTCGCGACCGCCTGGATGCTGATATACGTATTCTCGTCATCAGCTTTCATCTGTCGCGGCAGCTCGGTGATCTCCGCCGAGCCGTCCGCCGTATCGACGGAATACAGGATCATGCGGGACTTGTAGCCCTCGCCCGTTTCGGGATCGCCGCGATCCAGAATCTCGGTGGCGAGCGATGTGATCTTTCCGCCGGAGAGGGAGATGTCGCGCAGATATATGTCCTCGGAAATCGAAACGTAGCTGCCTGCGTAGACGTGATCTACCGTCTGCATTTTTGCCTCAGGAATGTCGCTCTGGGAATCGTTTTGCGGATCTTTTTTGCAGGAAGTCAGGGGTATGACGAGAAGCGAGAGACAGAGCAGCGCGGAGAGAGCTTTCTTCATATGTGTCACCTCATCGGATGATTTCTGATGCACTCAGTATATCATACAATTGTGAATAAATCTACGCGTGTAAAGTTTTTTCTCCTGTTTTTAAGGAAATCTTAAGAAT
The DNA here is from genome assembly GCA_051867895.1 of Eubacteriales bacterium. Taxonomy (GTDB): domain Bacteria; phylum Bacillota; class Clostridia; order Oscillospirales; family CAG-272; genus SIG701. The sequence goes on from JBJDZH010000001.1 coordinate 93,984, forward strand.
TCAAGTGCCGGATGCAGACGGGAACCCTTTGTGCGATTTGTAGGACAAGTGGGCGGACCGCAGTCCGGTGCCGGAAGCGCACGACATTCACTTTGTTTTGCGGCGCGGCGGGAAAACATTCGTGCTCCGCTTTGTTTCTTTCTGTTTCTGCGCGGGGACGAGCGTTCCGTCCCGCCAGACGTGCCGCAGCGTTTTCTGTGCCTCCGTGCGCCCCCGCCGGCGCAGCCGGAGCGTGTATTCGATCACGACAGTCCCGTCCTGTTCCGTGCGGCAGACGTAATCCGCCGTATAGGTGCGGATTCCGTTTGCCTGCTCCTGCGCGAGAGAAGCGGCATATGCGGCGGCGGCATCCCGCAGGGCGCGGTAGAAGGCGTTCATCCGCTCGGACGGCTTCTGCCGCCTCTTGTGCCTGCCGTGCATCTCCGGATTCGTGCTGTCCTCCGTGAACTCCGGGTAGCAGATGCGTCCGCACGGAAGTGTTTCCGATATTCTTTTTTCCGTCATCGTCTCACCGCCTTTTGTTCCGTTATCCATCATATGCGCAGCGGCGGGCGCGTATGTGTGCGAAAAGAGCCTGTCATTGCCGCGTCTCTTATGCGATGCCCGCCTTGCGGAGTGTGGAAAAGTGTGCTATAATAACACCGGATCAAAAATACTGGGCATCCCGGAGGCGTTCATGCATCTGATCGATACCGGCGATATCCTGAAGGACCGCAGCAGTACGGATGGCTATGATCTGTTCCGCTTTATCTGCTGCCTGCAGGGCGTTCTGAACCGGGATACGCCGCGCCTTTTCGTCCGCTGGACGGAAAGCGATGATTTCTGGCTGGATTACATCACAGGCGAGGGATAATTCCTGCACGGAGAGGTGCTTACGCGTCTTTGCGGCGCGGAGGAGCTGCTTGCTGCCTATGCGGAAACCATACGTGCCTGCGGACTTGCCGTCTGGGATGAAAATGTCCCTGCCACGCTGAACGCGGCAACCACTGCCTGCGGCGTGGACAACGTGCTCCCGATCCGCTGTGGCGGGGTGCTGAACTGGATTCAGAAGATCACCGGCGCACCCGTCCGGCTGGATCTGCGCGGAAAGTTTACGGGCAGCGGCACGATTTTTGAGACGGACGAGCCGTCCAGCGGCAGCGCAAAGTGTGACGCTTACATCTGGGCGCTGAAACGATACATGGCGCGCACAGCGGACGATCTGCTGATTCTCTCCCCCGACGGCGCGCCGTGGTCGGAGCGCGAGCCGCGTTATCCGGACATGGGAAACGCACTTGTGCCGAATATGGATTACGCCGTCGCACGCCGCGCATTCGTGTTTGATCTTTTCTGCTTTGCCGACGAAGCGCCGTGCGACGATCCCGCGCAGAAACCCGGTACGGATCTTGCCGTGATGAAACGGATCCTCTCGGCGCAGTATCAAAAATCGGACGGCAGGAAGATGACGACGGTCTGCGGCTTCAATCCGTGGCACATCAAATATACAACGCACGGAGGGCACGGCTCCCATGCGCCGGTGGAATCGGAATGGCACCTCAGCGAGATCCTGTCCGCCTACAACTGTGTCAAGGACGCTGACGCCGCCGGCTACTGCGGACTTGCCAACGCGTCGGTTTACCGCTTCTATCCTTTGCGGGAGCGCTATCAGAACCGCGCGCCGCATCCGCCGGCAGCCGGGTATGACAAATCCAGGACCTACATTCTTTTCTACGTCGGCGATTATGATTCCGCCGCCTGGATGGCGCGGCATATCCCGCTCTGGTACCGCGATCCGGCGCTCGGCAAAAATCCGCTGATGTGGTGCTTCAATCCGAACCTCGCCGAGCGGATCCCGATGGCGTTCGATTTTGTATACGAACGCTTTACGAAAAACGATTACTTTGCCGCAGGCGACAGCGGAGCGGGATACAACAATCCGCGCCTGCTCTATGAGCCGCGCGTGCATTCCGAACTGCCGTCCGGCGCGGAGACGAACGTTGCGCACAACCGGTATTGGATGGAGAAATTCGATATGTCCGTGATCGGTTTTGTCATCAACAGCGTTTACCCGCTGGATACGAGACAGATGTACGATCTGGCGCGCGCCGCCCATACTGGCGTCGCCTATCTCGGCCCGGGCAGCCCTGCCTGTATTGTCGGAGGCGTGCCGTTTCTGCCGCATACGGGCGATATTGCCGCGGAGCGCACCGATCCGGCGCATGCCGCCGCGCAGGCGCTTCGGATGATGGAGGCGGCGCCTTCCGACAAGCGCTTCCACGTATTCCGTACGATTCTTGTCTCGCCCTCCGGGCACGACGCCATCTATCGGGAGCTGCGCCGTCTGGCGCCTGAGCGGAATATCGAGCTGCTGGACCCGTCGACCTTTTTTGCCTATCTGAAAACCGCCGTTGAGAACGGCGATAGCTTCTGACTGTGAGGTTCCGCTTATGGCTGACACATCCTATTCCCGCACCGCTCCCGCCGCCGACCGGCTCCGTCCGCAGTCGTTCGACGATATGTCCGGACAGCGCCACCTTGTCGGCGAGCGCGGGGTGCTCCGCCGCATCGCCGCCTCCGGCAGGATACCGAGCATGATCTTCTTTGGTCCGCCCGGCACCGGAAAGACGACGGCTGCGTCGATCATCGCCAACGCTTCTGGGATGACAATGCGCCATCTGAATGCGACAACGGCGTCTCTTGCCGACGTGCGCGCAGTCGCCGCCGAGACGGAGGGGATTCTGGGTGCAGGCGGGATCCTTTTGTATCTGGACGAGATCCAGTATTTCAACCGCAAGCAGCAGCAGTCGCTGCTGGAATATATCGAGGACGGGCGGATCACCCTGATCGCTGCCACGACCGAGAATCCGTATTACTATATCTATGACGCTCTGCTCTCGCGCTGCTCCGTGTTTGAATTCAAGCCGGTCACGCCGGCGGATATGCTGCCGCGCCTGCGCCGCGCGGCACAGCTGCTTTCCGGCGAGGCGCCGCGTCCGATCGCGTGCGAGGAGGAGGCGCTCTCCTTTATCGCATCCGTCTCCGGAGGAGATGTGCGCCGGGCGGTGACGATGCTGGAGCAGGCAATCTCCTACGTAGCGGCGGGAGAGGAGAGCGAAACGGTATTGACGCGGGAGGTGGCGCGGCAGTTCGTTCCGTCTGTCTCCGCCGGAAATTTTGATGGGGACGGCGATGTACACTACGATCTGTTGTCCTGCCTGCAGAAATCGATCCGCGGCTCCGACCCGGATGCGGCGGTGTTCTATCTGGCGCGGCTGCTCGAGGGAGGCGATCTGATCTCGCCCTGCCGCCGTTTGATGGTGATCGCCTCGGAGGATATCGGAGCGGCGTATCCGATGGCGGCGGTTATTACGCGCGCCTGTGTGGAGAGCGCCAAGGAGCTGGGACTCCCCGAGGCGCGGATTCCGCTCGCCAACGCGGCGGTGATGCTTGCGACCGCGCCGAAGTCCAATACGGCGTACAACGCGATCAACCGCGCCTCGGAGGATATCCGCGCCGGAAAGGGTAGAGAAGTGCCGGCGCATCTGCGCAGTCCTCTGTTCAAGGGATACGTGTATCCGCACGATTATACATATGATTACGTGCGGCAGCAGTATCTGCCGGACGATCTTGCGGGTACGAAGTACTATGAATTCGGTGACAACAAAACCGAGGCTGCCGCGGCGGCGTATTGGGAGAAAGCAAAGCGCGAGGGCGGAAAGAAAAAATAAACGCAAACTCTCCCGCATGCGCATCTATGGAACGCCGGCTCTGCGCGGCATACCGCGTGTGGAAGAATTGAGGTATACAAAAAAACGGCTGGACGCATTGCTGTCCAGCCGTTTTGTATGGGGAAAAGCGCGGGTCATTCGCAGGTTTGCCGCGCGGATACGGGAGCGGAGGCGGAATGAAGCAGAGAGAAGCGGGAACGCTCAGAGTGCGTGCAGACGACACTGGACGCTCATCTGGAAAGCTCTGCGCCGGAGCGGCGGTATTCGCGCGCGGACATGCCCGTTTTTTTGCGGAAAAGCCGCATGAAGTACAGATTATCGCTGTAGCCGCACATTTCCGCGATCTCCGTGATGGTCAGATCCGTTTCGGTGAGCAGAGCCTTTGCGTGGCGCAGGCGAAGATCGATGATGTATTCGGACGGCGAACAGCCGAACGTCCGGCGGAACAGCTCACGAAAATGGCTGACGCTCAGATGCTCGGAGTCTGCAAGCTCAGCAATGCACAGCTCCTCCGTATAATGCCGGTGTATGTATTCCATCAGTCCCGCGAAGCGTTTGCTGCGGCTGTCTCCGTCGGACACGGCTCTTCCGAGCTCCATGAGAATCTCCGTCAGTTTCGCCGCGCAGAAATCCTCATATCCGCGCCCGCGCAGGACAAATTCGCTGAAGATTTCCCCGAACGTATGATGCACACAGGTCGGAATGCCGCCGCCCGGTCTGTAAACATGTCCTGTTTCCAGCCCGGCACGCGAGAGAAGCGTCTGCGCATAGCTGCCTGTAAAATGGACCCAGTAGTAGCCCATTTCCCGGTCCTCCGTCAGTCCGTAGCGGTAGGGCGTCTCCGGCGGATGAATGATGAATTCTCCCGGACGAAAGAAATACGGAGCCTCCTCCGTTCCGCAGCGGAGCGTTCCGGTGTCCATCAGCTGAAGATAGTAGTCGTGCCGCACGGCATTTGTCAGGAATATCCGGGACATGGACGCATAGCCCGAACAGTTTACCAACAGCGGTACGCTCCGGTCACAGCAGTTCGCGCCGTCTCTTACGAGATCGCCGCTCCGGTAATAAGACTGGTTTTCCATATGCTCTCCTGCCAAAAAAGCGATTTGTCCATAAAATACGGTTGATTGGTGTATTGCGGGCGTACTGAGAATAGTATATACTGAATTGCGAAGATATCAAGAGATTCCTTCCGATTTCCCGGAATTCCTGCATTTTGCATAAATCCAGCGCGTGATAAGGAGATGAATTATGAAGAAATCATTGAACGCATGGACGGTCGACGCATCTCTGAATTTTCAGGAGACCTTTGCCGCCGTCTCGGCAGCCGGATTTGACGGGATCGAGCTGAACGTCGATTCCTCCGGCGCTCACGCTATCACCCTGTCCACCACCCGGGAGGAGCTGGCGGGGATCCGCGCTCTGTCGGAGCAGTACAGTCTTCCGGTTGTCAGCATCTCCACGTCTCTTTGGGGAGCCAGGATGGGACATCCGGACAAATGGGGAGAGGGCAGAGCTCTGCTGCTGAAGCAGCTGGAGGCTGCGTCCGCGCTGGGAGCGCGCGGGATCCTCACCGTGCCGGGCGGCATGGACGGGGAGCATTCTCTGGACGCCATCAGAAAGAATTCGCTGGATTTCCTGAAATCCATGAGAACGGAGATCGAAGTGAGCGGCGTTTTCGTCGGCGTGGAGAACGTCTGGAACGGCTTTTTCCTCTCTCCCTACGACATGGCGTCGTTTATCGACGAGATCGGTTCTCCGAAGATCGGCGCGTACCTGGATGTGGGCAATATGCTCGCCTTTTCCGTGCCGGAATACTGGGTCGAGATCCTCGGCGGACGCATCGGCTGCGTTCACGTCAAGGACTACCGGCGTGCGGGCGGACTCAACTCCGGCGGAACCTGGGAGGATATCACGCACGGCAGCGCCGACTGGAAGAGGATCATTCCCGCTCTGCGTAAAGCCGGTTTTGACGGATATCTGACAGGCGAGGTGTTCAAGTCCGACGCGCAGATGTCTTTTTCGGAATACTATAAAAAAGTTGCCGGCGAGATCGCGGAGATCCTCCGGTATTGAGCGTTCCCTTTCATATTGCAGCTTTTTCCGCGCGGGAAACGTGTTGCCGTTCTGCGCGGATACATCGCGCTTCTGTCCGCTGAAAACCAAAATACCAATTTATAAGGAGAACAGAATCATGAAAAAACTTGCTCTGATCGGATGCGGCGGCATCGGCTCCTACCATCTCGGCCACTTCATGCAGTTTACCGATATCGTGGAGCTGGCAGGCTTTTGCGATCTCATTCCGGAACGCGCGGAGAGCTTTGTCAAGCGTGCTGGCTCCGGCAAGGCGTACACAAGCTATCTTGAAATGTACGACGAGGTACAGCCCGACATGGTGTTCATCTGTATTCCTCCGTACTGCCACGGGGAAATCGAGTTTGAAACGATCCGCCGCGGGATTCCGTTCTTTGTCGAGAAACCGCTTGCGCTGGATCTCGACCTGGCGCGCCGCATCCGTGACGCAGCCGCGGAGAAAAACCTCATCACGGCGTCCGGCTTCCAGTGCAGATATTCCAATCTGGTGGAGCCGAATAAAAAATTCTGCCGGGAAAATGAAGTGGTTTTCGTGGATGCATCAAGAATCGGCGGAATGCCCGGCGTGTTCTGGTGGCGCGATAAGGAACTTTCCGGAGGTCAGATCGTGGAACAGACCATTCATCAGTTCGATATCATCCGATACGTTTTCGGCGAGCCGGAGGAGGTATGCACCTACGGGACGCGCGGATTTGTCACCGGCGTCGAGAATTATAACACGGACGATCTCTCCACCACCATCGTCCGCTTCCAAAGCGGAGCGCTCGGCGTGATATCGACCGGGGATTACGCGACAAGCGGCAACAGTCACGACTCCAAGGTGATCTTTTCCGCGAAGGATAAGAGAGCGGAGCTCAAGATTCTTGATACGCTCAAAATCTACGGGGAGGCGCCCGCTCCTCAGAAGGACAGCGGCGGCTTCGTGATTCAGGGAGACGGAGCGCTCGGCGCGGCGAGCGAATCCGTGGTGTACCGTCAGGAGGGAGACGCGGGCGTACTGTGCGACCGTACCTTCATTGAGGCGGTGATCTCCGGCGACGGAAGCCGGATCCGTTCTCCCTACGCGGATGCATTCAAATCCGTTTCCTTCACGATGGCGTGCAACGAATCCATGAAGAGCGGAAAACCGGTCAAGGTCGAGCTGGAATAACCATTCCCACAGGGTTTGTACTGTGCGGCGGGGGCAGGAGATCGCCTGTCCCCCGCCTTTTTGTTTCAGATTTGTCTGTTCCGATCAGGCGGGAGGCGCCGGCTTCCGAAGACATGGATCGTCTTTACATGTTTTTTTCGGAAATCTCTTGACAAGCCGCGTTCCGCATGCTATACTGTATGCGTTGATCCAAAGACAGCAGGTTCCGGTAAAAGCGATGCTTGTGAAAACACGCTTTCCTGCCGAGGAGAGACTGAATACGCAAGTATTATGTCTTTTTTCGGCGCACGTCCGGAGAAAGGCATTTTTTGTTTTTCTGCCGTCTGCGAGCAAACTTTTACAAGGAGGAAATAATATGCCAAACGCAAAAGTACTGGAGCAGAAGATTGCCGCTGTGGATGCCCTGTCTGAAAAGATGGGGCGCGCTGCCTCCGGCGTACTCGTGAAGTATCAGGGCATCACCGTTGAGGATGATACCAAGATGCGCGCAGCACTCCGTAAGGCGAACGTTGAATATACCGTTCTGAAGAATTCCATTATCGGCCGCGCATTGGACAATGCAGGCTACAGTGCGCTCAAGAGCGAGCTGGAAGGAATGAACGCCATCGCCATCAGCTTTGACGATGCGGTCGCTCCGGCAAAGATCCTGAAGGAATACGCAGAGAAGATCGAGACTTTCGAGCTTCGCGGCGGTTTCGTGGATGGCGAAGCACTGGACGCAGCGGGCGTACAGGCTCTGGCAGCTATCCCGCCGAAGGATCAGCTCATCGGCAAGATCCTGGGCAGCATTCAGGGTCCGCTCTACAATCTCGCATATGCACTTCAGGCAATCATCGACAAGAACGGCGAGGAAGCCGCTCCCGCAGCAGAAGCCTGATCTCAGGCTGTTGATTTCAATATTATCACATTATTTGGAGGTTTATAGAAATGGCAAGCGAAAAGTCCGTACAGATTATTGAGCAGATCAAGTCTCTCACCATTCTCGAGCTGGCTGATCTTGTGAAGGCGATCGAAGAGGAGTTCGGCGTATCCGCTGCTCCCGTGGCTGTTGCCGGCGCTGTTGCCGGTGCTGCTGCTCCGGTTGAGGAAGAGAAGACGGAGTTCGACGTTGTTCTGAAGAGCTTCGGCGCGAACAAGCTCGCGGTTATCAAGGCTGTCCGTGAAATCACCGGTCTCGGCCTGAAGGAAGCGAAGGAGCTCGTTGAGGGCGCTCCGAAGAACGTCAAGGAAGGTATCTCCAAGGCAGACGCCGAGGCGATCCAGAAGCAGCTCACTGAGGCTGGCGCTGAGGTCGAGGTTAAGTAATTTTCCCATCGGGAAAACCAAAAAGGGCAGGAGATTTCCTGCCCTTTTTCTTTGTGCGTGCTCGGCTCAGTTCATGGTGTTTGCCGCATTCTGCCGTACCTCGCTGACCGCACTGCGGAGGGCGGCGTGCTCCGGCTGCTGCAGCTCCGGATCGGAGGCGAGAATCTGGCGCGCCGCACGCATGGCGGCGTCCAGTATGTCTGCGTCTCCTTCGGCGGCGGCAAGCGGAAGCGCCATGGCGCCGTGCTGCCGGATCGCGCCGCCCGCGCCCAGAAAATCGCCCGGTCCGCGCAGGCGAAGATCCTCCTCTGCGATGGCAAACCCGTCGTGATTCTTCCGCAGGACATCCAACCGGCGCCGCGCGGTTTCTGATTTTGCATCCGAGACCAGAACACAGTAGGATTTCGCACTGCCGCGCCCGACGCGTCCGCGCAGCTGATGCAGCTGAGAGAGACCGAAGCGCTCCGCGTTCTCCACGATCATCAGCGTGGCGTTCGGTACGTTGACGCCGACCTCGATGACTGTCGTCGAGACGAGGATTTGAAGCTCCCCCTGACAGAACGCGCGCATGACGCGGTCCTTTTCGGCAGTCTTCATCTTTCCGTGAACGAATCCGATCTGCAGTTCCGGAAAGGTTTGTGCGAGCACAGCGGCGTAATCGACCGCGGCTTTCAGCGGCGGCTCCGATGCGTCCGATGGCTCGCACAGAAGCAGATCCGCCATGTTCTCCGGATCCTCCGCGTCGTTTTTCTTTTTTTCCTCCTCCACGGTCGGACAGACAACGTATACCTGATGCCCCTCCGCCGTCTGACGGCGTATAAAACCGTTCAGACGCTCACGATAGCTTTCATCCACAACGAACGTATCTACCTTCTGACGTCCCGGCGGCATTTCGTCCAGCCGCGACATGGCAAGGCTCGCGCATACGATCAGAGAGAGCGTTCGCGGGATCGGGGTCGCGCTCATGACAAGAACGTGCGCGTTATCGCTTTTCTGCGCCAGTGCCGCGCGCTGCATCACGCCGAAACGGTGCTGTTCGTCCTCGATTACCAGTCCGAGCCGTGCAAACTGCACCCCCTCCGACAAAAGGGCGTGTGTTCCCACCACGACGGAAACCGGCTCGATGGGCGCACTGACGGCGGCGTGGATTCTTTTCTTCTGCGCCGCGGTCATGGAGCCGGTCAGGCAGACGCAGCGCACGCCGAGCTGTGCGAGAAGCGGCTCCAGCTCGCGGCAGTGCTGCGCGGCGAGAATCTCCGTCGGCGCCATCAGCGCCGTCTGATATCCGTTTTGCGCGGCGATATAGGCTGCCGCCGCCGCGACGATCGTTTTTCCGGAGCCAACGTCCCCCATCAAAATGCGGTTCATGCGTCTGCCGGAAGCAAGATCGGCGGCGATTTCAGCGACGGAGCGCTGCTGCGCCCCCGTCAGCCGGTAAGGCAGAAGAGCAAGCAGCGGGGACACATCCGTTTTTGCCATGGCAGGTGCGGGCAGATCCGTGCCGGCAGTCAGCGCCGCCATGGCGAGCCCCATCTCAAAATATTCTTCAAAAATCAGACGGCGGCGTGCGTGTGCGAGCGCAGCGGCATCCTCCGGAAAATGAATGTTTTCCAGGGCGTAGCGCAGCGTGCAGAGCGATTCCGTGCGCATCAGCTCCGGCGGCAGCGTTTCCGCAAACAGCGTTCCGACAGAGGAGAGCGCATCGCGCACCAGCTGACTCATCATTTTCTGGGTCAATCCTGCGGCAAGCGGATAGACAGGCACGATGGAGGGCAGCTTCCGACCTTCTACACACGCCTCCCACACAGGTGCGGTCATTTTGAGCGTGTGTCCGTCTCGCGTGAGTTTCCCGTAAAAGCGGAAGACGCCGCCGGTATGGAACGTGTTTTTGAGAAAGCTCTGATTGAAATAGGTGATTTCGCAGACACCGCTTTCGTCGAACGCCCGGAAACGGAGCACGGACATTCCGCGGCGGATCATGCGGCAGCTCGGCTCAGCCGATACGGTCAGAATCACGGAGACCGGAAGGGATGCTTCCTGTTCACTGCGCTGCGCCGCCTCAGCCAGCGTGCGGACATCTCCGCGGCATTGGTAGCCGCGCGGATAATGGCGCAGCAGATCTCCCACTGTCATGATGCCGAGGGATGCCAGAGACGCGGCGCGCGCCGTGCCAACGCCTCTGAGAGATGAAACGAGTGCTGTCGTGCTCAGCGCCATCGGAAACCTCCGTCTTGCAGATATTGATGATAGTATTATACACTTTTTCCAGCCCGATTGCAAGCGCCGCTCCGCTGTGTGCGATCTGCCGTTTATTCCCGGGCATTCCAAACGTCCGGCTGTACCATACTAATGAAGCGAGGTGATGGCAGGATGGAGGAGATGCGCATGCAGAATGCGGAAACGGAATCCCGGCGGGCGATTGCTCCGTCTGAGGAAAAGGCAGCCGTGCCGGGGGCGGATGACGTGTGCGGCGAGGCGGAGGATTATAAAAAGGAACTGCGCAGACTGCAGAAGCAGATCGCCGGTATACCGGAGAAGCTGAGACGGAACGGACAGGCGATGATACTCGTCTTTGAAGGGTGGGACGCGTCCGGAAAGGGAGGCGCCATCCGGCGGCTGACAGATGCGCTGCGCGAAGATCGAACGCAGGTGTTCGCTTTTTCCGCACCGACGCCGGAGGAAAAAGCACGGCATTATCTGTGGCGGTTCTGGCGAACCGTTCCGCCGGTCGGGTCGATCGCTGTCTATGACCGCAGCTGGTACGGGCGCGTTCTGGTCGAGCGTGTCGAAGGATTCGCATCCGGCGAGGAGTGGGAAAGAGCCTATGGAGAGATCAACGATTTTGAGCGGACGCTCTGCGCGAACGGATATATCCTGCGCAAATTCTGGATGGAGATCACCCCCGAGGAGCAGCTGCGCCGCTTTGAGGCACGGGCGCGTTCCCCTGAAAAACGGTATAAGCTGACGCAGGAGGACTGGCGCAACCGCGCGCATCGGGACGCTTATCTGCCTGCGCTTTCGGATATGTTCAGCCGGACCGATACGGATGCGGCGCCCTGGGTGGTGATCGATGCGGAGAATAAAAAAAGGGCGCGACTGTCTGTGCTGCGCAGCGTTTTGGCGTCCGTTCCCGGGTGATTTTCCCAATTTGTCCGCAACCGCTTGACGCGGAGAGACAGATTGCGGTATAATATACAGGAAACAAGTATTTCAGCGCACGCGCTGCCCGGAGGTGAACGACATGAGGAACCGCTACGAGATCCGGCTTTCCCGGCATGTTTCCTCATGGGATAATGAGGCTTCCCATGCTGCCGCCGCGCTGTATCAGCTTCTGGGGGAGGACGCGGCGGATATCCAGCATATCGGCGCCACCGCTGTGCGCGGCATCTATGCCGTCCCGGTCATTGATATCGCAGTCGGACTCTCCGATACCGCCGACGCCGGGCATGTTCTGGATACGCTTCTTCACCACGGCTATATGCGCATCCCTGCCGATGATACCGGCTGCCTTCGCGCCGCGCGCGTGCGGCGCGACCGAACGGGAGACCAGTACCGGCTGTGGATCGCCCGCAAAGGAAGCGACGAGTGGAAGGCGCTTCTTGCTTTCCGCGACTATCTGAACAATCATGTGTTTGCCGCCAACGAGTATGAGGAGCTGAAAAAGCGCCTTGCGCGCAAATATAAGAACGATCCGGCAGCCTACACGGCGGGGAAAACGCAGTTTATCCGCAGCATTCTTCGCCTCAGCTTTACCGATCAGTTCCTCGGAAAGCATCTGACGATCGTCATCGACCGCCCGCTCGGCAGCGTGCATCCGGAGCATCCGGAACTGGTTTATCAGCTCAATTACGGCTTTGTCCCCGGCATTCCCGCGCCGGACGGCGAGGAGCATGACGCATACATTTACGGCGTTACCCGCCCTGTGCGCCGCTTTACCGGTACGGTGATTGCCGTGATTCACCGCAGAAACGACGCGGAGGATAAGCTCGTAGTGGCGCCCACCGGCATGATTGCATACGAGCCGCAGATCGCGGAGGCGGTCCGCTTTCAGGAGCAGTATTACGATACGAGCGTGATCTGCATTTATGAGAAATCATGCGGCGCGATCCTCTACCGGATCCGGGAGGATGGCGTGATCGAGTATCTTGTGCTGTATCAGCACCGCTCCGGGACGTGGAGCGTTCCGAAAGGGCATATCGCGGCGGGAGAGACGGAGGAAGAGACTGCTTTGCGGGAGATCCGGGAGGAAACCGGACTGAGCGTTTCGCTGATCGACGGCTTCCGTCGGGAGCTTTCCTATACCGTTTCCGCCAAAGCATCCAAAAATGTTGTGATTTTTCTGGCGCAGGCGGACGGTACGCTGTCCCTCGGCGCCAATGAGATTTCGGACTATATGTGGGCGGAAAAGTCTGCCGCGATCCGCCGCCTCGGCGGGCGGAGCATCGGGCGCATCATTGAATCCGCCGAGCTGTTTATCTGTGCACGGATGCGGAAAAACGGCAGACAGACGTAATCGCAGGAAATGTTCCTGCGATTTTTTTGTTTTCCACCGCTTGTTCTTTCCTTGCTGGCAGGAAGCAGTCCTGACGGCGGACGGCGTAACCGCGGAGAACCGGAAAACGAAACGCCCGCACCGGATGCTCCGGCGCAGGCGCTCAGAAACATATACTGAACTCCGTGAAAACGATACGGAGACGCAGAACAGGGGAGGGAAGTGCGTACCCTGTATCCTGAAAAGCGTGCGGCGGATACAAGGTTTGCTGCCCATCGGGAGAGAGCGCCGCAAGGCTACGCGTGGGGAGCGAGTGCGGCGGCAAGCCGGCAGAAATCGAGCGCGGAGAGCTTTTCGCCGCGTACGTCAGCGCGGATGCAGAGCGACGAGAGCGCATTCTCGATCTCCTGCTTCGGAAAACGTGCGCTGAGTGCATTGACCAGCGTCTTGCGCCGCTGTCCGAAAGCCGCTTCAATCAGCTGACTGACGCGCGCAAAGAACGGTGCGAACGCGTTTCCGTCCGGCGCGTCCGGATACAGATCCCGAAGCCCATGCGGATAGAGCTCTATGCTTAGAACGGCGGACGACACCTTTGGTACCGGGTAGAAGTTTCCGGCGGAAACGGTGAAGAGCCGGCGCGCCAGTCCGCGCAGCGCCACCGCCGCCGTAATCGCGCCGCAGTCTGCGCTGCCTGCCGGCGCACAGATGCGATCTGCCACCTCGCTTTGCACCATCAGCGTGATGCGGCGGATTGGCGAGGAACCGTCCGCCGGATATGCCTCCAGCAGCTTCATGAGCAGTGGTGTTGTGATATAGTAGGGCAGGTTTCCGCAGACATGTACCGGCGCGCCGGCACAGAATTCGCGCAGCAGCGCAGGGACGTCTGTCTTCATGAAATCCTCGTTCAGAATGCGGAGGTTCGGATATCCCGCGAGGGTGTCGGCAAGAACCGGAATCAGTCCGCGGTCGATTTCCACGGCGGTGACGGACGGATACCGCTCTGCCAGCTCTTTTGTCAGGGCGCCTATCCCCGGACCGATCTCCAGCGCGCACGCATTTCCCTCCGCGTTTTCCGGGAAGCGGAACGGCAGAAAGGCGGAAGCCTCGGCGATTTCCTCCGGAATGCGCGGATTGGTCAGAAAATTCTGCCCGAAACACTTCTGCGGCGCGAGACCATGCTCCTCCAGAATGCGCCGGACGGTCGATTGGTTACATAAATCCATCAGAAAAACGGGAGAAACTTTTGAAAAAGCTTCCCCCGAACCCCTTTTCCAAACTTATATAATACATCCTTGCAGGTTTTCACGCAGGGGTGCGGGGAGATGCCCTCAGCCAAAGACATCTCCCCGCAAGAATTCTTAATATGCCAGCTTTTCCGCCAGATAACGGTTCAGCTCCGCGATCGGAATGCGGACCTGCTCCATGGAATCGCGGTCACGCACGGTAACGCAGCCGTCCTCCTTGGAATCAAAGTCATAGGTGATGCAGAACGGTGTGCCGATCTCGTCCTCGCGGCGATAGCGCTTTCCGATGGAGCCGGCGTCGTCAAAGTCCACCATATAATTCTTGGAGAGCTGTGCGTAGATCTCGGATGCTTCGGCGCTCAGCTTTTTGGAGAGCGGGAGCACAGCTGCCTTGTACGGCGCGATCGCCGGATGGAAACGCATGACAACGCGGGTGTCGTTCTTCTCCGCATCGACAACTTCTTCGTCGTATGCTTCGACCAGAAGCGCCAGCATCATGCGGTCCGCACCGAGGGAGGGCTCGACAACGTAGGGAATGTAGTGCTCGTTCGTTTCCGGATCGAAATAGGTGAGATCCTGTCCGGAGTGCTCCTGATGCTGGGAGAGGTCATAGTTTGTGCGGTCGGCAACGCCCCAGAGCTCACCCCAGCCGAACGGGAACAGATATTCAAAGTCCGTCGTCGCCTTGGAATAGAAGGAAAGCTCCTCTTTTTCATGATCGCGCAGACGGAGATTCTCCTCCTGAATATTGAGCGATTTCAGCCAGTCGTGGCAGTAGGTGCGCCAGTACTGGAACCATTCAAGGTCCGTGTCCGGCTTGCAGAAGAACTCCAGCTCCATCTGCTCGAACTCGCGGATGCGGAAGATGAAGTTGCCGGGCGTGATCTCATTGCGGAAGGACTTGCCGATCTGGCAGACGCCGAACGGCAGCTTTCTGCGGGTGGTGCGCTGAATGTTGTTGAAGTTGACGAAAATACCCTGCGCGGTTTCAGGACGGAGATATACCTCGCTCTGTGTGTCCTCTGTAACGCCCTGATGGGTTTTGAACATCAGGTTGAACTTGCGGATATCGGTGAAATCCGATTTGCCGCAGCCGGGGCAGGGAACCTTGTTTTCGCGGATATACGCGACCAGCGCCTCGCCGTCCATTGCTTCGACATTCACACCGGTGATGTTGTTCTCACGGACATATTCCTCCACGAGCTTGTCCGCACGGTGACGCATCTTGCATGCCTTGCAGTCGATCAGCGGATCGTTGAAGGTAGCGACATGACCGGAAGCCACCCATACCTCCGGGTTCATCAGAATAGCGGCGTCCAGACCGACGTTGTACGGATTCTCCTGAACGAATTTCTTCCACCACGCGCGCTTGACGTTGTTTTTCATTTCGACGCCGAGCGGACCGTAGTCCCAGGAGTTGGCGAGACCGCCGTAGATCTCGGAGCCTGCATACACAAAGCCTCTGCCCTTGCAGAGGGCGACGATCTTTTCCATGGTTTTTGCGCTGTTGGGCATTCGGTTGCTCATATCGGATATCCTTTCAGATTGAAAAATATGTATGTTGTATGTGGGAAGCGTGCTGGACGGAGCGCGGCAGGAAGAACATGTTATCCATTGAGCTGCGCCGTATCCTCCGCCAGGATGCGGCGGTAGTTCTGGAAAAGGGAAAGTCCTTCCTTGGTATTCGGCTCAAAATAAGCGGCTTCCGTTTCCGTAGCGGCGATAAAACGTCCGGGATAGCTGAGCGTCGTTTTCCGGAAATCCTCGCGCGTATAGGCGTAGATGAGATCGATTTCGGAGACCATGTCCTTGGCAGTGAAGGTCGTATCCACCAGCGCCTCCTCGCAGATCTTATCGTAGAAAGCGGTGAAATCGGCTTCGCTCATGGCAGTCATCTTATTCAGAAGCTCCGTGAAGAAGGTGATAAGCGTTGCGCTGCGTTCGGACACGCCGGCGGAATAGTCCTCGTTCATCAGAAGCGCAACGGCTCCGGGACCGTCGATGTTGTTTTTACCGATGCCGTACAGAAGCGGGAGAAGCTCGGCGTCCTCGGGGGCGGGCTTGATGGAGGTGGATACCTGACCGTTATAGTAAAGCTCTTTGGAAAGATACATGGAGACGCCGCCCAGCTCCGTCACAATATCGGAGAGCTCCGTGATGTTCAGAAGCAGGTAGTAGTCGATCTCCAACCCTGTCAGGGCTGATACCTCGGACAGGATGAAATCGCGTCCGTACAGATTGTACAGATCCGCCATGGACTGCGTGCCGGAGGAGGTGTATACGCGCATCGGGGAGGGAAATACGGTAAAGGTAAATTCCTTGCGCTCCTTGTCGGCGCGCAGAAGAAGGATGGCGCAGGCGCGCGGACGCCGGTAGGAGGCGCCGAGAACGCCTGTAGTTCCGTCCTCAGTATTCTGCATGGCGGCAAGCTGTTCGTCGCTTGGCAGGTAGTCGCTGAAAATATCCGGCTGATAGTCTGTGACGATAAACAGCATGTTAAAGGATTTTCCGCTGATTACGTCCTCCGGCGCCGGATCGTCGGAGGCATTCGGCGGCTCGGTAACCGGGGACGTTACGGAGGAGGAATCGGTTGTCGGATTCAGAATGGAAGCAAGCTCATTTTCTTCCGCGTCAAAAATGCCGGTGATCGTATCCGTCAGAAAACGCGCGGCAAAATAAGCCACGGAACCGAACACGATCGCGGCGATCAGAAACGTAACGAAGAAATTTTTGAATGCCGACAGCATTGCGCACCATCCTTTGCATGATTATCATACATTATATAATATTTCGCGCCGGAATGCAAGAGTGAATTCCGGTGCCGGTGCTTTTTCGACGTGAAAATCCGGGGGAAGTTCCGAAAATCACGTCAGTACGGAAAAAAACGGAGAAGTTAAAAAAAAGCATTGCAAAGCGCAGCGTGATATGCTATAATATTATCCGTGCGTATGATCGTACGGAAAACGGAACAGTCCTCTGCATGCTCTGCATGAATGTTCTATGATATGGAGGAGTCGAAGATGAACAAACTCGACGCTTTTGCAAGTGAGCAGCTGAAAGAGACCGTCCCTGCTTTTCAGGTAGGTGACACGGTCCGCGTCCACAACAAAATCAAAGAGGGCGCAAGAGAAAGAATCCAGATGTTTGAGGGAACCGTAATCGCCCGTCACGGCGGCGGTATTTCCGAGACCTTTACCGTTCGCCGCGTTGCGTACGGTGTCGGCGTGGAAAAGACGTTCCCGCTCCATTCCCCCAATGTTGCGGGCATTGATGTTACCAGACACGGTAAGGTAAGACGCGCGAAGCTTTATTACCTGAGAGACAGAGTTGGTAAGGCTTCCAAGGTTAAGGAAAAAATCTGAAAAACGCGGGCGGTTCCCAGACGGGACCGCCTGTGTTTTTTGTATATGAATGAGATGTTAAGATTTTGTCGATGCCCTTGACTTTTGTCGGCATGCAGATATAATAATAACATACGCATATTTGCGATATCCGCTATTCTGGAGGATGTATGTCAGATCCGGACAGTTGCCCGAGTTCTGCCCCCGATCGAATATGTGCCGGCACAGTCTGCGTGCGCCGCGTGGCGCATACAGACCGTGCTTTTTTGCATTTTTTTGTTTTCAGTCCAGGTGACACAGCGTGGAAGCCATCGCTGTCGTGAAATCACCGAATGGGTACATATTTGAAGGAGTTTCTATGAATACCATTGTCCTGCAGCTTCTGCTGCAGCTTTTCCTGATTTTTCTGAACGCCGTGTTTGCCTGCGCGGAGATCGCGGTCATTTCCGTGAGCGATGCACGGGTAGAACAGCTTGCCGCCGCCGGCGATAAGCGCGCCCGAAAGCTCCGCAAGCTGACCGATCAGCCCTCCGGCTTTCTCGCTACCATTCAGATCGCCATCACGCTCTCCGGCTTTCTCGGAAGCGCTTTTGCGGCGGATAATTTCGCCGGTCCGCTGGTCGAATGGCTTCTTTCCCTCGGCGTGCCGGTACCGGCAGCCACACTGAATACAGCTGCCGTCATCCTGATTACCCTGATTCTCTCTTATATCACCCTTGTGCTTGGCGAGCTTGTGCCCAAGCGCCTTGCCATGAAAAAAACAGAACAGCTGGCGTTGGCGCTTTCCACCGTTGTGTATGCGCTTTCCAGGTTTTTCTCCCCCCTCGTGCGCCTGCTGACTGCCTCTACCAACCTGGTGCTCCGCATATTTGGCGTCGATCCCAGCAGTGTGGATGAGGACGACGTCAGCCGGGAATCCATCCGTCTGATGGTCGATGCGGGCAGCGAAAAGGGCGTGATTGCGACGGAGGAAAAGGAGATCATCCAGAATCTGTTTGAGTTTGATGATCTGACCGCCGGGGAGTTTGCGACGCACCGCACGGAGCTGTCTTTGCTCTGGATGGATGAATCGCCTGAGGAGTGGGACCGGACGATCCATGAATCCCGTCATTCCCGGTATCCTGTCTGTGAAGAAACAGCGGACAACGTCATCGGCGTGCTGAATGTAAAGGATTATTTCCGCCTGCAGGATAAATCACGCGAAAATGTGATGCGGGAGGCGGTGCAACCGGCGTATTTTGTGCCGGAGACCGTCCGCGCAGATGTTCTTTTCCGGCAGATGAAGCAGACCCGCAACCATTTTGCCGTTGTACTGGACGAATACGGAGGGACGCTCGGCATCGTAACGATCAACGACCTGCTTGAGCAGCTGGTCGGCGATCTGGAGGATGACGCCGCCGCGCCTGCGGAGCCGGATGAGATTATACAGATGGATTCCGGGACCTGGCGCATTACCGGCACGGCGCCGCTCTCCGACGTTGCGGAAAAGCTCGGCATAACGCTTCCTCAGCATGAGTACGAGACGTTTGGCGGACTCGTATTCGGCTGCTACGGCTCTGTTCCGGATGACGGAGTAACCTTTGAGATCGATATCGAAGCCCTGCATGTCAAGGTGACGCAGATCCGCGATCACCGCCTTGAAAGCGCCGTTGTGTGTCTTACGGAGACAAATAACGAGGAGACAGAAACTGAAACGGAGAGTAAGAATGAATGAACGCGCGCCGGTTTGATTTGAAGACCATTCTTCTGATTATCGCTTTTACCATACTGCTGTTCTGTATTGTCCTGAATTTTTCCACGGTCTGGAAGACCATCTGGCATATCTTTTCCTATTTTGCGCCGCTTACGACGGGACTGGCGCTTGCCTATGTCATGAATGTCCTGCTGCGATTGCTGGAGGAAAAGGTGTTTGCCTTTATGAAACGCTCCAAACGGAAGTTTGTGCGCGGCATGCTGCGTCCTCTGTGCCTTACGCTGACAGTGCTCATCGTTCTCAGCCTGATTACCATTCTGATCGCTGTCGTCCTGCCGGATCTGCGAGATTCTGTAGTGACGCTTGTCAATAAGCTCCCGGGCTACTTTGAAAGCCTCAAGGAATGGGCGCTCGGGATTCTTACCTACATCGGCGCCGATACGGAATGGTTGGAAAGCTTTACGATCGACTGGAAGCTGATCTCCAATACGGTTATGTCCTTCTTTCAGTCCAGAGACGGCTCTGCCATTCTCGGCACGACCGCATCCTTTGCATCGGTTCTGACCGGGAGCGTCATGAATTTCATCTTCAGCGTCATCATCGCGATTTATTTTCTGGCGCAGAAGGAGCGGATCTGTGCGTTCGTCCGCAGAATGGTGATCGCTTTCCTGCCGGAGAAGATTACGCGCTCTCTGTTCCATGTCGTGGGACTCTCGCACGAGATATTCAGCAATTTCATCCGCGGACAGTGTACCGAAGCGGTGATTCTGGGACTGCTTGCTTATGTCGGCATGCTGATCTTCCGGTTTGAATATGCGGGGATCATTTCGATTATGATCGGCTGTACAGCCGTGATCCCCATCGTCGGCGCTCTGGTCGGCGAGATATTCGGCGCGTTTCTGCTTCTGACGATCAGTCCGCTGCGCGCTCTGCTGTTTCTGGTGTTCATTCTGACGCTGCAGCAGCTGGAAGGAACGCTCATCTATCCGCGTGTCGTCGGTACTTCTGTCGGCTTGCCCGGCATCATCGTTTTTGCGGCAGTTCTGATTGGAGGAAATATGTTCGGCATTATGGGTGCGTTGCTTGCCGTCCCCGTCTGTGCTGTGCTGTATTCGCTTCTGCGTGAGGCGGTGGATAAGCGCCGTCCGCCGGTGGAACCGGCGCCCAAAGAGGAGATGCCTGAGCAGAATTCATGACTGTACATAATAAGAATAACAGCGGCGCAGTCTGCATGACTGCGCCGCTGTTGTCGCATGTACCGGGTCACCGGTTTTTCTTTTTACTTTTTACAAGAATGAAAATCAGGAATCCGGCAATCAGTATGACTGCCAGTATGATCATCATATCAAGGTCTCCGGTGGACGGCGCTATGGTGCTGCCGGTGTCGGTGATATCGTGCAGCAGCGCCGCCTGCATATGGAAGAGAAGCGAATGAAGATCCATCGTTATCTGTGCGCCGGCGGCGTTCCTTTTCTGTTAGTCCATCAAGCTATTATTATTATACTGCTGCAAGAAACGCTTGTCAACAAGATGTTCACAAAATGTTTATGGATCATAAATATTTGCAAACATATATGCAGCGCATGGGGGAAACTCAGTGCTCGGAGAGGCGGATGATCTCATCCAGAAGAGGACGCGCGTCGTCCAGTACGCCGCTCAGAGTCTGGGTGGCGGCGGTAGTCAGGCGGAATACAGGGACAGACTCCAGA
This sequence comes from Eubacteriales bacterium, assembly GCA_051867895.1. Taxonomy (GTDB): domain Bacteria; phylum Bacillota; class Clostridia; order Oscillospirales; family CAG-272; genus SIG701. The sequence goes on from JBJDZH010000001.1 coordinate 114,719, forward strand.
GGAACAGGGTAGTCGTAGAGCATATTCTGCCCTTCGTAGATTTTTCCGTCAAAGATGTTCTGCCACGTTCCGATGGGTAGGTAGATGTCGCGGCTCTCAGCGCGGTTGAGCACCGGAGAGACCAGCAGCGCGCCGCCGAGCATGTATTCGTCCTCAATATCGAAGCAGCGCTCGTCTGTGCAGTCATACAGGAACAGCTGCCGCATCAGAGGCAGCGCGGTTGTGCAGGCAACCTTGCCCTGCTCGATGAGATAGGGGCGGAGCATGTCGTGCAGCTTGGCATAAGCGCGGTATACGTCTTTGGTGTGCTCATCAAAGTCATACGGACGTTTGACAAGACCGTGTGTCTGAATATTCGCGCTGAAAGCGGTGTATTCCAGACCGCGGAGGAACACCTCGTTTTCGGGATTCTCCTCCGGATGGCGTGCCGGACGGTAGGCCGCCATATCATAGCTCATGAACGGAATGCCGGACATGCCGGAGGAGAGCACGGCGCGCAGTATGGCGCCGAGGAAGGGGAATTCGCGCAGCTGATCGCCCGCCCACAAAAACGGATAGCGCTGCGCGCCGATTCCGCCGCCGCGGGACAGGCACATGCCGCCCTCGGGGCGCGTGTTGAAATGGTTATACATCAGTGTGTTGTAGAGCGTCGGATACCAGTGATGTGCGCCGGCAGCCGGACGTCCGTCCGCGAAAGCGACGGGGAGATGATCCGGGAACTGTTCGCAGAAATCGATTTTCGCTCCGTCGATCCCGATGCCGTTGACGAGCGTTCCCCACACGGTTCCGAGCCACCAGTCCATGGCGTCCGGATCTGTGATGTCCACATAGCAGGAGCGGCGTCTTGTCGGATTGTCCGCCGGATTGTAGGAATCGGTGTCGGGAAGCACGCGTTCGCCGGTTTCCGCATTGGCGAGGACGAATGTCTCATCCATTGCAAAATCCGATACCGCATTGCCGGGAATACGTCCGCACGCCTGATAGAGCATGACTTTCTTCCCCTGCGCGTGCAGCGTCTCGCTCAGCCGTGCAAGTTCGTCAAAGCGCTTGGCATCGTACGCTGGCCAGCCCTCCATAATCACAGCGTCCCAGGGGAAATCGTTCTTTTTCATCTGCTCTGCCATATCCAGAACGCCCTCGACCGTTCTGAAATCCGGCGCATACCGGCAGACCTGCGTCCCGTACAGCCAGTCGGCGGGTACCGGCGCAAAGCCGGTGATGCGCGCGTAGGCGAACAGGAGCTTCTGCGGGCGGTCGCCGAGGAATACGTACAGATCCAGCGGCGCATTGTACTGTTCGATCGTGAAGCGGTCCGCCACGGAGGCGCCGAGATCCAATATGGAATGCTCATATCGGTTCATGAACAATCCGACGCAGCGGCTGGTGATGAAGAAAGGGATCGGAACATAGCTGTTTCCTTCCGTCTGGCACCATTTGTCGATTGCCATGATCTCCACACGCTTTCCGCGCTGGTTCAGCGTGTTGAAGCGTTCGCCCGTTCCGTAGATGCGCTCCCCTTCATGCAGAAGTCCGGTTACGCTGGCGTTTGTGCCGTCATCGGACACAGAGAACAGGACCGCTTTCGACAGCCCGTCCTCATCGCAGAACTCGATTCTGCTGTCAGAGATGAGAACGCTGGTCCCGGATGCCTCGCTGACGCGCCAGGAGGCGCCGAGCCCCTCCACCGTGATTTCCTCTCGGACAATACGCGGTTCCTCTTTCAGATCGCGCGCAAGAATTTGACCCGCGCCGAAATCGTCGAAGCTGCCGTTCCGTTCGCTTTGGAGACGCCAGCCTTTATCCCCTGCGTAGGTCAGGGAAAGCTGCGCCTGACCGAACGCGAAACGTGCACGTCTTCCATCCAATGTGATGATTGTAGTCATATCAAAATCCTTTCCATGGTATTTGCCATCTTCATTGTAGCGTTCCTGCATTCCTTTGTCAAGTGCGAATCAGAAAAAAGTGAAAGGGGTGCTGCGAATGCGGTGTGCGTCCGTCGTTTTTCTGCGGCGTGCCGCAGAAAAACGACGCTTCCCTGTATTTTTCTATTGCTTTCTGCACAGGAATGTGGTATACTGTTTACAGAATCAAATAATCAATTCTTATCAAGAGTGGCGGAGGGACTGGCCCCATGATGCCCGGCAACCTACCGGTATTCCGGCAAGGTGCTAATTCCCGATAGATAAGAGTGTGTTTCAATCTGTTTTCCGATTGCCTCAGACTCTTGTCTGGGGCTTTTTTCCGCTTCCGGGAAGGAATCTTATGAGAAAACTCTTTACCTCTGAATCTGTTACGGAAGGACATCCGGACAAGATCTGCGACCAGATTTCCGACGCGATTCTGGACGAAATGCTCCGGCAGGACCCCATGTCGCGCGTCGCCTGTGAAACGACCTGCACGACGGGGCTTGTTCTTGTGCTCGGTGAGATCACGACGTCCGCCTATGCGGATATCCAGTCGATCGTCCGCGAGACGGTTCGTTCCATCGGCTATGACCGCGCGAAATTCGGCTTTGACTGCGATACGTGCGCGGTGCTGAACTCCATTCACGAGCAGTCTCCCGATATCGCGCTCGGCGTCAACAAATCGCTGGAGGCGAAGCACGGCGACGCGGATCGCTTCGATATCGGCGCAGGCGATCAGGGACTGATGTTCGGCTTCGCATGCGACGAAACGCCGGAGCTGATGCCGTATCCGATCTCCACGGCGCACAAGCTGGCGCGCCGTCTGACGGCAGTCCGTAAAGACGGTACGCTGCCGTATCTGCGTCCGGACGGAAAAACACAGGTAACGGTCGAGTATGAAGACGGGAAGCCGGTGCGCATTGATACGATCATCGTTTCATCCCAGCATGACCCGGATGTGTCGCTCGAGCAGATACGGTCCGATCTGATCGGGCAGGTGATCCGTCCGGTGATCGCTCCCTCCATGCTCGACGAAAAAACGGTCATTCATGTCAATCCGACCGGACGTTTCGTGATCGGCGGTCCGCATGGCGACAGCGGCCTGACCGGACGGAAGATCATCGTCGATACCTACGGCGGCTATTCCCGCCATGGCGGCGGCGCCTTTTCCGGCAAGGATCCGACCAAGGTGGATCGCTCCGCCTCCTATATGGCGCGCTATATTGCCAAGAATGTCGTTGCTGCGGGGCTTGCTTCCCGCTGCGAGGTGCAGCTTGCCTATGCCATCGGTGTTGCGCGCCCGGTCTCTGTTCTGATCGATACTTTTGGCACTGCCCGGGTGCCGGAGGAGAAGATCGCTTCCTATATTGCCGGAAAAGTGGATCTTCGCCCGGCAGCAATCATTGAACGCTTTGATCTCCGCCGTCCGATCTACCGTCCTTTGGCGGCATACGGGCATATGGGGCGCGAGGAGCTGCGCGTGCCGTGGGAGGAGCGCGATCTCGTCCCCGCCATGCAGGAAGCCCTGCTCTGAGCTTTCCTGCAAAAAAACGCCGGATTATTTCCGGCGTTTTTTTGCACCGAATGAAGTCATCCTCCATACGCTGTCAGGGGAGGATTCTCCCGTGGAGGATACCATGAACGAGCTTGTCACGATTTTGATCGCCATGCTGGCGGTGTACGGATTTTACAGCGCGCTGCTGGAGATCCGCGGACTCATGCGGAAATATTGCCGGAAAAAGAACAATTGTACGAAAAATGTGCCGCCTCCATTTGACAACGACCGGTAAATCCTGTATAATGATAGACAGATTCAATCTGTACTGAAAGGAAGCCGGATTTTCGGGTCAGCTTATGTCGTATTCGCAGAATTCCGCCTTGCCGGGAGAGTCCGGTGATAAGACTACCGTGACCGGTGTCGTCTCTTCCATCATCTACCAGAATGAGGAGAACGGCTATACGGTTTGTGAGATCGAGACGCCGGAGGGCGAGGAGATCACCGTGACCGGCGTTATGCCCTATCTGACAGAGGGGGATAGTATCTCGGCGACCGGCGTCTGGGTCAATCATAACGTGTACGGGCGTCAGTTCAAGGCGGAATTCTACGAGCACTTTCTGCCTGCTGGGGAGGCGGACATTCTCCGGTATCTGTCCTCCGGCAACGTAAAGGGGATCGGACCCAAAACTGCGTCCCGGATCGTTGAGCGCTTCGGCGTCGATACATTTGATGTGATTGCGGCGCATCCGGACTGGCTGGCGGAAATCCCGGGGATTTCCGCCAAAAAAGCCGCGCAGATCAGCGAGAGCTTCGCGGAGGGCGCGGGGGTGCGCGCCGTCATGATGTTCTGCCGCGATTATTTTCCCCCGGCGGCAGCGGTCCGCATATATAAGCGATGGGGAAACGGTGCGGTGGAACGTCTGCGGGAGAATCCATACCTTTTGTGCTCGGAAATGGAGGGGATCGGCTTCAAGGGAGCGGACAGGCTTGCGATGTCCGTCGGGATCGCGCCCGATGCGCCGGATCGTATTGACGCGGGAGTTTCGTATGTGCTGCTCAGCGAAGCGCAGAAAAACGGACATACCTGCCTGCCGGAGAGCGAGCTTCTTCGCCTTTCCGCCGCACTGCTCAGTGTGGAGACATCCGCTGCTTCTGCACGGCTTTCTGCCATGCTGTCGGACGGAAGGCTGAAAACAGCGCAGCGCGAGGACGTGCGCCTCGTTTTCCTGCCGCAGTACTACCGTGCGGAGCAGTATATTGCCCGAAAACTCTGTACGCTGCATCGCGTATGTCCGCGTCTGGATTCCGGAGATGCGCAGCGCCTGATTTGGCAGATGGAAGCGGAGAATGGACTGGAATACGCGGATATGCAGCGTCAGGCGATTCTCGGGGCGTTGGCGGGCGGCGTAATGATCCTGACCGGCGGTCCCGGAACCGGAAAGACTACTGTCATCCGTGCCCTGATCTCCATTTTTGAGAGTCTCGGGCTGGAATGCGCACTTGCCGCTCCGACCGGACGTGCCGCCAAACGGATGAGCGAGGCGACGTCGCGCGAGGCAAAAACGGTGCATCGCCTGCTGGAGATGGGGTTCAGCGGAGACGAGGAAGCGGATTTTGCACGGGATGAATCCAACTGTCTCGACGAGGACGTTGTGATTCTGGATGAATGCTCCATGATGGATGCTCTCCTGATGGAATCGCTGCTCCGCGCGCTCAAAAACGGATCGCGCCTCATTCTGATCGGGGACGCTCAGCAGCTTCCTTCCGTCGGGGCGGGGAATGTGCTGGCAGATCTGATCTCCGGCGGCGTGTTTCCCACATTCCGCCTGACGGAGATCTTCCGGCAGTCGCGCGCCAGCCTGATCGTAACGAATTCTCATGCCATCAATGAAGGGCGCTTCCCGGATATCACGCGCAAGGACGGGGACTTTTTCTTCCTTTCCCGGGAAAGTGATGAGGAGATTGCCGCGACCGTGGCGGATCTCTGCCGGAAACGCCTTCCGCGTACCTACGGCGCGGATATCGTGAATCAGATACAGGTAATTACGCCCTCGCATAACGGAGCGTCCGGTACCAATAACCTCAACCGGCTGTTGCAGGAGGCGCTTAATCCGCCGTCACGAGGCAAACGGGAGAAAAAGAGCAGGGATTTCGTGTTTCGGGAGGGGGATCGCGTCATGCAGATCCGCAACGACTATTCGCTTCCCTGGACGAAGAACGGCAAGGACGGCATGGGCATTTTCAACGGCGATATTGGCGTGATTCAGGAGATCGACCCGGACGCGGAGCTGATGATCGTCAATTTCGATGATCGTGAAACAAGCTATGAGTTTTCCATGCTGGACGAGCTGGAGCACGCGTATGCCGTGACGGTCCATAAGAGTCAGGGCAGCGAGTATCCGGTTGTGATCCTGCCGGTATTCAACTGTCCGCCGATGCTCCGAACCCGGAATCTTCTGTATACCGCCGTTACGCGCGCCGCAAGAATGGCGATTCTCGTCGGACGGCGCGATATTCTGGCAGAGATGGTGGATAACGACCGGCATGCGCTGCGCAGCACCTGCCTTGCGCAATTCGTTCGGGAGGCGGCAGGCACATGAGCGATTGGCTTGCACGCCTGACCGCGCTTGTGTTTCCCCGGAAGTGCCCTGTGTGCGGCACGCTCTGTGCAGACGGCGTAAACGCACGTCTGTGCGCGTCCTGTGCGGACCGATTCCGCGCAGAGCTGTCCCGGCGATGTCCAGTTTGCGGTGAGACTGCTGCTGCGTGCCGCTGTGAGCCGTCCGCGTTTGCAGCTTCTATGACAGAAGTGAACGGTGTGCGCTTCGTCTGTATTGGCTTTTACGATCCATCCTCGCACCGCGATGTTCTGTCACGGCTTGTCTTTTCCCTGAAGGAGAGTACGGATGATGCGGCTGCACGCATTTTTGCAGGACTTCTGTCCGCACAGCTTCTGCGCTGCTTTCTGGCAGCGGGAGAGGATGTGCGCAGATGGACGTTCATTTATCCGCCGCGTACAAAGGAAGCGCGGGATCGATATGGATTCGATCAGGCAGAGCGGCTGGCGCGGCTGTGTGCGCGTGCGTGCGGCGCCCCCTTTATGAAGGTTTTCCGCCGTACCGGAGGAGAATCCCAGAAGCAGCTGCGCGCGGACGAGCGGGTGCGGAATGTGTCCGACGCCTTTTCTGTCCGCAATCCATCCCGATGCGCGAATCGGAAATTCATTCTGATCGACGATATTATCACAACCGGCGCCACGGCCGCTGCCTGCGCCGGATTGCTGCGTGCCTGCGGCGCGGAGGCGGTATTTGCCGCATCCGCGCTGAGAACGGTTCCCCGTCCGCCGCGACAGAAATCAGAAGGAAGGAAGCCGTGGTTTTCGGCGCAATAAAGAAGAAAAGCATCGGAAAACGAATTGTTTCCGATGCTTTTTGCATATGGTGCGGGTTCAGACGAGAAAAGATAAAAAGGACAAAAAGCCGTAGCTTACGCCGCTGACTATGAGTCCTGCCACAAGGACGCCCGCGAAGATGGAGGGCAGGGAATACTTCATACGCATGTCAAGCAGAGCAGCGATCAGGGCGCCGCTCCACGCACCGGTTCCAGGCAGTGGAATCGCGACAAACAGCGCCAGTCCAAGGGAGGCATAGCGGAGCACACGGTCGGATTTGCTGTGCGCTTTACGTTCGAGCCATTCGGCGATCCGATGAAAATGCTTGGTGGAATGCATCCACAGAAGGATCTTTCGGATAAACAGCAGAATGAACGGTATGGGCAGCATGTTGCCCAGCACGCTTATGAGGTAGGTGGGGATCCACGGAAGACCAAGACCAGCACCGATCAGGATGGAGCCGCGCAGTTCGATGAGCGGAACCATGGAACAGAGGAATACATATAGAAAGTGCTGGAGAGTCTGCATGAAACAACCTCACTCAATGACAGAATCCGGCTGCGGTACAGGAATATTATAGCCCCCATCGCGTCATCGTGTGTGAACAAAGGGTAAATTGTCAGGTAGGGCTTATGTATTTTGCGATGGGGGTGCGGAGCACTCTCCACAGAATGAAGGCGGCAGCGCCGTTCAGCGTCGCTTTCAGGATATTGAAGAGAACGATATACGGCAGGAACGGAAGAAAGTCAGGAAGCGGCATATGCATGAAATAGGGTGTGAAGATCAAATTCCAGAGCGCCATGACGACGGTCATTGCAACCACGCCGGACAGGATGGAAAGCGCCATGGCAATCGTCTCCTTGCCGGTACGGCGCCTGAGAAAGCGGAGAAGAAGCGTCTCGGCGGCGACAAAGGAACCGGTCGCAAGAAAATGCATGATGATGCCGATCCATCCGCTTGCGGCGCTTACAGTCAGTCCCTGAATCAGCGAAACCAGCGCAGTCATAAGGAGACCTGCGCCCGGACCGAGATAAGCCGCAAGGAAAAATATCGGGATGTCCGCCGGGTCATATTCAAGAAATGACACCGCAGGGATCAGCGGAACGTGGATGAGTATGGCGAGTACGATGGAGAGTGCGGAGAAGACGCCGATCAGGCATATCCGCAGAAGGGAATTCTGTTTTTTGTTCATATTTCCAACCCTTTCTGAGCATTGGTTTTGTAAAGAGTCGGAAGAAGGCTTAATAAAAGGAAAAGGTTCCCCTCTGCAAGAGAAGGGAACCTTCCGGGCATAATACTACCCCATATTAAACCCAATCCGTCTTTTATCATCCGGCCTGTAACCGTCGGCACAGGAATTTCACCTGTTCGGCACCTTTCGGTGTTCGCGGGCTATACCGCCGGAATGGAATTTCACCTGTTCCCAAAGACCTGTTATGCAGGAATATGATGGGATCAGCGGCGTTTTCAGCACCGCTGATCCATCAGACAATCTGAGAAATCAGCCTTCGATTTCGGAAACGACGCCGGAACCGACCGTTCTGCCGCCCTCACGGATAGCAAAACGGAGACCCTTTTCAATAGCGATCGGGGTGATGAGCTCAACGTTCATGACAACATTGTCGCCCGGGCGGCACATTTCAACGTCAGCGGGAAGCTGAATCGTACCGGTAACGTCGGTTGTTCTGAAGTAGAACTGCGGACGATAGCCGGAGAAGAACGGCTTCTGACGGCCGCCTTCCTTCTCAAGAAGGACGTAAACCTGACCCGCGAACTTGGTGTGCGGATGAATGGAGCCGGGCTTGCAGAGGACCTGACCGCGCTCTACTTCATTCTTCTGAATGCCGCGGAGGAGCAGACCGACGTTGTCGCCTGCTTCAGCGAAGTCGAGCAGCTTACGGAACATTTCGATACCGGTGATAACGGTGGATCTTCTTTCCTCCGTCAGACCGATGATCTCAACGGTATCAGACATCTTGACCTGACCACGCTCAACACGACCGGTAGCAACCGTGCCGCGACCCGTGATAGAGAAGACGTCCTCGACCGGCATCAGGAACGGCTGGTCAGCCTTTCTGTCCGGCGTGGGGATATAGTCGTCAACTGCATCCATGAGCTCCTTGATCGGTGCGTACACCGGATCGTTCGGATCTTTGGAGGTGGACTCGAGCGCTTCACGCGCGGAGCCGCGAACGATCGGAATATCGTCGCCCGGGAAGCTGTACTCGGAGAGCAGATCACGGATCTCCATCTCAACGAGATCGAGAAGTTCGGGATCGTCCACGAGGTCAGTCTTGTTCATGAAGACAACGATTGCGGGAACGCCGACCTGACGGGCAAGCAGGATGTGCTCGCGGGTCTGAGCCATCGGGCCATCGGTAGCGGCAACAACGAGGATCGCGCCGTCCATCTGAGCAGCGCCGGTAATCATGTTCTTGACGTAGTCCGCGTGACCGGGGCAGTCGACGTGCGCGTAGTGGCGATTGTCGGTCTCATACTCGACGTGACGGGTGTTGATTGTGATACCACGAGCCTTCTCTTCAGGCGCGTTGTCGATCTGGTCGTATGCAAGGAACTCGACCTTCTCGTCGCCAAGAGAAAGGAACTTCGTGATCGCAGCGGTAAGGGTGGTCTTGCCGTGGTCGACGTGACCGATTGTACCAATATTTACGTGGGGCTTGGTACGCTCAAATTTTGCCTTTGCCATTTGTAAATCCTCCTGAATATGAGTTGTTGATGATCAATCAGTTATTCTTTGCGCGGACATTGATGATCTCATCCTGAATGGACTTCGGTACGGGTGCAAAGTGCGACGGCTCCATGGAATAGAGCGCGCGTCCCTGCGACTTGGAACGGAGATCCGTTGCGTATCCGAACATCTCAGCGAGCGGCACGAAAGCAAGGACTTCCGTTGCTCCGTTGTTCTGAGGCTCCATGGACTGAATCTGGCCGCGGCGGGAGTTGAAGTCGCCGATGATATCGCCGAGATAATCGTCCGGGGTAATGGTAACGACCTTCATGATCGGCTCGGTAAGAACAGGATCTGCCAGACGCATTGCCTCCTTGAAGGCCATGGAACCGGCGATCTTGAATGCCATCTCGGAGGAGTCGACTTCATGATAGGAGCCGTCGTACAGAGTGACCTTTACGTCAACGACGTTATAGCCGGCGAGTACGCCGGACTGCATGGCCCCCTGAATACCCTGGTTGACAGGTTCAATGAATTCCTTCGGGATCGCACCGCCCGTGACGGCGTTGATGAATTCATATCCCTTGCCGGGCTCGTTCGGCTCAATAATGATCTTGACATGACCGTACTGACCGGAACCGCCGGACTGACGCTTGTATTTGCACTCGTGATCGACTTTCTTGCGGATCGTTTCCTTGTACGCGACCTGCGGCTTGCCGATGTTGGCTTCCACCTTGAACTCGCGCAGGAGTCGGTCGACGATGATCTCGAGATGCAATTCACCCATGCCGGCGATGATGGTCTGACCGGTTTCCTCATCGGTGTACGTGCGGAAAGTCGGGTCTTCCTCAGCCAGCTTGGCGAGAGCGATGCCCATCTTCTCCTGACCGGCACGCGTCTTCGGCTCGATTGCCTGACGGATAACCGGCTCGGGGAATTCCATGCTTTCCAGAATAACCGGATGCTTTTCGTCACAGAACGTATCACCGGTGGTGGTGTACTTGGTAGCGACTACTGCGGCAATATCGCCAGCGTAGCAGGTATCCACATCCTGGCGGGAGTTGGCGTGCATCTGAACGATGCGGCCGAGGCGCTCACGCTTGCCTTTGGTGGAGTTGTAGACGGTCTCACCGGCATTGATAGTGCCGGAGTAAACACGGAAGAAGCAGAGCTTGCCGACGAAAGGATCGGTAGCAATCTTGAACGCCAGAGCAGAGAAGGGCTCATCGTCAGATGGATGACGGTCCTCTTCTTCATTCGTATCCGGATTCACGCCCTTGATGGCGGGAATGTCGGTCGGCGCGGGCATATAGTCGACGATGGCATCAAGCAGCTTCTGGACGCCTTTGTTCTTGTAGGAGGTGCCGCAGACGACGGGAACGATCTTGTTGTCGATCGTTGCCTTGCGCAGCGCCGCCTTCAGTTCCGCAACGGAAATGTCCTCGCCGTTGCAGTACTTTTCGAACAGGGTTTCGTCCGTTTCGCAGATGGATTCAACCATCTGCGCATGATACTTCTCGGCCTGTTCCTTCATGTCGTCCGGGATCGGCTCGACGCGCATGTCTTTGCCGAGATCATCATAATAGATGTCGGCCTCCATGTTCATCAGATCGACGATGCCGCGGAAGGTATTCTCAGCGCCGACAGGAAGCTGGATCGGAACGGCGTTGGCATGAAGGCGGTCGTGCATCATATCAATGACGCGGAAGAAATTGGCGCCGTTGATATCCATTTTGTTGACGTAGCCCATGCGGGGAACCTTGTACATGTCCGCCTGACGCCAAACTGTCTCGGACTGAGGTTCGACGCCGCCTTTGGCGCAGAAAACGGTGACGGAGCCATCGAGGACGCGCAGGGAGCGCTCAACCTCAACCGTGAAGTCCACGTGACCGGGGGTGTCAATAATGTTGATTCGAGTGTTTTTCCAGAAGCAGGTGGTAGCGGCAGAGGTAATGGTGATACCTCTTTCCTGTTCCTGCTCCATCCAGTCCATGGTAGCGCCGCCGTCATGCGTCTCCCCCATCTTGTGCGTCTTACCCGTATAGTACAGGATACGCTCGGTGGTGGTCGTCTTGCCGGCGTCGATATGGGCCATGATACCGATATTTCTGGTACGCTCGAGTGTATATTCTCTTGCCATTTAGCGTATAAACTCCTTTTTGGAAAACAAGGGAAAATGCGTGGAAAATCAGTATCTGTAATGAGCAAAAGCCTTGTTTGCTTCTGCCATCTTGTGGACTTCTTCCTTCTTCTTGAAGGCTCCGCCGGTGCTGTTCTTGGCGTCCATGATCTCGGCCGCAAGGCGTTCCGCCATGGTTCTCTCGCTTCTGGAGCGGGAATAAGCGGTGAGCCAGCGAAGACCGAGCGTCTGACGTCTGTCGGCTCTGACATCCATAGGAACCTGGTAGTTGGCGCCACCGACGCGGCGTGCCTTGACCTCTACGACAGGCATTACGTTATCGAGAGCCTCGGTGAAAACATCCAGCGGATTCTGACCGAGCTTGTCCTCAACAATCTTGAACGCATCATAAACGATCGTCTGGGCGACGCCCTTCTTACCGTCATACATGATGTTGTTGATCAGTTTGGTGACGAGCTTGGAATTATAAAGCGGATCCGGCAGGACATCTCTTTTGGAAATCTGACCTCTTCTCGACACTGTACTTCCCTCCTTCATTAAAAATATGAAATCATAGGTACTCGAAAGATAACTCCCGTAAGTGCGAAGAGCGTCGGCTGTATATAAACATGTGTCAATAACAGCAGTGCGCACTGCACTTAAGAAATGGAACTTACGAGACGCGAAGGATTACTTCTTCGCTTTGGCGCGCTTTGCGCCGTACTTGGAACGGGCCTGATTGCGGTTGGCGACACCCTGAGCATCGAGCGTGCCGCGGATGATGTGGTAACGAACGCCAGGCAGATCGCGCACACGACCGCCGCGGATCAGGACGACGGAGTGCTCCTGCAGATTGTGACCGATACCGGGGATGTAGCAGGTTGCCTCCATGCCGTTGGTGAGACGGACCTTTGCGAACTTACGCAGAGCAGAGTTCGGCTTCTTCGGCGTGGTGGTTCCCACCTTCGTGCAGACACCGCGCTTCTGCGGAGCGCTCTGATCGATCGGCTTGTTCTTGATGGAATTGAAGCCGCGCTGAAGCACAGGAGCCTTGGACTTGTAGGTCTTGTCGTGTCTTCCCTGCTTGACAAGCTGGTTAAAGGTTGGCATGTTTTTCCTCCATTTCTTTCGTGATACATGTTTATATACGACCGGAAGAAAAGAGACTCCCGGAGGTACCGATGTCAGGCGTTTATGGCGCAAAAAACAGAATGCACCCCATAAACGTACAGCATATTATAGCATTTTGCACCAGAACTGTCAAGGACGATTGTTTATCGTAAATATATTCTCCGAATTGCACAATTCTATGCGCTGTTTTATCGTCAAATTGCGCTCTTTGATAGTACATCTGGCTTTCTCCCGGAATGAACTGCCAGCATGCGGAAAAAGGAAGGGGGAGGGTTCCGGCTGGAACCCTCCCGGATCCGGGAAGTTAGTGCTGAGACAGATCAGATATCCTCGTCCTTCTCGGAGGAAGAATCGTCGGAGATGAGGAGATCGTCGTCGTCAACGGCGTCCTCGCTGCTTTCGTTGGTGTCAGCGGCGTCAGCGTCGGCGGAGGCGGAGGCACCAATGTCGGTGTCAAAATCATCGTCATCTTCCTCGGCGCGGCGGGTTTCCGATGCTTTCGCCGCCATTTCCAGCTCTTCCAGGAGCGGATCGCTGTACGGCTGCGTTCTCTTCACGTCGATGTGGCGGTAGTGCTCCATGCCGGTTCCGGCAGGGATCAGCTTGCCGATGATGACGTTTTCCTTCAGACCGAGCAGGTGATCCACTTTGCCCTTGATGGCGGCTTCCGTGAGAACCTTGGTCGTTTCCTGGAAGGAAGCGGCGGAGAGGAAGGATTCCGTCAGCAGGGAAGCCTTGGTGATTCCGAGGAGGATCGGGGAGGAGACAGCCGGCGTCAGACCGGTTTCGCCTGCCTGGATGCGTTTCTCCACGGCGTCGTTTTCCGCGAGGAATTCGCTGAGGTCGACGGTGGAGCCGGAGAGAAGCGTGGTGCTGCCGGAATCCTCGATGCGAACCTTGCGCGTCATCTGACGGGCGATGACCTCGATATGCTTGTCGTTGATATCGATGTTCTGGGAACGGTACACCTTCTGGACCTCCAAGAGAATGTACTCATACACCTCGTCGATACCGTTGATGCGGAGAATATCCGCAGGCGCGCGGTAGCCCTCTGTCAGCTCCTGACCGGCGCTGACATGCTGGCCGTCCGTAATGGTAATGCGGGTGCCGAAGGGGATCTGGTAAGAGATCTCCTCGCCGCTTTCGTCGGAGGTGACAACGATGGTGCGCATGCGCTTGCTGTCCTGAATGACCGCGGTGCCTGCTTTCTCGGAGATGATTGCCGGCTTTTTCGGCTTTCTCGCCTCAAACAGCTCCTCGACGCGGGGAAGACCCTGCGTGATATCCGAGCCTGCCACGCCGCCGGTATGGAAAGTGCGCATCGTCAGCTGCGTACCCGGCTCGCCGATGGACTGAGCTGCGATGATGCCGACCGCCTCGCCGATATCGACCGGTGTGGAGTGTGCCAGATCGGCGCCGTAGCAATGCGCGCAGACGCCGTGGGTGGCGCGGCACTGGAGGACGCTGCGGATGTGAACCTGCTCGATGCCGGCAGCAACAATGGCGGCTGCCTGCTTTTCAGTCAGCATCGTATTGTCCTCAGCGAGAATCTCGCCGGTTTCGGGATGGATGACGTTTCCGATGGGATAGCGTCCGACCAGACGGTCCTTGAGCGGCTCGATCGTTTCGTTGCCGTCCTTGATGGCGTGAACCCAGAGACCCTTGGTGGCGCCGCAGTCCTCCTCGCGGATGATGACTTCCTGCGCGACGTCCACCAGACGGCGGGTCAGGTATCCGGAGTCGGCGGTTTTCAGTGCGGTATCGGACAGGGATTTCCGCGCGCCGCGGGCAGCGATGAAGTATTCGAGGATGTTCAGACCTTCGCGGAAGTTCGATTTGATCGGGATCTCCATCGTCTTACCGGAGGTTGCGAACATCAGACCGCGCATACCGGCGAGCTGACGCATCTGCGTGATATTACCGCGCGCGCCGGAGTCGCTCATCATCTTGATCGGGTTGTAGCGGTTGAAGTTGTTCTGAAGTGCCGCGACAACGTCGTTGGTCGTCTGCTCCCAGATGCGGATGACGTTCTGGTAGCGCTCCTCCTCGGACAGTTCGCCGCGCTGGAAATGCTTTGCGATATTCTCGACCTTTTTCTCGGCGGCTGCGACCAGGCTGTATTTTTCCGGCGGGATCGTCATATCGGCGACAGAGATGGAGATGGAGGCTTTCGTGGAATACTTGAAGCCCATCGCCTTGATATCGTCGAGCATGTTGGCGGTGACGCCGAAGCCGTGGTATTTGATGCAGCGATCGATGATGTTGCCCAGATCCTTGGAGCCGGTGACGAACATGATCTCAAGGTCGAACTTCTTCGCGGGATCGCTGCGGTCCACATAGCCGAGGTCCTGCGGGATCGCGCGGTTGAAGATCAGCCTGCCGAGCGTCGCGTCGATGATGCCGGACTGCATCACGCCGTCGATCTCTTTCGTGACACGAACGCGGATCGGAGCATGGAGCCCGAGCAACCCGTTTTCATACGCCATCATGGCTTCGTCGAAGTCGCGGAAAACCTTGCCCTCGCCCTTTTCGCCCGGCTTGTCGAGCGTCAGATAGAAGGAACCGAGCACCATGTCCTGAGACGGAACGGTGATCGCCTTGCCGTCCACGGGCTTCAGAAGATTGTTGGCGGAGAGCATGAGGAAACGTGCCTCTGCCTGCGCTTCAGCGGACAGCGGAACGTGAACCGGCATCTGGTCGCCGTCGAAGTCCGCGTTGAACGCCTTGCAGACGAGCGGGTGGAGCTTGATCGCCTTGCCCTCGACGAGAACCGGCTCAAATGCCTGAATGGACAGGCGGTGCAGGGTAGGCGCGCGGTTCAGGAGCACGGGATGCTCCTTGATGACGACTTCCAAGGCGTCCCACACGTCGGTGTGTACGCGCTCGACCTTCTTTTTGGCTTCCTTGATGTTGGAGGCCTTCTGCGTTTCTACCAGGCGCTTCATCACGAACGGCTTGAAGAGCTCGAGCGCCATTTCTTTCGGCAGACCGCACTGGTAGATCTTCAGACTCGGTCCGACGACGATAACGGAACGTCCGGAATAGTCGACGCGCTTGCCGAGCAGGTTCTGACGGAAGCGTCCCTGCTTGCCGCGCAGCATCTCGGAGAGTGACTTGAGCGGGCGGTTGGACGGACCGGTGACCGGCTTTCCGCGGCGGCCGTTGTCGATCAGAGCGTCGACCGCTTCCTGCAGCATGCGCTTTTCGTTGCGGATGATGATATCCGGCGCGTGCAGCTCCATCAGACGTCTCAGACGGTTGTTGCGGTTGATGACGCGGCGGTAAAGATCGTTCAGATCGGAGGAGGCGAAGCGTCCGCCGTCGAGCTGCACCATCGGACGGATCTCCGGCGGGATGACGGGAACAACGTCGAGGATCATCCACTCCGGCTTGTTGCCGGATTTGCGGAAGGCTTCAACGACCTCCAGCCGCTTGATGATGCGGACTTTTTTCTGTCCGCTTGCCTGAGCAAGCTCATTTTTGAGCTGTTCGGAGAGCGCCTCGATGTCCAGCTCGGCGAGCAGCTGTTTGATGGCTTCGGCGCCCATGCCTACCTTGAAGTCGTTTTCGTAGCGGTCATAGGCGGCGCGGTACTCGGATTCCTTGAGAAGCTGGTATTTCGCGAGCGGGGTGGAACCCGGATCGATCACAATATAGGAAGCGAAATAGAGTACCTTTTCGAGAAGACGGGGGGAGATATCGAGCAGAAGACCCATACGGGAGGGGATGGCGCGGAAGTACCAGATATGGGAGACCGGAGCGGCAAGCTCGATGTGTCCCATGCGCTCGCGGCGCACCTTTTTCTGGGTGACTTCAACGCCGCACTTCTCGCAGATTTTGCCCTTGTGGCGGATACGCTTGTATTTTCCGCAAAGGCATTCCCAGTCCTTGGTCGGACCGAAGATGCGCTCGCAGAACAGTCCGTCGCGCTCCGCTTTCAGCGTGCGGTAGTTGATCGTTTCCGGTTTTTTGACTTCGCCGTACGACCAGCTGCGGATCATTTCGGGAGACGCCAGACCAATTTTTATCGAATCGAATGTGTTTCGTTCCATCGGCAATTTACCTTCTCTTGTTCAGTTATCTGAGGCATCGTATCAGAGTGCGTCCCGTCGGATCAGAAATCGTCGTTCAGATCGTCCATGTCCAGTCCGGTCGCCATATCGGCCTCGAACTGTTCGTCAGTCGGTTCCTCATCGGCATCCTCGTCGGAGAAGGAGCCGTACAGGTCGTTTGTTTCCACGGTTTCGCCGACATCGTCCTCGGTGATATCGTTTTCGTCCGAGACGTAGTTCGGAACCTCGATATCATCGTCGCCGATTTTGGACAGCTCGATTTCATTGCCGTTTTCATCGAGCACGCGAACGTCAAGCGCGAGCGACTGAAGCTCTTTGCACAGAACTTTGAAGGATTCCGGTACGCCCGGCGTCGGGATATTCTGTCCCTTGACGATCGCTTCATAGGTCTTGACGCGTCCTGCGACGTCGTCGCTCTTGACGGTCAGGATTTCCTGAAGGGTATATGCGGCGCCGTATGCTTCCAGCGCCCAGACTTCCATCTCACCGAAGCGCTGACCGCCGAACTGTGCCTTGCCGCCGAGCGGCTGCTGCGTGACGAGCGAGTACGGACCGGTCGAGCGGGCGTGGATCTTATCGTCGACGAGGTGATGCAGCTTCAGATAATACATAATACCAACCGTGACAGGATTGTCGAACGGTTCTCCGGTGCGTCCGTCGTACAGGATCGTCTTGCCGTCGACGATCATCGTCTTTTCCTCGCCCGTGACGGGATTTTTCTGGATGAAGGTATCCTTGCCCTGCGTGTTCTCATTCGGCATGACTTCACGCGCCATGCCGGCAAGACGCATGCATTCAGTGATATCTTTCTCCGTCGCGCCGTCAAAGACGGGAGTCATGATCTTCCAGCCGAGCTTCTTCGCCGCGATGCCGAGATGCACTTCCAGCACCTGACCGATGTTCATTCGGGAAGGAACGCCCAGCGGGTTCAAGACGATATCCAGCGGCGTACCGTCGGGCAAGAACGGCATATCCTCCGGCGGGAGGATGCGGGAAACGACGCCCTTGTTGCCGTGACGGCCTGCCATCTTGTCTCCGACGGAGATTTTTCTCTTCTGCGCGATATAGACGCGCACGACCTGATTGACTCCGGGCGGAAGCTCGTCGCCGTTCTCACGCGAGAACATCTTGACGTCCACAACGATACCGGATTCGCCGTGCGGCAGGCGGAGGGAGGTGTCGCGCACCTCGCGCGCCTTCTCCCCGAAGATCGCGCGGAGCAGGCGCTCCTCTGCGGTCAGCTCGGTCTCTCCCTTCGGGGTGACTTTACCGACGAGGATATCGCCCGGGCGCACTTCCGTACCCTTCTTGATAATACCGTCCGCATTCAGATCCTTCAGCGCATCGTCGCCGACATTCGGGATCTCGCGGGTGATTTCTTCCGGACCGAGCTTCGTGTCGCGCGCTTCGTGCGTGTATTCCTCGATATGGATCGAGGTATACACATCGTCGCGCACCAGCCGCTCGTTCAGAAGAACGGCATCCTCGTAGTTGTAGCCTTCCCAGGTCATGAAGCCGATCAGCGCGTTCTTGCCGAGCGCGATCTCACCGCCGGAGGTGGCGGGACCGTCTGCAATGACCTGATCCTTCTCAACATACTCGCCCTGATTGACGATCGGGCGCTGGTTGACGCACATGCCCTGGTTGCTTCTTTTGAACTTGATCAGATGGTAGGTGTCCTTGTGCCCGTCGGCGCAGCGGATCACGATCTCATCGGCGGATACGGCGTCCACATAGCCGGCTTCTTTGGCGAGGACGACAACGCCGGAGTCCACGGCAGCCTTGTACTCAATGCCGGTGCCGACGATCGGAGACTCGGTCGTGAGCAGCGGAACTGCCTGCTTCTGCATGTTGGAGCCCATGAGGGCGCGGGAGTTATCGTCGTTCTCCAGGAACGGAATATGCGCCGTTGCGACGGAAACGACCATCTTCGGAGAAACGTCCATGAAATCGACCATATTGTTGGCGATCTCAATGATCTCGGATTTGGAGCGCGCCGTGACCTTGCGGTTGACGAAGCGGTGCTCATCGTCCAGCGGCTCGTTCGCCTGCGCGATGATATAGCGGTCCTCCACG
This sequence comes from Eubacteriales bacterium, assembly GCA_051867895.1. Classification (GTDB taxonomy): domain Bacteria; phylum Bacillota; class Clostridia; order Oscillospirales; family CAG-272; genus SIG701. The sequence goes on from JBJDZH010000001.1 coordinate 133,600, forward strand.
TCGGCGGTCATATAAACGACCTCGTCCGTAACGATGCCCGTTTCGCGGTCGACACGGCGGTAGGGCGCTTCAATAAAGCCGTACTTGTTGATGCGCGCATACGTCGCCAGATAGGAGATCAGACCGATGTTCGGACCTTCCGGCGTCTCGATGGGGCACATGCGCCCGTAATGTGTATAGTGAACGTCGCGCACTTCAAAGGAGGCGCGGTCGCGGGACAGACCGCCCGGACCGAGCGCCGAGAGACGGCGTTTGTGGGTCAGCTCGGCGAGCGGATTGGACTGATCCATGAACTGGGAAAGAGGAGAGGAGCCGAAAAATTCGCGGATCGCCGTAACGACAGGACGGATGTTGATCAGCGTCTGCGGCGTGAGCATCTCGTTGTCCTGAACGGTCATGCGCTCCTTGACGATCTTGTCCATGCGCGCAAGACCGATGCGGAACTGGTTCTGGAGCAGCTCGCCCACGCAGCGCAGGCGGCGGTTGCCGAGGTGGTCGATATCGTCCGGTGTGCCGATGTCGTGGGAAAGGGTGAGCAGATAGTTGATGGAAGCAAGGATATCGTCTTCGGTGATGTGCTTGGGAACAAGCTCTGCCATGCGGCGGCGAACCTGACGCTTGAGCTCTTCCTCATCGTCTCCGGCGGCGTCCTTGATCTCGAGAAGAACGGCGGTACGGACCTTTTCGTCCACGCCGCAGTCTTTCAGATCGTAGCCGAGGATGTACTGCGGCTCGATCGTGTTGTTGGAAAAGACCTTGACTTCCGTGCCGTCCTCGAGGCGGAGATACGCCTCGTTGATGGCTGCGTGCTCGATCGCAAGCGCGTCCTCAACGGAAAGAACGGTTCCCTCGTCGAACAGGATCTCACCGGTCAGCGGGCTGACGGCGGGACGGGAAAGGGTGTGACCGGCGAGGCGGGCGCTGATGGCGAGCTTTTTATCATATTTATAACGACCGACCGGGGCAAGATCGTAGCGCTTCGGATCAAAGAAAAGATTGTGGAGCAGAAGCTCGGCGCTCTCCACGATAGCGGGCTCGCCGGGACGCAGCTTTTTGTAGATTTCCTTGAGCGCTTCCTCGCGCAGGCTGGTCTTGTTTTCGATGGCGAGATTCTCGCATTCATCCTTTTCCAGTGTGGCGGTGAGCTTCGGCTCATTGCCGAATACTGCCTCGATCTCGTCCGGCGTCTGGATGCCCAGCGCGCGGATCAGCATGGTGATCGGGAGCTTGCGGTTCTTGTCGATGCGGACATAGAACACGTCGCTGCCGTCCGTTTCGTATTCCAGCCATGCGCCGCGGTACGGAATGACGGTGGCTGCGAACATGCGCTTGCCCGTCTTGTCGATCTGCTGGTCATAGTAGATACCGGGGGAGCGGACGATCTGCGATACGACGACGCGTTCCGCGCCGTTGATGACGAATGTGCCGTTTTCGGTCATGAGCGGGAAATCGCCCATGAAGATCTCGGACTGTTTGACCTCGCCGGTGAGCTTGTTGGAGAGACGCACTTCCACCTTGAGCGGGGCGGCGTAGTTCACGTCGCGTTCCTTGCATTCCTCAACGGGGTACTTGGGCTTCGCGTCGAGAGAATAAGACACAAAATCGATGAAGAGATTGCCGGAATAGTCGGTGATGGGGGAAACATCCCGCAGTACCTCCATCAGGCCTTCGTCGAGAAACCACTGATAGGACTTTTTCTGTACCTCAATGAGGTTGGGCATCTCGAGCGCTTCATCGATTTTGGAAAAGCTCATTCTGACGTTTTTGCCGACTTTCTGGGGCTTTACCATTCCAATATCACTCCGTTCTTTTCGGTCCTGCTGTGGAAACAGCAAATTAGAAAACATAAAGAAAAACTGAAGACAAGCTTATGCAGTTTATTATTTTAGCACGGATCGCTCCTTCCGTCAACAAAAAAACGGAAAATCAATACATTCCGCTTCGTTTTTACAATATGTACGGTGAAAATTTACACATTTTTTAATTGTAAATAAATTGTAAATTTGCGTAAGCGCGGAGCAAAAGCAGTATACCGGCAGAAATGATGAAGAAAAGTGAGAGGCGGCAGACCTCTCACTTTTTCCTACGGATTCCGCTGCATTCGGAGCCCCACGATTTTTCCGGTGGGATTCTGCATGTATTCCTGTTTCCATGCCTCCCAGTCCGCCTCGTCTTCCGACGGATGATCCATATCCTGACTGCTGATGGCGCAAAAAACGGTGTAAGTGTCGTACTGTGTCTGCAGCATGACCGTGCCGTCCATGACGGAGTATTCTGCGTTCGACCAGACGATTGCTTCCGTTCCGGTTTCCACATTCATACCGATCGACAGTCCGTGAACCGCCCGTCCGCAATCCTCTGTGATAATCAGCTCTGCTGGTATCATGTCATCCGTCAGCGGATCCTCCATGTTCCATTGATGGAAGACGAGCAGCACTCCCGTAAAACGCTCCATGGAATACACCGGCTGACCGGGTCCGTGTTCGGAGTATTCCAGCTTCAGCTCGCCGTACGTGCTGCGCAGCTCGGCGACAGTCATGGAAAGCGGCTGGACGATCTCGAGAGCGCCGTCGCGCAGCTGCCGGTTCCGCTCGAATACCTCCTCGATGGAAGCAAAATCCCGGCTGTAGCCATTCCCCGCAAACTCCTCATCCAGATCGTACTTATCCCCGATGGTATAGGATTCCTCCGCATCGCCGAGGATCAGCCTGCCGTCCTCCAGGGACGCAGGACCGGTGCAGTATAGAAAATCGTCATACCCCGCTGCCACGGAAAGCCCGCCGGTCTGGATGATGTCGGCGATGCGGTTGTTTGTGCGCTTGTAGCACAGTTCTCCGGCTTTGTTCAGATACAGCTTGATCGAAGCGTCTGCTCCCGGCTCGATGGTCTCGGTGAAATCACTGCCGAGAATGTAGGTATAGCCTATGTCGTAAAAAACCCAGGTAAAGATGACCGCACCGCCATATTCAAAGAGATCGACACTGCAATTTCCGTAAAAATGCACATGCTCATCCATCTCCACGGTCTGCCCGAATGCCGTCAGCGATGCGGGACAGTCGCCCTCGCGCATCCGGAAGCAGACGTCGGTGGATAGGCCAGAAATGCTGAAGGGATAGGAATATGGCGGGAAAGCGTTGTTTTCGCCCATTTCCGCAAGCACATCCAAGAATCCGGAAATATCTGTCTCGACCGAAGTCACCTCCGGGCGTGCAGAAGGATCCGTGTCCGCTGTCCGGACCTCCTCCAGCTGAGGCAGACCGCCGCCGCAGAAGAACAAATAGGACAGCATACCTGTGCTGCCGCGCACGGTCGCCGCAACGTAAATAAAGATCTCTCCGCTTCCTCTGCGACCGACGCCCGTGATTCTGCCGTCGGTATATCCGTCCGGAAGCGAAAGAACAATCTTAAACAATGTTCCGCTTCCGTTCGGATCCAGATAGTGTACAAAGAATGTCAGATCGTGGTCAAAGACATAGATGACAGGAGAACCCATAAACGCCGATTCTGCTATCCGTGCCTGATCTGCTGTATTCGGAAGTGCATTTACCTGTTCACTGAAACATGGCGCAACATCCAGAATTCTATCATCCACGATGGGCGCTTCCTCATTCAGTTGTGTTACTTCGAATTCGTAGATATTGAACCGGAACCGTCCGAACTCGTTTTCGCCTTCGATATTGTCCTCATCCGCCCATGTCAGCGTCCCCGCTTTATATTGACCATAATACCGGTTGAGGTATTGGTTATAGTCATAATGCGGTTCCATCAGGACATCGCCGTTCAGCGCCTGTACATAAAATGCAGGATTGCTGCCGTTGGTGTATTCCACCGCTACCCGTGTTCCGTCCGGTGAAAATGTCAGCCTGTACGGCGTCGGACTTTCTGCAGGAAGGAAGCTGCGGATGATTCTTCCGTCCTCATGGGTATAGGTGATACCGCTGTACATCTCGCCGTTCCGTCCGAACACCGCTGTCCAGCCAAACGCAGATACGGTATCATCGGGAGCCACAGTCTCGGGATTCTGCATGTAATACAGATTGGCGATGCGGAACCGCACATCCTTCCAGTACAGCGCTTCATAGGTCTCGTACCCGTACGCCTGCATAACGAGGGTATAGTCTCCGGCGGGCAGAAATATCTGAATATCGTAGATACCTGTGCTGCCCCAGCCGGTGTCCTGGAAGGTGAGATCGTCCAGGGTAAACGATTCGGGGATCCTCATACCCTCGGGAACCTCCGGATGATTGTGTACCGCACCGTACGCGAAGAGCGCTGCGTCGCTGGCCTCGTATTCCTCTCCGCGCAGCGTTGCCAGGATATATTCGATCTGCACGGTCAGTGATCCCAGATCACTTTTCAGGATCGCGTCAGAAGGGGTGATCCTTCCGCGCTGGATCTCCTCCAGCGGAGACATCTGCCCGGCTTTCAGTGAAAGATAAAACGGTACGCTGCCGAACGCTTCGCCACCAAACTGTACGCCTTCCGGAATATGTCCGTCCACCGCGGAGGAACAGCCGGAGAACGCGCCTTCGCAGATATACTTTACAGAATCCGGCAGATGGATCGCTTTCAGACGGTAATTGCTGGCAAAGGCATTGTAGCCGATGTATTCGAGATTTTCACCGAAGTCGATCTCCTCCAGTTCTGTTCCCTGTACCGCGTGTGCCGCCACGAACCGTACCGATTCGGGAATGGTAAACGATGTCTCTCCCGCACGTTCATAGCGGAGCAGGATGGAGCCGTCGGAGGTCATAATCAGTCCGTCCCCGTATACGAAAGACAGATTGTTTTCCGCAATGACCAGATCCACCAGATTTTCCAGCCCCGCAAAGGCGTTGACCCCAACCGTCTGCACACTCGTTCCGAGCCGCACGACTTCGATCTTGCCGGCGTTTTCATTGGTGAGGAAGGTGTAGTCAGCGATGGTCTTTACCGTTTCGGGGATGGTGACGTCCGTTTCGCTGCCTGTGTACCGGAGCAGTACGCCGTTTTCGATGTAGAATCCGTTCTCGTCGATAATCACCGGCTGATCCGGAGGAATCACCGGCTGATTCAGATGATGCACCGCCAGTACAGCGGCGATCATGAGTACAAGACAGGCGGCGAGCGCACTCAGTCTCCCTAACCGCACATGCCGCTTCTTCGGCGGCTTGTATGTAATGCATTCTTCAATATACTGTTTATCAACTCTGCCGACTGCGTCCAGAAAATCGATCTCTTTCATACGATGATCCCCTCCTCCGCCAGTTTCTTTTTGAGCCGGGTACGCATACGGGAGAGCTTCACGCCTGCGTGGTTTTCGCTCATCCCGACCGCTTTCGCCGCCTCCGCAACGCTTTCTCCCAGATAGTACCTCCGCATAAACAGTACACGGCTCGGTTTGTCCAGTGTGGCGAGATAATCGGAAATGACCCCGGCGGCAGAATTGATCTCCTCTTCAGGTGATGCCGTCTCCGTGACCAGATCCGTAAGCTCTTCCATAACGGCGTTCCGTTTGGATGCAGATTTATACCGGTACCGCTTCAGCGCAATGTTCCGTGTAACGGCAGTGAAGAATGCGGGAAGAACCCGCGGCTTCTCAGGCGGAAGGCTGTTCCACATACCGAGATAGCTGTCATTCATGCATTCTTCGGTGTCCAGTCTGTCGTGCAGGATGTTCATGGCTACAGAACGGGCCAGACGGTCATATTTGCCTGCAAGCTCTGTGATGGCAGTTTCCGACCGCGCCCAGAACAGACCGATGATCTCAGCGTCGTTCACTTGAAATATCTCCTTTTTGTGGTCTCGATATATATGTACCGGTACCGGGGAAGAATCTTACAGCAGAGCTTTGTATTTTTCTGATTTATTATAGCACACATCCGTGTGCCGGGAAAGAAAGGTGCCGGCGCATATCATGTTCCATCGTCAGGCTGCCATGCACTTCTGGAGTTATTGCTTTTTCCCAAAATGTGAATTTAATGTTAAACCTTGCTGCGTGCTGTTGACATGCGTCTACACATATGCTATGCTGACAGCAGTGTAGACACACGTCATCATATGGGAGAACACCAAAATGGAACAAATAACTTTATCTGACGGCGAATGGAAGATCATGAAGCTGCTGTGGGAATCGTCGCCGTATACACTGGGGGAGCTTGCAAAAGCGCTGGAAGCGGATACCGGGTGGACGCGCCCGACAGTTTTCGTTATGCTGAAGCGCCTGATTGCCAAAGGAGCGGTCAGCGTGGATGAAACCGTGCGGGTACATGCGTATTATCCGGTGATACAGCGATGCGACGTCGCTCCGGCGGAAACCGAATCGTTTCTGAACCGTGTATATGACGGCAGCGTTGGGATGTTGTTCACAGCGCTGACCGAAAGAAAATCTCTTTCCGACCGGGAGATCGCCGAGCTGCGGCAGATCCTCGATGATGCGGAAAAGAAGAGAAAGGAGTAAGTCATGGCTGCATACCTGATATCGCTTTCTCTGCTGATCGCGGCTGTGCTCCTGATCCGGGGCATATTCCGCCGGACAGTCTCTCCGAGAGTTGTCTATGCGCTCTGGCTGGCGGTCGTCATTCGTATGTTTCTGCCGGTCGCCCTGTTTGAGGTGAATGTAGAACTGCCCGCTTTCCTGCAGGGGGATCGCGCGGATCCATCGGAAATACCGCAAACATCCGCCGGTACCGCTGTGCAGACGTCACCGGCATATCCGGCACAGGATCCTATGCCGACCCTGCCGGCTGTTGTGCCCGGAACAACACCGGATGCACCGGGCACGCCGACCACGCCTGAAACGGATGCGGCAGTTCCGGCGGAAGCTGGCGCACCGGAAAAACAGTCTGTCGGGAGCACGGAGGGATCGACTTCTGGGATACCGGAAGTCCCGGCGCGCATGGATTGGAGGCAGATTGCGGGCATTACCTGCCTGGCAGGCTCCGCGGTTGCTGCAGTATGGTTTGTGATAACAGGCGCTACGTTCAACTACCGGCTGCATCAGGACCGTAAGCAGCACAGAACCGTTCGCGGGACGAAGGTATATGTTTCCGGCAACGCAGGCGTCCCTTGCCTCGCAGGTCTGATTCCGTCTATCTACATAACGCCCGAGGCGGCAAACAGTCCGTCGGAAATGCTGATCGTTATGCATGAGCATATCCACCTGCGCCATAGAGACCACATCTGGGCGATCGTCCGTTCGCTGGCGCTGATCGCGTTCTGGTGGAACCCGCTTGTCTGGATCGCGGCCTCCGTATCCAAGCAGGATGCGGAGCTTGCCTGTGACGACTCGATCGCCGCTGAACTGAACGACGAAGCACGCCTGAAATACGCGCGCATACTTCTGGATACGATCCCCCAGAAGCGCCGGTATGCTGTCGGGTTTGGCAGCGCACCAATGAAAGAGAGGATTCTGATGCTCACGACAAAACAGAAGAACAGATGGATATGTTTGGCTCTTGCGGTGGCGCTTACGGTGATCGCGGTGGGATGTGCGTTTGTCGGACAGCCGAAGCCTACGCTGGATCATATAGAAAAACAGAAAGGCTTTACCATTCTCTCGCAGCAGACAAAGGAAATCGTGCTGACGCTGCCGGTGAATGAACTGCCTGCATACGGCGAGGTGGCAGCGGCGCATGGTACGGAGCTGGGTATGGAGGACGTCGCGGTATATCGCTCCGGTATAACGACCGTAGTCCTTAAATCCGTCGGCATTTCTGAACCCGAGCCGACGGACACAATGCAGGATACCCTGTATCTTTCCTTTGATATTGTCCATGATCTGACGGATGCGGCTGCCATCTGCACAGTGCACCGCGTAATGAACGCCGGTAACATAATCACGTATACATCCGAGTTCCATATTCCCGACGGTACAGTGCAGGACGACCGTGCCGTGTATGAGAATGCGGTGAATGAGAAGGGAAGCGGTCCGTCGAATCAATTTGCCGTTTATATGGATGCCGGGGTGTACACACAATTGCAGGGGAATGCGTCGTTTCGCATTACTCTGAATGAAATCGTATACGAACGGGGAAGTGAAGCGAAGATCTATGACCGTGACGCGGCGGAGGACGCGGCGGAGAATGAAACGAACCCTGCTTTGACAATCAGCAGTATTGCCGCAGAAGAAATACAGGGGCTGCCCTATGCGGAGGACGCCGCGATTCTCAAAGGCTCTCCCGTGGGCAATGATCCCGTGTATTATATCTTTGAAGCGGGACTGACCTATTACCGCTATGACAGCCGGACGGAGAAATACCATAAATGCATTCTCCCGCTCCCCGAAGGATATGCGGATGGCGAAATCATATTCGTCAGCCGAGGGGGCGGGAGCGGCGAGATGGATATGACGGTGGAGGCCACCCATGAAGGGGAGAGGGTATGGCTGAATTATTTCTTCTACACCGGCGATTCCTCGGAAATGCTTCAGCCCACATCCGTTTCGCTGCTGGATGAAACGCAGCGGCGCCATCTGGCACAAATCATGAAACCGGATGAGCCGACAGGCGCAGTCTCCCATGGTCCCTTGATCGGATATGTTGCCGATGCTGAAACACCGTGGATCGAGCTGTACACAGAGAAGAACGGCGCCTGTGTGGGACGGATCCCCTATGAAATCTTCCACGATTGGGTTGCCACCGACCGAAGCCGGGAGGGGTGGACTCCCGGCTGGATGAGCGGAGCCATAGATTTCTATTACGCGGAATTCGGCGATTTCCGCTGGGCGGCGGCGCATCTGACCGACATGGTCCTCGGCAGCGGACGGAAAAATGTGGCGACGTCCTCCGACGGCGGCGAAACATGGGCTGTTGGCAGTACAGGCGACGATTACGGCGGAAACCATGTGGTCGGCGTGGGATTTATTTCTGACAAAACCGCCTTTATGAGCTTTGATCCGTATAATGAGTATGAAGAAACCGACGGTCCCGTGATCTCCCGCACCGTCGACGGCGGAAAAACATGGGAGCGGCTGGAGATTCCCGTGCCGGAATCCCTGCAAGGCAAAAAGCTGATATCCGGCATCCCGTTCTATGACGGCGAGGTACTGCGCTATCCCGTTTGGGCGACACCTTCGCACGGATCGAAAGACGGAGAAACAATGTACCTTGTGTCTCATGACAACGGCATGACATGGGAGTGGGCGATCCCGACGGAAGCCGGGCGCAGCGAATACCGGATTGTATGGGAAGGCAATGAAGCACTAATACTGTCTGCAAATCTTATATGGACCGTATATGAGAACGGCGGCGCATCCGTCTCCGATCCGCTGAAAATTTCAGGAAAGCTGTATGCATACGGCGGTTTTGTACATTTCATTTGCGAGTCGAGCGACATGAGAGATATTTCCCCCGACGATCCGCTTCCGCTGACCTTTGTACCCAATACGGACAGTTCTGCCGATCCGCCGGCGGCTGTTCTGGACAATGCGGTCGATGGAGAATGGTATCACAGCTTTTCGGACGAAAGACGTGCTCTCCTGTGAACCAGCACCTTGTGGGGAAAACTTTGGACTTTCGGCGGGAATTGGCATCCGCCGCTGACTGATCCGCCGTCCATGACGGCGAATTTCGGATCGATACCGTTCGGCAAGACGGAGGAGCAGTGACTGCCTGTGAAAATCAGCCCCGGCTTCGGTACAAAAAAACAGACGGCCACACGCTGCGCTGTGTACCATCCGGGGCTGAATGTTTGTCTCTGTACTGCTTTCCTACATAAAACTTTCACGGCATGGCAGATTCCGGAGAAAATGTTGTCTGTATCAGTGAAGGCTAATCGTGCAAAGGAGATTTCAGAATGAACGACAACAAGTTTACATCCTGTTTGACAGCTATTTTCGTGGCACTTCTGCTGCTTTGCGGTTGTACTGATACAGCCAACAACCGAATCACCATGTCCGACATATGCGTGTTCCGCCAGAGAAGCGACGGGGTGCCTGTCAAAACAGTCCTCACAAGCGGCATCACCTCTACCGTCTGCGTCGATCCGCTTTGTATGCACGACGCGGAATGTCCGCTGTACAACAGTGCGTTTGACAGTATAACGCTCGGAGATACATACTGCTTTGTCAGTGGAAATATATCTGCGGGCGAAAACACCGGAGAGTGTTCCGGCGAAGTCAGGCTCTGCGCTTATAATATGACAAGCGGTGAGATCCGCGTTCTGCAGACCTGTCGAGACAGTATTCTGCCTATGTACGGTTATGATCACTATCTTTATTATTCTGTCGCCGTATACAGCAAAACCGACGAGGGGATTAAGAACAGCTACTCGCTTTTCCGCGCGGATATTGATAACGGTAAACTCATCGAGATTCCTACCGACCGCGAATACAGCACGATGAGCTATGTGAGCACCGCCGATTTTCCGTCTATCTACACCATTGACGGCGGCCGGATCTACTGGTATGCTCCGAGTGAGAACGGCTATCTGCATTACACCACCGATCTTTCTGGAAAGAACTATCGCGAGCTTCCGGTAAGCGACTCCCACATCATGAACGGCGTCTATCACGATGGCTTTGCATACTACACGCTGAACAAAAACAGCGGCTCCTATGCAGACTGTAAAACCGATCTGGAACGGCTGCAATTTTTGAATGAGCGAATCCTGCGGCGGTGCAATATGGAGACGGGCGCTGATGAGCTTGTCGCAGCAAATATCGCCGCGTACATTGTGACGGATGACGGCATTTTTTACACGATGTACCAGTCCGAACCGCAGGAGATGGAGTACAACGCTGATACTTATTTCGACATTTTCGCAGGCAGGCTGTACCATATGAATCTCGACGGGAGCGGCGCGGAGCTGCTGTGTTCTCTGGACAGCATTGATCTTAGCGTCTGCACGCAGCTGTTTCTCGGATATGCCGATGGGAAGCTGGCGCTGGCGTTCATGGATGAGGTGCAAAATGATTTTTATGACAGCGGATATGATTACAATATCTCGCCGGATATCATTATCATCGACACGGTGAACAGGACATGGAGGTTCAGCGAGGATGAGAGCTGAGAAAGGAGCGCGTAGGGTGAAAAGCATCGCGGCGGTATTCGGCATGACCGAGAATCAGGTATCGAAAATTCTCGCAAAGCTGCGGCGAAGGCTTAAAAAGAAAACTAAAACATTTACAGCAAGAATCCTTGCGGTACTGACAGCAGCCGCACTCCTCACCGGATGCGGGAGGGAAGCGGCGGATTACTATAACCGTGCAGAGCCATCCTACAACTGGTTTACACTGGATGATATCATTTATACCGGCAGTGTATTTTCTGTGCGTATCCAGTATCATGCAAATTTTGACGCACCGCTTGTGGGCCTTTGCCGCGACCCGCTGTGTACGCATGATGGTGCAGAGGCACTGTGTCCCGATCACAAAGGATTCAACTCCATGCCAAAAAGTTATTGTACGGACGGGAAAAATATTTATTTCCTTTGTTGGGGGCTGAGCGAAGGTACAGCAAAAACAAGAATTTTCTCGCTCTATCCGGACGGAACTGCACTTCATCTGCTGACAGAATTCGAGTACAGTGGCGGCGGCAGTTCTTTCACTCTGCGATATTATGATGGCTATCTCTATTACCAGAACAGCATTTATAAGGAAGATACAGGCGAGGAATCCATCACACTGATGCGGATTTCCACAAGCGGTGGTACACCGGAGGAAGTATTGACACAGCGGTTTGCGCCGAGCATCCTGCATTTTGTGGATGGTGACTACTACTATATTCTCAATGTTACACCGTATTATGACTATGAACAATCCCTGACCCTCATTGATCGAAAAACCGGAGAGATCAGCGAAAACGTCCGTCCTGAAGGGTTCGGCGTGCATAGCGTACAAGTTTACCGTGACGAAACCTATATCATCTGCGCTGAGTGTATTCCCGCAAAGGAATATGATACACTCACCTCTGTGACGCCGCTTAGAGCATACCGTTTCCATGACGGGGAATATGAGCTGCTGGCGGAAAACATCATCGAATACGCATTTTCGGACGGCGCGTTCTGGTATACGCCGTTTGAGCTGGAATATTATGGTTCGCTGAGAATGCCGACAGGCAAAGGAAGTGAGACCACCCCTGCTGATATCATACGCAATTCCGGCAATACCCTGACCAGGGTGGATCTGACCGACGGCAGTACAAAAACATGGACCTTCGACCGGTTTGACGAAGGATTTACCCCCATGTTCTACGGAATGTCGGACGGAATCGCCATCGTCAGCATGGGCAGTCAGAAACTGCGCTGCGAAACTGGCGACAGTATGAGTTCCATGCACAAATACAAACTCAACGACGACGGGACAGTCACCGACTTGGGACAATTTGAAAAATGACAAAGCATACAGATTCGCGAAAGGAGCGCGTAGATGGAAGACACAAAAATCGTCGCCCTGTTCTGGCAGCGGGACGAGCGGGCTATAGCCGAATTTGAACAGGCGCATAAACGCCTGTGTCTGTCTGTCGCGCGGGAGATCACCGGCGACGCATCGGACGCGGAGGAATGCTTCAGCGACACCTGCCTTGCCGTGTGGAATTCCATCCCGCCCCAAAAGCCGGAGTCGCTTCGTGCGTATGCTCTGCGCATCTGCCGGAACTTTGCACTCAACTGCGTGAAACGGAAAAACTGTCAGAAACGCTCCGCTGTGCTGGTGGAGCTGGACGAATGCATCAGCGATACGCTTGCCGACAGGGAACCGCAGGAGATCGGACGCGCCATGGACGCATTTATGGAAACTCTGCCGAAAAGGGAAGCCGTTATCTTTCTGCGGCGGTATTACTGCTCCGAGCCGGTGAAAACGATCGCGTCAGCGTTTGGGATGAAGGAAAACCAGATATCCAAAATTCTCACAAAACTGCGGAAAAAGCTGAAAAAACATCTGGAAAAGGAGGGGATCAACGTATGATGAATGCGGAAAAGCTGTTTGAAGGCATCGGCTGCATGGACGTAAAGTGGTTGAAGCTGCTTGACGAGCCGGTTGCCGTGAAAGAAAAGAAAAATCGCCATTTTGTCGGCTACGAGCTGAAGAAATTGTTCGGCGTGAAGTACCTGTGGGTGTTCCTCTTTGTGCTTCTGATGCTGAACAGCGCGATCGCGTGGTATACTGCCGGGAAAACTGCTGCCGCCCGGGAACCGGCGCAGATGATCTCGGAATTCTTCGCGGAATACTTTGAGAATCCCTCCGAGCTTGACGCGCATTATGCCGAAATACAGGCGTTTGAGAAGGAGCAGAACGCGTTGTTCCGCGAAGCCATGCGCGAGGGCAATCACGACTTTGTGCCGGAGACGATGCCCAATCTCTACTCCACGGACGAGGAGTACTCCGACCGGATGCTGTTTGCCAAGCTGTACGACACCATCGCGGCGGCGCGGGAATATCCGGATGTCCTCGACAAAGTCCTCGAGCGGGCGCGTGCGAATCTGGACGCGTTCGCCGACATGGGCATCACGGAGGATTCCTTCACCTATCGCTATCAGCTCCGCGTGATCGAGCTGTATGAGCGGATGCGGGACAATGTGGAGATCGGCGTCGAATACACCCGCGGCTGGGATGCGTATTTCGCTTACGACACGGTGAACATCTTTCTTTTCGTCATGCTCATTATGCTGGGCAGCCTGATCTTCGCGCAGGAAAAGCAGAGTGGATTTTTGCCGATCATGCGTGCCGCGAAAAACGGACGGGCGAAAACGGCGGTGGCGAAGATCATCACCATGCTCCTGCTGTCGTGCATTTTTGTGCTGATGTTCACCCTGTCCACCTTCGCCGTGTACGGATTGCGGATCGGCTTCTCGTCTCCGCACAATGTGATTCAGGCGCTTCCGACTTTTACGCTCTCGCCGTATCAGATCACCATCGGGCAGTATTTCGCCGTCACCATCGGCGTGAAACTGCTGACATTTGCGGTGTTTTCGATGATTATCCTTGCGCTTTCGGTAGTGTTCTACAACTACATCCTCATCTATTTCGCGGGACTGGGACTGTTCGGGCTGAATTTCCTCTTGTATACGCTGAGATATATTGATGCGAACTCCGTATGCAAAAACCTCAATCTCGTGGCAGCGGCGGCGGGGAATCCCCTGTTCGTGCGGTATCGTGCCATGAACTTCTTCGGTGCGGTTGCGGGATTTGTGCCGGGTATGCTTGTGATTTTTCCGACAGTGATCGTGTCCTGCGCGGTCGTGACCGTGGCACTGTATGTCCGCGGAGCGGGCGGCATCCGGATCGACTGGATCGACAATGCCGTCGCATGGTGCATGACGAAAACGGCGGAACTGCGGCATAAATTCGCAGTTGTCAAGGTTGACCATATGCACAAATCCCGCACTTATAGTCACTCTCTTATCCTTGCGGAAGTGTTCAAAACACTGATCTCCTCCCGCTTTATCGTGATCGTTTTGCTGATCCTCTGCGTGAAAACATGGTACTCCTACGAAACCAATTCGCCGTCAAAATCTTATGCCGATGCGGTCTATAAGGAGTATATGACGACGCTTGAAGGTGAAGTAACCGAGGAAAAACTCGCGTATCTCGCAGAAGAACGTGCGATGATCGATGATACTTTAGCTCGTTCTCTCTATATGGCAGAGGCTTACGCGAATGAGCAGATTACCTTCGACGAATACCGTGACTACCTCTCCGATTACAACTACGCCTACTCCCGCTCGGAGCTCTTGTCTGTAATCGAAAAGCACGCGGATTATCTCGTGCGTAAGGAAGCTGAAACCGGTATCAAGGGCTGGTTCATTTACGACACCGGCTGGCAGAAGATGTACGCCGAGGACGCCGATCTGTTCCTCTACGCGGCGATTTTGCTCCTCTTGACCGGCTCCTTCGCAGCGGAATATGCGTCGAAATCCTCCTCAGGCGGCTTTGCACAGCTGCTCCGCTCCACGAAAAACGGACGGCATAAGACATTCTACGCAAAGCTGATCTCCTCCGGTATGATCGCGGTGGTTCTCGCGCTTCTTACCGGACTGGTGGATACCGCTGTCGTCATCATAGGTTACGACCTGCCCGCCATGAACGCGCCGCTTGTGTCCATGCAGATGTTTGCGGACGTGTCCGGCGGCATCACCGTGGCGCAGTATTTCGCGGTGTTCTTCGTTATGCGGGTGGCGGGCGCGCTGCTCATGGCGATGTGTGTCTGTGCCTTGTCGGAGCTTCTGGCGCGGTATATTCCCGTCCTCGGCACGGCGGTGATTCTCACGCTGCTGCCCGCACTGTGTGCGTACTTCGGGCTTGCGGCGGCGGAAAAGGTGAACTTTCTCAATCTGCTGGCGGGGACACCGCTCTTTCTGCAGTCGGCGGAGGCGTCGCTGTTCGGAAACGGCTACGCGATGCTCGTTCTGTGGCTAGCGGTAGCGGCCGCCGCGGTGATGGCAATGCTGATGCCGGCAAAGCGGATGTTTGTAAAGTAAACTGTATAGGAGAAAGAGTCCGATGAAGAAATTACTGTATATCGTATTATTTATGCTCTTGATGATGACTTCACGTGGTAAGAATGAAGTATTAAATGACTGTGTTATATCCTCTGAACGAGCTGTCTGGGGCGAACGAATATATTCTATACAGCCAATTTTGGACAAAGGTGTATTTCTTACGTATACAGAGGTCGACGACGAAGATGAAACCGTATATATCGCTTGTCTCGATCCGTTATGTGCTCACACAAAAGATGAGTGTGTGGCTTATTCGAACGCTCCATCTACAACTGTTGCTCTTGTGCCGAAAGAAAAAGGAATGACGATTTACTATTTCCGGTGCTATACAGAATTGAAAGACCCAACGAACCCTTCAGAAGGTATAAAATCATTTTCAGATTTGCTTGCGCTGGACATACAGACTGGGAGATGTTCGGTTGTCACCACCATACCGTTTGCTGTTTGGGGTAATATGCAGTTTATGCTTACAGATGACTATGCGTATTTTACACTCAATTCGATGGAGATGCAGATTGAGTCTGATACCCAATCAATCAATATCTGGCGCGCTCCATTAACCGGCGGAGAACTGCAGCAATGTACATTTTCCGAAGATATTATGGCTGGCTGTTATGTTGAACACTATGAGAATGGTATCCTATATTATCGCCGCGGTGATACTCTCTGCCGAACAGTCGATGACTTTGCTACCGAAGAAATTGTAATGGAAAATCTCAATTTCATGTGGAAAGTAGTGTTTCACGATGATTGGATTTATTACACGGAAGACCGTAAAACAATTATTTATAAACCTGATGAACCGCAGGCTGAAGGGTATAGTAATGTTTATCGTTACAGCAATGAAAGATATACAAGCGCATTGGATTCAGCAAATTCATGTACTCTCGTTCGCATAAAAAATGATGGAAGCGGTACCAAAGAAACTTTAATAACGGGAGTATCCCCTTGCTTTAACAATACTACCCCAACATGGTGTGTAGTGGACAATATACTTTATTGTGTTCCTGTTAGCTTTGAGTTACAAGGTACCATCGAATGGAACTCTCCCGAATCTCCAAATAGTCTTACGTATATTTGGAGTCACACAGGAGGTGAACTATTAGCTTTAGACCTTGATACGCTCAATATCAGTACTGTGCTTGTAGATTTAGGCTATGATATAGAATCTATACAATATGTCGGTAATAATCGCTTACTTGTCAAAGGAAAGTGTTATGATGTTGATGCGATCCGAAGATATTATGAAAACCATGAAATTCTTATGTCGGATTTACAGATGGATGTATGGAAGATATTTGATATTAAGAATTTTCGGTGAAGAATTGCTTGAAATTCCGGAAAAATGAAGAGGGATTCACAATGACGCTTAACATCACCAAATCCTGCGGCACAAACTTTGCTTTGATCCTCACAGAGCGGATGTTTGTGAAGTGATATTGGAAAGGATGGATGAAATGAAAAAACTGATCTTTTTATTTGCAATCATAATTCTGTTAACCTCCTGTACCCAAACCTACACCGTCCCTGACAATGCACGCAACACCCCCGCCTACTGCCAAATCGACAACACCGTTTACATGGACTGGGCCGGCAACCTTCGTCGGATTTCAAACAGTACCCCCGAGGGCATGAGCCTGTGCTTTGACCCGCTGTGTACCCATTCAAAGGAAGAATTCTGCGCGGAAATCAATAACGTCTGCTCCGTTGTGACCGACGGTGAACGGCTGTACCTGAAAACACACAGCTACGGCACGGCAACAATTACAGCACTCAACACCGACGGCAGCGGACGCGAAACACTGTGTGAATTCTCCATGTGCAACGGACTTGTGACGAACATTTCCACCGACGGCAAGTATGTCTACTTCGTCGAAGGGCTGTATAAAGACCCCACCGACACCGAAGGCGATTCCTACGGCGTGCCGAGGCGCATTTCCTGCAAGGGCGGTGATGCGGAGGCGTTTCTCGATATTGAAACCAGCGCATATGCCGAGATTTACGCAGATGCGGACAACTACTACATCACCGACAACGGGTTGTTTTCTGTGATCGACAGCAGAGACGGTTCACGGATGGATGCCCCCATGCCCACCTCGGACACCTACGGCGTGATTTTGTCGGACGGTAATGTGTATCTCTACGGTACGGAGGAAAATCACGATTATAAGATCAACACCCAGTTCTACTTCGCACGCAATGGACTGTGGAAGTGGAACGGTGCAGAATTTGATGTGGTCATTTCCGACATCGACCAGCTTGCGTGGGATGACGGCGGTGTGTGGTATACGCCAATGCTCCCCGAGGAGGAGTTTGTCCTCGTCGGCTCCAAGGAAAGCTACGACGGCAAAGGACAGTCGCTGTATGACTTCATCCGCACGTGGACGGGCGAGCTTGTCTATCACGATCTTGCAACGGGCGAAAAAACCGTTTACCGCACCGAAAGCGAAAATCTCAAAATCGAGCCTTACGGTATGGCAAACGGCTACATCATCGCGGCGGTCAACGATTACAGCAAGTTGTCGTTTACTTATGAGTATGTGAATCTGAAGCCCGAGGCGGACGGTACGGTTTCCGTTCACGGGGCAATCAAAGCAAGTGAGGAGATTACACAATGAAGAAAATCGGTATGCTTCTGGCGGCTGTCCTGCTTTTGTGCGGATGCAATACGGATCCCTCAGAAAGTACGTCCCATAACACCAGTGGCGTTTACACCCCCGATGTTTCCGGCAAGCTCTCCGATGAGCCGCTGACACTGAACCGAAGCATGCCGCTGTCCTATGCAAATGGGAATATTTATGCCGCTATCGGTTTTTCCAATAATGCCTATCTTGTGCGATACAACTGTACTTCCGGCAGAACCTCCAATGTTTGTGCCGACCCGCTATGCTTTCATGAAAACGAAGAATGTCCGATGGTGGGAATACAGCAATGGAATATTCTCCCCGATGGCAAAGTGTGCTATTCGCAGAAATACGATCATATCTACCGGGACGACGCCGGAGTGATTACTAAGGAAGTGCACATTTTTGACCATGCACTGTATGATCCGATGACCGGCAAAAAAACAGTATTGTATGAGTATGATGGTTCCTATTTCAGCGGACCTGAACTGTTCTCGCAGGACTACCGTTTTTATCACAGCATCGAATACGATGAAGCACGGAAACTGTTTGTCACAGGACTTTACCGCATGAATCTGAAGAATGGCGATATCAAGCTGCTTATCGAGCACGGAACTTCCGACAAGAATGGTAATTTCAATGTTTCCTCTGAAATGTTCGGAATTGATAACGAGCGAATCTATCTTTCGGATGGTCGTACCGTGTTTTCAATCGATTTTGAGGGAGAAAACCGCGTCACATATCTGGAAGGACAATTCACAATGGCACTTCACTCGGACGGCGAATTTATATATTACCAAAAAGATGACGGCATTTACCGAAGAAGTCTGTCCGGCAGCGAGGAAGAACATATTGTGACATGTGAGAATATCTATGGTCACCTCACGCTGACAACGAACTGGATTTATTATCAGGCAGGAAACACCGTCACAATCGGGAAGTTAGACCTCGACGGATATGAAGAAAAGGAAGCTAAACTTTCCGGCGGAGAAATCTGGCGCTGCAGGCACGATGGATCGGAACTTACGAAAATTGCCACTATAGACGGTGAATACGCGCATATTCGCCCGGGTGGTTTGACAGTCGCCGGTGATTACATTTATTCGACTTATACCGGCTGGCAGGATAAAAACGGTGACGGCATCTTTGATGCACAGCTTTTCAGTCGTGGAAACCGCGATTCGCTCCCGATTCTGCGAATTGATGCGGTGAGCGGGGAGATTACGATGATTACGCTGAAATGACAGGAGGAACCGCAATGACGCTTAACATAAACAACATCACCAAATCCTACGGAACTAACCTCGCGCTCGACGGCTTCACAGCCACCCTCGACGCGGGCATCTACGCCTTGCTCGGTCCGAACGGCTCGGGCAAATCCACGCTTATGAACATTCTCACCGACAACCTGAAAGCCGACTCCGGTGAAATTCTGTATGATGGAGAAAACGTCCTCGACATGGGCGTGCGCTTTCGCGAAAAACTCGGCTTCATGCCGCAGTATCCGGGGCTGTATCCGAACTTCACCGTCGAGCGATTCATGTGGTACATGGCGGCGCTGAAAGGGCTGTCCAAAGCAGAATCCCAGCGGCAGATTCCTGAGATCCTCGCCGCCGTGGAGCTGGACGACGTGCCGAAGCGCAAGATCGGGGCGCTTTCCGGTGGTATGAAGCAGCGTCTGACACTGGCGCAGGCGGTTCTCGGCGATCCTGAGATTCTCATTCTCGACGAGCCGACGGCGGGACTTGACCCCAAGCAGCGCATTGCCATCCGCAACTATATCTCAAAAATCGCGTTCAACAAGATCGTATTGATCGCCACCCACGTCGTGCCGGATATCGAGTTCATCGCAAAGGATATCATCATGCTCAAAAAGGGCGTGATCGTGGACAACGCACCACCCCATGAGTTGGTAAAGAAGATCGACGGCGGCGTGTGGCTTGTGCCGTGTGCGGAATCAGAGGTGCAGGCGATGCAGGATCGTTTCCGCGTGACGAATATTGCCAGAGACGAGCATACCGGCGAGGTGCTGCTGCGGGTATTGGCGGATGCGATGCCGACGGAGCGGGCGAGAACGGTTGCACCAACGCTGGAGGATTATTATCTGCACGTTTTTGGTGATGCTGCGGGGACATAAGGAGGTAAACATGAAACGTATATGCATTTTATTTGTAATATTGTGTATCCTGACTTCCTGCGATTCAACAATATATGATATCCCGGAAGTTATGGATACTGAACAAAAAGATTATCATTTTGGCGAAACTGAATTTTCTTTTGCAGAATCAGACGACCGCGCACTGAATACAACAAACCGTATGCTGTTTGCACCCGGTAATATCCGTTATGCCGACGGTGTGATGTATATGACATCAGGCAGCATGATCTACCGTTATGATATAGAAGATGGCGGCGTTATTTCGCTTTGCATTGACCCATTATGTATGCACAAGGATGCTGACTGTCCGTTTTATGGGATAACAGGAACAAATGTTGCAATACATCAAAACAAGGTCTACTATAAACGCGAATATTTCGTACACCAGACCGATTCTGCCGGAAATGTTCTGAATACCGAAATCAAACGAGAATATGTTTGCTTTGACATCGATTCACGAAAACTGTCGGTGCTTGACACATGGGAAACCGGTGCTTATATTGAAAGTGAATATTTCCAAGGAGATTACCGCTACTATCTGCATACGATTATTGGCGAAAATAACCGTCTCACATACTCGATCAACAGAGAACATCTGACAACTCGAAAAGTGGAAACATTACTTGGACTTGATGAATGGATCGCAGGCATTGTCCATACTGACGGAAATTCTGTTTGGCTTTCGGATGGTACAGGCATCTATCGTTTTTCTATCAAAACACCGGGACAGCTTGACAAGATTCATACAGGCAAACTGACCGACACCTGCTTTTCGGAAGGATATTTCTACGGAATACAGGAGAAACAGATTCTTCGACTGGATGCACAGACTGGAGAAGCGACTATTATCTGCTCATTGGACTTCTCGCCGGTTAATCTTTGCATGACTCATGATTACCTTTATTTCCGTCCTGATGAAAAGGTTTCGTATGGTCAGGATAAAAAGCAGAATGCAGGACAGGAAATATTCTTTCAGACATCTGATATTTACCGAGTTTCCGTTAATGGCGGAAATACAGAGCATGTCTATAGCCTTTCAGAGGAAATGAAGAATTATTATATTGGCAATTTCCTTGTCGATGGGAACTATCTTTATGCGCAATACGGTTATTGTGATACGGAGGCAAGTGAATACTACGAATCTTGGAATAAAGCGGGGTATGATTTTATACGCATTGATTTGAGAAATGGTGAAATTTATTACATTGCGGAATAATGAACACTATATGGGTAATATTGCCAGAAACGAGCAGACGGGCGAGGTGCTTCTGCGGGTGCTTGCCGATGCGATGCCAACGGAGAGAGCGCGGACGGTCACGCCGACGCTCGAGGACTATTATCTGCACGTTTTTGGCGACGCGGCTTTGAAAACGTGAAAGGAGACTTCCATGAAACGCTTTTTATCCATCATAATACTTGCTATGATTCTGTGGACTTCGCTTATTGCCTGTGGGGAACGGATCACCCTCGACGAATATGATGTCGCGGATGCTCCCATTGCACAACCGCGCAATCCGTCGCTTTTGCAGTATCACGCCGGATGTATCTACTTTTCTTCCGATACCGTCATGCGCTATTCCATCCATTCCGGCACGCTGACCAGTCTCTGTCCCGACCCGCTTTGTTTCCACAATACAGCGGAATGCCCGTTCTTCAAGGTAGGCACCAATCCCGAAATATACGGCACGCGGCTGTTTTACGAGGGCGTGAACATGGAGGACTTTACCTATGTCTGGTACGCCTACGACATGGACAGCGGTAAACTGCGGCAAATACTGACAGAGGATGAGATGGTCAGTACACCTGTTCTGCACCGCGGACGGCTTTACTACATCCGGAACGTACTGCGTGAAGGGGAGCCTGCGGGAGATATTGCAAGCTATGATCGTGTGCTTTGCGCAGTTGACGCCGATACTCTGGAAAAGCAGACACTCTGCGTCCTCGGTCATGCGGCGGATGCTGAGGTGGACGCGCTGCTCACTTTCTTTGGCGACCGGATTCTGTGGAAATACGGAACGACGTGGTACACCACCGACCTCGATGGAGGAAACCGTCAGGATTTCGGAGAATTCAAGAATATCGAGATACGCGGTATTCGTTGCGACCGGGAAAACGGCGTGCTGTATTGCGTTCGCTATACCGATGAATTGCTCGGCTATATGGGAACAGCAGCCGGTCCCTTTGCCGACCGCAGGGCTGTATACCGCTCCTATCCCGTGATTCTCCGTAAAGACGGCAGCGTCACAGAGCTTACGGAGATCCATGCCACCGGGATCATCGAAGCGACGGCGGATTACCTTTACTATTATAAGTTCGGTGAAATCACGGAAACATCGAAAATCGACGGCGCACTCTGGCGCTGCCGTCACGACGGCAGCGGAGAGGAATGCGTGCTGACGGCAGAAGAAATCGGCGGCGCGGAGATTTGTCTTGTCGCGGGCGGCGCAGCATATGTGCGGGATGGGAACGCGCTGGTGAAAATGGATTTTGCGACGAAGGAAAAGTCTGTCATTTATACGAAGGAATCATGAGCGCTACTGGAAGCGGAAAGGAATGCCTGGTTTTTTCTCATTTCACTTCGCATCCGCCCCATTCGATTACGGTAAAGCCGATGCGGTCAGGTGCGCTCAATTCCTGCGCTTCGATGTTTACGTATTCATCCACAGCTTTCCAGGTCATGAATACGCGCAGCAGTGTATCCGGTGCAGGGGAAATGTCCAGCTGCGCCGCTTCGGTGTAAGTCTCACTCTGGAACGAAATGATGTTGTACGGATTTTCTTGCATCAGCGGCAGCCAGTATACGATATATTCGTTCGCCTCACGCCGGTTCAGCCCCAGCCTGGCAAGAGCATCTTCCAGAAAAGCGGCGGTGTCCTTGCCCTGGATGCAGAAGCCTTTGGTGAGCGCATATTGTGTGTTCGTTTCGCCCTCCCAGTAGAGATAGCTGTAGGTCTGTCCATTTGCATCGGTCAGTGTACCGTCGGGAGATGCGGTGACAGTCCATCCGTCGTTGTATGCAGGATAGGTGCAACTCAAGCTGCCGTCCAGGGTGAGTTTGACGGACACCTCCGTTTCAGCTTCGGGATAGAGATAGATCACCGGTTTGTAGGCAACGTCGGGCTCTGGCTCCCAATCGCTTGCTTTTACCGTCAGAAAATCCGCTTCCATCCGGTTGGTTTCACTGTCATAGTAGAGGTTTTCATAGGTGCAGATCACCTGATCGCCCACGCACCATTCGTCGGACAGTTCGCCGTTGAGCTTGATTGTATACGGCATCGGAATCACTGGAGACGCGAAAAAACAGTTCTGATAGATCTCCGTGATGCGGATATCTCCGATCAGATCGAGGTCCGCTTTCGTTCTGTCAGACTTCTCAAGCCACGGTTCGGTATATATCTCGCCGCGCTTGCCGGTGATGGCTTCTTCTCTCTCCCACAGTTCGTCGATCGGGGTATTACGGTCAGCGGGTCCGTAGAAGCGAACATTCTCATACACACCGTCTGTTGAGATCCGGTTCCAATCCACGATTCTGTATGTCAGCGCCACATACTCCCGTGTGCCGCCGTCGTCATACGATCCCAGCGGGACAGGAACGAACAGGATTGCGAGCAGTACAGCTGCTGCGGTGATCGGTATCCATATCTTCTTTTTCATGGGCAGTTCTCCTCAGTCATAAAAGAATTCGTAATCCGGCAGTGCTTTCCATTCCTCGGTTGCCGTCAGTATATCACGGATAGCTTTGCAGGCTGTGAGGAATGATTGTCCCTTTTCATTTTTCGATTCGTAGGATATGACGATATTTTCCGCCTGGATCGTCCGCTCCGCGCCGCCAGCCCGGACGGTCAGGATCAGCGTCATCGGCGGACAGGATACAATATCATCTCCGTGCGGGTTATATTCCGGTGGATACGAATTGATATCCAGCGCACGGATGCAGTCATAGATCCGCTCACGGGATTCTTCAGGAAGAGTGTATTCGGTGATATAATCCTCCGGATGCGTCGCGTCTTTGGTTTTGACAAGTTTCCCGGTCCTGCTGTCGTAGGAGCTGATACCGTAGCAGCCCCACGTCAGCGCGAAGGAGAAATCCTCCGGCATGGCTTCAGGCAGATTCAGATTTTCCTCCGTCTTCCAGCCAAGATGGTTCAGCTGTGCCCGTACCTCATACGGAATGTCGCCGACGGTGCCGTCCGACAGCTTGCATACCGCATATGCGCCGGTCTTGCCGGGATAGGATTCGGCAATGCCGTCATGCAGGACGAGGATCTTGTCACCGTCCGAGAGTTTTGCAAACAGATCCTCATTGCCCGTTTGGTTCGACATCTGAATCGGGAAGTTGTCAAGGACCAGCATATAGCGACCGTTTGCGATCAGACATCTGCCAACCGAAAAGCCGAGGGAGTTTGCTGCCATACATACGATCGCGATCATACAGACAAGGAGCAGCCCAAGGATCACGCATATCGGTATCAGCCATTTCCTTTTTGCCATAGCAAGCCTCCGTCACAGGTTTTGAGAGCGATCTCTGCGCCTTCATTTTCTTTTGACGTTCAGCATTTCATTTGGTTCCGCCGGATGTTGTGCAGTCAGGACAACGTGCTCTTCTGGTATAACATAAAACCTGTGCCGTCTCGCCATGGAAGCCGCACGGGTTTGGTGTATACTCACGTTCTGCGAATCCACCGTCTTCCGTTTTGCGTTTCTGCAGTTTGCAAGGCTTTGGGAGGATTCAATTGATACTTATGATGAGCAATAATCGTTCATAAATCTATGGATTTCAAATTCCGGTTTGCTCTTCTTTTGGCTGAAATACCGCAAATCCTGTATCTGTAAAAATAAAAAGTCCACCGTAATTCGATAAGAATACGATGGACTTTTTGGTCTGAGTGACTGGACTTGAACCAGCGGCCTCTACCACCCCAAGGTAGCGCGCTACCAACTGCGCCACACCCAGTTATCTTTGAGCTTGATTATTATAGCACAGAAGCGCATGACCGTCAAGGGCAAATTGAAATTTTCTGCGAAAAATCTGATCGGTACATAATCCGTCAGCGAAACGCGCATACTGCTTTGTGAAATCGTTACGGTTTCAAAATTAAAGACAGGAGTTTCAAGTCATGGAAAACAAAACCGCGAATTACTGCATCGCCTGCACAGTTACTCAGTGCCAGAATCATGTCAAAACCTCCAACTACTGCGCGCTGGACAAGATTCAGGTCGGAACGCATGAATCCAACCCGACCGTCAGCGAATGCACCGACTGCGAGTCCTTCGTCGCCGAGAAAAAGGACAACTGCTGCCACGGCTGAGGCGTTTCTTTCCGATCGAATGCGGACCGGCGTCATGCTTTGACGCCGGTCTTTTTCTGTGTGAATCACCGACCAGCGCTTGACAAGAACCGCGTGCTCCGCTATACTGTAGTGCAGAATGATACGGAGGTGTTTCTATGGGTATATCTATGGATGACGAGCTGTTTGCACAGCTGACCGCGTACTGCAATCAGTCCGATAACGCCGAGGACAACAAACGGCGTGCGGAGATGCTCGGACTTGGCGGACGGGACGTGCGCGTCGCGCCAGGCGCGATCATCCGCGTCCCCCTCTCTCAGATCGGAGCAAACATATTCATCGGTCTGTATTGCTATCTCAACGGCAATGTGACGATCGGCGACAATGTGTTGATCGGGCCGCACTGCTCGCTCGCAGCCGGAAACCACAAGTTTGATCCTGCGACCGGGTGGTTTTCCGCCAGAACGGAGCAGGACGGAGACGACAGCATCGTCATCGGCGCCGGTTCATGGCTTGCCAGCAATGTGACAGTCACAGGCGGCGTGAAGATCGGGCGGGCCAATCTGATCTGCGCCGGTTCCGTCGTAACGAAGAGCACGCCGGACTACGCCATCATGGCAGGGATTCCCGCACGGCAGATCGGACGTATCGATCCTGTCAGCGGCGAGTACATCTGGCTGCATGCCGGAAAGTGAGCGGAGTATGGAGCATTCAGAAATCATTTTCCCGAGGGAGCGCACGCAGCCGCGTCAGCTGTTTCCTTTTCCGGAAGAAGGACGGCTCGTGGAGGAGACGCCGCCCTGTCTTTCCTGGCTTCCCCCTGCCGGACGACCGCTATGCACCGTCGTGCTCTATCGGGAGGACGGCAGCGAGCTGTGGCGCGGAACAACGGACAAAAACTATATCGTGCCGGACTGCGTACTGGAGCCGGGCACATACCGGTGGAATGTTTTTGCGGAGAATGCCGAACGCGGCGTGCAGTCGTTCCGCATTGCGGAGCATGCGGTGCCGATCCGGCGCGTGACGGCGGAGACGCTCTATGACAGTGTTCCAAACGTCCATCCGCGCCATTTGTTTTTTGCGTCGGATGTGGAAAAGCTACTTTTCGAGCGTCAGACGGAAACGGAGGTGCTCCGTCGCAATATTGCACTCGCCCTCGAGAACGGACTGCCGGAGCGTCCGATGTTCCATCGGGATCCGGAGGCGCTCCCGTACCGTGAGTATTTCGGGCGCTTCCGCGATTACTGCGACCGGGATCTGATCGCGTGTGCGCTTGGCTACGCCCTGCTCGGTGATGAAAGGGCAGGGGAGCATGCGCGGCAGCTGCTTCTCACCATCTGCGACTGGAATCCCGCCGGACCGTGTTCTCTTCTCGGTCCGTGGGGGGATGAGGTCGGACTGAGCTGTGCACGCTGCCTGCCGGCTGCATACGATATGCTCTATCCTCTGCTCGATCCAAAGGAGCGCGATTACGCTGCCCGCACGGTATGGGCATATGCATCTCAGTGCTGGGAGCGGCTGAAAAAGCTCGATTACTGCGCGAATCCCGGAGATTCGCACGCGGGACGGATCCCGGCGTATCTCGGGGAAGCGGCGCTTGTTCTCAAGGACAGCGGCGTGCAGCCGCGCGCCGAGGCGATCCGCTGGCTGGATTATGCGCTCGACATATACGGCGGGATTTTCCCGTATTTCGGTACGCCGGACGGCGGTTGGGCCGAAGGCGCGTTTTACGCCACGAGCTATACGAAGTGGTATCTTCCTTTCTTCTGTGCGGTAGAGCGTTACAGCGGCTGCCGCTTCCTTGACCGTCCGTTCTATCAGCGGCTGACGCAGTTCTTTCTGCATTTTGCGTCGCCCGATTTTGAGAATCATCCATTCGGCGACGGCTACTGGTGCAGACCGGAGGATCCGGAGTGGCCAGGCTTTTTTGCGCAGAATCCGTGCCGGCTGTACGCGGAACGGTTCGGTCCCGCTCTGGCGCGTGAGCGCGCGGAACGCGCTGCCCGGCAGGATGTGTATCTGCTGCATCTTCTGGATGTCTTTATTCCTGACGGGAAAAAGCCGGAGGTGTCGCTGACGGGAGAGGCGGAGAATGTGCGCGCGTTTCCCGATGCCGGATTTGTCAGCCTGCATACGGATCTCGCTCATGCAGAAAACGATTTTGCACTGCTCGCACGTGCCTCCCGATTTGGTTCGGACAGCCACCGGCACCCGGATCAGGGCTCATTCGCCCTGTTCATCGCCGGTACTGCCATGATCTCCCCCTCCGGCTATTTCGGGCGGCAGTATGGCTCCAAACATCATAGAGAGTGGCTGAACTCTACCCGGGCGCATAATGCAATCCTGATCGACGGGGAAGGACAGAAGCCGAAAAGTCTCGAGCCGCGCGGCAGGATCCTGTACTGCCGCGATCTGGGAGAGGTCAAGGAGGCGTGCCTCGATTTGAGCGAGGCGTATCCGATGCTCCGGCTGTGGCGGCGGACGTTCAGACTGTGCGCCGGGGAATTGCTTGTATGCGATGAGGTGGAAGCGGACCATCCCGTTGCCGTCACCTATCCGCTTCATACGCTGTCCATGCCGGTACCGTGCGGCGGCTCCGTGCTGGTGGAGCGGAACGCGCATCGCCTGATGATCCAGCCGGTTGCGGGAGATCTGTCCGGCTGTGAGATTTCCGACCATTTTGCGGTGGATCTGAACGAAGGCGAGCCGCCAGCTTATCATGTAAGTATGCCGCAGCAGTATCACATCCGCTGGACGACGCCCGCGCGCTGTGTACACCGGATCGAGGTGCGCTTCCACATGGATTCCGATTGCGGAAACGGATGCACTTGACTTCTCCGCGGGTCTGCCTTATAATATGACTATACATGTAAGTATGTAAATATGATATTCGGCTTTCTCCGGACAGGGCGGATTTCCGTTCTGTCCGGTCTCTTGCAAAGCCGCAGAAACGGAGGCGGTCTTACGCTGCGAAAAAAAGCAGGCGACGCCGATATGACGGAGGGCGTCATCTGGAAACACCTTCTGGAATTCAGTATTCCCATGATGGTTGGACTTCTTTTCCAGCAGCTCTATAATACGGTGGATACCATCATTGTCGGGCATTTCGTCGGCGACAGTGCGCTGGCTGCGGTCGGAAGCACGGGCAGCATCATCAATATGCTCGTCGGACTTTGCGCCGGTCTTTCCGCCGGTGCGGGCGTTGTTATTTCCCAGCGCTACGGTGCGCACGACGACGTCAAGCTGCGCGAAGCGGTACATACGGCTCTGGCTCTGACACTGGTCCTGTGCGTCGTGGTGACGGCGGCAGGACTGGCGATCGTTCCGCCGATGCTGCGCATGATGAAAACCCCGGCGGACGTCTTTGACGAAGCGAAGGAATACCTTACCATCTATTTTGCGGGCATCACAGGGCTGCTTTTGTACAACATGGGTTCCGGCATCCTGCGCGCGGTCGGAGATTCGCGCCGGCCGCTGTATTTTTTGTGCTTTTCCGCCGTTGTAAATGTGATCGGGGATCTGGTGTTTGTGATCGCGTTCCAGATGGGCGTTGCGGGCGTCGCATACGCAACGATCCTTTCACAGCTTCTCTCTGCCGTTCTGGTTCTGATCGTCCTCACACGCACGGATGCCGCCTACGGGATTCGCTGGCGCAGCCTTTGGCCCCGATGGGATTCGCTTAAGAGGATCCTTGCGCTCGGTTTTCCATCCGGCATCCAGCAGGCGATCACCTCCTTCTCCAATGTTTTCGTACAGTCGTACATCAATGCATTTGGAACGGCGTGTATGGCGGGCTGGACCAGCTATAACAAGCTGGACGTTTTCATACTGATTCCGGTGCAGAGTATCGCGCTTGCCTCCACAACGTTTGTTGGACAGAACTGCGGTGCGCAGAAGTATCCGCGCGCCAGAGCGGGCGTCCGGCAGGCGCTGTATATGTCCCTGATCAGTACGGCGCTGATTACGGTGCTGGTGCTGATCTTCAAGCGTCCGTTCTTGTGGCTGTTTTCCCCGGATGAGGAGATTGTCGCGTACGGGGCGCGCTTCATTACACTGATTTCGCCTTTCTATATCACCATCTGCTTCAATCAGATTTTCGCCGGCGCACTGCGCGGGATCGGAAACGCCAAAGCGCCGATGATGATTATGCTGTTTTCGTTTGTTGTGTTCAGACAGATTTATCTGTATCTGAATATGTATTTTTTGAACAATTCTTTTCTGCTAACAGCGCTGGCGTATCCCGCCGGCTGGATCATGTGCAGTATTTTGCTGTTCTTCTGCTACCGGCGCAGTGCGCTGTGCCGGGCTGCCGCGGAGCCGGTTTCCGTGGCTTCCCATTCGTGAATATTGACGTTCGCCTGACCGCCAAAGACGTCGGATGCAGGGACTGTATGGTGAGAAATAGATGCTGCCGCCCGCGCGCTACGCGGACGGCAGCATCTTTCATTTTCGCCATTTTCAAGACTGAGCCTGTGTCCTGGTGTGAATCTCCTGCTTTAGCGCCGGCAGGACAAAAAGAAAAAGGACGGATGGTATCCGTCCTTTTTTGGAGAGCTTCTCAGCAGGAAAGATCCTCGACGATGAGTTCACGGGGAGCCGAGGGATCGGCAGGCTGTTCGGCGGGAGCGGGATTGTACTTCGCGGTCAGGAACTTGGTGGCAACCTGCGGGAAGAGGGCATAGCTCAGTACGTCTTCCTCGCAGCGCGCCAGATCCTTGGATTCCTCGCGGTACTTTTCAAGCTCCGGCTTCAGAAGGTCGGCAGGGCGGCAGGTGATTACTTCCTGATCGCCGATTGCCTTCTTGCGGACCTCCTCGTTCACAGGAGCGGGAAGACGTCCGTATTCGCCGCGCAGGAGTCCCTTGGATTCCTTTGTAATCATCTTGTAGCGTTCGCCTGCCAGAACGTTCAGAACCGCCTGTGTGCCGACGATCTGGCTGGTAGGCGTGACAAGCGGGGGATAGCCGAAATCCTTGCGGACGCGCGGAACCTCAGCGAGAACCTCGTAATACTTGTCTTCCGCGTTTGCCTGCTTGAGCTGGGAGATCAGGTTGGAGAGCATACCGCCCGGCACCTGATACAGCAGCGTGTTCGTGTCGACGCGCAGCACCTTCGGATCCAGCGAGCCTTCGCTTTTCAGCTTTTCTGCGACTTTGCGGAAATGCGTTGCCGCTTCGCTGAGCAGGCTCAGATCGAGTCCCGTATCGCGCTCGGTGCCCTTCAGCGTGGCGACAAGAGATTCTGTTGCAGGCTGTGCAGTGCCGTTGGCGAGCGGGGAGAGCGCCGTGTCAACGATGTCGACGCCTGCCTGCGCCGCCATGAGGTTGACCATATCGCCCGTGCCGGTCGTATTGTGGGTGTGCAGGTGGATCGGAATCCCGACGTTCTGCTTCAGCTTGGTAACGAGCGAATATGCATCATAGGGAAGCAGCAGATTCGCCATATCCTTGATGCAGATCACGTCCGCGCCCATCTTCTCCAGCTGCATGGCGAGCTTGACGAAATAGTCCTCGTTGTGGACGGGAGATACGGTATAGCTGATGGCGGTTTCGCAGATGCCGCCGTATTTCTTGCACGCTTTGACCGCGCGGTCGAGGTTGCGCGGATCGTTCAGCGCGTCGAAGATGCGGATGACGTCGATGCCGTTCTCAATCGATTTTTTGACGAATTCGTCTACAACGTCGTCTGCATAATGCTTGTAGCCGAGGATATTCTGACCGCGGAACAGCATCTGCAGCTTCGTGTTGGGCATTGCTTTCTTGAGCGCGCGGAGCCGTTCCCACGGATCCTCGTTCAAAAAGCGCATGCAGGCGTCGAAGGTGGCGCCGCCCCAGCATTCGATTGACCAGTAGCCGATCTTATCGAGAATGGCGCACGCGGGCAGCATGTCTTCCAGACGCATACGGGTTGCTGCCTGGGACTGATGCGCGTCGCGGAGAATGGTATCCGTAATATACAGTTTATTTGCCATCGAGCAACAAAGTTCCTTTCTGTCCGGTGGGGGAGTACCGGGCGTTGATTATGCGCCGAAGAGGGCGAGAAGAACACCGGCGGCGATTGCGGAGCCGATAACACCGGCAACATTCGGACCCATTGCGTGCATCAGGAGGAAGTTGGAAGGATTCTCCTTCTGACCGACAACCTGAGAAACGCGTGCCGCCATCGGAACCGCGGAGACGCCGGCGGAACCGATCAGCGGGTTGATCTTGTTCTTGAGGAAAAGGTTCATGAACTTGGCAAGGAGCACGCCGCCCGCGGAGCCGAGGCTGAACGCAACGACGCCCATGACTATGATCTTGATGGTGCTCCAGGCAAGGAAGGTGTCCGCCGTGGCGGTTGCGCCGACGGAGATACCGAGCATAATGGTCACAATGTTCATCAGCTCGTTCTGCGCCGTCTTGTTCAGACGTTCCACAACGCCGCATTCCTTGAAGAGGTTGCCGAGCATCAGGCAGCCGACCAGCGGAGCGGCGGACGGCACAAGAAGCGCAACGAAGACGGTGACCACGATCGGGAAAATGATCTTTTCACGCTTGGATACAGGACGGAGCGTTTTCATGACGATCTGGCGTTCTGCTTTGGTGGTCAGCGCCTTCATGATCGGAGGCTGGATGACCGGAACAAGCGCCATGTACGAATATGCAGCCACGGCGATCGGTCCGAGAAGCTCGGGCGCGAGGCGCGTCGTGACATAGATGGCGGTCGGACCGTCCGCGCCGCCGATGATGCCGATGGAGGAGGCCTGCTGCGCGGTGAAGCCCATCAGCTTTGCGCCGATGTAGGTGGCAAAAATACCGAGCTGCGCAGCGCCGCCGAGGAGGAGGCTCTTCGGGTTGGCGATCAGCGGACCGAAATCCGTCATGGCGCCGACGCCGAGAAAGATCAGGCACGGATAAATGCCGAGCTTAACGCCGAGGTAGAGGTAATCGATCAGACCGGGGGTTATTTCCGCACTGCCGCCAAAGAGATCCCAATGCACATGTCCGTCGGCGAAAAGCTCCTCATGGAACATTTCAGCGCCGGGCAGGTTGGTAAGGAGCATACCGAATGCGATCGGAAGAAGCAGCATCGGCTCAAATTTCTTGACAATGGCAAGATACAAAAGCAGGCAGGAAATACCGATCATCACCAGCACCTTCCAGTTTTCGGCGATCATGGAGAAGCCGGTCTGCTTCAGGAAGTTGATGATGGTTTCCATAAATCGTGCAGCCTCCGATCCTTATGCGAGTGTGCAGAGGACCGCGCCGGCTTCCACGCTGGAGCCCTTGGTCGTGTTGACGGATGCGATTACACCGTCGCGGGAGGCCATGATCTCGTTTTCCATCTTCATGGCTTCGAGAATGAAGAGAACGTCGCCCTTCTTGACGGAAGCGCCGTTTGTTACGTTGACGGCGAGAATCGTGCCGGGCATCGGCGCGGTGACTTTTTCGGAGCCTGCTGCTGCAGGAGCGGCGGCAGCGGGGGCAGGGGCAGCTGCGGGAGCGGGAGCAGCTGCGGGAACTTTGACGTCTGCCTTGTCGACCACTTCCAGCGTGATCTCATAGAGGTTGCCGTTGACGTTGACCTTATACATTTTCATGAGATAAGTACCTTCCTTAAAATTGTTGTGAGTGATCTCGGATCAGCCGATCCGTTTGAAGGAATGGACACGGATCGCCGAAACGTCCGTTCCCAGCTCCTCTGCGATGGCGGCAGTGATAGCGGCAAGCAGCTCCGTGCGGTTCGGAATATCCGACTGCGGGGCGGGCGCTGCGGACGCGGCGGGGGCTGCGGCAGGCGCTTCCGGTTTGGAAGCCGCTTCTTCCGGTTTTGAGAACTTTCTGCACAGTGCGCTCATCAGCATGCAGATGAAGATGATGCAGGTCAGTCCGAGCAGAACCGTGCCGATGCCCATCAGGGCGACAAACAGGATGCTGGGTTCCGTTGCAGCGGCAGCCGCGAGTAAATGCATTGCAGGCGTCATAAGACTCCTCCTCTCCGATTTTTTGAATGTGTATTTTGCAGGGGCGGAGCATGACACGCCCATAAACCTGTGAAAAGCGTCCGTTCACCGGGAAAAGCGGACAGGGAAGAGCGCTCTGCCGCGGATAGCCGCTGCAGAAAGGGTGCCCGGATGTGAAACCGGCGCTGAAAATAGGGGGAAAACCACTTTTTTCAAAAACAAACCAACTTCCACCACTATAATTATATCCGTTCTTTGGGAAATGTCAAGGGGAACATGAAAAAATGCGCGTTCTCCCTGCCGCCGCGCTTTCTTGACCCGTGTATGCACTGAAAAAGCCGCCGAGAGAATCCTCTCCTGACGGCTTTTGAATGGAAGCTGCGCTCAGCTTCAGGCTGAGATCGGGGCATATTCCCCTTGCTTTCCGAAAAGCATCCGCTCATGTGCAATACACGGAAAGGGTTATCCCCAATTCCGCGAAGCTCAGATGCTTATGAGGCTGAAAACGGTCATCCGGCAACCTTAAGGTTGTAGTACTTCTGCAGCGTTGCCAGAGCAGCCTGGCAGTTGCTCTCATAAGCTTCCTTGGAAACGTCGTAGTAACCGTTGTAGTCCTTGCTCGTGCCGGCAGTCTGATAGAATTCAGAGCCGTCGGGGTTGTGCATACCCATGGCAACGAAAGAAGAGGCAGGAACCTGACCACCCTGTGCGATCTCCTCGACGATATAGTTGCGGTCGAAGAGCAGACCGAGCGCCTTGCGGATCTCCTGACGTGCTTTCTCCGCTTCCACACCGGTCAGACCGGAGTTGGCGGGCAGAAGCTCTTCATTGATGTTCCAGCAGACATAGTAGGTGCCGATCTGTCCGGCAACGACGAACTCCGTCGGATAATCCTTTTTCAGAGTTGCGATCTCGTTGGTCGGGACGTCGTCGATCAGCTGCCATGTGCCGTTCTTGAAGTTGGTGAGCATGTTGTTGGCGTCGTCGGAGAGGAAGCACTTGACTTCCTTCATGGTGACGTGAGAGGCATCCCAGTACTTGTCATTCTTGGTCAGCGTGATGACGCTCTTGTGATCCCATGCGCTCATCGTGTAAGGACCGTTGCAGATATAGGTGGCGGCTTCGGTCGCCCAGTTCTCGTTGGCAACGATATCCTTGCGGACCGGGAAGTAGGTCGGGAATGCGAGCAGCTCGTTCCAGTAGGCGACAGCGTTGCTCAGCGTGACCGTCAGAGTCTTGTCATCGACAGCCTTGACGGCAAGCGGTGCCAGACCGTCCACATCCGCGTCACCGTAGCCCTTGACGACTTCAAACATGTAGCCGTAGTCGGCAGCGAGAGCCGTGGAGGCGGCGCGCTTCCATGCGAACTCGAAATCACCGGCGGTGACGGCCTTGCCATCGGACCACTTCAGATTGTCGCGGAGCGTGTAGGTGTAGGTAACGGTGCCGTCTGCGTTGGCAACGCCTTCCGGAAGATCCTTGGCGGCGTCAGGAACGATGACAAGATTGCCCTTTGCGTCCTGATCCCACTTGGCGAGACCGGAGAAGAGATGCGCCAGCATGGTTGCGCCGTCGACGGCGGAGTTGAGGGCGGGATCCAGCGTCTGCGGCTCAGAGGCGAGGCAGACGGAGATGGAATCCTTACCTGCGATGGTGGTCTTGGAGAAGTACTTATAGCCGAGCGGGTTGGAGTAGAAGCCCTTCACGCTGTCATCCAGCATGTAGAGGTCGGTGTAGAAGTACAGAGGCGTGATGCAGCCGGTGTCCATCAGCATGTCCTCTGCCATGTGCATCATCTCATAGCGCTTGGTGGCGTCCGTTTCGGACTTGATCTTGGAGATCAGAACGTCGTAGGTCTGTGCCCACGTTCCGTCTTTGATCTTTTCCCCGCCGTACTTGGTGAGGTCAAGGCTGTACATGGCGAGATCCTTGTGTGCGCCCTTGCCGAACTGTACGTCGTTGTTGCCGGAGTTCGAGGTCCACATGTCAAGGAAGCAGATCGGGTCGCTGTAGTCGGCGATCCAGCCGTTGCGGGCGACGGAGTAGTTGCCCGCTTTACGGGTTTCAAGGAAGGTTGCCCATTCCTGGTTTTCCAGATTCATGGTGATGCCGGCGGTCTTGAGGGCAGCCTGCAGGTATTCGGCGATTGCCTTGTGACCGCTGCTCGTATTGTAGAGATACTTGAGGACAGGCGGGTCACCCTTCACGATATCAGCGTTATTGCCGCCATTTTTTCCGCAGGAGGCGAGGCAGGCAGCCACCATCAGAAGAGCGAGAAACACGGTGAGAAGCTTTTTCATGATGATTATCCTTTCAAAAAGATTTATTCATAGCATGAAAACGGATATTGCACGCTCCGTTTTGCATGCGGTGAATCAGTGGGAGGCGGACGCCGTGCCGCCGTTTACCCGGTGGCAGGCAACAAAATGACGCGGGGAAACCTCAGAGAATGCCGGCATGCTTTCCGCGCAATGCTTGTCCGCATACGGGCATCTCGTGCGGAAGGGGCATCCGGAGGGAGCATTGAGCGGACTGGGAATATCACCCTGCAACGCAATGCGTTTATTCTCCCGCGCGGTTTTGGGATCCGGCTGGGGGACGGCGGACATCAGCGCCTGTGAGTAGGGATGCAGCGGATGGTCGTAGATCTCGTCGGCATCGGCAAGCTCCACCATTTTGCCGAGATACATGACTGCGATCCGGTCGCTGATATGGCGAACGACGAGAAGGTCATGTGCGATGAACAGGTATGTCAGTCCCAGCTTTTCCTGCAGTTCGTCGAACATATTGATGACCTGCGCCTGAATGGAGACGTCCAAGGCGGAGACAGGCTCGTCGCAGACGATAAACTGCGGGTTGACGGCAAGCGCGCGGGCTATGCCGATTCTCTGGCGCTGACCGCCGGAGAATTCATGCGCGTAGCGCGCCGCATGCTCACTGTTGAGACCGACGTGCGCCATCAGCTCCAGAACGCGTTCGTGCCGTTCCTCTTTTGTCTGGTACAGACCGTGAATGTCCAGCGGCTCCGCGATGATGTCCTCCACCGTCATGCGCGGGTTCAGGGAAGAGTACGGATCCTGAAACACCATCGTCGCTTTTTTGCGGTACTCCGCGAGACTCTGCTTTGAGCTGATCTCCTGTCCCTCAAAGAAGATGCGCCCGCCGGTGGGCCTATAGAGATGGAGCAGCGTTCGGCCGACAGTAGTCTTTCCGCAGCCGGATTCCCCGACAAGTCCGAGCGTTTCACCGCGGTCGATGTAGAAGGAAACGCCGTCCACGGCTTTCAGAGGCTTCGTTCGGAAGAGTCCGACGCTGATATCGAAGTATTCCTTCAGATCTTCGACTTCGACCAGATGCGTGCTTTTGTTTTCCGGGTTATTCATGCTGCGCTCCTCCTTCCGTCGGCAGATACTTTGCCAGCTCCTCGGGCTGAACGGAGCCGTCCTCGATGGCTCGTTTGACATTCATCCAGCATGCGGCGCGGTGACAGTCG
This sequence comes from Eubacteriales bacterium, assembly GCA_051867895.1. Classification (GTDB taxonomy): domain Bacteria; phylum Bacillota; class Clostridia; order Oscillospirales; family CAG-272; genus SIG701. The sequence continues at coordinate 170,522 of JBJDZH010000001.1, forward strand.
TTGATGTCCATGCGCGGCGCAGGACGCTGCAGGCAGACGCGCATCGCCGCTTCGCAGCGGGGCGCGAAAGGACAGCCCTTCGGCATATTGAGCAGATCGATCGGCGTGCCGGTGATCGGCTGGAGCTTTTTTCCTGCCGTGCCGGCAGTCGGGATGGAACGCATCAGCCCCTTTGTGTATTCATGACGCGGATTGTAGAAGATTTCGTCTGTGGTGCCCTGCTCGCAGATGCCGCCCGCGTACATAACAATCACCTCGTCGCACATCTGCGCGATCACGCCGAGATCGTGCGTAATCATAATGATCGCCATGCCGAGTTCCTTTTGCAGGGACATCATAAGTTCCAGAATCTGCGCCTGAATGGTGACGTCAAGCGCCGTGGTCGGCTCGTCTGCAATCAGGATATCCGGCTCGCAGGCAAGCGCCATGGCGATCATGACGCGCTGGCGCATGCCGCCGGAGAATTCGTACGGATATTGATTCATCCGCTTTTCCGGTTCATTGACGTTGACCATGCGGAGCATTTCGACAGCGCGCTGCCGTGCCTGTTCGCGGTTGCGGTCGGTATGGAGCAGGATCGCCTCCATCAGCTGATGACCGATCGTGTAGGTCGGATTCAGAGAGGTCATTGGGTCCTGAAAAATGATGGAGATCTTGTTGCCGCGGATATGCTTCATGACCTTTTCGCCGGCGCCCACCAGCTCCGTCCCGTCATATTTGATGGAGCCGGAGACGATTCTGCCCGTGGAGGCGAGGATCTGCATGATGGAATACGCGGTCACGGATTTGCCGGAGCCGGATTCGCCCACAATCCCCAGTACCTTTCCGTGCTCGAGAAAGAAGGAGATGCCGTTTACCGCCTTGACTTCACCGGCGTCGGTGAAAAAGGAGGTGTGCAGGTCGTTTACTTCCAGTAATGCCATCGTATGTATTCTCCTTCCTTAATCGTTCAGCTTGGGGTCAAAGGCATCCCGCAGTCCGTCGCCCAGAAGATTGAGGGAGAGAACGATCAGGGAGATGACGATTGCCGGAATGACGAGCCGGTAGGCGTAGGAATTCACGCCGTCCAGCGCGTCGGAGGCGAGGGAGCCGAGGGAGGGCATCGGGGCGTTGACGCCCAGTCCGAGAAAGGAGAGATAGCTTTCCGTGAAGATCGCGCTCGGGATCTGGAGCGCCGTAGAAATGATCACAACGCTGATGCAGTTGGGGATCAGGTGCTTGAAGATGATCCATTTTCCCTTTGCGCCCGCAGCTCTGGCAGCAAGCACATACTCCTGCTCGCGCAGAGAGAGGATCTGACCGCGGATCAGGCGCGCCATGGAGACCCAGTACAGCAGCCCGAAAACGATGAACAGACTGATGATGTTGCTTCCGATCGATTCCAGGATCGTGCCTTCGATGGCTTTTCCAAGCGTCAGCTTCATGACGGATGCGAGGAGAATGACCATCAGCATATCCGGCAGGGAATAGATGATATCGACGATGCGCATGATGATCAGATCCACTTTTCCGCCGCAGTAGCCGGCGATAGAGCCGACCGTCATGCCGATAATCAGAACGATGATGCTGGCAAAAAAGCCGACGGCAAGGGAGATGCGGGTGCCGTAGACGACACGGATGAGATAATCGCGTCCGGCGCTGTCCGTGCCGAAAATGTGCGGAAACGGCTTTGTGGGAACCTCGCCGTTTTCCCACTGGCTGACGGCGATGGTATATGCCTTGTAGGTGAGATAGCCTTCCTTATACCCGTTTGAGGCGAGAAAGGAGAGACGGTTTTTCTCTTTCCGTTCCTGCAGCTCGTTGATTTCCGCTTCCTTGGAGAGCGCGGCTTTTTCGCTTTCGGCGCCGCCCTTGGCGCGGATGGCTTCCACATCCCGGCGGATCCGCTCGATCTGCGCCGCGTAGTATTCTTCAAAGGCTTCCGTTCCGGTTTCCCGATAGGCGTTGAATTCCTCTTCGGTCATCACGGCGCCGGTCTTTTTCCATTCTTTCCAGAGATTGTACTTCTCAATGGCGGCGCGTTCGGTGGAGCCGTACTGGAATGGGGCAAGATTGTTGTAGGAGGCGTCCGGGGATTTTCCGATCACGACACCAAGCTGCTGTTCGTAGGAATACGGCCAGAACATCGGCAGAAAAACGGCGATCAGCGTGATCAGTACGATCGTTATCAGGCTGAAGGTTGCCAGACGGTTTTTCAGAAAGCGCTTGACGCCGTCTCTGAAAAACGTGGTGGACGGACGCATTTGCAGAATATATTCCTTTTCCTTGTCCGTGGCGGGCGTGAAAAGCTCCAGATCCGTATGCATGCTGAAGGGATTCTTTTTCATTCTTCCGCCTCCTTATTCCAGATTGATCCGCGGATCGACCACTTTGTACAGGATGTCGCCAATCAGATTCATAATGACGATCAGCGCGGCAAGTACAATGGTGGTGCCCATGATGACGGGGTAGTCGCGGTTGGTGATGCTGCCGACAAACTCACGTCCGACGCCGGGAACGGCGAAGATCTTTTCAACGACCAGCGAGCCGGTCACAATGTAGGCAAGCATCGGTCCGAAATAAGTAATCACGGGGATCATGGCGTTTTTCAGTGCATGACCGAAGATAATCTTGATGCCGGAAACGCCCTTCGCCTTTGCGGTGCGGATGTAATCCTGACCGAGCACATCCAGCATGGAGGAGCGCGAAAGACGCGTGATGTGCGCCATCGGAGACAGGGACAGCGTAATGACCGGAAGCACAAGACCTGCGCTGGTCGAGCCGTTTGCAGGGAAGATTGGCAGGGCCAGGGTGAACACAAGCAGCAGCAGCGTACCCATAATAAAGGATGGCATGGATACGAACGCGGTGGTGATGACCATAATGATGCGGTCGGAGAGCTTATTGCGGCGGAGAGCGGCAACTGCGCCGAGCACCACGCCGGTGACAAGCGCGATCCCAGCCGCGATGACGCCCAGCTTGGCGGAGGTTTTCAGTCCGTCGAAGATGATCGTCAGCACGTCTCTGCCTTTCTGCTTGATGGAGGGACCGAAATCAAACTCGGTGACGATACCTTTCAGATAGGTGCCGTACTGGACGAGCAGGGGCTTGTCCAGACCGTACTTTGCCTCCATGGCGGCCTGAACCTCGGCGGAAACGGCTTTTTCCGAGGTGAACGGACCGCCGGGCACTGCGTGCATCACGAAGAACGTGACTGTGATGACGACCCAGATGGTCAGAATTGCCAGAAAGAGCCGCTTAACGATATAGATCAGCGTCTTGGAATTCATCTGATTCATGGAATGCAGCCTGTGTACCGGAGGGAGGCGCATTCAGCTTCCTTTCTCAGTTTGAATTTGGTGACGTGCGCCCGGCGGACGCTCAGTTTCCCTCTGCCGGAGCGGAGCGTCATGCATAATGCAGACGATCATGCTGCACGGATCATGCATAAAGAGTGCATATTGAAAAATATGTGCGTTTTGTATATGTAATGCGATATCACCTGGCTTAAATTTGTTCAGCTTTTCGCGCCCGCCGGTTATGTACGGAGAGAAGCATCCTGCATGCGCTGCGCGAAGGGTGGATTTTCATCTATAATTACCCCATTATATATCTGCTTTGCAGTTTTGTCAAGTGGTAAATTCATATTCCGGCAGGATTTCGCTGCGTTCATGTATGTTTACGCACAAACAAAGATGGCTGCATTGCGGCTCCTTTTGGATGAAATTACAGCTTTTCTGCCGAAAATGAATCGGCGGCTGCAGTGCCGTACGGACTGCACTGCAGCGTACATGCGTCAGAGGCGAAGCTGCCGGAGATCGGTTGCCTGTTTCCCGCCGGACAGTATCCGCGAAAAAAGCACCGGAAGTAGGCGCTGCATGGCAGCTGCTTCCGGTGCTTGTATGTTCGGTGAATATTGCGGCGTCTTTCGTACAGTGTTCTGTTCAAATCGCGCGGCGCGCCCGGGACAGTTTTCCCTCGGCGAGCCGTTTTCCGACACGCGTCAGACGTTCCATCCGCGTTGGCGGAGGGCCTCCAGCGCTTGATCGGCAAGCACATCGGTACCAAGGAGCGCATCCCCCGCCTCATCCGGATACAGCCATACGGCGTCCGTGTAGCGGCGGAACCAGGTGAGCTGCCGTTTGGCATAGCGCCTGGTGGAAAGGCGGATCAGCGCAGCGGACTCCTCCTCGGTGCATTCGCCGCGGAAATACGGGATCCATTCCTTATATCCGATCGCCTGCGCGGCGATGCAGCGCTCGTTCAGCATGCCGTCGTCATACAGCGCGTGTGCTTCGGCGATCAGTCCGTCGCGAATCATCTGCGTGACGCGCCGGTCGATCCGGTCGTACAGACGCTGCCGGTCCCGGAAATCCAGACCGATCAGACAGGCGTCATATTTCTGTTCTTGCGTGCGAGAACGGCGGTCCCACTCGGATTTTGTCACGCCGCTCACCTCGTAGATTTCGAGGGCGCGCACGACCCGGCGAATGTTGTTGGGATGGATGGCGTCCGCCGACGTCGGGTCTGCCTCGCGCAGCCGGTCATGCAGTGCCTGCGTGCCGTTCTTTTGGGCAAAATCGAGCAGGGAAGCGCGTACCGCCTCGGAGCCGGGCGCCTCAGAAAAGGAGCCGCCGCGCAGCAAAGAATCCAGATACAGCCCCGTGCCGCCGCAAAGAATGGGCGTTTTGCTGCGCGCGGCGATTGTTCGGATGCACTCCTCGGCAAGGGGGACGTAATCCGCGCAGGAAAAGGATTCGTCCGGGTCTGTGATTCCGATCAGATGGTGCGGAATCCCTTCCATTTCCGCGTCAGTCGGCGCAGCTGTACCGATGCGCATACGTCGGTAGATCTGCATGGAATCACAGGAGACGATCTCGCCGTTCAGGAGATGGGCGAGGCGGACTGCCAGCGCGGTTTTTCCGGACGCTGTCGGTCCGATGACGGCAAGCAGCTTCTGTGGCACGGTTTCTCTCCTCGCTTTCGGATGACGGTAAAAATAAATATTAATTTTTGTTAATAATCGTAGACTGCGGAAACAGTATCTGATATACTGTTGTTGTAAACGGCAGATAGGTTCGGCTGAGCGTTCGTTTCCGGATGTGGGATGCGCTCTGCGCTGGCTTGTCCGGCGACCGAACGCCTGCCGCTTTCTGAATCGAGGATGAACAGTGGAATATATCTACATATTTCTGACAAGAACAGGTACCCGGATCGCCAGCGCCATCGGCGCGGTGACAGGCGACCGCTTTGCCCATGCATCTCTTTCGCTGGATCGCGGACTGCACGAGATGTACAGCTTTGCCCGCCGCGGTCTGCACAATCCGTTCCGCAGCGGCTTTGAAAAGGAAAACATCCATCGCGGTATATTCGCTCTGTTCGGGGAGTGCCGCTGCGTTCTGTACCGGCTGCCTGTCGCCGATGAGGTGTACGCCCGGATCCGGAAAACGCTGGAAAGCATGTACCGCGAGAAATACAGCTACCGGTATAATTTCATCGGGCTGTTTTCCTGTGCCTTCGGCATTCCGACCAATACCAGCCGCCGCTTTACCTGTTCGCAGTTTGTGTCATGGGTGCTGGAAACGAGCGGCGCGGCGGTGCTGCCGAAGAATATGGGGCTGATGAAGCCGGATGATCTTGCATCCCTGCCGGGACTGGAGAAGATCTACGAGGGCAGGATCGCGCAGGCGGATCTGTCGGAGCCGTACAGCGTGTATCCGGCGCCGGTTTTGCTGCGGGGGAGAAAAGCGTAGCTTTACCGGATGCTCTCAGGGGAGAGCAGCACGCCGGAGCAGGCGAGCTCCCCGGCTTTCTGCATTTCCGCGTCCAGCCCTTCCGCCGACAGCTCCGGAATCTCCAGCAGAAGATGTTCTCTGGTTCCGAGCTGGAGCAGTTGCTCCGGCGGATACTCGGAGAGTCTCCGCCCATACAGGCAGACGGCAGACGCGCCGGCGCGGAGCATGGCAGCGGCATTGGGAATATGACAGGCGAAGCCGACTGTCCGGTGCGCGGGGAAGCCATCCGCGATCACACGAAGCTGTTCAACGCTGTCCGTGGCGAAGGAAAAACGGGGATCGCCGATGAAACGGCTGATGACGGAGGCGTCCGGACGGAAGCCGCGGAAATGCAGGATAAGAGGCGTTTTTTCCGTATAATTCTCCAGCAGTTCGTTCAGCGTGAGAATGCTGTATCCGCTAAGCCGCATCAGCGCGTCGATCTCGCAGAAACGGAGCGCGTCGATCCGTTCTTCGCACAGACAAAGGCGCGCCATGGTCGTGTCCTGATGGACAAGGAGTACATTATCGCTGGAACGGCGTATCCGGCAGACGAGCGCATGGGCGCCGCAATGCGTCAGCGCGCGGAGCGTGTCGAGCGCGGACATTCCGCTGCTCTGGCTGTAGCTGTGATGCAGGATCAGTTTCATGCCGCGCCTCTCCTTTCCGAACCATATCATAGCATATTATATTAGCATATCCGTCGATTTTTGTAAAGATGATTTTTTTCCGGACGGCGCGAATTTTGTCGGATGGACGGGAGCGGCGCGTTTGAAAAACAGGGAAAGTGAGGACGACATGAAAAAAAGAACCGAATGGGTGCTGCTGGCAGTATGTCTGCTTTTCTGTTTGACGGAGGCGTTTTTTGTCCTTTGCTGGCTGGAGATCGTGCCATGCGATATTCCGGCGGGACTGCTTTCGTCGCTGGCTTTATACGTTCCCGTGATCCCTGCCTTCTGCCTGCAGCTTCTTCTGTGCCGGGTGTCCCGGCGGTGGTATATCCGCGCGATTCCGTCGGCTGCCGTCGCGGCGGCGGCTCTTGCGTGCGGGATCGGCATGCTGCGCGCAGAGGGGTGGGACGCGCTCGGATACCTGATTCTGCTTCTGCTGTGTGCAGCGCCGGCGGCAGGGTGTATGCTCGGCTGGACTGTCTGGGCGATCCGGCAGCGCCTGCGCCGCAAGAGTACCATGGAGGGACAAGAGAATACGCCGGACGCATGACAGGCTGCCGGCGTATTCTTTTTTGTCGGCGCACAACGGCGTCAATTCTGCTTCTGTACGCTTTTATATTCGTCGTAAAACTTGTAGTACGGGCAGTTCTGCGTTTTGCGGGTGAGAAAGGAGAGAAATTCGTCCTCGTCCAGATCCACCCGGCACTCAAACTGATCGTCTTCCTCGTTGTAATCGTAGTATACGCAGCTCTCACAGGCGGAGGGCTGCTTCTTTTTCTGCTTCATCGGATTTTTTCCCCGTTCAGCCATGCGCCGCGCAGCGAATCACCGGTGTATACGAGCTTCAGCGAGAAAAACGGCGCGTCCTCTCTCAGTAGATCGAGGAAAATCCGGTCGCCCTCCCACATCGGCAGGGAATACACCTCGTGAATCGGAACCCAGCAGAGCTCGCCCTCGTCGCAGTCGGTCATCGTACCGGTGAAGGAGGCGGCGGTGAACAGATGCATATACTCCGCCGCGTCCCATGTGTCGCAGACAAATGTGACAATGCCGCGGTAGCGCCAGTCCGTCAGCGTCAGTCCGGTTTCCTCCCGCACCTCGCGCAGAAGGCAGTCCTCCGGAGATTCAAACGGCTCGAACTTGCCGCCGATGCCGATCCATTTGTCGCGGTTCAGATCGTTCTCCTTTTTGACGCGGTGCAGCATCAGATAGGCGCCGTCCTTTTCAATATAGCAGAGAGTCGTATGATACGGCTGCATGGAAACGTCCTTTCGTCAGTCCTTCAGCTTCAGCAGCGCCTCGCGCCGCCGGTAATCCGGCAGAAAGCGCGCAATGAACGCATAGAAAGCAGGAGAATGGTTTTTATAGCGGATATGGGACAGCTCATGAACGACTACATAGTCGATCGCCTCTTCCGGATACGCCATCAGACGGCAGCTGTAGGAGATGCGGTTCTGCGCGGAGCAGCTTCCAAAACGGGTTTTCGCATGTGTAATGCGTACGCCGGACGGAACGACGCCCATCACGCGCGCCCACGCCGCTGTCTTTTCCGGCAGGATGCGCCGTGCCTGCTGTGCCAGCTGTTCCAGCTGCTGCGGGGAGGAAAAGTGCTGCGCGTCAAAGGCGCGCCGCCTCTCGGACAGCGCGGCGTGACGCACGATCCAGTCCTCGTGCGCAAGGACGAAGGCGTCGATCTCCCGCCGCGAAAGCCCTTGCGGCGCGCGTACCAGAACGCTGCCCTCCGGCGTGATCTCGAGGGACAAAGTCCGGCGCGCGGAACGGATCAGCGAGTATTCCCGCATGGAGGCAGCTGGGGGATCAGCGTGTCAATGAGGTAGGCGATCGCGTTTTCGGTGTTTGCCGCGATCACTCGGTCGGCGGCAGCCTTGACGGAAGGGAGCGCGTTGGTGACCGCGCAGCCGATGTCCGCCTCGCGGAGCATGGAGATGTCGTTTTCATAGTCTCCGGCGGCGATGATGGTATGAATCTGCGGCAGCATCTCGCGCAGAAGCCGGACGCAGGCGCCCTTGCCGCTGTCCTTGCGGTGCATTTCCAGTCCGACCGACCAGCTCCGGTCAAATTCGTATCGTGTGCCGAAGCGGGAGAGCATCTCCCGCATCAGTGCGAGCGCCGTTTCTTCCCGGTCGCAGATCATTACGAATTTGTAAACGGGATCCCCGCCCAGGATCGGCGTGAGGTTATCACCGTGAACGGCGCGTTCCCACAGACGGTTTCCCGGAAGGCAGTGACGGCGGATCTGAAGAACGCCCGGATGCCTGTCGGCGACGCAGCGGAGCACGTCTTCAAAGTCCTCCTCCATCGGCATGTGTACGAGCGGTTCCCCCTCCGGGGAGCAGAGCAGCGTGCCGTTGATGGTGATGACCGGAGCGTTGGAGCGGAAGGGAAATTTTTCAATATAATCCGGCTGACGGCCGGTGGCGAGGGAAAAGAGCCCGCCGCCCGCCTGAAAACGGCGGATGGCGCGCAGGTTTTCCTCGGTGACTTCGCCGCCGCGCACAGTCAGCGTACCGTCGATATCACTGAGGATCAGGTATCCGTTGAAAGAGTCCATGGCTTTTTCCTTTCGATGGAAGTCTTGGCTCAGGGAGCGGCGGAGGATTCCAGACGGATATCCGGCTGGAATTTTTTCGCGATCCGATAGCGCAGGTAGTCGTTGTCCACCTTGTTCACCGTTGTGCCGATCAGCGGTGCGGCGAGAAGCTCCTTTTTGATGCCGAGCACCTTGGAGAAGATGAAATCGCTGCCAGGACGCTCGTACTGCTTCAGATGCGGCTGCGAGCCGGCATAGTAGAGCTTGATACAGCGCGTCATCGGGGTTTCGATAAAATCAATGCGGATCTTCAGAAGCGGAACACCGTCCTCATCGTGGGTGAATGTGCCCAGCGTCTTTACCTGATACGGCACGCCGGCGAAGCGGAGGCTGCTGTCGGCGGGCGATGTGAAGCCGATCAGGATCAGGTGGCTTTCCTCCTCCTCCGCATACGTCATATAGAAAGCGGAGCCGCTGCGCAGGAAGGAGACGAACTTGAAGCCGGAGGAATAATTGTTCTGGACCGCCTGCCATATGACAGGCATGAGACCGACGGCGGGCGCGTTTTCATCCTTTGCCGTGAAACGAAGCCCGCTCAGCTCTCCGCACTCCGGCGGGAGCGGCGCAGGGGACGGGATGACGGGCGCTTCCTTGCGGAAGCGGTTCAGAAAAGGGAGACGCGTTTTTTTCTGAGGCGCCGGCGTCACGCTGCGCTGCGGATGCTCGGCAAGCGAATCGATGACGCCGCTCAGTCGCCGCGTTGCGCTTTCGTTAGGCGGCAGCGTGTCGGGGAGCGGACGGCCGAAGAATTTCTCCGCCAGCCGGAAATAGCTGCTTTGCTGGAATACCTCGTCGTTTCCCGCGTTCGAGACAAGCAGGACGCCGCTTTCGCGGAAGCCGAGCACGTTCTGTCCGAGCATTCCGTTGAAGAGAAACGAATCGTGATTTCTGCCGGTCCAGATCTGAAAGCCGTAATCATACAGCTCAGACACGTCTCCTGTGGAGATCTGCCGGTGCGCCGCCTGTGCCAGCCATTCGGAGGAGAGCAGCCGCTCGCCGTTCCATACGCCGTCCTGGAGAATGAACTGCCCGAGCTTTGCCATGTCCTCCGGGCGGATATACAGTCCCCAACCGCCTTTCTCGATCCCGAGCGGGCATTTTTCCCAGTACACGTTTTCGATCCCGAGCTTGTCAAAGAGCCGCGGCTTGAGGTATTCCGTCAGATTCTCGCCTGTGATCTCATGCAGGATCGCGGAGAGCATATAGGTGTTCAGGCTGTTGTAGGAAAACGCGCCAGGCGCGAAGGTGCCGCTGAAATACCCCTTCACGAAATCCCGCTCCGTCATCATCACCGCTTCGTTGAAAGATGCGCCGGTGGACATCGTGAGCAGGTGACGGACGGTCAGCTCCTTGGCGGCGAGGCGTGAGAGAGGGGTCAGACGGCTGTCGAAAAACGAGGTCAGCCGATCGTCCAGCCGGATTTTTCCCTCGTCCCAGAGAAACCCGATGGCAAGGGAGGTAACGCTTTTGCAGGCGGAAAACGTCGATTTCCAGCAGCGCAGATCCTGATCGCCGAAGCACGCCTCCGCGAGCATTTTTCCGTTCCGCAGCAGAAGGATGCTGTGCATGTTCAGCGTTTCGTCCGCCGCGATCGCGGAAAAGAAGTCTGCGGCGTCATCGCTTGAGACGCCGGCTTCCTCCGGCAGCGCGCGCAAAAACGGCTGCCGGATCGGGGAAAGAGTACACGGCGGCTTTTCGGCGGTGTCCGGATAAATCGGCTTTACGGGCTGCCTTGTATCGAAAATCCTGCCGAGCAGGATAATGGTGTTGTTCAGGGAACTGATTCCCATCGGTTGAACCTCCCGGTGTAGTTCTTTTTTCACAAGGCGGAGCGTATATATGGAACGCGAAGATCAGCCGGCCGGCGCGGGATACCGTGCGGCAAGCTGTCTGTTCGCTGCCGGGATCCGCGCGCATATGGCGGAAAACGGCGTGCCGCCTGCGAGCTCGGTCATTCCGACCACAGTAGCCGAGGCAAGTGACGCGTTGCTGCGGCTGAATGCCATCGCAAAATCGTAGGAGCGGGAGAAGGCGATCAGCTCCAGCATGTTGGCGGAGTCGTTGTCCCGCAGCAGATGATTCATGGCGTATTTTACATATGCCTCTGTGAGGACGCCGTAGGAAGCGGCATTGAGCGCCGAGAGGACGACGGAGGTTCTTTCGGGACGGATAGCGCCCTTCTGCACGGCAAAAAAGAGAACGCTGTCGTCGGCGAGCGTGATATAGTTCTCCTGCTCCTCCGTCATTTTCGGCAGGGGAAGGATCCCCCAGTTCTGCCGGCTGTCCGGCATCCAGGACATCAGGTAAAGCCGGTCAAGCAGGTACAGGGATTTTCCGTTGTGAAAGCGCGCGACGCCGCTTGCGGTGTCCTTGTGCGCGTATTCATCCTGATACAGACGCGTAATGACGGCGGCGATGGCGCTGTCCTCCTCTGAGAGGCAGACTGAGGGGGAAGACGAGCCGTCGGAACGAACGAATTTCCCGCCGCAGGAAAAGAACGCCGCGCTGGGCAGAAGCTCTGCCGCGTACTGCGTTGCATAGGAGCTGAACAGCTCGATGCCGTTTGCGGCGGCATAGCGGTTGATTCCCGCGACGGACGCACAGGAGGCGAAGAACGCGTCCCACGTCCATTTTCCTTCATATACGAGCGGGTAGGGAACCTCTACGCCGTTCTCCTCAAACAGCCCGCGGTTGAAGAATACGGCGGGCAGCGACGTGATCTCAAAAGAGGCTGCTCCTGCGGCAGCATAGGTGACACCGCCGGCGGTTGCGGCTTCGATGGAAGCCGCGTCAAAATACGGCTGCGAAAGATCGAGCAGAGGCATGCTTTTCAGGTTTGTCAGCACGCCGCCCGCAGCAAACGAGCCGATTTTCCCCTCGGGCACCAGCAAAAGATCGGCGAAATAATCGTCCGCCAGCGTGCTTGCGTGCAGCTGGTCAAAGAAGGATTCCTCATCCACCGCAGAGCACGTAAGCCGGATGTTCAATGCTCCCTCCACATCCTCATTCCTTTTATAGAGTGCGGCGGAATAGGCGTTGTCCGCGTCCGGCAGCTGAAGCACCTCCGTCCGCGGCGAGGCGATCAGAAAGGAGGCGCCATCATAGTTGTAGCCGTTATCCGTGATCCGGCGCAGATAGGCGGCGGCAAACGCGCCATAATACTCCGACTGATCCGCGTGCTGCGGTGTGGATGCGGTGCTTTCCGGCTGCGGTGCGGCGCCCCCCGGCGCTTCCGGCGCCTGTGTCGTTTCTGTGTTGTCCGGCGTCGGTTTGTTCAGAATAATTATGCCGCAACTGCCAAGAGAGAGCGCAGCGGTGAGCAGCAGCGCGCCAAGAGACAGCCGGACGTGTCGATTTTTCATATTCAGTATCCATTCGTCTGCGTTATCGTATTCAGCTTTCATTATAATATCTCCGCGGCGATATGTCAAATCCTAATTGTGAACAAAGCGGGACCGTGAGGAAAATATTGTGCGTTGCAATGCACGGTTCTGTATGGTATCCTATAAACAGAAAGGATGATTCACCATGAAATGTATGATTTCCGAATGCACAAAACAACTGAAGATCGGCGTTCTGGCGGAGGCGCTTGCCTTTCTTCTCACCGCATCGTCGCTGACTGCGCCGGTACAGGGCGCTTCTGCGCCGCCTGCGTCTGAGCAGGAAGAGGTGCGGCTGTATGTCAACGGCGTCGGGTATCCCGGCCATGCCGTGCTGTACAAGGATACAACGTACGTGGAGCTCGGCGAGTTTACGGACGAGGTGCGCCTGTGTGATGAGACGTGGGACAGTGCGGCTTTATGCGCGCGCTTCAGCGGAGAGGACATCGAGATGAGCGTGACGGACGGCGCCGCTTATATGATCGCGAACAACCGGTATCTGTGGTGTGAGAACGGCGTGTTTGCGGACGGTGAACGTACATACGTTCCGCTTCGCGCCGCGGCAAAGGCTCTGGGCGCCGATGTCGCCTGGAATGCGGATGAGTTTGCGGCATATGTTACCACGGGAGATACGCCTATTCTGCCCGGAGACCAATACTATAATGCGGATGAAGTGTACTGGCTTTCGCGGATCATTTATTCGGAAGCGGGGATCGAACCGTTCCGCGGGCAGATCGCGGTCGGCAATGTCGTTATGAACCGCGTGCGCAGCGCGCAGTTCCCCGATTCGATTTACGGAGTGATTTTTGACTCCAAATACGGCGTGCAGTTTTCCCCGACAGCAAACGGGACCATTTACTGTACGCCGAGCGAGGAGGCTGTGATCGCGGCGAAGATCTGTCTGGAGGGGTACAGCGTGTCTGACATCATCCTGTATTTCCTCAATGCATCCCTTGCCAGCAATTTCTGGATTCCGCAAAACCGCGATTACGTGATGACCATCAGCGGACACGATTTCTACTCCTGAAAGAAAAAAGAAAGATAAAACGGCTCCCTTCCCGGACCGGGCTTGCCCACGGAGAGGGAGCCGTTTTCGCCGCGCGCACGGAGACACATAAATTACCGTTCATGTCTTTACGTAAAGTTTATATACAGGCGAAAAAAACACGTAAAACCGGAAAATTTATCCGGCTGTCCAGTTGCAATGAAACACCGCGTCTGATATAATATATATGAAGAATTCATGCAATTCCAATTCACCGGGAGGATACGGCGCGCATGCCACAGCTCAAGGAAAAATTTATCGAATCCGTCTCCTCCGTTTTCCCCATTACGGCGATCGTTCTGCTGCTCAGCATAACCATCGCTCCGGTGGAAACGGGCGTGATGATGCTTTTTTTGTTCGGCGCTTTTTTACTGATTCTGGGAATGAGCCTGTTTACGCTCGGTGCTGGGCTGTCCATGCAGCCGATGGGCGAGGGCATCGGCGTGCAGATGAGCCGCGCGAAGCATTGCTGGCTTCCTCTGCTTGCCTGCTTTGTTCTGGGCATTCTGATTACCGTGGCGGAGCCGGATCTGCAGGTGCTCGCAGAACAGATCCCGTCTATTCCCAATCTGACGCTGATCCTTGCGGTTGCGGTCGGAGTCGGCGCATTCCTCGTCATTGCCATGCTGCGCACGCTGCTCGGTATACGCCTCTCCGGACTCCTTCTGGTATTTTATATCATCGTTTTTGCGCTGGCGATGTTCGCCCCGGAGGATTTTATCCCCGCCGCGTTTGATTCCGGCGGAGTCACGACCGGACCGATCACCGTTCCGTTTATCATGGCGCTTGGCGTCGGTATGGCGTCCATCCGCAGTGATAAGCGTTCGGCGGAGGACAGCTTTGGTCTTGTGGCGCTGTGCAGTATCGGACCGATTTTGTCTGTCCTCATTCTGAGCATCTGCTATAAGCCGGAAGCATCAGCCTCCCAGACGCAGATTCATGAGATCCGGACGACGGCGGATGCCATCCGAGAGTTCGTGCGTGAGATGCCTGACTATGCGCGGGAGGTTCTGACCGCGTTCTGTCCGATCGTCGCTGTTTTCATTATCTTTCAACTCATCTTCCGCCGCTTCCATTTTCATCAGCTCGTGCGGATCGCCAGCGGCTTCCTCTATACATATGTCGGGCTGGTGCTGTTTCTGACAGGAGCAAACGTCGGATTCATGCCTGCCGGACAGCTGATCGGCGCGCAGATCGCGGGCGGCTCCTTCAAATATCTGCTGATTCCCGTGGGGATGCTCGTCGGGTACTTTATTGTTGCTGCAGAGCCTGCGGTGCATGTCCTGAAAAAGCAGGTGGAGGAGATTTCCAACGGTCAGATATCGCAGCGTTCCATTGGCATCGGGCTTTCTGTCGGCGTCGCCGTATCGGTCGGGATCTCCATGCTTCGGATTCTGACCGGCATGCCGATCATGCCGTTTCTGCTTGCAGGCTATTCTGTTTCTTTGATTATCAGCTTTTTTGTGCCTCCGCTCTATACCGGCGTTGCATTTGACTCCGGCGGCGTTGCCAGCGGACCGATGACGACGGCGTTTCTTCTTCCGTTTGCACTCGGTGCGTGCGGCGCGGTTGGCGGAAACATACTGACGGACGCATTCGGCATCGTGGCGATGGTCGCTATGACTCCGCTGATTACCATTCAGACGATCGGTCTGTACAGCGTGCTGAAGAAGCGTGCTGCTGCGAAAAAGGCGGCGGATCTCCTCAGCCGTGTGGAGGATGGCATTTTGTATTATGACGAACCGGAGGAGGAGCTTTCATGAATGAAATGCAGCCGGAGCGAGTGCGCTTGCTGATTACCATCGCGGAACGCGGATACGGCAGGGAGCTGACCGCGCGGATGAGAAAACGCGGGGTAGGATATCAGCTTCGCTGCACGGGACGCGGTACCGCTTCCACGGAGATGATGGATCTTCTCGGACTTGGCAGCAGCGAGAAGGATATCCTGATCAGCATGGGAGCGGAGAGCGCCGTGAACGAAATTGTCGGAGAATTTACCGGCAACCTTGGCGGCGGCGGGCGCGGCAAGGGGATCATGATGCTGTTTTCCCCGTCGGCGGTGAGCAGCCTGCTCGCAGCAATGCTGACGATGGAGAAGCCCGAAGTCACACAAAGAAAGGACGCGGAACCAATGAAAAACGAACATCAGCACAGTCTGATCCTGGTGGCAGTGAATCAGGGCTATACGGATCAGGTGATGCAGACTGCACGCCGTGCGGGCGCGACCGGCGGGACGATTGTCCGCGCGCGTCTGGCAGACGCGGATCGCGGAGAACTCTTCAGTGGCATTACGCTGCAGTCGGAAAAGGAGATCGTCGCGATCCTGGCGCCGGACAGCATCCGCGCACAGGTCATGGATGACGTCAATCGTGAGTACGGTCTGCGCACGGAAGCGCAGGGCGTTCTGTGTGCGCTTCCGGTCGATAAGGCGTTCAGAATCTGAGCCGGACGGCAGGTGTTCGAAAGGGAGAAGCGGATGGTATGTCCGTTTCTCCTTTCCAAAGCCGCCGCAGAATGCGGAAGCCGGCAGAGCGAACTGTGCTCCTGTTTGAAAGTGCTGCCGGATAGTCAGAGAACAGGCAAAATTTTTCCTCCGAAAAATTCAAAAAGGTATTGCAATCCATGTCCGTGTGTGCTATAATATGTCACGTCTTTAGGGGTATAGCTCAGTTGGTAGAGCAGTGGTCTCCAAAACCACGTGTCCTGAGTTCGAGTCTTAGTGCCCCTGCCAGATGAAGCCAAGTCGAATTTCGACTTGGCTTTTTCTCGTCTATATCCGCCGTTGGCACAAGATTTCCCGCTCCGGTGAGGGATGACCGGAGCGAGTCCCCTCACGGAGCTTCCACTTCCAGCAACGCCAAAACAAAGGGCATGCCGCCTGATATAAGACGGTATGCCCTTTGTGCTGTTCCGGGATTATTCTTCAATAGCTTCTCTGGAACGGAAGAGAAGGGAAATGCACCACAGCGCGGCAAGCGCTACGATTGTGTAGACGATGCGGCTTGCCAGTGCATCCTGTCCCCCGAATGCCCAGGAGACGATATCGAATTGGAAGAGTCCGATGCTGCCCCAGTTGATTCCGCCGATGATCACGAGGATCAGGGCAATTCTGTCCATAATCATGATTTCAATTTGCGAGGGATGTCCCGCCGCTCTCCTTGTATTTGTTGGACCGCACTGTATCCGCTGTGCGGAGACGTTATTATCATGCACCGGATCACGGAAAATTATCAGAGGATAATACAGGAAGTGCAGGAAATACAAAAAAGACGAAGCGGAAAAAGAAAAACTGCGGCATAATATAAACCGGACACGCCGACGCGCATATAGTGGAATATACAGGGAAATACCGGAGGGAAATATGATTACGGATTTTTTGGCAATGCTGATCGGCGGTCTGTCCTATCTGGTGCTGAATGTGTCGTCGGGACAGAAATTTCCTCCCCCTCTTTCAGCGGAGGAAGAAAGCGCACTGTTTCACCGTATGCGGGAAGAGAAGGCGGAGGACGCGAGAAGCAAACTGATCGAGCACAATCTTCGGCTGGTGGCGCATATCGTGCGAAAGTATTACGCCTCCCAGCTTGGGCAGGATGACCTCATTTCCATCGGAACGATCGGACTTATCAAAGCAATCGATTCTTATGATATCCGCAACGGCGCCCGATTTGCAACCTACGCATCCAAATGTATTCAAAATGAAATCCTGATGTATTTTCGCGCACAGAAAAAAACGATGTGCGAGGTGTCCATCAACGAGACGATCGATACGGACCGGGACGGGAATCCCCTTACATATATCGATATTATCAAAATCGATGATACCATCGCAGACGATATCGACGAGAAATGGAAAATCACGCAGGCAATACGTTTCATTAAGGAAAACCTGAGCGAACGTGAGCGCAGGATTCTGGTAATGCGGTATGGTTTGGGCAATGCTCCTCCGGTTACGCAGCGGGAGGTCGCGCAGGCGCTGGGCATATCACGTTCCTATGTATCCCGCATTGAGAAAAATGTGCTGGATCGGCTGAGCCGCTTTCTGGAAGGGAAAGAGGAAGCATAGAAAATCCGCCGCATGAAGCGGCGGATCCTATACTGTTTTCAGCGGACGCCAAACAGCGTTTCGGCGTTATGACAGGTCAAAGCGGCGGTCTCATCCGTGGAAATGCCGAGCACACCGGCAAGCGCGCCGGCGATCAGGGGGAGATAGCCGGAGTAATTCAGCTCTCCGCGGTGCGGTGTGGGCGGAAGATACGGCGAATCCGTCTCAATGAGCAAAAGCTCACGCGGAACCAGAGCTGCCGCTTCGCGGACTTTGTGCGCGTTTTTGTATGTGATCGGTCCGGAAAAAGAGATGTACCAACCGAGCGAGGCGAGCTGCCGCGCCATCTCCGGACTTCCGCTGAAGCTGTGAAACACGCCGTGTACTTTCGGATGCGCCCGCACCAGATCAAAGCAGTCTCCATGCGCGTCGCGGTCATGCACGATCACCGGAAGCCCTGTTTCCTCCGCCATGGACAGCTGTTCGTCAAAAATACGTTTCTGACGCCCGGCTCCGTCCGGATCCCAGTGATAGTCCAGACCGATCTCCCCGATAGCTCTGCATTTCGGATGCGTAGTCAGGGCGCGGAGGGCGTCCAGCGCAGCCGGCAGAGCCTCGTCTGAAATTTCCAGCGAGTCTGTCGGATGCAGCCCCGCCGACGCATAGATCCATGCATACGCGTCCGCGAGAGCAAGTGACTGTACGGAGGTTTCCGGATTGGTTCCGGCGTTCAGAATGCAGGCGACGCCGGCGCTGTGCGCGTCCAGAAGCGCCTGATGCGCGCCGCCGGGATATTCCGACGCAAAGCGCGCGTCGTTGTAGTGCGCGTGCGAATCAAAATACGGCATCAGCGAACCCGCTCGCCGAGCGGCGTGTCGTCCGCAAGGAACACAACCCGCACCTGTTCCTCGCCGCTCGCAAGGATCATGCCGCAGCTTTCGATGCCGCACAGCGTGGCGGGCTTCAGATTGGCGACTACGATCAGCTTTTTGCCGACGAGCTGCTGCGGCTCATAGAATTTGGCAATGCCGGATACGACCTGCCGCTGTTCATAACCGAGATCCAGCTGGAGCTTCAGGAGCTTCTTTGCCTTCGGCACCTTCTCGCAGGAGATGACCTGCGCGGTGCGCAGTTCCACATTCATGAAATCGTCGATTCCGATCTGCGCGACTCCGGCAGGCTTTTCCTGAGCGGCTGCTACTGCCTCCGCTTCTTGTTTCTGCTTTTCCGCTTCGGTGTGGACTTCCTCCAGCAGTTTCTTTTCGTCAATGCGTGCGAACAGCGTGACTGCTTCGCCTACGCTGCTGTTTGCGTCGAGAGCGCCGAATGCGGCGAGAGAAGCGTAATCGGTGTGGGTGGTGCCGAGCTGTGCGTAGATGGAGCGGCAGCTGGAGGGCATGATGGGCTCCAGCAGAACGGCTGCCATACGGATGGATTCCAGCAGATTATAGAGAACCGTTCCAAGGCGTGCCCGGTTTGCCTCGTCCTTTGCCAGCGCCCACGGCATGGTCTCGTCGATATATTTGTTGGCGCGGCGCAAAAAGGACACTACGGCGTCAATGGCGTCGGCAATATGGAAGGCATCCATCTGCGTGTCAAAGGAGCGGACTGTTTCGAGGGCAAGAGATTTGAGTTCCGCATCCGGACCTTCATCGCCCGCCGGCGCCGGAATCATACCGCTGAAGTATTTTTTCGTCATGGCAATAGTGCGGCTGACCAGATTGCCGAGATTGTTGGCAAGATCGGTATTGTAGCGATTGACAATGCCCTCATACGTAATGGAGCCGTCGTTCACGTAGGGCATTTCCGAAAGGGCGTAATAACGGACGCCGTCTACGGAAAAACGCCGTGCAAGATCGTCCGCGTAGATGACGTTTCCGCGGGACTTGCTCATTTTGTCCGTGCCGAAGTTGAACCACGGATGCCCGAATACGCTCTTTGGCAGCGGCAGATCGAGCGCCATCAGGAAGATCGGCCAGTAGATGGAGTGGAAGCGGACGATATCCTTGCCGATGACATGAACATCCGCAGGCCAGTATTTCTGAAACAGCGGCGGCTGGGTTTCGTTGTCTGGATCGTAGCCGAGCGCCGTGATATAGTTGGACAGAGCATCCAGCCAGACATAGATCACATGATTCGTGTCGAATTCAACCGGAACTCCCCAGCGGAAGGAGGAACGGGAAACGCAGAGATCCTGCAGACCGGGCTTGAGGAAATTGTTTATCATTTCCTTGCGGCGCGCTTCCGGCTGAATGAAATCGGGGTGAGCCTCAATGTATTCGATCAGACGGGGCGCGTATTCGCTCATCCGGAAGAAGTACGCCTCTTCCTGTGCGCGTTTGACCTCGCGTCCGCAGTCGGGGCATTTTCCGTCCACCAGCTGTGTGTCGGTGAAGAAGGACTCACACGGCGTGCAGTACCAGCCTTCGTAGCGTCCCTTGTAGATGTCGCCCTTGTCGTAGAGCTTTTTGAAAATATGGGATACCGCGCGCTCATGATAGTCGTCCGTCGTGCGGATGAACTTATCGTAGCTGGCGTCCATCAGATCCCAGATCCGGCGGATCTCCCCCGAAACGCGATCCACATATTCCTTTGGCTGGATGTGCGCGTCGGCTGCCTTGTTCTCAATCTTCTGCCCGTGCTCATCCGTACCTGTCAGAAAGAACACATCGTAGCCGCGCTGGCGCTTGTAGCGCGCAATGGCGTCCGTCATGATGACCTCATAGGTGTTGCCGAAGTGCGGCTTGGTGGATGCGTAGGCGATCGCAGTTGTGATATAGAATTTCTTGTTTTCCGGCATGATATATCTCCTCGTTGGTGTAAATGTCCTCAGTGGGCTTCAAGCAGCTTTCCGCCGCATACGACGGCCTGAAGCTGCGGTTCCTTGTCCATACGTACCAGAAGAAAGTCCGCGTGTTTTCCGTTTTCCAGAGAGCCGACACGGTCAAACGCGCCGATCATCCTCGCGGGATTCTCCGTGGCGGCGGGAAGCGCTTTTTCCAGCGAAAGATCCGTGAAGCGCATGTAATTCAGCAGACCTTTCCAGAGTGTGAGTGTGCTGCCTGCCAGCGCGCCTTCCTCCGTGACCGCCTTTCCGTTCCGGACGATCACCGGCAGACCGGCGATACAGTAGTGACCGTCCGCGCAGCCGGCGGCTTCCATCGAGTCTGTAATCAGCGCGAGCTTTCCGTCCGGCTTGGAGCGCTGCAATAGACGCGCCATGGCGGGATGAGAGTGCATTCCGTCGCAGATCAGCTCCGAGAAGGCGCTGTCTGCGAGCAGGGAGGCGCCGATGCAGCCGGGCGCGCGGTGATGCAGGGGACTCATTGCATTATAGGTGTGTGTAAAGGCGGAGGCGCCGTACTCCAGCGCGTCGAGCGCCTGCTCGTAGGTGCAGTCGGTGTGTGCGATCCCAACGGTCGCACCGAGCCGGACCGCTTCCCGGATGAACGCTTCGCTTCCGGGCAGCTCCGGTGCAATGGATATATGTGTCAGACCTCCGTCAGCAGCGTGCAATAGCTCGTGCAGCTCCGAAAGGGAAGGAGCTGCCAGAAGGGGGGCGGCATGCGCCCCGCGCCTTTTTTCATTCAGATAGCGTCCTTCAAAGTGGATGCCGAGGAGATAGGCGCCTGGATGCTCTTTCGCTGCATGGGCGATGAGCATGGCAGCAGCGGCAAGCCACTCGTCGAACGGCGCGGAGGCGAGCGTTGCCATCACGGAGGTAGTACCTGCCTGAGCATAGGAGAGAAGCATTTCGTCCACGTTTTCAGCGGCAACGGTGGAAAAATCAAAGCCTGCCCGTCCGTGCGTATGAACGTCTACCAGTCCGGGCATCAAATACAGCCCGCGGCAGTCGATGCGCCTCGCTTCGTTCTGGAACGGCTCCTGCTGCGGCATATCCAGAATCTGTGTTCCGCGTACGACAACGGAGCGGGGAAGAAAGCTGCGCGAGGCGGTATCGTACACCTGCGCCCCGAAATAAACCGTATCCATAGAATCACCTGACATGCATTTTGATTTATATAGTATAACAGAAAAACGCCCCGTTTACAAGGCGTTCTCCTGATTTTTGGGATTTATTGCGGATTTTTCGTCTTCTCCTCCGCCTGCATCAGCAGCTTGTAAAACTCGCTTTTCGGGACACCGCGTTCTTTGGCGGCGGCCTTGATGGCATCCATGCGTTCCATACCACCGTCCATCAGCAGTTTCAGATGTTCCGACGGATCCTCCGGATAAGACGCGTCCGGCAGGGCGGGAGCCGCGCCTTCCACGATCAGAACATATTCGCCGCGCGGAGCGGTTTCCTCATACAGCGCGACCGCACCGGCAAGGGTCGTGCGGATGATTTCTTCGTTCAGCTTTGTGATCTCCCGGCATAGCGTGACTTTTCGGTCTCCCCAGTAAGCAAGCAGATCGGCGAGCGTGGCGCGCAGCTTGTGCGGCGCTTCATAGAGGATAATGGTGCGCTCCTCTCCGGAGAGCTCCTGAAGCCGCTTCCGCTTGTCGCCCTTGACGGTCGTCAGAAAGCCTTCGAAAACAAATCGTCCTGTCGGGAGTCCGGAGACGGAGAGTGCCGTGATGGCAGCGCACGCTCCCGGTATGGCGGTTACGGGGATTCCGCGCTCGGCGCAGAGCGCAACAATGTCCTCGCCCGGATCGCTGATGGCGGGGGTTCCGGCATCGGTGACGAGCGCGCAGGATTCACCGCCGGCAAGACGGGCGGCGATCACCTCGCCGCGTTCGCGCTTGTTGTGCTCAAAATAGCTGACCATCGGTTTGCTGATTCCGAAATGGGAGAGGAGCAAACCGGAATTGCGGGTGTCCTCGGCGGCGATGAAATCCACCTCGCGCAAGACTTTGAGCGCGCGTGGAGAGAGATCGGAGAGATTGCCGATCGGCGTGGCGACCAGATACAGCGTGCCGCCCAGCACCTGATTTTTGTCCTCATGGGGAACATTTGTCTTTTTGGGAAAGCTCATCGGCGTTTCTCCTTTCCGCAGTCAAACAGAAATTCCAGGGAAAATGTGTCGTAGATCCGCTGCATGGAGTCGGTGTATGTACGAGCGGCGGAGTCGCGGTATATAATCAGAGGCGGCGCCTGCCTGAGAGAAGGCGCTGCGTCTTTTTTCGATTCGACAAGAATCAGGCACGGCGGCGTCGCGGTATCCGGATATACGGTGAGCATGCGCTTCGGCTCCAGATGAACGGCGCGCAGCGCGCACAGCAGCTCGGTCATTCTGTCGGGGCGGTATACGGTGTAAAACAGACCGCCGCTGGACAAAAGCCGTGCGGCAGCCGCGCAGAAATCCGAGATCGTTCCGTTCCGCTCACGCCGCGCCGTTTCCAGGCGCTCATCGGAACAGGAAAAACCGGCGCCAGCAGGCATATAGGGAGGATTCGAGAGAACGACTGCGGGCGGCTCGTCCAGTTCTGCCGCCGAGAGGGCGCGCACATCCCGGCAGAGTGCGGTGAGACGCGCATCCATGCCATTCAGAGCGGCGTTCCTCCGGATGAGGTCACAATACTCCTCCTGTATTTCCACCGCGCAGGCATACCTGAATTTGGCGCGTGAAAGGCAGAGAAGGGAAACGACGCCGCTCCCTGCTCCTAAATCGAAGCAGACGGAAGCAGGTGCAGGACGTGCGAACGCGGCAAGCAGATAGGCGTCCGTGCCGAAGGTCAGACCGCCTTTTTTCTGAATCAGGCTGAGGTTTTCGTTGATCCGGTCCAGCCGTTCGTCGGGAAGGAGCCGGGCGCATGGGGCGCAAGTATCCATAAGTACCGCCGTGAAAAAGTGAAATAAGGAAACAAAAACCGCGCATGAGGCGCGGTTTTTGCGGATATGCGGATATGTAGCGATCGTGTTCCTTATTCGGCAACAGCAGGAGCGCCGACAGGGCAAACACCCGCGCACGCGCCGCACTCGAGACATTCATCAGGATTGATGACGTACTTGCCGTCTTTTTCCTTGATGCACTCGACGGGGCATTCCGCAGCGCAAGCGCCGCAGCCGATGCAATCGTCCGTGGAAATCTTGTATGCCATTTTCAGTACCTCCGATATAGATTGATATTATTGTAACACAAATTAAGCAAAATGCAATCGTTTTTCGAAAAATTTATATTTGATTCATATCTGTGTCTGTATCAGGTCCTTTTGGCGTATTCTTGGCAGGATTCTGAGCAGACTGCTTTTTGGCGGACAGCTTCTCCGGCAGCTTCAGTACGGTGACTGTATCCCGATGATACGGACGAATCACCGTATTGCCCTGCTTATCGTTGAGCGAGACCTTCAGCATGCCGGTCAGCGGAGATATCTCTGTGACGATCCCCACGCCATCCGACGTTTTGACGCGGCTTCCCGTCGGAGGCGTCAGCCGCAGCTCTTCCTCATAGGTCTGGTATTCATAGTTCAGGCAGCACATCAGCCGTCCGCATGCGCCGGAGATTTTGGCGGAATTCAGGGAAAGGTTCTGTTCCTTTGCCATTTTGATGGACACCTGCGCGAAGTCGGAGAGGAAAGTCGAGCAGCAGAAGGGGCGCCCGCAGACGCCGATGCCGCCCATCATTTTCGCTTCGTCCCGAATCCCGATCTGGCGAAGCTCGATTCGCGTGCGGAACACGGAGGCGAGATCCTTGACCAGTTCGCGGAAATCCACGCGTCCTTCGGCGGAGAAATAAAACAGCAGCTTGTTGTTGTCAAAGGTATATTCCGCGTCAATGAGCTTCATGTCCAGCTTGTGGTCGCGGATCTTCTTGAGGCAGATATCGAATGCATTTTTCTCCAGCGATATATTCGCCTCATGCCGCTCGATATCGTTGGAAGTGGCGATCCGTACGACAGGGCGGAGCGGCGGGACGATCTCCGAGGTGGGGATCTCCTTGTTTCCGATGATTACATCGCCGAATTCCAGCCCGCGCGCTGTTTCGACAATGACGTGGTCGCCGGGTGATGCCTGAAGCTCGCCGGGCGCAAAATAGTATATTTTTCCCGTGTCGCGGAAACGGACGCCGACGATTTCCGTCGTTTCGGGGGCACCGAAATTCTGGTGCATTCTGTTATCCTGAGCCATATGATTTGCAGCAGAAAGCTGCATGTCCTTTCCGTAAAGTGAAGCTGTATCTGTTTACTGTATCGGCAGTCAGCGTTTTTTCAGAAGAAGCGCAGTGCAGGCGCTCTGTACCGTGCCGTTTGCCTGTATGTCGCAGATCGCGGAGATGGTATCGGTATAGGCGGCGGATATCCGCGCGATGCTGGAGCGTTCCGCCGCGGAACGGCATTCCTCACGGGACAGATAGAAAGTGAGGGGAACCTCCGCTCCCGTCTTGACAGCTGTCAGATCGCGCAGTGCGAGAATCATTAGCTGCAGCATGGCAAGTACTTCATCGCGCGCCTTCGGAAGCTCCAGAAGAAGCGCGGCGGCGGCGCCTGCATCCGGCTGAAACAGGCGCAGAACAAACTGGGATGCCATGGCGTGCAGCTCCCGGATTTCCGCTCCCGCTGTGCCGGAGCGGTCCAGCATACGGAGCGCGGCGCCCAGCGCGCCGCCGGAGGCGGTCACAGCTTCCGAAAACTGCTGCGGATCGCTGGGAGGAAGAGAGCGGCTTCCATCGCGAAGCAGGGAGGCGAGGCGCTCCGCGTCGAAGAGCTGCATGCGCAGAACCGGCGCGCGGCTGCGGATCGTCTTCAGCAGTCCGGATGCGTTTTCCGTCAGCAGAAAGAACATGACATAAGGCGGCGGCTCTTCCAGAGAGAGCAGCAACGCGTTCTGCGCCTGTACAGTCATTGTGTCCGCGTTTTCCAGAATGTAGACCTTCCGCTCGTTTTCATTCGGAGCGATGCAGAGATCCTCGCGCATCTCCCGGATCGCGTCCACACCGATGCTCATTTTTCCATCAGGGCGGCGGACAAAAAGAACATCCGGCGATATGCCCTGCGCGATCTTCCTGCACACGATGCATCGGCCGCAGGGGAGCGGCGCCTGCTCATCGAAGCGGGACAGGCAGCTGAGCGCCGCTGCGGCGGCAAGCGCGGCAGTATGACGCCCGCTGCCCTCCGGTCCCTCCAGAATATAAGCGTGCCCGAGCTTCCCGGCGAGAATATCAGCGCCGAGAATACTTTTCAGATGTTCGTTCCCGATCAGATCCGGGAAAACTGTACGGCGCACGGGCATACCTCGTTGCTTTTCTGTAGTTTACTCTATTATACCACAATCGGACGCACGGTGTCAAATCCAATTGTACGGGAACACGCGGGCGGCGAATGCCCGGCGGGTACTTGACAATCCGGCGGCGTTGTGCTATGATGTATACGCGCAGTCAGCGCCTGCCAGACGTCTGCGAGAGGATGCTTTCGAAGCATTCTTTCGTTTCCGACATACGGCAGCCGGATTTACGGAGAGTTAGCGAAGTGGTCATAACGCGGCGGTCTTGAAAACCGTTTGAGGCAACTCACGTGGGTTCGAACCCCACACTCTCCGCCAAAAGAAAAGAGCCTGATCGATCAGGCTCTTTTCTTTTACCGACGCAAGCGCAGCGACAGAATCCGAATAGTGCAGACTGCCTCATTTACCGTGCCATCGCGCCGGACGATACGGTCGTCCGGTGCTTCTTCGCTTATTTTGCCGGGCAGATCAAGGTACTCAGCGATTTTCTCTGATTTTCTGTAGGGAGGCGGAGCTTCCCGTTTTGGAGCAGTGCGAGCAGACAGTGCAAAAGGAACCATCCGTCGGAGTGGAACACAAACTGCAATTCATATTTCTCCATCTTTCTCAGATGCGCCGGGACGGACTTCAGTACTGCCTCCGCATAGGGCGCCTTCAGCGCCTCAAAGTCCGTTTTGTACTTTTCCTTGATCCGGTCTCCGACGGCAAGCAGTTTTTCCTGAATCTCTGTGCTGGCCAGAATCACGATCTGCCATGCGCTCTTGAAAAGCCCGTCATAATCTCCGTTGGTTTTGATATAGCCGCGTTCTGCCAGCCAGGCGTAATCATGCTTTGACAGTAAGTGGTCTTCCTCCCAATTCCACAGGGTGATGGTTCTTTCCTGTTCTTCCCGTATATTTCTCTCCATTACCGGAGCTCGGTCGGACCATTCCGAATCGACTTGCCACATCATTTGATGCTCCCTTTTGTTCCACATCGGACCGCACCAGTTCTTCATGTATACGTAGTCCTCCGGCAGAACCATATTCTCCGGCACAACGGACGCATGAAAGATATTATACCCGCCGTCCGGGCGGATCGTCGCAACCTCTTCAAAGGAAATCCGCTCATCCATCAGCTTTGCACCGGACTGTGCGGCAATATACGGGATCAGCGACCACAGAACGAAATTCCGGTCCGCTCTCGGGGACTCGGTCAGGGAGATTGGCTGGTCCGTCTGACCGCACCAGATATCCGGATCATCCAGAATGCCGGAGGACGTGAGTTCATCATACAGATCGTTTGCAAACAGCTTCGCAGCACGCTTGTACATGTCGTTCTGCATGGTAAGCAGCTCGGTGGTCGGTTCGCTGATGATGAAGTTGATTATGAATTTATCCTTTTGCGCCGTGAGAAAACCGTATTTTTCAAGGAATTCCGCTTCGCTTTCCACGTATACCGGGGAAACGCCCAGATCATCGGCAATTTCATTCACAGTCTTTGCCGTATTGCGCACACTGTAGCAGATGTTCTGCGACAGCGCGGAGCGGAAGAATTCGTCCGGGGACTTGGTGCCGCCGGAGCCGTTGATGCCGTAGGAGTGAAACTGAATGGGGTTGAATTTGAGCTCGCTTGCTTTTCTCATCGTGTCCATACCTCGTTTCAATTCTTTTTTTGCCTCAAACAGGTGCCATTTGACGGTGCCGAGAGGAATGCCGAGCATTTGTGCGATATCTGCCTGTCTGCGGTTCTCAAAGTAATATGCGATCACGATGCGCCGCTGAATCCGCGAGAGATAGGCGATCTCCTGCTGCATGCGGCGCAGGGAAGCTGCCGTCTCGTCCTCTTCGGATACGGGATCCGGAGCTGCAATCCGCTCCGCAACCTCATCGATGGAAACGCCGATCATGCTTTTCGCGGCGTCCCGATAATAATTGCTGAGCGCATTGTGTGCGACCGTCCAGACAAAGCGGTCTGCGTCCCGGATGTCATCCCGGATCAGAAGCGTGCGGAATGCCCGTAGAACGATCTCCTGCGCGAGATCCTCTGCATCGTGGATGCTTTTGCAGCGCTTCAGGGTAAAGCCGAATATCGGTTTCAGATATCCGGTGATGATGGCTTCGGCGTTTTCTCTGTTCATTGGTTTGCACCTCTTGGAAAGCTTTCACCTATATAGACACGTGAATCGGAAAAGGTTGGGGTATCTGAGAATTTTGTTTGGATCATGGAGCGCACCGGGGGAGCAGTCCTGCACATGACCTTTTTGCAGGTTGGCTTTTGACGTTTTGGCGCAAGTGCAGTGGCGCGCACAGAAAAGCTGCATACAGGAAAAGCCGCACCGGGTGTGGGTGCGGCTTTTCGCATGGACATAGACTTAACCGACAAGGCCAAAGCGGTAATAGGTGAGAGTACGGGTGGTGCCGTAAACGGTGGTGCCGTCCAGCGTGACCCAGTAGGGGGTGACGGAGATGGTATCGCCGTCGCTCATGGAGGGCAGGGAATAGTCATAGCTCATGAGCGGGGCATTGCGGTCGACACCGGAACCGAAGAGATAGCCGGCCGTGTAGAATCCGTAGCGGCTGCTGTAGCTGGTGGCGGAAACAGTCTCTCCGTTGATGACAAAACCAGTGTCCGCATAGGAGCGGCTGTCAACGGCGGAAACAAGGGAGATTCCGGTGACGCGGAACCAACCGCGCTCGGCGTATTTGACGGTCAGGTAGGAATCGCTGACATACTTGGCGTATACGGTCATGTCCGAGAGAACATTGGTGAGATCCGCGGGGACAGTGCAGGCGGCATCCGTAAACCAGCCGGCGAAGCGCATACCGGCGGCGCCTGCATAGGTGAGGGATACGCTGCCGGGTTTGACCGTGACGGAGCTGACGCTGCCGTTGTCGTGAACGGTGATCGCAACCGTGGAGTCAGACGGCTCCACCGGATCGACCGGGGAAGGATCCACCGGGGCGGGATCGGTATACTGGCTTCCGTCCGCAACATATGCGGCGCGGAGAG
>JBJDZH010000002.1:0-22911 GCA_051867895.1 Eubacteriales bacterium
TACTGCTTTCGTCCTCTTTTCCTTGTTTTTTAGGGGTGTTTTGATACAGCCCCTTCTTCTTTATTTGCCCAAATCCGCCGTATCGATGGATACAATAAATTGCCCGTGCGCCATCGGCACACGGGCAATCATCATGGGAGAATACGTCAGTTCAAGCTCAAAATGTTCTTATTTGACCAGGATCACGGAAACACTGCCGTTGCTGGTTACAAAATCAACCGTCTTTCCGTACGCATCCTGGAGCTTCACATTCTTCACGTTCAGTGCGCTGTCAATCGTCACAATTTTGGTGTCCGCGTAGATATTGTAAGTCTCCTCCCCGATCGTGACCGTGGATTCCGTATAGCCGGTGATGACACCGTTCTCAACGGAGCCCTTCACATCCACAATCGTACCGTCCGAACCGATCGCATAAACCTCGCCGACTGTCAGACCGACTTCGGTCGTCAGTCTGCTCTCAATTTCACCGGTCGCATAATTGAACACCTGATACTCAATGTAGGTAGTGTTGTTCTCATAAACGATACCGGAGAGAGCAAGGAGGCGAACCGTCTGCGCGGCTGCGTCGTAGTTGCCGAGGCTGCCGTCGCTGATGTAGAGGTAGCGAAGCGTTTCAACCGAACCGACTTCGTTCTTGAAGACTGCCACCACGTGCGCACCGTCTGCAACGGTGAATGCAGAATGGTAGCTGCCGCGTCTGTACTGAATCTGACCGTTGCTGATAACTACAATGGACGTATCGTTATCGGTAACAAACTTCATGTTGTCAGAACCATCCGCAGAAGTCGTGATCTCTGCCTCACCGGCAGAAAGCGTAAAGTAGGTGTGTCCCGCCTTGGAGATGGTGGTTTTGTTGGCAGAATCGATGATTACTGCAATTTCGCTTGTTCCGAAGCCGTTCTGGACAAACTGATTCAGACCGGTCTGGATCATGCCGTCTTCATCCGTTTCCGGTGCGATCAGCGTATAGATATCGTTGTTCAGCACGTAGCGGTAGACCTTGCCAGCTTCCACATTCGGAAGATTCACGTAAATATTGCGGTTGACGCCATCGATATTGGCAGTGACAACATAGCGGAATTCACCGTTCGCAAAGACCGGGAGAGCAGCCGTCATGGCGACAAGGTATTCGGAACGTGTGCTCAGAACTGTCTCGCCGACGACCGCAAGAATGCTGCCGTTGTAAACCGCGACCTGTGCCTTTGCACCGATGGTTAGAAGAGAAGAGATCGAGCTGGCACTGATACCTGCTTTGGCATTGCCCAGCGTGTAGCTCTGCCCGTCGATCTTGGCGCTGGTACCGGTGATTCTGGTTACGATACCGGAGATCATATCCAGAACGTCGTGAATGACAAGCTCCTTCGTCTGAGAATTGAAATAGTACAGAACATATTCACCGTTCTCAGCACCGACTTTATTCGTATAGCCGCCGGTCAGCTCATTGATCTTCAGATTGTTTGCCAGATTGATTTTTCCGCTGCCGTCGACCTTGAGAACGCCGACCTGATAATTGCGGAGAACCGCAACAGAGGCGGTATCGGAATCGCCGTGGAAGATCAGATCGATCTGATACAGACCGAGCCGTTCATTCAGCGCTTCCAGCGTTTTGATCTGAGAGAGCGTTCTGTCGTTTTCATAGGCAAAGACAAGCAGCTCATTGCTGTTGGTCGCCAGCGCATCGGAATAGCTTTCGACGATCGTGTAATTGGTGCCGCCGATCGTGACATAGCCCTTTGTGCTGTTGACTGTCGCGTTGGTATAGGTCTCGATGTCGCTGGTTTCCACCGTGCTCAGAACGCTTACCAGCTTATTTGCGCTGTTGATGCTGTACATCACCTTGAAGCTTCTGCCCAGATAATCGTTCGGGCGTCCGGGAAGCCCCAGTTCCTCAAAGTTGACCGTCATCTGACGCTTTGCTCCGTTATCATCGGTATAGCTCAGGGTTACATAGCCGTTCTTGATTACAGTCGTGCCATTGAGAGAGTAGTCGTTCGTCGCAACCAGCGTTGCCTCATCCATCTCATAGCCGAACACCTTTTCGATAATCGTCGTCGACTCATATACCGTCAGACCGTTGGAAAGAGTCTTCGGAATCAGATACTCCGCCGTCAGAGCGTTAAAAAGGATGACTGCGGTTTCTGCACGTGTGAGCTGCTCCGTATAGGAGAGATTCTCCAGCCCGCGGTCAAGTCCGAGCTTGATGGCAGCATCGATGTACGTCCAGGGATAGCCGTTGTTCATGCTGTCGCTTGCCTGACCGAGCGCACGGACCAGCATCGCCATCGCATCCTGAAGCATAATGCCTTCCATAGGCTCAAAGGTAGACTCGGAGGTTCCGAGTATGTACCCTGCTGCGCTTGCCCAGGAAATCGCGCCGTGATAGGTGTCGTCATACAGGTCCTTGAACGGAGAAGTATTGACCCGTCCACCGTCTGCCTTGTTCAGCATCAGACGGAAAAGAAGAAGCGCCATCTGCTCACGCGTCACCGATTCGTCCGGTGAGAATTCCGTCGCAGACGTACCGACGATCACTCCGATGTCAGACAGAATGTCGATTTCATCCTTGGCAGGATTGCTTTCCGGCACATCCTCATATTCTTTTGCAAATACGGCAGGGATGCCGACCGCAAGAATCGCGGATGCAAGAACGCCGGAGAGAAGTCTTTTGAAACTTCCGTTTCTCATGTTTGCTTTTTCCTCCTGTGTTTTGCCTCGAGAGTTCTTCTCGTCTCTCGCACCGATATGATAACACAGGGAGATTTGTTTCGCAACGGATTTTGTGCATGTGAAACATTATTGCAATCCGATTTCATGTATAATTCATCATTATACACAAATCAGCCAATTGAAGAAAAAAACGCCATTCCGAATTATGTCGTTTGTTTGATACTTGAGATGCTTTTTGCAAAACGGGCGGTGTGACTTATGTCACACCGCCTGTTCGCCTGCGTTCATTTTCCCGCATAGAAGTTTTTATGTATCCCGTGGATGGAACGAATGATGCTTTGAATATAGGAATTCGCTGTATTGCCGCCCTCGTCGAGATCCGTCATAATCACCAGTATATACGGATGCTCATCATATACGATAGCCATGTCATGATACGATTCGCTGTCCCAGCCGTATTTGTGCGCTGCCGGCGTCGGTGAAACCGCATACGGAATCAGAACCGGATAATTGGAATTCAGCAGCGCTTCCCTGACAAATGGACCGTATGTATCATTGGTCTGGATAAATGAGGCAAGCTCCTCCATGAATTTCCCGCAGTCCGCAGCGGAAAGCTGCATAAAGCCGCTGGAGGCGCCCTGAATGCCCAGTCTCCGCGCCGTCTGATAGTACCCGGCATAACCGAACTCCATTCTCAGCTGTGCAAAAGCAATATTATCGCTGTATTGCAATGCGTACTGAATCAGCTCCAGCCAGGTAAGCTGCAATCCGGAATCGCATTCCTTCAGTTTTCCGGAGCCTTCCACCATCATGGTATCCTTATCATAGACCCACACACGGCTGAGATCGTACTTTTCCTCACCGGGAAGATACACAATTCTTCCGTTCTCATCCAGATTCGGATGATTCCCCTCGAACAGCGGATTCCCGTCCTCATCGTACAAAGGATTTCCATCGGCGTCAAATCGGAGCTTGTTCTCTTCAAATTCCGCAATGGATTCCAGCAGTGACAATACATAGGGCACCTTGATCAGACTGGCAGAATACATGACTTCGTCAGAATTGTAGGAAAGTGTGTATCCGGTCGTGAGATCCCGATAAAAAAAAGCAAGCTGCGCCGGAACCTCTTCGCTGATTTCCTCAGTTTCTCCCGTTTCCTCATCCGTTACCGTTCGAATCAACGTCCGGCACGGACGGTTCGGTTCTGCTACGCGAAGAAGAAGATCGCTGATCTTCTTCGCCTGAAAACCGAAATTCAGTGTGGTGATATTCTCATAATTCTCAATCAGCTCCGTGAGCTCTGCCAGCTTGTCCGTATTCTCCTGCTTCTCCTGCTGGAGCTGAGCGATCTCTTCCAGAAGAATTTCCTGATATTCATCCGAAGCGTTGCCCTCCGCAATCAGCACGGATATCTTCTTCTTCAAAGCAGAGATTTCCTCCGTCCCGGACTGAATGGCAGACTCAAGGTCAGCGGCATGAAGCTCTCCCGCTGATACTTCCCCGTCCAGCTCGGAAATCCGGCGCTGTGCCTGAAGCAGCTCTTGTTGCAGTCTGTCCACTTCCTGCACGGCTGCCGCTTCCTCCGGGCTTACATATCCGGTATACAGCCACACGCTCAAAACCATCGCAGCCACACACAGCAAACATATCAAAGCAAATAAAATCTTCGCACCTTTATTCTGCATGATCCTCACACTGCCGCTGTTCAGCGATCCGTTTTCTCAAATCAGGCTGACGTTTGTCATCCTGTATGTCTGAATTTTGACGAAAGAAGAAGGAAAAAGTTCCGTTTTCCTTTGAAAAAAGCATAAACCGAATCTTCAAGCTTCTTCTGCAATGCCATCAAGATATTCAGACGCCTCCACTCCTGCAATCGCACCGTCTGAGACAGCTGTTGCAATCTGGCGCAACGATTTGGCGCGGACATCCCCGGCAGCAAACAGCCCAGGGATTCCGGTTCTGCATCGCTCATCCGTCTGGATGTACCCACCTGCATCATACGTAAGGGCGGACATATCCTGCAAATAGCCGATATTGGGCTCGCTGCCGACAGCGATAAACACGCAGTCCGCAAAAATGGTGTTCGCTTCAGCGCTTTCGTAATCCGCAGCGGCACGCCACGCAATCTCTTCAACCTTCGTGCTGCCGCGAATGGACTCTACGCATGCATGCATCAGCAACCGTACATTTGCCTCCTGACGGATTCTTTCCACCAGAATGTGATCCGCCCGGAAGGAATCGCGTCGATGAATCACCGTTACACTGCGGCATATTTTGGCAAGATACAGTACGTCTCCGAGCGCAGTATTCCCGCCGCCTACGACGACCGCATCCTTTCCCCGGAAGAATCTCCCGTCACACACGGCACAATAGGAAACGCCGCGGCCTGAAAATTCCTCCTCTCCCGGAACGCCGAGCTTTCTGCGGCGCGCACCGCTTGCCGCGATCACAGCACCGGCACGGATCTCCTCATTCCCGGCGCGGAGAATAAAGCAATTTTCTGAGACTTGGACCGACGAGACAGCACGGTATGACACAGAAACGCCCAGCGAAACCGCCTGCGCTGTCATGGCATCCGCCAGCTCCATCCCGCCGATTTTGGTAAAGCCCGGGTAGTTCTCGACTTCATGCGCGAGCAGCATTTGTCCCCCGCATGCTGCACCTTCTAAAACGACCGTGGAGCGTCCGGCACGTGCAGCATATAAAGCGGCACTCAGACCGGCGGGACCGCCGCCAATGACCGCCACATCATATTTCATATTTTGAACTCCTTTGAAAAACCACGCCGCATCGGAATACCGCATGCGGCGCAGCCATTATTTCACCAGATCGTTGTAGAAAACTATTTCCTCCGGCAAGCGGTAATTCAGCTTTTCGCGCGCGACCTTGATGACGTAATCATCATCAAAGGGTGTATCCAATGCCTCCTCCAGAGAATTCACACGCTCTTCCGCCTGCGAAATCTCATCCATCAAGGCATCGCGCTTGGTCCGCAAACGGTTGTATTCCAACTGGAGCGTTACAATTGCAACGATACAAAACACGACCAGAAGAAATAGTGAGGTTCTCAGAAAGACATTATTTTTCCAATGCAATTGAATCAGCTCCTTTCCCCGAGAGTGCCACGGTATGAATCAGCTGTTTTTGTATTCTGGAAGTATAACGGATACGCGCCTGACGGTGAAGGAAAGAGGAAGCAGGCAGCCATATCCGTTTCCGGACCATGCGCGCCGCTCTTTTTGTAACAAAGACAATCCCGCGCACCGGAAGAAGCAGCACCCATAGAACATAGCGCCATGCCGCACGAATGACAAAGGAGACTGCCTCGGAGGACAGCATCACAATGCGTCCGCATGTACAATAATAGAGGAAAAAGCCCACAGCTGCGCCGAGCAGATAAAACCACCGGAATTCGCCGCTGGCTCTGTGATACAGAAAGACGCTGAATATTCCGC
Source organism: Eubacteriales bacterium (assembly GCA_051867895.1). Lineage (GTDB taxonomy): Bacteria > Bacillota > Clostridia > Oscillospirales > CAG-272 > SIG701. Next base: position 6,123 of record JBJDZH010000002.1, read on the forward strand.
CGGCAGCAATGAAAAATAAAATGTCCCCGAGAGCCACGGCTGTCTGCTGCACCAACCGCCTGGCGGTACTGCGCCGCTTTTGCGGATGCACAATCCCGATCAGGGGAAGCCGGAGCTGATAGAGAGCCTTTCCGGCAGCAGTATACGAGGCGAGTCCCAGTATAACGCGCATAACCCGTACCGCGTCATACAAAACGCCGCATAATGCTCCGCACAGAAGCGCATACGCAAGTGCGGCAAGCTGCCGCTCCATTGGAATTCCCACAGCGCTCTATTTCGAACGGCGGGAGAAAAATCCGCTCCTGGCTGGCTTTGCGTTTTCGTAATAGTACAAGCCCGTGATATTCCCGCTGATACAAATTTTCCCGGTCTCCACGGAAAAGCTGTCGATCTTCAGTTCCTCACCTTCGACTGAGATAGTACCGAATCCGGACAGCAGCGTGATTCCGGCGTCATGAAAGCTTTCCACTTCGCTGATACCGGTCATCTCCGCTTTTTTGCGGTCATAGATGCAGACGTTATGTGGCTGCAATGTCTCGTCGTTCATCCTTGCGCCTCCCGAACAGTATACCACACTATATGCAAAGCTGTCCGGATCTATGCGCATTTACAGGTTGATGACCTCGTACAGTGAAGCGGCGTCTGCCTTTCCAGCGTGCTCCCTGACATCCAGAACACGGATCGCCAGCGTTTTCTCCCCAAAGGTGATTTCGATGACGTCGTTTTCTTTGACATCATAGGAAGCCTTCGCCCGCTTCCCATTAACGCGGACATGCTCGGTATCGCACGCCTCGTTGGCAACCGTGCGTCGTTTGATTACGCGGGACACTTTCAGAAATTTATCCAGTCTCATATTTGTCCTACTATCTAAGAACAGCTCCAGTTGACACCAGAGCTGTCGCAGTCATCAGTGATTGACCTTTTCCTTCAGAGCCTTGCCGGCGGTAAATGCAGGATGCTTGGATGCGGGAATCACGATCTCCGCCTTGGTGGCAGGATTGCGGCCGACTCTCTCAGCGCGCTGCTTAACTTCAAACGTACCGAAACCGGCAATCTGAACCTTTTCGCCATCTACAAGGGCGTTTTCAACAGCGGAAATCGCTGCGTTGACCGCTGCCTCCGCGTCCTTCTTTTTCAGTCCCGACTCACGGGCAACCATTTCAATCAATTGTGTCTTATTCATTGTTTCCTTGATGATCCTTTCTGATTTTTGCGCAGCATCTGTGTCATACATACCATGACAGGATTTGAAAAGCATACATATTATAGCATCATACGCGGCGGGAATCAAGAGCTTTGTGTGTATTTTATCCGGCTGCGGTTCTCTTTATTCGCCAAAAAAGACCGATTCCGCGAGCTTCTCCCGCTGCTGACGATTTTCGCCGGACTGCCAGTCCGGTGCAGCCTCGGCGCGTGTCAGAGCATCTGTAATCCGGCGGCAGGCGCACATCAGAATCTTTTCCGCCTCGAGACCGTTTACCTGTGCAATCAGAGCGGCTCCGAGCAGCATGTGCTCCACTCTCTCCGTCAGTTCCTCCTCACTCGGGTCATCACAGCAGGCAGAGGCTTTGGCACAGACACGGAACGCTGTATCCGCAGAGGGGATCGCATTCTCTTTCGCTGCCTTTTTGATCATTTTCTGTGCGTGCATCAAAGCAGGGAGCGCAGGTGGAATGGCGGCAAGAGAACCGCCCAGTCCGGCGCGCTTCTTCTCCTCCGTCTTGATCGACTCCCAATTGGAGAGAACCTCCTCGGAGGTATTTGCCTGCACATCGCCGAATACATGGGGGTGACGATGTATCAGCTTTGCGCACAGCTCATCGATGACGTCGTCTATTGTGAAGCAGCTCTCTTCCTCAGCCATGCGGGCATGAAAGACAACCTGGAGCAGAACGTCTCCCAGCTCCTCCCGAAGAAGCACGGGATCGTGATTGTCGATCGCTTCCACCGCTTCATACGTTTCCTCGATCAGATTCGAGCGGATGCTGTCATGCGTCTGCTCACGATCCCACGGACAGCCGTTTTCGGAACGCAGGATCTGCATGATCTGTACAAGAGACGAAAAGGTATGTTTTTCTTCTTTCTTCAGCTTTTCAATAGCCTCAGCACACATGTTTCGGTTTTATCCTTTCATCAGCTTCAGTCTGGTAAGCACACGCAGAATTCTCTCCCCCTTGGGTAGCAGGCGAACGTCATCCTCCGTGATCGACTTGGTCACAAAAATCATCAAACCATATACAAGCACTGCAATCAGGATCGCCAGAACAGTCGGCAGACGACCGCTCATGCCGGCGCATCCAAGAAGCCAGTAAGACAGCACGGCAGAGCCGGCACAGAGAATGCTGGCAATCAGCGGTTTTACAAAGACTCGTCCGACATTCGGCATGATTCCCACTTTCTTGGCGACATAAAACAGATTCATAGCAGTGGCTGTCAGATAGCAGAGGAACGTGCTGACCGGCGTTCCGTACATTCCGATAAGATGGAGAAGAACGAAATTGGAAATCAGCTTCACCGCTGCTCCTGCAAGCATCGAGTAAAGGGGCTTCCGCTCATATCCGCAGGACTGGAGGATAGCATTGGTGACAGAAAGCAGACACACAAAAAACGTGGAAGGCGCAAGGAGCGATAGAAGCGGCCATGCCATTTCCACAGATTCCCGGACATAAAACATACTGAGAATCGGCTTGGACATGGCAGACATGCCAAGGGCACAGGGCAGCCCGATGAGTACCGCAACACGCAGGGAGGATTCCATGATGCGGTTGGCGCGCGCATGATCGCCGGAGCTGCGCGCCATAGTCAGGAGCGGGATAATGGAGTAGGAGATCGGATAAATCAGATACGGCGGCATATTGAACATAGGGACCGCGAGCGTCGTATAATTGCCGTAAACGGTTGTCGCAGCTTCTTCTGTCATACCGATTGTCTGCAGAATACGTTCTACAAGAACCGCATCCAGAAGATTGGTGATGCTCATCACAGAAGAGCTGATGGTGATCGGAATCGCAATCAGGGCAATGCGTTTCAGAATGGTGGAGGCAGATTCCGTATAATCCGACTCTCCTGAGACCGCCAGAAATTCTGCGTTGTATTTTGACTCATTGAAGAGGAGCTTGGAAACGGTCAGAAAAACCATTCCGAGCCCTGCGCCGATCGTCAGACCGACCGCGGCGTATGCCGCGACAATATGGATCGCATAGCCTTGACGGATGGCATACTGGGCGAGGACAATACCGACGAACAGCTTGCACAGCGCCTCCGTCAGCTGAGAGATCGCTGTCGGGAGCATCTGCTGATATCCCTGAAAATACCCACGGAACGCACTGGAGATACTGATGAAAAACAGGGTCGGAGCAATCGCAAGAATACAGTAATACGTGGATTCCGCATGCAGAACATATTTGGAATAGGGACGCGCGCCGAGCATCATGACGGCGGTTCCGACCATTCCGACGACAATAAAGAGAAGCAATGCGATCTGGAAAACACGCCTCGTCTGGCGCAGCTGCCCCTTGGAGCGGCTCTCGGACAAGACCATTGCAAGCGCAACGGGAAGGCCGTTTGTCGCAATCATGAAAAAGCAGGTGTAAAGTGTATACGCATGCGAGTAGTACCCCATGCCGGTGTCGCCGACAATATGGTTCAGAGGGATCTTGAACAGCAGCCCGATGGCTTTAATAATCAGATTGGAAATTGTCAGTACAAGTACGCCTGAGAAAAAGAGCTTGGTACTGTTTTTGGGCTGCGGCGCAGCGGATTTCTTTTCGTTTTGCAATGCGGTGGCCTCCTGTCGTTCGTTCATCCCAGAAATTCGTGATAGAGTGACTGCGGGGACAGGCAGGCAGGATCAATCTCATTCCCGCGTACATGCAGAAATTTGTCGCGCAGCACTGCTGCGGTCTCAGCATGCGGACTGTTCTCCGAAACGGTTTCCAGCAGCGGAATCACATATTGTCCGAGCATGAACACCTCAAAAGGAAGCAGAGAGTTGATGATGAAATCGCAGCCGTTCATGTACGGAAAAATACTGCATTCCTCGTTTTTCCGGACGCTGTCCCAGATGTCCAGCGTAAACTCGGGCGACGCAGAACGGAAGTTATAATCACGCACAATACGGCGCGCCAGACGGATGTCCGTTCCGGAAAACACCGTGCCGTTCACAGTTATGTCCTCGCTGACACAAACAAAAATGCTCCTGAAAGGATATCCGGAGAACAGTGCTACCACCTCCGGATACACTGCCTGTATCCCTTCAAATATAATGATATCATCCGGCGTGCTGGTATATTCCACAAGCTCCGTTCGTTTCCCGCTGACAAAGTCGAAGCGCGGCAGCATTGTTTTTTTCCCGGAAAGCATACTTTCAATGCAGACGGAAAGATAGTCCAGATCGATCGCCGCCACCGAATCATAATCCACATTGCCGCCGATGACTTTCGGCATCGTTCTCTCACGGAAAAAATCATCAATGGACAAAACCATGGCGTTCTTTCCGGCAGCAGCGATCTCCGCGGTCAGTTTATTCGCGGTTGTCGTTTTTCCGGAGCAGGTCGGCCCGGACAGAGTGATGCACTCCGCGTGCGCATCATGAATCAGATGCTTGACAAGCACGTTCAGGCGGGATTCAAAATTTTCCTCACAAATCCGCACAAAGGCTCTTGCTTCCTTTTGCGAACGTATCGTTTTATCCACGTAATACATTCTGTTCTGACAAATTCCTTTCCGTTCCGGCAAATGCCGGCTCAAAAATATGTATTGTAAAAATCGGCTACCGCACGGCGGTACTGCTGCGCGCGCTCTTCCTGGGCGGCTCCCGCATAGGATTTCAGATATTCATATGGATATTTTGCTTCAAATATTCTGTCAATATGGTTTTCACCACGTTCGTCACGCGGGGAAACCAGCTTTGTCACCGCAGACGCGCCGGCAGCGAAAATACTGTGAACCTCTTCCATCATGTAGATATTGTACAGCCCTTCCGTTCCGGGCAGCGCGTAGCCGACATTCTCCAGATTCCCAACCGTATTTTTCTGCCGGTACATATAGTACGGTGCATATCCTCGGGCGCAGAGAACGTCACGGGCATAGTCAACCGATGCGGCGGCAGCTGCGCCTTCCCGGTCATAGGGATTTCCGGTCTGGCGGATCTCAGCTGCCTTTTTTACACTGAAGGTATGTACGGTTACATTATCCGGCTCCAGCTCTGCAATCCGGTCAACCGTGCGTGAAAAGCTCTCAACACTCTCCCCGGGAAGTCCCGCAATCAGATCCACATTGATCTGCAGAATCCCGCTGGAGCGCGTCAGATCATAGGCATGGAAAAACTGCTTGGCCGTGTGCCTGCGTCCGATCGCTGTGAGGATCTCATCATTCAGTGTTTGTGTATTCACGCTGACGCGCGTAACGCCGGCATCCCGGGCAATGGACAGCTTCTCTGCACTGATAGTATCCGGTCTGCCAGCCTCCAGCGTGAACTCCTTCAGCGATGCGGTATCCGTTTCCTCACAGATGGCGTCCAGAAGAAAAGCAAGCTGTGATTCATCGAGAACTGTCGGTGTTCCGCCGCCTATATACACCGAGGACACCGGTATGCCGAGCATCCTCGGCATGGCAAACACCGTACGGATATTGTTGCGCAGAGCAGTCAGATACTCCGGCAGCAGCGAGAGCAGCTTTTGGGACGTGTAGGACACAAAGGAGCAATAGGAGCAGCGGCTCGGGCAAAAGGGGATACCAATGTAGACGCTGCATGTACGGACAAGTTCCGGTGTAATCAGCCTGCGCTCTGCCGCCGCGACATCAGCCGCCAGTTTTGCTTTATGAGGCAGAGTCAGATAACGCTCGGAGATTCTGGCTGCCGCATTCTCGGGCGAATCCCCCTCTGACAAGAATGCAGAGGCGATCTTTGCCGGTCGGACGCCGGTCAGCATGCCCCATGGCGGACGGCTCCCGGTCAATGCGGAGGCAGCGCGAAAGAATGCGGCTCCCGCCGCAATCTGGTTTGCTTTCTCCGCTGAAATGTCGCCGCCGATACGGCAGGAAGAAGCCGCCTGCTCTTCCCTTCCGTCAAAGCAGAGAGCGACGGATGCGCACACCGTATCTCCCTCGCGATGCAGGCGGAAGGATGCCTGTGGGACATCCGGAGCGCTGATTTCATTTTCCGGGAAATGAACGCCCGGAAAGAACATCATGCACAGCGTCTGTGCATAATACGGCTTCAGATCACCGTCAATTTTCAGAATCATACATGACCTCGGTTCGCACTTTTCGGAAGCTTCAGCGTCTCGCTGTCAAGCGGTATCGTGATAGGGCCGTCATTTACCAGCGAAACCAGCATCTCCGCGCCAAATACGCCTCGTTCCGCATGCGGCACCTTCTCACGAATACACTCGAAAAAGTAATCAAACAGAACAGAAGCTTTCTCCGGGCGCTCCGCCCCCATAAAATCCGGGCGGGTGCCGCGCCGGCAGGAGGCAAGCAGCGTGAAATTCGGAACGACCAGCACAGAGCCGCCGATGTCACCGAGCGAACGGTTCATTTTTCCGTTTTCATCCTCAAAAACACGAAGCACCGCGATTTTTTCGGCAAGAATGCGCGCGTCGGCTTCCAAATCTCCGCACGCAACGCCGAGCAGAATCAGAAAGCCCTGTCCGCAGGATGCCGTGATCTGCCCGTGGATCGATACAGATGCCTCTGTAACTCTCTGCAGTATTGCAATCATGCTCTCTCCTTCATCCGATCATCCGATCGCGCGCGTCACGGATTCGATATTCCGTATTGAGCGCAGTCTGGACAGTATGGAATTGAAATGATCCGTATTCTTACAGCCGATCGTCAGGTGAATGGTGATTGTGGAATCGGTACGCTTCTGCGTATTGATGGACAGCAGCGATACCTTCATCTCCGCCAGAGCGGCGGTGATGTCCGCCAGAAGCATGATATGGTTTTCCGCCTGAATCTGGATCGCAGATTCAAACATACCCTTCCCGTCTCCGCCGTCCGGGTTGATATCCCATTCCGCCTTTTTCCACCGGGAACGGTTCTCCTCGTGCTTCATGCTTTCCGCCACGTTCGGACAATCCCGCTTGTGAACGGATATCCCGTATCCCTTCGTGACGAATCCGATGACATCGTCTCCGGGAAGCGGATTGCAGCATCTGGCAAACTTGACCGCACACCCTATCTCCCCGTCGACAATGATTCCGCCGGTATGCGCGCGATGATTTTCCTCCGTTTTGATCTGCTCCGGTTCGGTCGGCAAAGTCTCCGTCACTTCCAGCTGTTTGACGTAGCGGTCATACTCGTCACGCAGTTTGGATGAAATCTTGCTGACAGAAAATCCGCCGTAGCCGATCGCGTTGAACAGATCGTCCAGATCCTGCATCCCTACGCGATGGGCAACGCTCAGAGCAATCTCCGACTTCTGCGCGTCGGTAAGCTGATGCCCGAAGCGAGCGATCTCGCGCATGACATCGGCGCGTCCGACAACAATATTCTCCGCGCGCTTCTCCTTTTTGAACCATTGCCGTATCTTGCTGCGCGCCTCGCTGGTACGAACGATCTTCAGCCAGTCACGGCTCGGTCCCTTGGAAGTCGGAGATGTCAGAATCTCGACAATATCGCCAGTCTGAGGGACCCGGTCGATCGGAGCAATCATACCGTTGATTTTTGCGCCGACCATCTTGTTTCCGACCCCGGAATGGATCGCATAAGCGAAATCGATCAGCGTCGATCCCTGCGGCAAAGAAACGACGTCCCCCTTCGGCGTAAAGACGAAGGTCTCGTCATGGAACAAATCGATCTTCAGCGCGTGCATGAATTCATCCGGATCCGTCGCGCCGTTCTCCGTATCAATCAGTTTGGCGATCCACGACAGCTTCCGGTCGATCTCTTCCTTGCTCTGATCGCCGGATTTGTATTTCCAGTGCGCCGCTACGCCGTATTCGGCAATATGGTGCATTTCCCAGGTACGGATCTGCACTTCAAACGGAACGCCAGCGTTTCCGATGACAGTCGTATGCAGGGACTGATACATATTCGGCTTTGGTGTCGAGATATAGTCCTTAAAGCGTCCAGGGACGCTTTTGAACAGCTCATGGATCACGCCAAGAGCCGTATAGCATTCCAGCTCCGTATCCACAATGATCCGGAGCGCGTAAAAATCGTAGATTTCATCGAAACTCTTGTTCTGATTGAACATTTTCCGGTATATACTGTATACCGTTTTCACGCGTCCTTCCAGCGTGAAATGAATATTGTACTCTGACAGCTTCTGCGAAATGTAGGTGCGCACATTCTCCAGAAAATCCCGGTTCTGCCCGTATTTCCGCTCAATATCCGCATTGACCTCGGCATAGCCGATGGGATCCAGATAACTGAGCGCCAGATTCTCCAGCTCCTGCTTGATGCGCTGCATACCGAGTCGGTGTGCCAGAGGCGCATACACATTCATCGTTTCAAGAGCAGTCGTACGCCGTTTGTTTTCCGGTTTGGCAGAAAGCGTCCGCATATTGTGCAGCCGGTCGCAGAGCTTGATAAAAATAACACGGATATCCTTGGACATCGCCAAAAGCATCTTACGGATGTTCTCCATATGCGCTTCTTCTTTGTCCTGGATATTGATATTTTCCATTTTGGTCAGACCGTCGACCAGCATAGCAACATCCGGTCCGAAATATTCCCGGATCAGACCGAGATTGGTTTTATCGGGACAGTCCTCAACCGTATCATGCAGAAATGCCGCGCAAATGGAATCTGTGTCAAGTCCAAGGGACGCGACGATCTCCGCCACAGCGATCGGATGCGAGATATACGGATCTCCACTGTTGCGGAACTGCCCTTCATGCAGCTTCGCAGCATAGGCAAACGCGCGCTGAATTTTGGGAATATCGTATTTTTTTCCACTTGACTCCAGCGAAAGAAGCAGTTTGTCAATATTGATACTGTCCTGTACAGGTCGAATTTCGTCGGACATACGAATCACACATCCCCAAAGATAGTTTTACTGCTGCTCCGCGCAGGCACGCAGCCGCTGCAAAATAACGGAACGATCCAGACTTGTCTTTTCCTGCGTACAGACAAGCCGGAAATGATAGATCTCGCGTTCCTCATCCGGCTCCTCCACGGAGAGAATCCGCAATTCCTGAAAGACGGACAACACATATTTCAGTTTAACGTATCCGATGCAAACACCGGACGCGCGCAGAAGATGCCGGAGCGCACGAATGCTGAAAACCTCATGCCCAAGGCTGATTTCATGCCGGAGCACATGATAGACCGACGCAAAATCCGAACGGGCGGGCAACACCTCGGAAACCATCTCCGGCATGAGAGCTTTCCTTTCCCGGATGCACGTCTGTGCGTCGTGATACATCCGATGCTCCTCTTGTTCTCGGCGGCGGATATCCTCCGACAGGCGGATGTCCTTGAGAATCATCTGCAGGGAGCGTACGCCCTGAAATTCATTCACATCCAACTGATACATGACATCAATCTGCTCACCGGGATAGGCATCGATATCCGCCAGACCGTGCCGGAAATACATTGCCGTTACGCTGACACCGTCTTTTTCCAGGCGGAAACGGATATGCTTTCCGGCGCCTACCGCCGTGATATCCGCAATCGTCATCGCGTATGTAACAAACACCGGAGTCGGATTGGAGGTCCCATACGGCTCGAGGCTATACAGTTCCTCTGCCTGACGCATAGTAATGTCCTCGCCGGTCAGCTCACAGTCCGCTTCCAGTGTGGGAAACGGCATTCCATCATGAAAGCAGGAACGCGCAAATTCGTTGATTTTCTCACGGAATTCCGCAAGCTGCGACCGCTCGATCGTAAGCCCGGCGGCCAGTTCATGCCCGCCATATTTCACCAGCAACTCAGAGCAGGACGAAAGTGCATCCACCAGATTCATGCCCTTCACGCTCCGCCCGGAGCCCTTACCGAGATCGCCCGGATGCGGCTCCTTTTGTACGTTCTCCTGCTGTCCGGTCTGCTCGAATGAAATCAGAATACACGGACATCCATAGCGTTCGGTGATCCGTGAAGCGACAATCCCAATCACGCCGTGGTGCCAATGATCGTCCGCCAGAACGATCACAGGATACCGGGTCAGATCGTATTCTGCGTCGATGCGCGCATATGCGGCGTCAGCAATGCGGTTCTCCTCGTTCTGGCGCTGCCGGTTGATATCGCACAGCCGGTGCGCCAAGGAGTTCGCAGTCTCTGCATCTTCGCTCAGAAATAGCTGCACAGCAATCGCAGCATCCTCGATCCTCCCTGCCGCGTTGATTCTCGGAGCCAGTGTAAACCCGATCAGAGAGGAGGTGATCTTCTTCCGCTGCGTGCTTCTGGATTCGCTGAGGGATGCGGCAAGAAGCGCGCGGACACCCTCACGCGGCTCCGCCTCGATCCGCTTCAGACCGAGCGCAACCAAAAGCCTGTTCTCATCGCGAATAGGCATAACGTCCGCCACCGTACCGATGGCAACCAGATCCGCATATTCCATGCAGATATGCCGTACGCATTCACTTACAGAGAGCGCGGGACAGCGAAGGATCTCCATAGCAGAGAGCAGTTTGAAGACGACGCCGACACCGGCAAGATCAGCAAATGGATAGCTGTCGTCGGGACGGTGCGGATTGACAATCGCCTCAGCCACCGGAAGTTGAGAGCTGCATTCATGGTGATCGGTAATCACCAGCGTAACGCCAAGCTCCGAAGCAAGCTGCGCCTCGGCAACCGCCGTAACGCCGGTATCGACCGTGATGATCGTCTGTACGCCATCCGCCGCAAGCCGTCGGACAGCCTCCTCCGACATTCCATAGCCCTCGCCGAGGCGGCAGGGGATATAGTAGGTCACATCAGCGCCAAGCTTTTTCAGATACAGATACAAGGTGCAGACGGATGTCACGCCGTCTACGTCGTAATCGCCGTATATGGCGATTCTCCGTCCATCTCCGACAGACTGGAGAATCGTTTCTGCCGCTTTCCGCATATCCTGCATCAGAAATGGATCGTGAAAAAGCTCCGAGCGCTTCGCCAGGAAGTCGTACGCCGCCTGCGGCGACTCGTAGCCGCGGTTGATGAGGAGCTGCGCGGTCGGAAGCGACAATTGCAACGCCTGTGCAAGTGCCGCAGTCGTTTCGGATTGATGCACATCCGCAGCAGAAGCGCGAACGAGCCATTCTTTTTCAGCAGTCACTCTGTCTCCTCCGATCTGTTCGGATTCTGTGCATTCCTTGAGACAATCCGAATCTCCGGCGCCTTTCCGCGCCGTCTGCGCTCAGCGATGAGGGCAGGCAGGAACGAAAAAAGAAATCCCGCGCCTGCTGCAATCCATGGGATATATGGATGAGCCGTCAGTGCATCGGCGATCCCGTACAAAACGATAAACGCAGCGACCGGCAAAAGAAAGACAAGAGCCGCATAGCGAAGAACGACTGCGGAGTCCGTTTCGATCTCGACCAGTTCCCCCGGTTCGGCGCCAATCTCATTGGAAGCCTCCGCGATCATCTCGCGTCTGGAAAACATCAGCTCGCCGCAGGCACAGGTGCCGCCCTTACCTCGCTTCTCACAGCCTTCGCACATGGTGGAGCGCATGACCTGAATTTTCGCAATCTGATGCCCTGTCTCCAGCACTACTGCTTTCTGGCGCACGGTTTATCCTCCTTTATCCATTCAGCGGCCGGCGGAATCGTCCCAAAATCGCCTGAGCGACACGGATTCCGTCAACCGCGGCACTCATGATCCCCCCGGCATAGCCAGCACCCTCGCCGCATGGATAGATGCGGTCATATCCCGGCGCGTTCAGACCTGTATCGCTGCGCAGAATCCTGACAGGTGCTGAGGTCCTCGTCTCTATACCGGTCATCGGTACATCCGGCGCGTCAAAGCCGCGGATCTTTTTTCCGAAATTCCGTATGCCCTCCTCCAACATGGAGGAAACAAAGGCAGGCAGGATCGCATGCAGATCCGTACAAACGACATCACCGCCGCGATATGTGGGAAGAATGCGTTTCGGCGCCGTTCCATGACCGCCGTTCAGAAAATCGCCGACCGTCTGCAAAGGAGCGGCATAACTGTTTCCGCCTGCGGCAAAAGCGGCTCTCTCCAGTCTCCGCTGAAACTCAATGGAATCTGCCGGAGTGCTTCCGCAGTCTGACGGATGCACGGAAACAGCGATGGCAGCGTTTGCGTTTCGTCCGTCGCGCGCGTGAAAACTCATACCGTTTGTGACAACGACGCCCTCCTCGGAGGCGGCTGCAACCACCTCTCCGCCCGGGCACATACAGAAGGAGTATACGCCGCGGTCACCCCGCCGCATGGACAGCGCATATTCGGCATGTCTCAGGCCGAACTTTCCCGCGTAATCCCCATACATGGCGCGGTCAATGTCCTCCTGAAGGTGCTCGATCCTTACGCCAACGGAAAACGGCTTCTGCTCGATGGAAAAGCCGCTGTGTAAAAGCTCCGCATACAGCGGACGCGCACTGTGTCCGCAGGCAATCACAAGCGCACCGAAATGAATCCGCTCACCGTCTACATACAGAGAATCGGCGGAAATGCGTTCTGCTGCGGCATGATAGCGTATCTCGCCGCCGCACTCGCGGATCCTGCGGTCCGCATTGCGGATTACCCCGCGCAGGACATCCGTTCCGATGTGCGGCTTTGCCTGCCAAAGAATGTCCTGGGGCGCGCCAAGCTCATAGAGGCGCTGCAGGACATATTCACAGCGGCCATCTCCGATGCGCGTCGTCAGCTTTCCGTCGGAAAACGTTCCGGCGCCTCCGGCGCCGAACTGAATATTCGTGCGGGAAGAAAGGGCACCGCCTGTCAGAAATGAACTGACGATCTGCACCCGCTCGTCGATGGAGCCTCCCTGCTCCAGAACAAGAGGAGAATACCCGCATTCCGCCAGAATCAGTGCGCAGAAAATCCCAGCCGGTCCGAAGCCGATCACGACCGGACGTGACGACATCGGCTCGCTTCCCACCGGAAGCTCCAGCGGATGCTGCTCCGTCATCCGGATGCCCAATCCGGCAAGCGCCTGTGCATCCGGTTCTCGGGAACACGGCACCTCTGCCAGTACGGAACAAACAAAGAACGGGCACTTTCTCCTTGCATCCACGGATTTGCGGTGAATCTCCATCCGTTGTGCATCTCCGAAGCATCCGGCGCGGCGGATCCGGGCTCGCGCGGCGGAAAACAATGCATCCTCCCCTGCCGAGACGGGGATCCGCAGATTTTCGATCAAAATGCGGCGTACACACCGCTCAGAATGACTGGTCAATTCAGTTTCACCTGTACAGAATAATCTCCGATCTCATATACGCCCGCGGCATAGGTCGAATCGATCCGTATGACTGCCGGCTCCCGAATCACGCCGGATGAATTCTCGGAATACCCGCTCAGATCCACCACGGCGGAAAAATCTGTGGTTTTCAGGCGGCTCAGCTGCTCCAGCGTTCCGCGAACGGTAACGGACAGCGACTTATCCAGAATCTCATACCGGATGCCGATGGCGCCTGTAACATCGATATCCGTCACATTGAACGTATGCGTATAGGTGCCGATATGCTCTACGCGGATCGTTGCATTTTCCGTTCCGTCCGCTGCTGTCAATCCACTCTCCAGTTCAAGCGGCGCAAGCTGCGTCACGTCACCGGCGATTTTCTTTTCATCCAGCGTTGCCACAACAATTTCCGTCAGCCGATCCAGCACTGCCGGATCACCTCTGACTTCCAGAGTACTCGGCTGAATAGAGACGTTCACGTTCTCGCTGTTATAATACCCGTATTTATAGCGAACGGTCAGCGGAAGCGTTTTATAGGTGTAAACCGGGACGTATACCGTCACCTCCGAGCGCGACATCCGGAGATAGGGATTTTCAATGCGGTTTCCGGATGAATCCATCAAAGAGAGCTTGCCGGTGGCAGTAATCGAAGCATCGACATTGCCGAGATCCAGCGTGACAAGCGCGTAGGAAATCTGGGACAGTGCGGTTTTGGGGCCGCTGACCACCACGGTATCGTAATCGGTCTGCAGCTCGCCCATTTCCAGTCTGCTTGCCATGGTAAAGGAGGTAAGACGCGCACGTACATCGACGACTGCGCTTGCTTTCTCGTCACAGTATACCTGAATGGAGTTCTGTGACAGTGAGCCGAGGGTAAGACCGGCTGGCAGATCCGCTTTCAGAGAAACGGAATGAAAGCCGGCAGTTTTCAGGTCGGAAACATCTGCATTCACGCGGATATCCTCGGAGGAGAGCTTGTTAATTACGCTCTTTTTTCCGATCACCGTAACATCCACCATATTTCCGTAGCCGCTGTATATGGAGAGTCCGGACTCGCCCTCCAGAACCGACGTATTGATCAGCTCAACACTGACGGAATGAAACACCTCTTCATGCTCCGGACTGTCCACCTGCATGACATACAGCCAGATGAAAAACGCAAAGAGAAGGCAGAGCGCTTTGGGGATCCAGTCATGATTTTTCTTGGGCGAAGCGGAAGATATCTCTTCATTCTGGAGCACGGGCGCCTCGGATTTACTTGTTTTCATGTGCGCTGTCCTCCTTCTGCCCGGTCAGCGGGCGCTGTGACTTTCGGCGGTTCCGCACAAAGCGCAGCTTGGATTGTCCAGAGGAGGAATCCTTCACCAGAAAAGAACGAAGCTCAGCGGCAAGAGAAGCCTCGTCGAAACCGCGCTTCATCTTCCCTTCGTTGGCAACGGAGATAGTACCCGTCTCCTCCGAAACAACCACGACCACAGCGTCGCTGTTTTCACTGACGCCAATGGCTGCACGGTGCCGTGTGCCGAGGTCTTTGATGATATCCGGATTGGTGGAGAGAGGGAGGAGGCATCCGGCGGCGTACAGGCGGCAGCTGCGGATAATCAGCGCTCCGTCATGCAGAGGCGCCTTGTTGAAGAATATATTCTTAATCAAAAAAGGAGTCGGGTCGGCATTGATGACCGTGCCGGTGAGGATCAGATCGCCCAACCGTGTGGAACGCTCAAATACAATCAAAGCGCCGGTTTTAGTGGCTGACATATCCGCCGCCGCGGAAGATACCGCGTCGATCATGGAATAGACCGCCGAATCGTCCCGTTGTTCGCCGATACTCCGGATCCCGCGCAGGGACTCGCCGCCCATTTTTTCCAAAGCCGAACGAAGCTCCGGCTGAAAGACAATCACCAGCGTTATCAGACCGACCTGAAAAACATTCTGGAGAATAAACTGCATCGCATGCATCTCCAAAAGGTCGCTCAATATCAAAAAAGCAATGATAAACGCTACTCCAAGCGCCAGTTTCCCTGCACGGCGGTCGCGAATAAAGCGATACACATAATAAAGCAGAAACGCGACGCCAATAATATCAAGGATATCCAGAAAGGAAATGGACTTGATGGTTCTCAAAATGCCCGCAGTGGAATCCGAAAGCCAATCCGGCAGCATAGCTTCCCTCCAAAGACAGTATTCAATATATTATTTTAGCACATATCACGCTATATTTCAAACCTGTTTTTTAATTTTTATATAAAAAAATAAAAACAGGCAAGAAATGTGCCGCTGCGGTTCAGGAGGGATTAATATACTGCGCCATACAATTTTGTTACACATAAACGGAACGTATCGGAACATAGTAAGAGCAGCCGTTTGAATATGACGCATAAAGGAGAAACGCTGTATACAGCGGAAAATAAACACATGAATCATAAAAAGCTGCCACTGCTCCACGCCGCCCTGATCGTACAGATTTCCGCTGCTCTGCTTCTGGGAGCAGCGGATTACTGCATAGATGACACACTGTCTTTACGCCCAGGAGAGACTCCTTCTCAAACCGCGCTTCTCTGCACTGCGCCGGCAGAACAGGCGCTCCCTGCAAGTACCGGCTGCAGCACCGCCTATTACGCGAAGGTGTTCGGCGCCATTCCGCTGAAAAAAATCAACGTCCAGCATGTAACCAAAGACAAGCTCTGCCCGGGCGGCATGCCGTTCGGCGTGAAGATGTTTACGGACGGATTGATTGTCACCGGCTTCGGTGATGTGGACTGTTCGGAAGGGGCGAGGCAGCCGGCCTTTGACGCCGGGATCCGTGTCAAGGACATTATTCTGAAAATCAATGGGACACCTGTCACATCCGCAGAAAGCATGATCCGCCTGATCGAAAGCGGCGGCGGCAATCCGATCGAAATCACGGTGCTCCGAAATCAGGAAGAGCTGTCCTTTACCGTCTTTCCTTCTTTTTCCGTCTCGGAAAGCCAGTATAAAACCGGCATGTGGGTGCGGGACAACACTGCCGGCATCGGGACCATCACCTATATCGATCCCTCCACCGGTGAATTTGCCGGTCTCGGACACGGCATCTGCGATACGGAAACCGGAACACTCCTCCCCCTGTCGCGCGGCATTATTGTCGATGTTTCGATCAGCGGAGTCCAGAAAGGCGAGAGCGGCGCGCCGGGTGAATTAAAAGGATACTTTACCTCCGGAAAGCGCGGCTCACTCATTGGGAATTCCGACGCGGGGGTATACGGCGTTCTGACCTCTCTGCCCCCTGAGGCAAGTCAGGAACGTGCGCTCCCCATCGCACTGAAGGAGGAGATTCGAGACGGAGAAGCGCAGCTGTACTGCACACTGGACGGGAGCGGAATTCATGGATACAAGGTAAGCATACGAAAAATCAAAAATGCACTGGATAATAAGAACATGGAGATCCTCGTGACCGACCCTGCGCTTCTGGAAATAACAGGCGGAATCGTACAGGGGATGAGCGGCAGTCCG
>JBJDZH010000003.1:0-22192 GCA_051867895.1 Eubacteriales bacterium
ACCTTCGGCTCTCCCTGGGTGATCGTTCCGGTTTTATCCAGCGCCACGATCCGCACTTTTCCGGTTTCCTCCAAAGATACCGCCGTCTTGAACAGAATCCCGTTCTTTGCCCCCATTCCGTTGCCCACCATGATGGCCACAGGGGTGGCAAGACCCAGCGCGCAGGGACAGCTGATGACAAGTACAGAAATACCCCGCGCCAGAGCAAACCCTACAGTCTGACCGGCGAGGAGCCAGACGATTATTGTTACCGCCGCGATCGCGATAACAGCGGGGACAAATACGCCGGAAACCTTGTCAGCGATCTTTGCGATCGGTGCTTTCGTCGCGGCGGCATCGCTGACCATCTGAATGATCTGAGATAACGTGGTATCCTCGCCAACTCTGGTTGCTTCACAGCGGAGAAACCCCGACTGGTTCAGCGTTCCTGCCGAGACTGTGCTTGCCGCCATTTTGTCGACCGGAATGCTCTCGCCCGTCAGGGAGGATTCGTCAACCGCGCTGTTTCCCTCCAAAACGGTTCCGTCCACAGGGATATTTTCGCCGGGACGCACCACAAAAACATCGCCCTTTGCCACCTGTTCAATCGGCACGGTGATCTCCATACCATCCCGCAGGAGCGTGGCGGTTTTGGGAGCAAGCTTCATCAGCCCTTTGAGGGCATCGGTGGTCTTTCCCTTTGAACGTGCTTCCAGCATCTTGCCCAGAGTGATCAGCGTGAGGATCGTGGCGGCGGACTCAAAGTAGAATTCGTGCATATAGGCCGTCACGGCATCCATATTGCCCTTGACCTGGGCGTCCGTCATGGCGAACAGGGCGAAGGTGCTGTAACCAAAGGCTGCCGTAGCACCCAGCGCAACCAATGCGTCCATATTCGGAGCACGGTGCCACAGACTCTTGAACCCGCTGATAAAAAACTTCTGATTGATGAGCATAACGATCACCGTCAGCAATAGCTGCAAAAGCCCCATTCCCACATGGTTTCCCTCAAAAAACGAGGGCAGCGGCCAGCCCCACATCATGTGTCCCATGGAAACGTACATCAGTACGATCCAGAAGCCCAGAGAAGCGATCAGCCGTTTTTTGAGCACGGGTGTCTCCCTGTCCTTCAGCGCATCCTCTTCGGAGGGGAGCTGGGCGGTCTGATCGTTCCTTCCTTTTTTCAGAGCCGCTCCATATCCCGCCTCACGAACCGCCGCAATGATCTCATCAGGGGAGGCGGTTCCCTCTACGCCCATGGAATCGGTCAAAAGGCTCACCGAGCAGGAGGTGACGCCTTTCACGCCCGATACCGCTTTTTCCACCCGGGCAGAGCAGGCGGCGCAGCTCATACCCGTTACTGTATATTGTTCCATAATGGAATCGCAGACCCTCCTTTTTATTTCATCAGTTTTTGCAGTGTCGCCACCAGCTCATCGATCACTTCGTCCTTGCCCTCCCGGATGTCTCTGGCGACGCAGCCCCGAATGTGGCTTGCCAGCAGTTCCTTATTAAAGGCATTGACTGCGGCGTTCACGGCAGCGGATTGCACCAGAATATCCGCACAGTAGGCATCATTTTCCACCATCCCGCGAATCCCGCGGATCTGTCCTTCGATCCGGTTCAGCCTATGGATCAGCTTTTTCCGTTCTTCCTCTGAGCGGTCCGTTGTTTTCCCGCAGCATCCGCATATTTCTTTATCATACATTGTCACATCCTCCCTGTATACCCCGGTGGGGTATCAATATTATATACCCTGATGGGGTATATGTCAATAGGAAAGCAGCATATCCGCGAATAATTTATTCTAATATGAATCCCAAAGATACCGATTCTATACCCGGAAGAGTTTTCCTATGGGACCTTTTTCTCTCGCCGGGACATGCTGCACGGGGCGCATCCGCTGTTGCAGCGCGCAGGCAGATGTGCTATAATACGGACAGAAACGCCGCCGGAGAGGGCGGCGGGGAAAGGACAGAAAACAGAATGCAGCTGATGACAGAAAGACTGGAACTGATTGTTCTGAACGCACGGCAGTTCAGGCTGTGGCTGGAGGATATCGGTGCGTTGGAGGCGGAGCTTTGCTGCCGCTATGACGGCGAGCCGATGGATTATACCTGGACGGAGACCGTAGACGGACAGACGGTCACCGAATGCTACCGGGACGTGCTGCACGGTCAGCTTGGCGCCGTGGAGGCGGATCCGCAAAACGACGTCTGGTGCAGTTTCTGGTGGATCTTGCGGAAAAGCGACAGGACCGTCGTCGGCTCCGCGGATTTCAAGGCGCCTCCCGGCGAAAACGGCGAGGTCGAGATCGGCTACGGACTCCGCGGCGCCTATGAGCACAACGGCTATATGACGGAGACGGTCAGCGCCATGTGCGCATGGGCGCTGCGGCAGCCCGGCGTGCGCGCCGTCACCGCCCTGACGGAGACGGATAATCTTCCCTCGCAGCGGGTTCTGGAGCGATGCGGATTTCTCCGGCGTCAGGAAGGGGACGAGATCCTGTGGCGTCTGACGCGCACGCCGCAGCCCGCCTGTGATGGGGAAAGCAGGCAGGAAGAACAACGGAACGCGGTCACGCTGAGACCGATCGACGTCTCCAATTATCTGGACGCGTTCCGGCTCGAGCTGGAGGAGGCGCAGAGGCAGTATGTGTCCGACCCCATCCGTTCGCTGGCGCAGGCATATGTCTGGCGTGCGCAGTGTACGCCCTTCGGCATCTATGCCGGGGACAGGATGGTGGGATATGTCCTCGTTCTTTACGATTACGATGAGGAAACCTACAATATCTGGCACCTGATGATCGACCGCGCCGCGCAGCACAGAGGCTTCGGACGTGCGGCGATGCGTGCTGTGCTCGATTATATCCGGACCAGACCGTTCGGCACGTCGGATACGGTCCTTCTTACCTGCGCTCCGGAGAACCGTGCGGCGTACCGCCTGTACGAATCGCTCGGATTCACGCCGACGGGGAGAAGCGACGGAGAGGAGACGGAGCTCTCTCTGCGCGTATGACGGAAGCGTTTGGAACAGAGAAGCTGTACATCCGGGAAACGGCGTATGACGCGTCCGAGGCGGCTGCGCTGCGCGCAGAGCTGGACGAACGGCTCACGGAACTGACTGGCGCCAGCGGTGCGGACAGCTTTGACGCGGCACGCCTGCAAAAGGGTCGCTCCGCCTTTCTGGTCGCCTTCCTGGGAGACGAGCCTGCCGGATGCGGCGCCGTGGTTCCCTTTGGAGAGCGGAGCGCAGAGCTGAAGCGCCTGTACGCGCGCCATGGGCGGCGCGGCATCGGAAGCGCGCTGCTCGCGGCGCTGGAAAGGCGGGCGCAGGAGCTCGGATATACAGAGCTGCTGGCGGAGACCCGGCGCGTCAATACAGGCGCTGTGTCGTTCTATCTGCGCCGCGGATACCGCACGGTGCAGAACTATGGAAAATACGCGTCCCGTCCGGAGGCGGTCTGCTTTGCAAAGACACTCGGGGAACGGCGGGAAATAAAAAATCCGCCCGATACGGAGGACGGCATGGATATCTGGGAGAGACTGTACGAAAAAGCCCGGGCGGAATATCACCCGATGGAGGTGTCGCCGTTTGTGTATGCGCATCATGTCGTGTGCGCGCTGGAAAGCGAAAACGGCGAGCTGTTTTCGGGCTTCTGCATCGAGAGCGCCTCCGGCGTGATGAACCTGTGCGCCGAACGGATGGCGGTGCTGGATATGTATCATCACAGCGGGCAGACCGTCGTCCGGCGCATGATTGCCTTCCGCGACCGGGCGCCCGACGGCGGCGGGAGCGGCATGCCGTGCGGCGCGTGCCGGGAATTTCTGATGCAGCTCTCGCCCCGCAACCGGGAAACGGAGATCCTTGTGAATTACGAAACGCGCGAAACGGTCACACTGGGCGAGCTGATGCCTCTCTGGTGGGGCGAGGAGCGCATGCGTCAGGACGGAAGATAAGACCGGGGAGAGGAGAACAACATGGAACTGATACGGCTGGATCCGGCGGAATATGCCGGCAGAACGCTGACGTTTACCTACACCACTGACAGCTTTTACGATGTCCGCGCGTCGGAGAACGGCTTCACGCTGTGCCTGACGCCGTTTCCCTCGCCGCGGGAGAAGTCCTTTACGGACGAGCTGTTTTCCGATTGGCTGGAGGCGCCTGTGGCGTTCGGCGCCATGGAGGGGGAAACGCTGCTCGGCGTGATCGAGGGCTCGCGCGAGACGTGGCACCGCCTGTTCCGGATCAGCAATCTGCTGGTATTTTCGCCCTTCCGGGGGCGCGGCGTCGGGCGGGCGCTGATGGAGCATATGATCGACTACGTGCGGACGCACGAAAGCGTCCGCGGGATCGTCCTCGAAACGCAGAGCTGCAACTGCAATGCGATCCGCTTCTATAAAAAGAACGGCTTTACGCTTTCGCGCATCGATATCCGCGAATACAGCAACGAGGACGTCGCCCGGCAGGAGGTGCGCCTCGATCTGTTTCTGCCGCTGTGAGCCGTCACTGTGCGCGCGGCAGACTCCAACGGAAATGCGCCGCCAGCAGCCGCAGCGCAACGACAGCCGCAGCGCCCGCGAGCATCGCCGCCGTGCCGCCCACGGGACGCCAGAGCAAAACGCACAGCAGCGCTCCGGCAAGAGACGCGCACGCGTACACATGCTTGACGAAGATGTACGGCGTGTTGCCCGCGAGCACATCGCGCAGCACGCCGCCGCCCACACCGGTGATAACGCCGACGAAAACGAGCAGAAACACGCCTCCGTCCGCGTTCGTCTCCATCGCTGTCTGAATGCCGGCGACGGTGAATGCGCCCAGCCCGAGCGAATCCATCCAGAGCAGCACGGTGTCGAAAACATGACGCCGGCGCGTCAGAAAGCGGCGCACGGACGGCAGGAACACGGCGACGGAAGCCGCCGCCGCGAGAAGCGCGTACAGAGGATTGGTGAACATGGCGGGCGGCGTCCGCCCGAGGATGATATCGCGGATGGCGCCGCCGCCTACCGCCGTCGTCAGACCGAGAATGGTTACGCCGAAAATATCCATTTGCCGCGTCAGCGCGGTCATGGCGCCGGACACGGCGAAGGCGATGGTGCCGATGATCTCCAGAATCAGAAGCGTGAATTCCACGTTGTCCCTCCGCGCCTTTTTTCTGCGATTATAGCATACGACGCGCGCTCTGTCAAGCGGCGGACGGCGCCGTTTTTCCGCACCGCATGCCGATATGGGAAAGTGTCCGCACGACAGCGCTGCGCCACAAGGAAAAACGCGGCCAGGACCGTTGCCAAATGGACTGGGTACGGCATATACCATCCACTCTCGGATGATGGGAAAAAGGAGAAAACAGATTGATTCAAATTGAACGCGTATCTGAAAAGAACTTTGACGAGCATTCGCTGGATTCATACGTAAGAAGACAGGATGTAAAAAGGGTATATCGCCGGAAAGGGGACGAATATGTTCTTGTGGATATGCCCTACGTTGAGGATTGGAGTCTGGAAGAAAAGCGGCAGGTTGCCACAGATATCATCAGTGCTGAATACATATCGTATATGGCAATAGACGAGGATACAGTTGTGGGTTTTATTGGACTCAAAAAGCGGCTGTACAAGGATTTCATGATTTTGGAGTTGATGCATGTTTCTGCGCCATGGCGTGGTAGGGGAATAGGAAGAGCGCTATTTCATCTCGGAAAAGAAGAAGCAAAAAAGGCAGGTGCAAAGGCGCTATATATCTCTGCATGCTCATCTGAGGAGACGATTGCCTTTTACAGGGCAATGGGTGCAAAACTGACGAATGTCCCAATACAGGAACTTGCCGATGCGGAACCGTGTGATTTGCAGATGACATGTGTCGTAGAATAGGTGTGAGGTGAAATGGGATAGCGTTGTTTTATCTTTCCAAAGAGAACCGAAAATCCCGATACCTCGGACTGCCGGAGATCCCTTTCGGAGCGGACGGCGTCCCTTGCCGCACGTTTTTGCGCGCGTTCTCCTGCTTTTCCGCGCCGCTTTGCTATCATGAACCCAACGAAAAACAGGCTCCGCCGGAGTATTCCGGCGGAGCCTTCTGGTATGTTATCTTGTTTCCAGCAGCTTTTCCGCGCTTGCCAGCCGGACGCACTGACAGAGCACATGCGTCGCCACGCGCAGTTCCTCCAGATCCGGGAAGGAGGGCGCAATGCGCAGATTGCGGTCGCGCGGGTCGCACCCGTAGGGGAACGTCGCGCCCGCCTCCGTCAGCGAGACGCCGGCGCTTTTCGCGAGGCGGTATACGCGCCGCGCACAGTCGTCCATGGTGTTCAGGCTGATGAAATAGCCGCCGCGCGGACGGGTCCAGTCCGCAATTCCCGTTCCGCCGAGCTCGGCGTCGAACGTATCCAGCACCGCCTCGAACTTCGGGCGAAGGATCGCGGCGTGCCGGCGCATATGCGCGCGGATGCCGTCTGCGCCGCCGAAATACTTGACGTGCCGCATCTGATTGATCTTGTCAAAGCCGATCGTCTGCGTAGCCATGATCGGCTTGATCTGGTGGATGTTGTTTTCGCTTGCCGCCATGATCGCCACGCCGGAGCCGGGGAAGGTGATCTTGGAGGTAGAGGCAAAATAGAAGATATTATCCTCAGTTCCGTATTCCTCCGCCGCCGCAAAGATGTCGGCAAGATGAACCTCCTCGTCATAAAGCTCATGCACGGCATAGGCGTTGTCCCAGAAGATCCGGAAATCCGGCGCTGCCGGCTTGAGGGATGCGAGCTCCTCGACGACGGCGTCCGAATAGGTGACGCCCTCCGGGTTGGAGAATTTCGGAACGCACCAGATCCCCTTGACGGACGGATCGGTGCAGACGTAGCGGCGCACCTCGCGCATGTCCGGTCCCTCGGGCGTCATGGCGATCGGGATCATTTCGATGCCGAGGGAGCGGCAGATCCCGAAATGGCGGTCATAGCCGGGCGAGGGGCAGAGGAATTTGATCCGGCCCTGGCGGCCCCACGGTTCGTGTCCGCCGCGCACGCCGAAAAGCATGCAGCGGACGACGGTATCGAACATCAGGTTCAAGGAGGAGTTTCCGGCGACGATGATACGTTCCTGCGGGATGCCGAGAAGCTCGGAGAAGAGGCGCTTCGCCTCGGGAATTCCGTCGAGTACGCCGTAGTTGCGGCAGTCCAGTCCGCTTTCGCTGAAGCAATCCTCCGTATCGGCGATGACGCCGAGCATGCCGGAGGACAGATCGAGCTGTGCGCGGCTCGGTTTGCCGCGCGTCAGATCCAGCTTGATTCCCTGCGCCGACAGCGCCGCCAGCTCTTCTGCCGCCTCGTCGCGCAGAGCGCGCAGCTCTCCGATTGACTTTTCAGACCATATCATGGATATACTTTACCCCTTCGCAATGGTACTTTCTGCAGGATTTCGCCGCGATTCTGCAATATCTGCGGAGCGAAATTCAAAAATCGCCTGCATTTACCTATTTATTATACATCACTGAGGGTAAAAATACAAGTAGGCGCACATGATTATTCAAAATTATTTTCCGACGCGGAGCCCGGCGCAAGCAGAGTCCGTTTTATGTCAGCAGGATTCCGCCAATTCGCAAAAGCTGAAAAGGATGGATTCCACGGCGGGCGAAGTAGCTTCGCACTCAGCGAACAAACCATATTTTCTATGCAAATGCTCGGAATGATTGCAATTTGATTCTGCATGGTATGTTTTCTGCATCCACTTCCGATCAATCTATTGTCAAGCACACCTCCTTCGAGTAAAATAAACACAATTCAAGTTCCTTCCCCCAGTGTGGATGCAATTGTCTGCTTTTCCCCTGCATGGTTCCCAAAATAAGTCATTTATTCCCGCCAGTTTCATTACCCGCCAGTTTCATTAACTAAGGAGGATTTCCCATGCCGCGCAGAATTTTTTCGTTTTTGTTAGCCGCCCTGTTTGTCCTTTCCACCGCTGCCTGTGCTTCCGGGAATAAAGATTCGGACGACTCCGGCAGCAGCACCACCCCCCCAGAGACCACTACCGAAGCCCCTGAAACTGAGTATCAACTGGCCGTCACCTCCGCCAACTACGGAAATGCCGAATGGAACGTACTCACCCGAGCGCGCACTGCCGTCGGAGGAATGTATCAGTACATCGACATTGCCTGGCAGGAAGACCTGGAGGGCGACGTCTACAACGATGCACTCTATGCACGCAACAGAAAAATTGAAGAAGACTTCCAGGTTGTTATCAGCGTTACGGAAAACAACGACACCGTGGACACCATCACCAATCTGGTTGGCTCAGGCGACACCACTTTCAGCACCGTATCCCCAAAAATGAGCGAGGGACTGACTCTCGGTCAGGAAGGTGTCGTATACGATCTCTCCACGCTGGATGCGTTGCAGCTGGACGCGCCCTGGTGGGATGAGGCTCTGTTCCGCGATTTGTCCATGGGTTCCAAGATGTTCATGATTACCGGTGACGTCAGCGTCATGGATGAAGAGATGCTCTACGTCATTTTCTGCAACAAGAAGCTGATCAAGGACAACAATATGGAGGATCCCTACGAGATTGTCCGCGATGGTCGCTGGACGCTGGATAAGCTCCACGAGCTGTCCAACGGCGTCAACAACGATGTGGACGGCAACGGTATTTTTGACGAAAAGGATATGTACGGCTTCGGCAGCGACTTCGGAACTGCACCGCTACTCTTCTATGCTGCCGGCGGTTCCATCGCTGAGCTGGATGCAAACGGCGCTCCTCATCTGACGCTGAACAGCGAGAAAAACGAGGCCATCATCGAGCGTATTGCTGCCTTCCACAACGATTCTTCTTCTGTTGCAAACGCATCCCAGCTTCCGAACAAATGGAAAGATTTGAGCAAAATGCTGATGGAAGACCGTCTCCTGTTCCGTCAGGGCAACGTATACAACATCCCTAGCTTCCGTGAAATGATCTCTGACTTCGGCATCCTGCCGCTGCCGAAGTACACGGAGGAGCAGGAAAACTACAGACACGTGGTTGCCACCAGCTTTGCCACTGGCTTCACTATTCCGGCTAACCTCTCGGGCGAAGCACTGGAGCGCGCCTGCGTTGTTCTGACAGCTCTGTCAGCGAATTCTCAGGATGCGGTCAATGCCTACTACGAGGTCAACCTGAAATTCAAGAATGCACGTGATGCAGCGAGCGCCGATATGCTGGAGATCATCTTCAATTCCAAGTGCTACGATCTTGGCAAGGTCTTCGACTGGGGAACGCTGGAAGCGAACGTGGTGCAGGCAGTTATCAAAAATCCGGGCACATTCGCCTCTCAGTATGAAGCGTACAAAACTGCTGCTGAAACCGAAATGCAGGAGTCCTATAATCGCTTCAAATAATTTCCGGTATCTCAGCTGCTCTGCCTCTGCTGCCTGTTTCAACATCGCATGGGCAGAGGCTCCGTACCATCCGCCACTCCGCATAATGAATCCGGGAGACGCGACGCGTCTCCCGGATTTTTTATTTTGTCGGATGGCAGGAGCCGCCCATGGGGCAGTTTGCGCATCCGCATCCACAGGAGGATCTTCCTTTTTTCTTATCGCGAACGAGGCCGGCGATCACGACCGCAACTACGGCTATCAGCGCCGCGCAGATCAGGATCGTGGCGATATTTCCGGTGATCCATGCGAACATTCTCTTCCCTCCCGTTCCGCGTCAGGCGTTATTTGTCAACTGTACCTTCCGGGTCAGTCTGGCGGACTCCTTATAAGGCCGGAAGAGCAGATACAGCATAAAGGCCAGTACCAGGACAGCTGCAATCAGACCGACGATATGCATGCCGCCGGTAAAAGCAGAGCCGAACTGATAGATCATCAGCGAAACCGCATAGGCAAACAGGCACTGATAGCCGATGGCAAACCACGTCCACTTTGCCGAGTTCATCTCGCGCCGGATGGCGCCGATGGCGGCGAAGCAGGGAGCGCACAGCAGGTTGAACACCAAAAAGGAATAGCCGGTGACGCCGGTGAAGGTAAGGGCAAGATTCTGATAAACCGTTCCGTCTCCGCCTCCGTAAAGGATACCCATGGTGCCTACGATGTTCTCCTTCGCCACAAGTCCGGTGATGGAAGCCACGGCAGCCTGCCAGTTGCCCCATCCGAGCGGTCTGAAGATCCAGGCAATAACACCGCCGACCGCGGCAAGGATCGAGCAGTCGATCTCTTCCTCGGACAGCATCCGGAAGGCGCCGTCCACAAATCCGAAATATGTAGTGAACCACACAACGATCGTGGAGAGCAGAATGATGGTCCCGGCTTTCCTGATAAAGCTCCAGCCGCGCTCCCACATGGAACGAAGAACATTGCCGGCTGTCGGTAAATGGTAAGCCGGCAGCTCCATGACAAACGGAGGGGGGTCCCCTGCAAACATTCTGGTCTTTTTCAGCATGATGCCGGAAAGAATGATCGCCGCCATGCCGATAAAGTACGCGGAGGTCGCCACCCACGCGCTGCCGCCGAAGATCGCGCCGGCGATCATGGCGATAAAGGGAACCTTTGCGCCGCAGGGGATAAAGGTGGTGGTCATGATCGTCATACGGCGGTCGCGCTCATTTTCGATGGTACGGGACGCCATGATGCCGGGCACACCGCAGCCGGTACCGATGAGCATCGGGATAAAGGACTTGCCGGACAGTCCGAACTTGCGGAAAACGCGGTCCAGCACAAAGGCGATACGCGCCATATAGCCGCAGGACTCCAAAAACGCCAGCAGCAAAAACAATACAAGCATCTGCGGCACAAAGCCGAGAACAGCACCCACGCCGGCTACGATACCGTCGTTCATCAAACCGCGGAGCCAATCGGCGGCGCCGGCGGCTTCGAGTCCGTTTCCAACCAGAACCGGGATACCGGGCACCCATACGCCGTAAGCGGCAGGGTCAGGCTCCTCAAAGCCGTTCTCCTCGAAATACGCTACCGCTTCCAGATAGGTCATGGGAACGACAGCTTCCTCATCCGCGCCGTCGGGAATCGCGTCATAATACGCTGTCCATGTGTCGACTGCAAGCGTTTCCTCATCCTCCACCGCTACGGCAGCGGAATCCGAAGAAGGACGAAATTCCCGCAGAACCGCCAAAGCGGCATCGGCGTCAAAGTCCTCCGCTTCCGTATCCAGACCGACAAAGGCATTGACCGCCTGCATGGCGGCGGTATAATCGCCGCTTGCTTCCTCATAGGAGGCAGAGCCGATGCCAAGCAGATGCCAGCCGTCTCCGAACAGACCGTCGTTTGCCCAATCGGTAGCGGCTGTGCCGACCGTCACCATAGCAATATAATACACAAGGAACATAACCGCAGCGAAGATCGGCAGACCAAGCCAGCGGTTGGTAACCACCCGGTCGATTTTATCGGAGACAGACAGCTTTCCGGCGGATTTTTTCCTGTAGCACCGCTTGATTACCTCGCCGATATAGATATAGCGTTCATTTGTGATGATGGACTCCGCGTCGTCGTCCAGCTCGTTCTCGGCGGCTTTTATATCCGACTCGATATGATCCAGAGTCGCCTGGTCCAGCCCCACCTGTTCCAGCACCTTATCGTCGCGCTCAAAGATTTTGATCGCGTACCATCTCTGCTGTTCTTCGGGCATATTGTGCACTGCCGCTTCCTCGATATGAGCGAGCGCATGCTCCACAGCGCCGGAGAAGGTGTGCATCGGAACCGTTTTCCCGTTCTTCGCCGCGTCGATCGCCGCCTCCGCGGCTTCCATGATGCCGGTTCCCCGTAAGGCGGAAATCTCCACCACCTTGCAGCCGAGCTCCTTTGACAGCTCTGCGGTGTTGATTTTGTCTCCGTTTTTCTGTACCACATCCATCATGTTGATGGCGACCACAACGGGAATCCCCAGTTCTGTGAGCTGCGTGGTCAGATACAGGTTCCGTTCCAGATTGGTACCGTCAATCATGTTCAGAATCGCGTCGGGGCGCTCGGCGATCAGATAATTCCGCGCCACCACTTCCTCCAGCGTATACGGAGAAAGTGAATAGATTCCGGGAAGGTCCGTGATGACTACATCCGTGTGCTTTTTCAGCTTTCCTTCTTTTTTCTCCACCGTAACGCCCGGCCAGTTTCCGACAAACTGGTTGGAGCCGGTCAGCGCGTTGAACAGGGTCGTTTTGCCGCAGTTCGGGTTGCCCGCCAGGGCAATGCGCAAATCCATAGGTCATTTCCTCACTTTCGCGATTAGCGCAGGCTAACTTACGCTTAAAAAACAGAGGGATCGTTGTCCCCTGTATTCACCGTCTTACTCGATTTCAATCATTTCCGCATCTGCTTTGCGGATGGAAAGCTCATAGCCGCGCACGGTAACCTCAATTGGATCCCCGAGCGGCGCCACCTTGCGAATATGTACCTCTACGCCTCTGGTCAGTCCCATGTCCATGATCCGGCGCTTGACTGCGCCCTCACCGTGGAGCTTGACGACCCTGACCGTATCGCCGACCCTGGCAGCTCTCAGTGTTTTCATGCCTGTTCTCCTTCTTCAAGATAGATTTACGCCAAACTGGCGCGAAAATCAGATCATGATCTTCTGCGCCATTTCACGACTGATCGCAATGCGGGACTCCTTGACATTCACGATGACATTTCCGCCGATGGCGTTGATGATCGTGACCGCTCCTCCCACAACAAAACCGAGATTTTCAAGATGTGCTTTGACCTCTTGTTTTCCGCCGATTTTTTTGATGGTATTTTCTTCTCCAACCTCTGCAAGTATAAGCGGCATCATATTCTCCTCCTTCCCCCGGCGGGCCAAGGGATTAGCGCCCGCTAACCGTTGGATTGAAATATTGGTTAGCGTAAGCTAACCGAGTAATATTATAATCACGGCAGCCGGATTTGTCAATAGTTTTTTCAAGAATTTGTTTTTTATCGTTCCATTTCTCAAAACAGGCGTCCATCCACCTGTTTGTTGAGCGGACGCCATAACTATTTCACCCATCCTGATTCTCTCCCGGAATCAGGATGCGGAATTTTTTGGAGGAATGAGAAATAAGGAAAAATTCCGGACGCATTTGCATCCGGGATTTGGCGGAAAGGGAGGGATTCGAATTCTCGTCTGCGGACTCGGTCAGGGTCGGCTCTGCCAGTCCACTGGACTGGCATTCACCACCGACCCGTTCGAATCCCTTTTTAGCTCCAAGCGAAAACAAAAGAGACATCCCTGTCGGGACGCCTCTTATGTTTTGGCGGAAAGGGAGGGATTCGAACCCTCGGTCGGTTATTAGCCGAACACACGATTTCCAGCTGTATATACAATGTACATACAGTGTGTATACAATGTATTGACAATGCGCATAAATAATGATATACTAGTCTTGTGAAAGGAGTGTTTCGTATGGCACAGACTTCCGTTAATATCCGCATGGATGAAGAATTGAAGCAGAGCTTTGACTATATCTGCAATGAACTCGGCATGAGCATGACCACCGCGGTCACGATTTTCGCAAAGAAAATGTGCAGAGAACGCCGCATACCGTTTGACGTTTCCCTCGATTCATTCTACAGCGAAAGTAACATGAATGCACTTGCAGAAAGCGCCCGGCAGCTCGAAGCAGGCAAAGTGGTAGTGAAATCTCTGGAAGAACTGGAAGCAATGGCAGATGAGTAAACTGACATTTTCGGAGCAGGCATGGGATGAATACCTGTATTGGCAGATGCACGACAAAAAGATTCTGAAACGAATCAACCAGCTTCTCGCCGATATCAGCCGCAATGGATACGCCGGACTTGGAAAACCCGAAGCATTGAAAGAGAATCTGAGCGGCTATTGGAGCCGTCGTATCGACGATACGCATAGAATTGTATACCGCATTTCGGGGGATATCATTGAAATTATCCAGTGCAGAGGACATTACAACGACTGATGGAAACAGGGCTGCTGTATGGCAGCTCTGTTTTTGTTTACATCATAACCGAACAATAGCCAGAAGAACGGCAGCGGCACTTTATGTGCCGCCGCCGTTCTTTTCGTTTTGGTTTGACTGCTGCTTTTCAGTTTCTCGGCTTGACTGTTCATCTTGTGCAGCCTGTTGTTCAACCATTTTTTTTAGAATCTCTGTGAAACCGTCAACAGTACTAATCATTTGCATAATAGCAGTATCTCTCTCTATGAGAGATTCCTGTTTATAATCTTCAAGTTTTCCTTGGTAGAATTCAATCCAGTTCATCATATCAACACTGTGATTGAAATCCAATGTTTTCACCTGCAAAATTAAATCTGTGGGGACTTGATACAGATAAGACAAACGGACAATTGTTTCGGCACTGGGCTCATTTTTTGCTTTTTCATAACCATTGTATGTAACAGGATGAATACCAAGAAACTCTGCAACTTGCTTTTGCGTGTAGTTATGGGATTTTCTCAGCAAAATTAGTGATTCGGCAATCAATTGTTTTCGCCCAGCATCATCAAACTGTAATTCGTAGGGAGCAAATTTGTTCATAGGACACCTCACTTCTGAACACATAGATAATTATATTAGAGAAACACAAATAAATCAACGTTTTTTGTGAATTTTTTGCATATACTCAAGAAACTCATTGACAATAAGCAAATCGCTAATTATAATTAGTATATAACATACTATATTAATTTTTCACAAATCATATGGTTCGGGTCAGGAAAACACGTCCGCATACTTCCACCATGGAGGCTGCACGTACAAGCACCGGCAGCCGCTGCACAAATTGTAGGAGAATATGAACAATCCATGCCCGCAGGCATCGTAGCGCCGCGCGCGGGACTGCTCCTGCACGTACGATACAGCCGCAGCAAACGGACCGGGCAGCTGTCTCCCCCGGCTGCACAAACGCCACACGCGCCCTCGCTGCCCCGCGCCGCAGGCGCATACGAATAAACCCAAGCCAAACGCCATGTAGGACACTGAACGAGCAGTTTTCTATTAACTTGATTATTTCAGAATTTTGAGGTCAGTCTTTGTTATCATGTCTGTTTCTTCTATTCTTCTCAAGGACAATATTCGACCTCATGAAACGGAGGAGGTCAAAATAATCGATTGCGGAAATGTCATAGAATTACAGTCCTCTCAGCATCATTCCGCAGGGGCGCAGATTCGGAAACTCAACAGGGATGAATACGTGGATATCCGTACTGGAGAGGTAAAAGAATTTGAGCATAATACTCGGCGTACAGATGACACAAAGAGCCTCAGACGCTCTTTTGAGGAAGCACGGCGTATCATAAACGCCAACGTGACCGAACCGGATCGCTGCCGCTTCATAACGCTGACATATGCTGAAAATATGCGGGATAGGAAAAAGCTTTATAACGATTTCGGAAACTTCTGGAAGCGAAAGATTTCTCCCGCCTATCCCGGCACGGAATACATAATCGCCACAGAACCGCAGGGACGCGGTGCATGGCATATTCATCTGCTCCTGCTGTTTCCCGACACGGCTCCGTTTATTCCGAACGAGCAGCTCGCCGGAATGTGGGGACACGGATTTGTTTCTGTCCGCGCTCTGGATAATGTGGATAACGTTGGCGCG
Organism: Eubacteriales bacterium; assembly: GCA_051867895.1. Classification (GTDB taxonomy): domain Bacteria; phylum Bacillota; class Clostridia; order Oscillospirales; family CAG-272; genus SIG701. The sequence goes on from JBJDZH010000003.1 coordinate 15,503, forward strand.
TATCTGACCGCATATCTCTCCAATATTCCTCTTGATGAATGCGAAAACGCACAGGATATACCGCTTTCCTGTATTGCGGATGTGGATTATCTTGACGATAGCGGAAAGCCTGTTTCCAAAAAAGTTGTCAAAAGTGCGCGTCTGCATCTGTATCCGAATGGTATGCACGTCTTCCGATACTCCAAAGGTATCAAGAAGCCGAAACCCTATTATACAACTGCGGAGTGTGCCGAACAGCTTGTAAACGGCTGCATGTTATGCAATGAAAGCACCCGCCTTATCACCGATATGGAATCGGGATATACCAATATTAGCAATTACCGACAGTATAACCGAATAAGGACGAAAACGCCATGACTGTTGAACAGCTTCTGAATGAATTCTATCGCTCCTATGTCCGCAAGCTTCTCAAGACGAGCACCATGCGTGGATACCGCGTCAATATCGACAATCACCTTGTCCCTTTTATGGGACAAATCAATCTGACTGATATCACATATGGGCTTCTGGACGATTTCTGCGGCTTTATGGATGACAAAGGCTTAAAGCACACTACGACAGTTTATGCCCTCGCTGTACTGCGGAAAGCGCTCAATTTTGCCCTGCGCCGTGGATATATCGACCGGAATATTTTTGATACCTATGACCTTCCGCGTAAAGAAGATTATGAGTATATCACACTGGACGCCGAACAGTGCCAGCAGCTTCTGATGTACTTGTATGAACAGGATGATGACGCTCTTCTCCCTATCTATTTCGCTCTTCGTCATGGACTCCGTCGCGGCGAGTGCATCGGCATAAAATCCGGGGATATTGACAGAACAAAAAATGAGCTGCATATCAGCCGCAGTGTTATCTACGACGGGAAAAATATTTCCATCTCAAACTGCAAAACCAAATCCAGCCGGCGCGCTCTTCTTCTGGATGACTTGGACTATCTCTGGATAGAACAATATAGCCGTTATCGCTCTGATAACAGCTCCGGATATCTCTGCCGCAATCATGACGGCAAGCTGCTTTCCACGAATGTCATTCAGCATCATTTAGTGCATGCTCTTGAAGCGTGCGAACTCCCTCGCATGCGGTTCCACGATCTCCGTCACCCGTATGTCAAGCACACGACAAAAATTATTTCTTGCGCTTGAAGGTTTTCCAAGCGCAGGTTTGTCATGAAGAATTGCGAAAAAAGCACGGAGCTTGTCCGCTTCTTCGGGGAGGAGAAAGCTGAATCCGTGTCCTCCAATCTTGCAATAGAAAGCAACCTTCATTTTCTTTTCCTCAACCGAAAAAGTCTTTGACCTTGTATACGATTGCAATGCGGTGGTCGGGGAATACATTTACCCGGTCAATCAGGAGGTCGGTCAGCTCCGGGGTCAACCCTTCGGCATTGAAAACCGCCCTTGCCGCTTCCTGACGGCTATCCTGACGCGCCTGTTCTTCCTGCTTCTGTTTTGCCTGTGCCAGAACAACGGAAAAGGCGTTTTTTGTTTTCAAAAGCAGTTCGTCACAAGCGGCCTTTTCCTGCTTGTAGCTGTCCGGGTCAATCTCGCCCATGAAAAGCTGCTCATACAGTAACCGCTTCCTGTCCTGGAGAGCGTCGATCTGCTGCTCATATTCGGAGCGTTCAGGCACGGCAGCGTCCAGACAAACGGTGCCATCGGGAGCCAGCGGTGCAGCGGCTTCCATCTGCTTTTTCAGCGTAAGGAATACCGCCTGCTCCAGCTCGGCAGCGTCAATCTTCATGTTGTGACAGCGGCTGGTTTCATCTGCCTGGGAGTGCCTGCACAAATAGTAGACTGTTTTCTGCTGGATGCGGGACAGCGCGTGAGCGCAACACCCACAGTAGATCTTTCCCCGAAGCGGATAGTCCCGCTTCTTTTTATTGGGTAGAGAAAATCGGCGCTGGCTGGCCTGTACTTGCTCAAAGACGGCTTTTTCAACGATTGCCGGGTGATGGTCGGGAATGATAAACCACTTATCCTTGTCGCGCAAGCGGCTTCGTGTGCCGCCCACTTCAAGTACAGACCGTTTCCCCATGACGTAAGAGCCGATGTATCGTTCATCCTCCAAAATCCGAAGGACAGTTGAATTGCTCCATATTCCGCGGGATCGGGATATATCGTGCGTGTGGTTGCCCCGTGCTGCCTTGTACTCGCCGGGGGTGGGAATATTCCGCTGGAACAGTTCCTTAGTAATGGCGGTGGCGTTCATGCCGCCTGCGGAAAGCTGGAAGATGAGCTGCACGACGGCAGCGGCCTCTGGGTCAGGCTCCATTCTGCCGTCTGCGCTCTTGCGGTAGCCATAGGGACAGATTTTGCTCTGATATTCGCCGCGCTGCATCTTGGCATACTTCGCGCTTTTGGTTTTGACAGACATATCGCGGCTGTAATACTCGCTGATAAGGTACTTGAAAGCAACGTCCATGCCGCCGGTGTCGCCCTTGAAATTATTGCTGTCAAAGTCATCACTGATGGAAATAAAGCGGGTGTGGAACAGAGGGAACACACGCTCAATGAAATAGCCGGTTTCGATGCTGTTGCGCCCAAAGCGGGAGAAGTCCTTAACGATGATACAGTCGATCTTGTTCGCCCGTACCATCTCGATCAGCTCCTGCACTTTGGGCCGCTCAAAATTCGTGCCGCTGTAACCGTTGTCGATAAACTCTATGATCTCAGCATTGAGAGCTTCCGGCATAGAGGCAGCATACTCGTTCAGGACAAGGTGCTGGTTTTCAATACTCAGGCTGTCATATTTATAGTCCTCGATAGACAGCCGAATGTAGAGGGCAATCACATATCTCTGCACTGACGCAGCACCTCCGCATCATTCTCAAATTCACTCTGGAAGCGGAAACGGACGTTGATCTGCTTATCGTGAGATACCTCGATGCGCTCGATCAGCCGGTCTACCAAAGCGGCAGTCAGTCTGCGGTCAGCTTTGATACTCACCGCATCCTGTTCCAGCACTCGATATTGCGCCATCTGAGCATCCATTGTGCGCAGACCAGCCTCCAACTGTTCGACTTCCTGTGCGATCTCTGCGATTTTGCTCTCGTATTTGTCCTTGTACTCAAAGTATTCATCCTTGGTGAGAATACCTTGTACCAAGCTCTCATAAAGGCTCCGCACGATGCCGCGCAAACGCTGGATTTCCTGCCTGCGGCTTGCAATTTTGCTCCGCAGCGCCTCACGGTCAGCAGCCTGCTGGGGCAGCTCCGCCAGGGACAGCGTGTAATTTCCCAAGGCAGCATCCAGAGCTTCTATCAGCACATCTGCCAGCATATCCAGCAGCACATCTTCGCGGATCGCTGCGCCGGGGCAGGCTCCTTTGCTGATTCTGCTTCTGGTGAGGCAGTAGTAGAGGTACACATCATCGGATGTTTTGCGGATATTCCGCTGCCGGTGGAGGCTGCCGCCACAGTGAGCGCAGAATACCTTGCCTTTGAGAATGTTCGGGGTATAGGCGTTGACCTCCCGTTCCTTGGCGCGCTGGGCGGCTTGGTTAAGGATTTCCTGCACCGCGTCAAACTGTTCCCGACTGATGATTGCTTCGTGAGTGCCGCGAACAATCGTCCATTCGTCGGCGTCTGCCTTGACCTGTGTGTGGTCTACGGTTTTGGTCTGTCCCTGAACGAGATCGCCGGTATAGACCTCGGAGCGGAGAATTTTGCTAACGGTCCGAGTCTGCCATTTGCCGTTGCCCAGGAGGTTTTCATGGGTGATGATGCCCTGGTCTTTCTTGTAATAGCTGGGCGGAAGATAACCGGCTTCATTCAGCCGTACCGCGATGGTATTCAAGCCAGCGCCCTCATAGGCCCATTGAAACATCTTCTGTACCACAACGGCGGCAACCGGGTCAATGACGAGCTGGTGGCAATCGTCCTCTGCTTTCAGATAGCCGTAGGGTGTACGGGCACCGACGAACTTTCCGTCCTTCATGGCCTGCCGCTGCTGCGCTCTGATCTTGCGCCCGATGTCCAGCGCGTAGGCTTCGTTTATCATGTTCCGCAACGGAATGAGAATGCCGGAATGGGCGTCCTCCGGGGCTGCGGTATCGTAGTTCTCATTGACCGCGATAAAGCGGATGTTTCGGATGCGGAAATACTGCTCGATATAATAGCCGGTGTCGATGGCGTTCCGGCCCAGACGGGACAGGTCTTTGACGATGACGCAGTTTGCGTGACCGGCCTCGATGTCGGAAAGCATTTGCTGAAAGCCCGGGCGATGGAAGTTCGTACCTGTTGCACCGTTGTCGATGTAGGTATTATAGACGCTGATCTCCGGGTTTTGCTCCAGAAACCGGGCAATAATCATCTGCTGCGTCTCGATGGACGAGCTGTGCGTATGGGTATCCTCGACCGAAAGCCGGACATAGATAGCCGCGCGGCAAGTGTTGTCCACTTCCGATGCAATCACAGCAACAGTCCCTTTCCTGCTTTTTCTCGCCATGTTTACCCCGCCTTTCTCTGCTTCAATTCAATGATCTGGCGTTCTTGTTCCGCCAGCGCGATAAGCTGAAGTGCCTTTTTATACTCATCTTCATAGGTGAAGGTGATCGCCAGCTCATTCTTGTCCAGGACGCGGATGCTCTGTACCATGTGAATGAGCGCCTTGCGGTCTAATGTCTCCATCGTGGAGAACTGCGTGAATTGAGAAATCCAGCGATTGCGCTCACTCCTGTTTTCCAGTACCGCAGTCAGCTTTTCTTCCAGAAGGCGGATGCTCTCCCGGATTTCCTCTGCCTGCTTGGTATACATAGCTTTATAGGCAGTGTATTCTTCCTTGGTGAGCATACCGCCTATGAGCGTTTCATACAGACCGGCTTTGTACTCCAGCACTTTCTCCAGACGGCGCTCATTGTCTGCGATATGGTCGCTGTACTCTTTGGCAAGGGCCTTGTTGATACTGGCTTGGTCAATACCGGCAAGCAGCGTTTCCAAGGACGCCACATTGTCGATATAGGCTTTCAGACTGTCCTGCACACAGGCGATCAAGCTGCTCTCTTTGAGCATGACCGGGTGTGTACAGCCCTTTTTCTTGCCGGTGGGACAGTAGTAATAGTGATACTCCTTGCCGCCTGCGTGGTTGGTCTTGCGGGTCATGCGGCTGCTGCAGCAACCGCAGACCAGGATGCCGGAGAACAGATGCACGGTGTTTTCTTTCGGCGCTGTCCGGGTATCCAGGCTCTTGATGCGCTGCACCAGCTCAAAGTCCTGCCGGTCAATCAGCGGCTCATGGGCGTCCTGCACACGCACCCATTCAGAAGTGGGGCGCTGCTCCGTCTGCTTGATTTTATAGTGAGGCGTTCCCTGCTTGCCCTGCACCAGCGTCCCGACATAAGTCTCATCCTGTAAAATGCGGATGATGGTGGTTGCAGACCATTTGCAATCCGCTTTATCGGTGTAGCCCTTTTTCGCATAGGGCAGACCGTTGTTGCGCTTGTAGGCCAGCGGGGAGAGAATACCCAGCCGGTTTAGCTCATTGGCGATCCGCAGGGCGCTTGCACCCTCCAGCCGCATACGGAAAATGTCCTTGACCACACGGGAAGCGTAGGGGTCGGGAACGAGCTGATTTTTGTTTTCCTCGGACTTGATGTACCCATACACGGTGAACGCGCCGACAAAATCGCCGTTGCGCCGCTTCACATCCAAGGAAGTACGGGTCTTGATTGAAATATCCCGGCAGTAGGCTTCGTTCATTATGTTCTTCACCGACACGGCGAGATCGTCGCTGCTGTTCTCATGAGCGGTGTCGATGTTGTCGGTGATAGCGATAAAACGTACCCCGTAGGCCGGAAACACCCGGCGCAGATAACGGCCTGTCTCGATGTACTCACGGCCCAGGCGGGACAAGTCCTTGACGATGACGCAGTTGATGTTGCCGTCGCTCACATCCTGCATCATTTCTTTGAACGCGGGGCGGTCAAAGATGATGCCGCTGTATCCATCGTCGATTTTTTCAGATACGATCTCAATATCCGGGTTGTGCTCCACAAAGTTCTCGATGAGCTTGCGCTGGTTGGAAACGCTGTCGCTCTCGCTGGAACGGTCATCTGTGTAAGACAGCCGGATATACGCCGTCGCTTTGTATTTTGACATAAAAAAGCACTCCTTTCGGCCCGGATATTCCCGCAAGAAAAGAGTGGGTATGAGGTTGTCAGGTTTTCATCCTTTTCCATGCCCATCGTAGCATATTCTGCGGAGAAGCGCGAGTTTGTCGATTACCGCAGTATTCCTTGCAGGCAATCTTCCAGTGTTTTACCGCTGCCGGTGAAGCTGGCGTTCACCACAAAATCGCCGCAGCGGAAGCGATAGGGATTCTTGATCTGCCGGACAAAGGACGCGATGCGTTCCTCTTTGGGCAGCGTCTTATCCACAGAGACATCACGGATGTCAACCAAGTCCTCGGCCTGTCTCTGCTGTTCAGATGGGATAGCTTGCTTCATGTTGATCTCCTTTCCACAGCATCGGTTTCTTCTTCAAAATCACATGAATACGCTGGCAGCCGAAACTGCCAGCGCATGGTATCTGACTTTGAAGAAAGGCCGCGCCGAAGATGTGGAGCCATTTACATAGGCGAATACCGGCGCGGCCTCTGGTCAAATATCGTTTGGTTATCCGTCACATTTGCCACGCACCCCTGACGGAAGGCATGATGCAGGCCGCCTTTGGCAAGGCTGTCCCAACACCGC
>JBJDZH010000004.1:0-20956 GCA_051867895.1 Eubacteriales bacterium
AGACTTCAGATTTACTGCTTCGAATTTAACAAGTAAAGTAGACGTCAGTCATTATCTGAAAAATCCGAAATTGATGATAGGAATGTTCCGAGCGCTTCCGATGGATCAGCTGTTCAAAATTCTCACCCATGAAAAAGTGTGGGCCGGAAATGCGATGTATACGCATCATATGGATATGAAAGGAAAAGAGTTTTCCGGCACCACAACGGTATATTCTGAAGCCGGGAATCGGTCATACCTTCTTTTGCCTGTTATCCCAGGCAAAAGCTTAAAACAAAAATGATAAGAACGATAACGGGGTATGGAGATCAGCTCGATCAATTCCTGTTTGTCGGGAAGTTGAACCAGAGCAAAAATCCCTTTAGCAACTAAAGGGCGCACTCCTATACTCTCTGTCGAGAGTAGTGCGTCCTGCGGAGCTTCATTCTCCGTCAGCAGGAGAAAACTACTTGACCTCAAATGCTGCGTCACTTCGTTCGGCAAGGTGGCTACATCCCCTTGCCGCTAACGCGACTATCCACTGTGTACTTGCTGCGGCAAACGGTTTTGACAAACCGTTCGCCGCCAGCAAGTTTGAAGATTAGGAAGAAAATAAATCCTCCGTATGATCTATGCCGTACGGAGGATTCACTGTTTTACGGACAACCGCCTATTGTACCGCAGGAGCTTTATTCGCCGAATTCCACAGCGGAACGCTTCAGCATCTCTCGGATTGGCAGATGATACGGGCAGCGCGGCTCACACGCTCCGCAGCCGATGCAGGCAGACGCCTTGACCTTGAGCGTCGCATAGCGCTCTCTCGCCCAGCCCTCGAGCCCATACCGCTCCAGATAGCCGGAAAAGAGAAATACGCTAGGGATGCTGATTCCAACCGTACAGGGAGCGCAGTAATTGCACCGGCGGCAGAAGTTCTCCCCCAGTCCGGCACGTACCGTTTCTACGGCGCGCGTTTCCTTTTCGGTGAGCGGAGCCGTATTCTCCGCCGCCGACGTATTTACGCGGATCTCCTCCGCATTGTACATACCGGGAATGACGACGGAAACGGCAGGATTCTGCCCGATGAAGCGCATCGCGAGCGCTCCGTCCTCGATAGCGCCTCCCGCCATGGGCTTCATGGCAATGAAGCCGACGTTTTTCTCCGCGCAGCGGGCGATCAGCGCCTCGCCCTGCGTCTCAACGATGTTGTAGGGGAACATGACCGTCTCCACCCAATCGAGCGCCAGAGCGCGCTCAAATACAGCCAGAGAATGCGCCGTCAGTCCGATATGTCCGATCTTCCCCGCCGTCTTCGCTGCAAGCAATGCCTCCAGCGCGCCGCCGGGGGCGATCACCTGTTCCAGCTGCTCCATGCTCGGATTATGGATCTGATACAGATCGATATAGTCCGTCCGGAGATTCCGCATACTGACACCGATATCCCGTTCCATATCCTCCCGGGTACGCGCCATGCTCTTCGTCGCCAGCACAAAATCGCCGCGCATCCCGTCGAGCGCCTCGCCGATCCACTCCTCGCTCACAGTGTAGGCGCGTGCCGTATCGATATAGTTGATTCCCGCATCACGCACGGCGCGCAAAAGCGGCTTTGCCTCCTCCTTTGTGATCCGCTGGATCGGAATGCCGCCGAAGCCGACGGCGGAGACGCGGAGTCCCGTTTTTCCAAGAATCTTATACTGCATAGCTCTCTCCTTTATTCTGACTGTCTCCGGGCGTCAGCGGCGTCCGAGTCATTTTTCTTATAAGCCAATGCCTCACCGACATTTGCGGTGCGCTGCAGTGTCAGATCATGCAGCAGCGCGTCGATATTGCGCTGCACTGCATCGACCTCCCGCTCAAATTCCGCAGCGGAAACGCGAAGGACGCCGACGCGCACGGCGGACAGCTGAATCAGGGCATCTGACGTAACAACGCGCACGCGGTCGTTTTTGCCGATTCTGGCGATCAGCTTTTCGATATACATATCGGCCGTCTCGCGTTCCTCGGTATACACGACGCGGATGGTGTGGTAGGTAAAGCGGCTCCCGTGATTCCCTGCGACGTTATACGCGTCAAATACAAGAATGACGTCATACTTCGTATAAGCGGCGTAATTGCACAGAACATCCATCAGCTGCCGCCGCGCGTTTTCCAGCTCCGCCTCCGCCGCGCTCCGAAGCCCGTCCCATGCATGGATCACGTTGTACCCGTCCACGATCACGCATACGTGAGGCGGCGGAGCGGGGGAGGACGGCTCCTCCTCCATCTTTGCCGTAATGGCAGGCGGACGGTACGAGGGGCGGCGAATCGGTCCGAATTCGCGCTCCATGATCGCCTCCAGTTCCTTATCGTCCAGCCGGAGATTCCGGTACCGGACGCCGGGAACGAATCCATTCTTTGGCTTCGCAAGCGTGCTTTCCAGATGCATGTACTCAGGAACACGGTTCCACTTCACGGGAAACCCCGCTCCGTGGGCGCAGAAAACGGAATCCGGCGTATTCTCCAGATCCGACTCCGGGTTGTATGCCGCCGCAGTGATCACCTTCTCCGCGTCACAGCATTCGTCATATCCATCCGGCTCCGTGATAAAGCGCCCTGTTCCGCCGGTATAAGCGGCGACCTCCATCGCGTATCCGTTCAAAGTGGAAGCGGGACCTCTTCCGCGCAAAAGCATCATGGAGCCGCTGCTTTCCGGCGCACCGATGCTCCCGCGGCGCATGCGGAGATCGCTCACCGCACGCCCGATCTGCTCCGCGGGCACTTCCAGGCGGAACGTGCAATACGGCTCCAGCAGAACCGACTGCGCCTGCATCAGTCCCTGCCGCACGGCACGGTAGGTCGCCTGCCGGAAATCGCCGCCCTCCGTATGCTTGATATGCGCCCTGCCCGCCGTCAGCGTAATTTTCATATCCGTGACCGGAGCGCCTGTCAGAACGCCGAGATGCTGTTTTTCCGCAAGGTGCGTCAGAATCAGCCGCTGCCAGCTCCTGTCCAGGCTGTTCTCGGAACAGGTGGAGGCAAAAACAAGCCCCGAGCCGCGCGCAAGCGGCTCGAGCAGCAAATGCACCTCTGCATAATGCCGCAGCGGCTCATAATGCCCGACGCCCTCCACGGTATTCCGGATCGTCTCCTTATACAGGATTCTTCCGGAGTCGATGGTGACCGGCACGCCGTACCGCTCCTCGATCAGGCTGCGCAGTATTTCCGCCTGTATCTCGCCCATCAATTCTACATGGATCTCCTGCAGGCGGCTGTTCCACGTCACATGAAGCTGCGGATCCTCCTCCTCCAGACGGCGAAGGCGCGGCAGCATTGTCTGGGCGTCGCAGCCCTGCGGCAGAACAAGGCGGAACCGCATGACCGGCTCCAGAACCGGCTCCCCGGAAGAAGCCTCCGCGCCCAGTCCCTGCCCGGCATGGGTGGCGGTCAATCCCGGCACCGTGCAGATGCTTCCGGCGGCTGCCTCCTCCACGGCGGTGAAGCGCTCGCCGCTGTAGATACGGATCTGTCCGATTTTCTCCTGTATGCTGCCGCAGGCAAGCATATCGCGGACCCGCAGCGTACCGCCGGTGATTTTCATATGCGTCAGACGGTTTCCCTGCGGATCACTTCCGATTTTGAACACTTTCGCGCCGAACGCTTCCAGCCGCGGCGGCGCGGCGGCATACCGGGCAAGCACATCGAGAAACGCTTCGATTCCCCGCAGCTTGAGACCGGAGCCAAAGCAGCAGGGAATTACGCGGCGCGAACGGATCAGGGAGATGATATCCGCGTCTGAGAGCGTGTTCCCATCCAGGTATTTTTCCAGCAGATCCTCGCGCATGAGTGCAAGCTGCTCCATCTGCTGCGGCAGTCCATCATTGCTGAAATCAACAAATCCCTCGCCGAATTCCTCCTGCAGTTCTGCCATCAGCTCCGCACACGTCCGGCGTGCAAAGTCCATTTTGGTAACGAAAACAAAAACCGGCACGTGATACAGCGAGAGCAGCCGCCACAGCGTTCTTGTATGCGCCTGAACGCCGTCTGTTCCGCTGATGACAAGGATCGCATAGTCCAGCACCTGCATGGTGCGCTCCGTCTCCGCGGAGAAATCGACATGCCCCGGCGTATCGAGCAGCGTGATCTCCCGCTCACCCGCTGTAAAGACCGCCTGACTTGCAAAAATCGTGATCCCGCGTTCGCGTTCCAGTGCATGCGTATCAAGGAGCGTATCGCCGTGATCTACCCGTCCGAGGCGCCGCGTTCTGCCGGACTGATACAGAAGCGCCTCCGCCAATGTTGTCTTGCCGGCATCGACGTGCGCCAGTATGCCGACGACCGTTTTTTCCATATCGTACTCTATCCTCATTCAGGAATTCCGCCGCTGCGCCATGACGAGCGGCGAAAAAAGCATCCGTATTTGTAATTATACCAGAAAGCGACGAGATGGTAAAGCGGATTTTGTGAACAGAGAGATAGTTGAAAATCAAAGACGTCCCCTCGGCGGAGGGGACACCCTTTATGTATTCAGGATACTTTTGCGGGAATCTGAGCAGGATCGTTCTTTTTGACCATACCGGAATCCTGCCGCTGCGCCATGACGAGCCGCCAATAGAAGCCTTTGAGCGCAAGAAGCTCCTGATGCGTGCCGTACTCGACGAGCTTTCCGCGATCCAATACAATCAGGCGATCGGCGTTGCGGAGTGTGGAAAGGCGGTGGGCAATGGCAAACGTCGTGCGGTTCTGCGTCAGCTTATTGATTGCGTCCTGAATCAGCTTTTCGGTTTCCGTATCCAGCGCGGCAGTCGCCTCATCCAGAATCAGGATCTGCGGATCGTGAATCAGCGCGCGGGCGATCGCGATTCGCTGGCGCTCGCCACCGGAGAGAGAATATCCCTTTTCGCCGACGATGGTGTTATAGCCTTCGGGGAGGCTGACGATAAAGTCATGCGCATTGGCCAGCCGGGCTGCGTTCACGACTTCTTCATCGGTGGCAAGCGGCTTGGAATACCGGATATTGTCACGGATAGAGCCGGAGAACAGATGCGTCTCCTGCAGAACGACGCCGATCTGAGAACGAAGTGCATTCTGCGAGATATCCTTGATGTTGACGTCGTCTATCGTGATAGCGCCCTCGGTAACGTCGTACAATCGCATCAGCAGATTGATCAGCGTCGTCTTTCCGGAGCCGGAATGCCCGACGATACCGATCATCTCGCCTTTTTTGACATCGAAGGTGATATTCTCCAGAACGGGATTATAGGTTTCATAGCCGAACGTCACATTCTTGAAGGAAATATCGCCCTCTATCCGGATATCGATCGGCATGCTGATATCGGAAACCTCCGGCTGCTCCTCGAGGATCTCCAGCACCTTGCCGAGCGAGGTAAGGAAGTTGGAAATATTGCGCGGAATGAAAGTGATGTACATCAGCGGGCCGTAGATGATGTTGGCGTAAGAGTTGAACTGATGCAGTGCGCCGACCGTCATATCCCCATTGAACAGCATGAAGTTTCCGTAGAAGAGGATCAGATAGCTGCCGAAGCGGACGGCAAAGCCGAGGAGCGGAAAGATCGTATCGAACAACTTGGCATTGGATTCGTTCTGCGAGGAAGAACGGTCTGTCGCACGGTCAAAGCGTTCGATCTCGCGTTCCTCACTGCCGAACGTCTTGACGACGCGGATACCGTTCAGGGTATCCTGCAGAAGCTGATTGACGCGGCGATTCAGCATCCAGCTTTTGCGGTTGCGGAACTGGACGGTCTCCCAGAACTTTGAAATCAGGTAAACGACCAGCGGGATGGGCACGAATACAAAGAGGCTCATCAGCGGATCGAGCGAGAAAAGCAGGAAAATCGCAAGGATAAAAGATACGACCTGAATGAACAGATTCGGGAGCTGCCCGGTCATAAAGCTCTGGACCGCGCCGACGTCGCCGGTGATTCGCCCCATCAGATCGCCTGTGGATTTATTGGAGATGGAGGCGAGGGACAGATTCTGAATCTTCTCATACAGAAGCGCGCGCATCATGAGCGTGAATTTATTACCGGAAATCGCATTCAGGCGTCCCTGAATCACGCTGAGCAGCCGCTGGAACAGATCAATGGAAACGATTGCGGCGATAATGGCAATAAAGCCGCGCATGGCAGGACTTCCCGGCGTAACGGGTCGGATGGATGCATTGGTAATATACTCATTGACCGCGACCTTCTGGATCGCCGGGACAATAAACTGGAAGGCGACGGAGAACACGGCTACCACCAGCGGGAACATCAGCATCAGCCGAAGTCCCTTTGTCAGTCCCCACAGCTTTTTGTACACTTCCTTTTTGCTGCGGCAGAACGGACACATCATGGTCCCTTTGATAAACGGACGTCCGCATTTCGGGCAGAAGCGTTCCGGCTCACTGTTTGTGATCGGTTCTCCCGGTTTTTCATGCTTGGCCGCGCGCTCCGCAAGCATTTCGCACGCCTTAATCAGCACGGAATACCGCGGCAGATTCCGCCCGGAAATAAAGCGGCAGATCATAGTCGTGGAGCCGTCGTATACAGTATAGAACGCGCAGTTGCCGTACATTACCTCCGTGGAAAAATCCGCGCAGCGCGCCAGCTCATACTGGCCGACGATTCGACCGTCCAGCAGGCAGTATATCATCCGGTCGGTAACGGCAGTATACCCCTTTACAAAGGCTTCCCCGTAAATATTGAACGGAACGCAGTACATCAGCCTCTCGCCGTCGAGCCGGGCGGCGTCCAGCGCTGCCTGATTCTCCGCGTCGAGCTCATACATCAGTTTCATATCGGAATGCGAACCGCTGCGGTGCTGAGCCGCAGGGATTTCCTCTCATTGAATTTGATCCGGCGGCGTATCCGTCAGATATAGACCTCAATCCTGCGGTAGCTGGCACGGTCAAGGGCGGACGGATCCGGAATCATGAAGCTGTTGCCGTCCATATCTGAAATATAGATCCGTTTATCCTCAAGCACACGGATATTGCTGAATGGATTGTTGAGGACGAAAGACACCTTCCCCGCCGTCGTCTCCGCCTCCCAGTAGGAATAGCCGAATTTTTCCTTGACAGATGTGATCTTTTGGATCACCGGCGTAAAATAGCGAAGATCGAGCTCATCGTTGATGAGCCTGACTGTTTCCTCATCGAACTCTCCGAGGCGGCGGATCATGCCGATCTCGGCGCCGCGTCCCTTTTTCCGCGTATCCGGCTCGCGCACAGACAGAAACTCATCCGGCGCGGTGACGGGAAATGAGCGAAGCACGATCACGCGCTCAAAGAATTCCTTCCCCTCCGGTCCGTTCAGCTCCAGGGAGATCATGCCGCCCTTGGACCGGGTGAAGAGTGCGTTCTCGGGCGTCAGCGCGACGGACGGACGGCGCTTGAATAGCTCATCCGTATCCATCTCCTCGTCGTCCGCTTCCGCCGGAGCGGCAGCAGGCTGCGCCGCAGGCGCTGCGGTATCCTTTTCGTTTTTTTGCGTCTTTTTTTCCTTTTCGACGTCGTTTTTCTGTTTCTCCTCCGGCTCTGCAAGCGCGGTGGTGCTTTTTTCATTCGCCATTGCAATCATCCCTTTCTTATCAGGCAGGCTCACATGCCGGAAAGAACCTTCCGCATCGCCTGGCTTTGCAGTGTATAGAGCTTATAGTAAACGCCTTTTTTCGCCATCAGTTCCTCAGGCGTGCCTTCTTCGGCGATCTCGCCGTTCTCGATGGCAAACAGGTAGTTGCAGTCTTTCAGGGTAGAAAGACGGTGCGCGATGGTAATGGTCGTGCGTCCCTTTACAAGCTTGGCCAGAGCGTCGCCGATCAGGCGTTCCGTTTCCGTATCCATGGCGGCGGTCGCCTCGTCCAGAATCAGCAGCGACGGGGACAGAAGAAGCGCACGCGCAATGGAAACGCGCTGTTTTTCTCCGCCGGAAAGGGAGCGGCTGCCGGTACCGACCTCCGTCTCATAGCCCTGCGGGAGGCGCTCGATAAAATCGTGCGCATTGGCGGCGCGCGCCGCTGCGATGACCTCTTCCATAGTTGCCTCCGGGCGGGCGTAGCGGATATTGTCCGCTATGGTACCGCGGAACAGGAAGATCTCCTGAGAGACGATCGCGATATTGCGGCGCAGAGAAGAGCTTTTGATCTTCCGGATATCCTGTCCGTCGATCAGGATCGTACCCGACACGGTATCGTACATGCGGGTGATGAGGTTGGCGATCGTGCTTTTTCCGCTGCCCGTATGTCCGACAAGACCGATATTGTCACCGGCGTGGATATGGATGTTGACGTCCCGCAGGATCGGACGGTTCGGATTGTAGTGGAAGCAGACGTTCCGGAATTCGATGTCGCCATGGATCGTCTCGATATCCACTGCATCCTTGGCGTCTGTGATATCCGGAGTGGCGTCCAGCACCTCAAACATACGCTCCGCGGAGTTAATCGTCTCCGTGAGCATATTGGTAAAGTTCGTAAAGAACTGGAGCGGACCGAAAATCATGCCGATGTAGCCGAGATATGTTGTGAATTCACCGTAGGACATGGTACCGCCCATGACGGAAAGACCGCCGAAGCCCCAGATTGCCTTGGAGGAAATACCGATCAGCAGTCCGACGAGCGGGAAGATGGTCAGCGAGATAATATTGACCTTCAGGTTTGCCTGATACAGCCGTTCGGAGTAACCATAGAAGCGGTTCGTCTCCTCCGCTTCCTTGGCAAACGCCTTGACGACGCGGATTCCGTTCAGGGAGTCGCCGAGCATGGAGTTCAGCGAGGACGAGCTTCTCCACTGCTTGGTGTACATGCGCCACAGCTTCGGGAGCATGAACTTGAAAATGCATACGATCAGCGGAACCGGCACAAACACAATCAGCGTCAGCTTCCAGTTCATGATAAACAGGAAAATGGTGAGTCCGATAAAGTTCAGTCCGTTGATGATGAGGTTCGGCACGCCGTCGATGTAAAAGGAATTGATGCGGTCGGCGTCATAGTTGACGCGGTTGATAAGACGTCCAGTCGGGTTCTGATTGAAATACGCAAGAGACAGATGCTGCATGGCGGTAAAAATGTCCAGCTTCATGTTGCGGGTAACGCGGGTGGACATTTTTGCCATATTCCGGTTCTGAAGAATATTGATTCCGAGAGAGAGAATCGCCATTCCGAAAATGACGAACAGAACGATGAGCAGCTTTTCCCATGTATGCCAGACGCCCGTAACATCGATAACACGGTCGTAGAGGATCTGACCGTTGATGATCGGGTTAAGCAGCGAGATACCGGAGGTGGCGAGCATACACAGAATTACGGTAATCAGCTGCGCTTTGAAGGGATAGAAGTACTTCAGCAGCCGGTGCATCAGTGCGCCGCGATCCACGCAGTAGGTGCAGATGCGGCGGTTCTGATCCTCGTAGATCTTCCCGCACTTGGGGCAGCGCATGTTGAACTGATCGAAGATCTGATCCGTATCCGTGATCGTGTCGCCGCGCTGGAGCCGTTCCACAATATCCATGAAGGCGAAAAGGCGCTGCTTGCGCGAATTGGTGCAGAACGCGGCGATAAAGGCGGTGCGCGTTTTGTTCCATTCGGCGAGTGTCTTTTCCTTTTCCTCCCCGGTCATGCCCTCCGTGTCCGGGATCGGCTCGGTATGCTTCTGATATACGATCCGATTGGAGGAAGCGAAGTTATCCACCGCCGGATCGGTATAATAGCGCAGATCGAGCGAATCGACAAACGAAACGGAAGCAGCGCGGAGATGCGCGCCCGGATTCAGGATGTCGCTCACTGTCTGCTTATGCTTGCGTTTTCTCAGCTCCTCGTCGCTGAGATCGCTGCGGATCGTGGAAGCATCGCCGAGCAGCCGGATGACAGAGCGGTGCCTGGCGTCGTAGACAAGCCAGCACTCGCCGAAACGACCGTCAAAATCCAGATCCAGCCGGAGCGCGATCTCCATATCGCCCGTATCCAGTCCGCCCTCACGTATGGCGCGTTCTGCTGCCGGGCTCAGTTGGTCAAGCGGAAGCATATGTCCCACCTCAGATCAAATATTTACTTTCCTGCGGAATTTTCCGCAGCTGGCTTTTCCGCCGGTGAAAACTGTGTTATAATAAACACAGTATCCGTCAAAGCCGAATGAAATCCCGTCGTTCCGTCCTGCCGGCACACATCCGGCAAGTCTGGGACGCCGTATTCCGGAACGCCACCCTGCGCGCATTCATTCCTCGCGCAAAAGGGACGTTTTTTAGTCCTCTTATAATAGCATACAGAAAAAAACTGTCAACCCAATTTTACGTTTTTTTTATTTTTTGTAAGAATTAACAAACCTGACTGGGAGCGTGGCTGATTTATGCTGAATTTTTTACACAGATTGACGAAAAGTAAAAATCCGAACAGCAAGCGCTACAAGCGTGACATGGCGATGCATCTGAACGGCCGCGCGCTCAAATGCGTTCTGGAAAAGAAGGAGGACGGCATTGAGGAAGTGATCGGGCACGACGGCTCCATCATCGTCAAGGACGACGAGCTGCTCGTATACGCCAGCATGAATGTGATTCTGCGCACAAAGATCGTGAATCTGTCGGCGTGGGAGCTTCTTTCCCTGGAGGGCGTTGTCATCACCGCGCCGGATCTGGAAAGCGGGGGCAGGACGCGCAGTATCGTCGCCTACTACAAATACTGGCGGAAGCTGGAAGAATAAAGCTGCACAGCGAAAGAGGACGCCCGGCCGGGCGTCCTCTTTGACGGATATGGACTTTATTTCAAGAACAGTTCAATAACGGGAATCTGGGCGTTCAGCGGCTTTTTGACAGGGATCTGAAGCGAGAGCGTCCTGTTTTCGTCGTTGTAATTATACCGGACCTCGGACGCGTCGGAAAGGATCTGCGCATACTCGACATGCTCTGCGGCCTCGCCGTGCAGATCGATGGTGCCGAACGGCCAGGAATACACGTGCAGATACAGGCGCTTCGTTTCCGGATTGTAGGTAAAGCGGCAATCGCGCGGGCACTCGAATTCTAGCGGCGCCTGCGTACAGCCATAGATGGAGCGGGAATGCCGCTTCATCCAGTCGCCGATGCCGCGCAGGCGGTCATACGCGCGTTCATCAAACTCGCCGCGTCCCGTCGGACCGACGTTCAGAAGCAGATTTCCGCCGAGGCTGACGGAATCGATCAGCATCTTGAGCAGCTGATCGACGCTCTTCCAGGATTCCTCGTCGCGGTAATAGCCCCACGAGCCGGAGAAGGTATGGCAGCCCTCCCAGACGACCGGGACGCCGTTCACGCGGTACCATTCGTTCTGCATGCGCTGCTCCGGCGTCTTGATATCCTGATCGATCTGGAGGCGGTCGTCGATAAGGATCTTCGGATTGATGGAACGGATCTTCGCGATCAACTCCTCGCTGCGCCACTGTTCCCTGCCCTTGCCCGGGAAACGGTCGGACGCGCCGACG
The DNA here is from genome assembly GCA_051867895.1 of Eubacteriales bacterium. Taxonomy (GTDB): domain Bacteria; phylum Bacillota; class Clostridia; order Oscillospirales; family CAG-272; genus SIG701. Next base: position 11,396 of record JBJDZH010000004.1, read on the forward strand.
GAAAAGTCAAACCAGATGATATCCACCGGATCATAGCGGCGGAGCAGTTCCTCCGTCTGATTGTGCAGATAATCGACATAGCGGTTCAGATCGCGCTGTGCGTCGGCGGCAATGTATTCCTCATTCTCACGCATCGGATGGCAGCGGTCTGTCGTATAATCGGGATGATGCCAGTCGAGCAGCGAATGATAGAAGCCGGTGCGCAGACCGCGGTCGCGGAACGCCTCCACCATCGGAGTAAGGATATCCTTGCCGTAGGGCGTATTCGTGGATTTGTAATCGGTATAGGCGGTGTCCCACAGGCAGAAGCCCTCGTGATGCTTTGTCGTGATGACAAAATACTTCATGCCGGCGTACGCGGCGGCGTCCGCCCACAGCTTCGGATCATACAGATCGGGGTCAAAATGCCGGAAATACTTTTCATACGCTTCATTGGAAATCTTCTCACGGTTGCGTACCCATTCGTGGCGTGCGGGAAGCGCATACAATCCCCAATGGATGAACATACCGAATCGGTCATGCTGAAACCATGAGGAATCGCCGATCGTAGGAGCGGCTTTGATGAGAGTCAGCTCTTCCAGTCTTTTCATTGTGAACCTCCCTGATATGTACGAAATGATTGATTTCTGCACGTCCGGCGCGGACGCGGGACACCTTTACTGTAGCACACATGCCCCGCTTTGTCAACCGCCGCCGCAGCACCCGAGCAATATTTATATTTCCAGCGCGGCGGCGTCGGCATAGGCGCGTGGATTGCCGGCAAGAATGCTGCACTTCCGATCCAGCCGCACCGGAGCGCCGCCGATCTGCGTGACGACGCCGCCCGCCTCGCGGACAATGAGCAGCCCGGCGGCGTAGTCCCACGGGCAAAGCCGCATTTCAAAGAACACCTCGGCGCGTCCGTCGGCGATCATGCAGAGATCCAGCGCAGCCGAGCCGCAGCGGCGCACGTCCAGCGCATGGTCGAACAGTGTCCGCAGCGCGGAGAAGGTGCGGTCATGCAGTTCCGCATAATACGGCGACGCGCCGAACAGCACCAGACCGTTCCCGAGCGCGCAGCTGCTCACATGCAGCGGCGACGCCGCACCGCAACGGATGACGGACGCGCCGCGCCCGCGCTCGGCATAATACAGCTCATCCGTATACGGATTGAACACAGCGCCGAGAATCACCTCGCCGCCCTCGCACAGGGCAACGGAGATCGCGCTGTGACGGAATCGTTTGATAAAATTCTGCGTGCCGTCGATCGGATCGATGACAAAGGCGCGGCCGGTACACAGGCGTTCGATATCGTCGGCGCTGTCCTCCTCCCCGACGAACGCGGCGTCGGGATACAGTTTTCCCAGCTCCTCAAACAGGTATTTCTGGACGGCGCGGTCGTATGCGGTGACAAAATTCGCCTCGCCCTCCTTGGCTTCCACGCTGCCGCCGATATCATGCGCGCTGAGCATGATGTCTCCCGCAGAACGGATCACGGAAATCAATGCTTCCTCCATTGCAATTCCTCCTGAAAACATATCCCGCTGCGCGGGCAGCGGGATATTCGCATCAAACGGTCTTGAAGCCGAAATAATTCTTCGTATTATTGTAACAGATATCGCACACAAGCTGCGCCAGCGCTTCCATATCCGCCGGATACATGCCTTCCGTTACCCACGTGCCGATGATATCGCACAGGATGCGGCGGAAATACTCATGGCGCGGATAGGAGGTAAAGCTGCGGGAGTCCGTCAGCATCCCGAGGAACTTGCCGAACACGGACAGATTGGCGAGCTGCTTCATCTGTGCGCGCATCCCGTCGTAGGTATCGTTGAACCACCATGCGCTTCCCTGCATCATGCGCGGCATTCCGTCGCCCGAGGTCTGGAAACAGCCGATCAGCGCGCCGATCGCCGCATTGTCCGACGGATCGATGGAATACAGAATGGTACGCGGGAGAGCATCGTGCTGATCCATCAGATCAAACAGCCTGGCGAAATCGATGATGTTGTTGCCGCCGATGGTGTCAAAGCCGGTATCCGCGCCGAGCTTTCCAAACATGGCGGAATTCGTATTGCGCCACACGCCGCAGTGGATCTGCATCACCCAGCCGTGCTTTTTATACTCGGACGCAAGGAAGAGAAGCATTTCGCATTTGAAAACGGAAAGCTGCTCCGGAGTAACGTCCGCGCCGTCGGAGGCGAGCGCCGTCTTCATCGCCTCGTTGGCAGCATATTCGTTCGGCTTTACGAACATCGGGAACTCGTCGAGACCGTGGTCAGCGGTGCGGCAGCCCATGGAATCAAAGAAATCGATCCGGGCGGAGAGCGCCGCCTTCAGGGACTTTACATCGGTGATCTCGATGCCTACCGCCTCGCCGAGCTTTTTATAATACGCGCCAAGTCCCGCCTTATTGATATTGAAGCATTTATCGGGGCGGAATGCAGGCAGCACCTTTGTGGCAAACGTATCGTCCGCTGCAAGCGCCGCGTGATATTCCAGAGAATCCGCCGGGTCGTCCGTTGTACAGATGAGATCGACGTTCGACTTGCGGATGAGGTTCCGCACGCTCATCTCGGGAGAAGCGAGCATCTCGGAGGTCAGCGTCCAGATCTCGTCCGCCGTTTTTTCGCTGAGGATCAGCTCGCAGCCGAAGTAGCGCTGCAGCTCCAGATGCGTCCAGTGATACAGCGGATTCCCGATCAGGGACGGCATCACGGAAGCATACGCCTTGAATTTCTCATAATCGGACGCGTCGCCGGTGATGTACTTTTCCGGAACGCCGGCAGAACGGATGGCGCGCCACTTATAATGGTCGCCGCCGAGCCACAGCTCCGTGATATTGGAATACTGCTTGTCCTCGGCAATATCCTTCGGGCTGACGTGACAGTGATAGTCAATGATGGGGAGCTTTTCCGCGTAATTGTGGAACAGCTCGCGCGCCACATCGCTGTTCAGCAGGAAATTCGGATCCAGGAACTTTTTCATATGATGCCTCCGTGCCGCCGCATGGCGGTGATTTTCACAAAATAATACAGATAAATTATACGCGCGCCTTCTCAGTTTGTCAAGACGTCCCGCACAGGATAAGGACACGTCGTATGATCGATCAGAAGCGCGCGAAGCGCCGTCAGCGTCCGGCGCAGCTTGTCCGCGTCCGCGCCGCCGTCACGGATGACGGGCGACTCCAGCGTAATGGTACCGCTGTACCCGCTGCGGTCCAAGATCGCGGCGAAGGCGGAAAAATCGATCATTCCCTCTCCGGGATGCAGGATCGGGCGGAGCGTGGCAAAATCGCGGGGCGCTCCCTGAATATCGCTGATATGAATATGGCGGATGTGCGGCGTGATCTCCCTGTCCTCCCAGGTCTCATCGATCTGCCGGTGCAGCTGCCCGAAGCGCGTATCGAAAATCAGGGAGCACGCATCCATGTACGGCAGAAGCCGATGCCAGTTGGAGAGCGGATCGTACGTTGTGCTCGGCACATTTTCGATCAGGAGCCGGATCCCGTACGGACGGATGATCTCCAACAGCTGCGGCAGCACAGCAGCGTTATCCTCGATATGACTGTCGGAATTTTTCCCGCCCCACAGATGCAGCACCATGGAATGCGAGGCTGCCAGCGCGCCCATCTCACAGTTCAGGCGGAAATTCTCCACCGCTGTCCGGCGCAACGATAACGCCTGTTCCGTCTCCCCCGCCGCCGCGGCAGCGGCAGCATCGGAAAGAAGCGTGCCGACCTCCTTCTCACAGTGAATCACCGGAAAAGAGATACCGGCATCCAGCCAGAGCTGTGCGACCTCGCGCAGTCTGCCGTAATACACAGGCAGCATCATCAGCTCCGCGCCGTCGATCACCCCCTCGTCGATCAGCGGCGGCAGGATCCGGCTGACCAGCGAAATATCAAAACCGTTGGCGCGTCCGATCAGTGCGCCGCTCGAGCAAAGTAACGTTCTGTTTCCCATCCGTCTTCTGTTCCGCACCGTCCGCGCGACCGGAAGCGTCCCGGAAGCGCAGAGCTGCCGGGCGCCTGCGCGCCCGCTCCGTTCCACGTCAAAAATCAACCGGATTTATTGTAGCACAAACCGCCATCTCCCGCAAGCAGCGGAGTATAAATATTTTCCGTACTTGCCTCTGCCCTCTTGACGCGCCGTCTTTTTTTTGGTATTTTATTATAGAATATCTGACTATTACAGGAAAGCAGGTACGGGTATGAATTTTCGTCAGATCCATCTGGATTTTCACACAAGCGAATGTATTGAGGGAATCGGAAGCGAATTCTCCAAGGAGCAGTTTCAGGAAGCGCTCAAGCGCGGTCACGTAAACTCCATCACCGTTTTTTCCAAGTGCCATCACGGCTGGGCGTATCATCCGTCCGAGAAAAACGAGCAGCATCCGCATCTGTCCTTTGATCTCCTGAAGGCAGAGATCGAAGCGGCGCACGAGATCGGCGTCAAGACCCCGGTCTACCTCTCCGCCGGTCTGGACGAAAAGATGGCGCGCCGTCATCCCGAATGGCTCGTCCGCTCCAAGGACGAAAAGCTGGACTGGGCAAAGGACTTCACGCAGCCGGGGTACCATGTATTCTGCCTGAATACGCCGTATCTGGACTACCTGCTGGCGCAGATTCGCGAGGTCGTCGAGCGGTATGACGCGGACGGGATCTTTCTGGATATCGTCGGTGTCCGCCGCTGCTACTGCCAGAACTGTGTCCGCACCCTGCGCGCCGAAGGCAAGGATCCCTTCGACGACAAGAACGCGCTGGAGCTTGCTGAACGCGTATATGCCAACTATACGCGCCGCGTCCGCGAAACGATCGACGCCGTAAAGCCGGGACTGCCCGTATTCCATAACGGCGGACACATCCGCCGCGGAAGACGCGACCTCGCTTACATGGACACTCATCTTGAGCTGGAGAGTCTGCCGACCGGCGGCTGGGGCTACGACCATTTTCCGCTCTCCGCCGCTTATGTCCGCACGCTCGGTCTCGAATACCTCGGAATGACCGGTAAGTTCCACACCTCCTGGGGGGAGTTCGGCGGCTTCAAGCATCCGAACGCGCTCCGCTATGAGGCGGCGCTCAGCGCTGCGTTCGGCGCAAAGTGCTCTGTCGGCGACCAGCTTCACCCGAACGGAAAAATGGACATGGCTACATACGATCTGATCGGGCGCGCCTACAGCGAACTGGAAGCCAAGGAGCCATGGCTTGACCATGTGACCCCTGTCGTGGATATTGCCATTCTCTCGCAGGAGGCGGTCTCCAATCTTTACGGCGAGGATCCCGGACGCGACAATTCCCGCGGGGATACCGGAGCGGCGCGCATCCTGCTAGAGGGCAAGTATCTCTTCAATGTGATCGACACGGAGGCTCCTCTCGACGGCTACAAGCTCCTGATCCTGCCCGACACGATCCGTCTGGAGGGCGCGCTTCTTGACAAGATTTCCGCGTTCGTTTCCCGCGGCGGCAAGGTTCTGGCAAGCGGCATATCCGGACTTGCGCGCGGCGAAGATCGTTTTGCACTCGATCTCGGCGCGTCCTACAAGGGACAGAGCGCCTACCGTCCGGTATATTTCCGTCCCTGCTTTGAGATGGATGAGCTTCTGAACGCCGCCTTTGTGATCTACGCTCCCTCGCAGGACATCGATGCGACGGGCAGCGTGCTCGCCGAGCGGGAAAACCCGTATTTCAACCGCACAGTCGAGCATTTCTGCTCCCACAAGCATGCGCCGAACAATCCCGCCGAGCGCTTTCCCGCGATCACGGTCGGCCCCGACGGAGCGTACATCAGCACGGCAATCTTTGAGGAATACGCTACCTGCGGCAGCCTGATTGCGAAAAAGCTGGTCGCCGCCGCCATCGAGGCGCTGATCGGTGACCGGAAAACGGTGTCGACCGATCTTCCGGCGCAGGGCATCGTCACGCTGATGGAGCAGCCTGATGAGCATCGCTATGTGCATCATCTTCTCTATGCGTCTCCCGTCAAGCGCGGAAACGGCATCGAAGTCATCGAGGATATTCTGCCGCTGTACGACATCCACACTGCGCTCCGTCTGCCCCGCGCGCCGAAGCGCGTATATCTGGCGCCGTCGGGCGAGGAGCTGCCGTACACCTGGGAGGACGGCGTTCTGCGCTGCACGCTGCCGAAGCTGCACATCCACGCGATGATCGTCGTCGATTACTGATCCGCTTTCTGACAAATCACCCGAAACGGAAGGACAAAAGCGCGGAAGCGGCATTTGCATGACCGTGCCGGGCAGAAAAACGGGTATCCGGAATTACCTCCGGATACCCGTTTTCTTGTTTTTTGCGCAGGCTCTCCAATCAGAGCGACAGCGTCTGAGGACTCACAGCGGAGTCCGGAAATCCTTGTATCGAGCCTCAGACTCCGGTGGGAGCCGGATACACGAAGCGTTCGGGGGACACAGCGCCGCTCATTTTCTGCGCAGCGCGCTACGCAGCGAACCGATCAGAGAAAACAAAAGCATTGCCCCCAGATTGACCAGAACGACGCTTGCTCCGCCCGGCGTATCCAGCATATACGAAGCGGTGATGCCGACAAAGAAGCACACGACCGACACAATTGCCGAAGATATCACCACGCTGCGGAAGGTTTTGAACAAGCGCATGGACGTCAGCGGAGGAAAGATAATCAGCGCGGAGATCAGCATCGCGCCCATCATCCGCATCCCGATCACGATGGTGACGGCAGCAAGCGCGGCGATCGTCATATTGTACAGATTCACATGCAGTCCGCCCGCACGGGCGAAATCCTCATCAAAGGTCACCGCAAAAATCCGGTTGTACATCAGGACAAAAAGGGCGAGGACTGCGGCGCAGAGGATCAGGCTCAGCGTCACGTCGCTGTTGTCCATGGCGTAAATGCTGCCGAACATGTAGTTGTATACGTCCGTATTGACGCCGCCCGAAAGCGAAAGTACCAGCACGCCGAAGGCAAGCGCGGAGGTAGAGATCACCGCGATCGCGGAATCCCCCTTGAAGCGGCTGTTCTCGCTCATGCGCAAAAGGAGAAACGCCGCCGCCACAACGACCGGGATGGCAAGCCGGAGCGGCGCTGTGTGCAGGACGGCGGCAAGTGCCAGTGCGCCGAAGCCGACGTGCGACAAGCCGTCTCCGATCATCGAATAGCGCTTGAGCACCAGACTGACGCCGAGCAGGGATGCGCACAGCGAGATCAGAGAGCCGACAAGCAGCGCGCGTACCATGAACGGGAAGGTGAACATTTCCAGGAAAAGATCAAGCATCGGCGCAGCCTCCGAGAAATTGTTTTCCGACCTCCGAACGCAGATAATCGCTGCGCGTTCCGAAAAACAGCGGACGGTGCTTCAGATGAAGCACGTGCGTGGCACTGCGCAGCGGGGCGCCGGTATCGTGGGAGACCATAATGACCGTCATGCGGTCCTCCCGGTTCAGCTTTTCAATCAGGGCATAGAATTCCGCCCCGGACACCGGATCGAGTCCGGTGGCAGGCTCGTCCAGAATCAACAGACTGGACGCCGCGCAGATCGCCCGGCAAAGCCGTACGCGCTGCTGCTGTCCGCCGGACAATTCCCGGAAGCAGCGTCCTGCCAGCTCCGCGATGCCCAGCCGCTCCATGGCGGCGAGCGCCGCGCGCTTCTGCGGCGCGGTATAGAACAGACCGCCGCCACGTCCGATACAGCCGCTCAGAACAATCTCACGCACGCTTGCGGGAAAGTCCTTCTGAACCTGATTCTGCTGCGGCAGATATCCGATCGCCCGCTGCCGCAGCCCGTCGCCGAACGTGATGCTTCCGCCCGCAGGCGCCTTCAGTCCAAGGAGGCTTTTGACAAGCGTGCTCTTTCCGGAGCCGTTCTCCCCTACGATACAGAGATAATCTCCGCGGCTGACGGAAAAATTCAGCTGCTCGGCGACGATCACACCATCGTAGGCAAGCGTAAGGTCCTTGCATTCAATCTGTGCCATCAGTTCAGCGCCTTTCGGAGGTTTTCAAGATTCTCGCGCATCAGGGAAACATAGGTGACACCCGCGTCAAAATCTGCCCTGGATACGTTATGGCAGGAATGAAACCGCAGCTTTTGGGCGCCAGTTTTTTCGCAGATGACGTCCGCCAGCTTCTGATTGGAAAATTCCGTATAGAACACGACCGGTATTTTCTCCGTTTCCACTTTCTCGATCAGGCGCGAAACCGTCTGCGCGCCGGGTTCCGTTTCCTCCGCGCAGCCGGGAAACGCCGCAGCATAGCTCAATCCGAATGCGCGGACAAAGTACAGAAACGGAAAACGGTCGGCAAACACGATGCATCTGCGCGCCGCGGAGGCGGTCAGCGCCGCAAAATCACGGCCGAGCGCGTCGATCTGTGCGATATACGCATCCGCACTGGCGCGGTAGGACGCTGCGTTCTCGGGATCCGCTTCCGATACGGCGGCGCAGATCGCCTCCGTGATCGCAGCGGCGTTGGCGGGCGACGTCCAGACGTGCTCGTCATACTCCAATTCATGTTCACCGTGCTCCTCCCCCTCCGGATCCTCTTCTTCCAGAAGCGGCACCAGCTCCGTCATGCGGAGAATGCGGATGCGGCTCGTATCCATGGACGCGAGGATCCCGTCCATCCATGTGTCGGACTCGCCCCCGCCGTAGATGAAAACGTCACAGTCCCGGATCGTCCGGATATCCTGCGGCGTCGGATCATAGGAATGCGTTTCCGTTCCGGGAGGGAGCAGCATGGTCACGGAACAGAGCTCTCCGGCGACTGCGCGCGCAAAATCATACGGCGGGAATGTGGTCGCCACAATGCGGAGGCGTCCCTCCTCCCCGGCTCCGCTGCGGGCGCAGCCGGAAAACAGAAGAGAAAAAAGAAGAGCCGCCAGCAGCAGAATTGCAGTTTTCTTCATACGTTTATACCTCCGCGGAACCCGTTTCCGCGGAGCATGCGGAACAGATACCGTAAATGATGGAATTGCCGCCGATCAGAAAGCCGTGCTCCCGGCGGATATGCTCCCGCACCTCCTGCAGCTGCTCACACTCCATGTGGATCAGCTTTCCGCAGCGCGTGCATTTCAAATGGAAATGATGCTCGCAGCCGACGCCGGCAGCATACTGATATACGAAGCTGCTCTCCCCCGGCGCCTCAAAGCGGCGCACGACGCCGTCCTCCAACAGTCCGGCGATCTGCCGGTACACGGTGCTTTTCGCCGGCTTCTCCCCCTGCACAGCGAGCGCGTCGATCAGCTCCTCAACAGTATAATGATGCTCCCGGTGGAGCATCAGAAAATCCAGAATCCTTTTTTTCTGGGATGTCATGTATGTCATATGCGCCTCAAAAACGGGAATGATTCTCAAATTGAAAGTATAGCATAAATCCATGCGCTTGTCAATACGGGAGAGAGGAAATCCCTTTTACCTTTTGTGTTGATATAAGCCTATCCGTCAAACCCTTCGTCGATTTGACGGAATTCTAAGCATAAGAAAAGGAGCAAGGTGGATTTCACCCTCGCTCCTATCGGTCAGTATGTGTTATTCAGTTCAACAAATTGGAATTGGCTTATTTCTTGTCTTTCACAAAGAACGAAATACCAAATAAG
>JBJDZH010000005.1:0-191274 GCA_051867895.1 Eubacteriales bacterium
GGGCTTTCTTCGCCTCGATACGGTTGTTCTCCCGATACTGCTCGATTTTGGAAAAATCAATCATGGTTTTCCTCCTTTACCAGTTCGATGATGTCGCAGAAGCCACAATCCAATACCTTTCAAATTTGGGTGAGAACCTCCGTGCTGACATGCTCGTTCTTGCCCAGCTTGGCAAGCGCAGTAGTGAACATGCCTGTAGCCAGACGCAGATCCTTCTTTGTCATGTTTATATCGATCAGGAGCTTCCACAGCTTGTTGTAACAAATCGTCCTTGTAATACCGCACCCCTGGAGTATACACGAATACAGGTTAATTTTAGCATATAAGTGCCATTTTGTCTATTAGAAATCCAATATTTAGATTTTTGCTTCTGGTTTCAGAGAGGAGATTTCAAATCAAATTGACACACAAAAGTGTGAATGATACTCTAATACTTGACCACAGTGACACCGAAATAGTTAACCAATAACATCACATTACTTGTAGAATATAGGAATTTGACTTTTCCTATCTGGAGCATGTATCCAAGGCGCCGATTCACCAACTGGAAAGCTGTGACTTCGTACAAAACAAGCAAAAGGCTCTTCTTTGTTTTCTGCGTACCGGAATTTCATCCGGTTAGTTATGTTGTTGAAATCCCATGTGTGTGGTATCATGATTCTATTAAGGCGTTTTCGTCTGATAACCTGAAAGGATATCCTCTTCTTCGTTAGTTACTGTCCATTCCCCCCGATAGAAACATCCTCTAATATATTATCTTTTCTCCCCTGTCAAGCAAAAGTACTGTTTATTGGACATATTATATGCTAGAATACCAGCAGATACCAAATAGAAGACACGCCGCCAGCTATTGCTGTTATTATGGAGGCATCAAAATGAAATATCGGGTTTATATCTACAGTTCATCCTGCACAACTGCAAGTGCTCTTGGAATCGAAATCTGCAATCGGGCAATCAGCACCAATTCAATGTTTCAGTGGAAAAACAATGAAGCCGCCAACTGTATGCGGGAGTTTGATGTGCATTCCATTATTGAGAAAATCAATTCTTCCCTCGGGGCTGACTGCGAAATCCAAATTCGCACGCCCCCGATTTCTTCCGCGCCGGTCGAATATCTCTGCGTCAGCACGTCCTATGAAAAAGCCGCCACTGTTCTGCCGGTCATCCATTGTATCACAGCTGCAAATGACCTTGTTCTTTATGATGCTGAGACAAAGAACGTATTCTTCCGGAAATTGGTCAATCGGACATTTATCACTGCCAAGACCCGCACTGAAGATTTCAAGAGGGCAATCCTTGCCGAAATGAAGCCTGTATGGACAATCCGCAAGATCCAGCACCAGGCATCTGATCGAGATCATGATTATAGCTTTGTTGTCACCTTACGCAAAGACGCAAGTAAGTCTTTCCAAAATCGCTGTAGTGAGTTCTACAGATGCTTGTCCAGCCATCTGGGGAAAGATGAGCTGCTTTCCACCCATAATGAATGCTTCACAGTCATTGGTGAATGGTATTCCATTGCCTTCTGCCTGGAAGGTTACAAAAAGCACCCCAACCAAATGGGATACTATGAGCATGACTGGCCACGGACAAAACTCATTCGGCGCATGGGGTGTGACGAGGCATTTCGCTGGTTGAAGTGTAATCCCAAAATCAGCAAAGCTGTAATCCTTGATCGCATGAACTTCCGAGAGATGGTCCATGCCTATCCAAATCCAGCCGACCGCTTTATTGCAAGCGTGAATATCTCGAAGTGGGAACAGAAACAGCCTTTCGATATTCATTATCGAGGAATCGGTCCATACGGTTCGGAAATACTCTTTCACATAGTGCCGAGTGCGCTTTACAACGACGAACGTGAAATATCAGTTCTTGCCATAGAAGAAGATAGTGCTTCTTTTATTCTTCCCTTTATCCATGATATCTACCCTTATTTTTATGAACGTTATTATCTGGAAGAAAACCATTTACCGTCCCAGATGTGGGGAAAGATTATCGAACGATTGAAAACAGCACGGGAGGCAATTATCACAGATCCATACGGGCAGGCGCTTGAATCCTATGTAGATGGCTTTAGTCTGTTTGTTCTTGCTGAGACGGATGACGAGAGCCAAAAACTGTTCGATCATAATAAGAAGGCTGTTCTTTTCTCACATCGGTTTGATATTGCGCATCTGTATGACACTTTTATCCGTTGGTCCGAGGCACAAATCGAACAATATAGTATCACTGGTGACGAGCGGATGTTCAACATCCAGGGGCCGTGAATATCAGCTTGAATCCGATGGTTCCATACAAAATTGCAGGATAAATCATGGAGGTGTTTTCATATACAGTATGGATATGGAGAACTGGAAGACAAGTTGATTACGCTTTTTCGATCCAGGGCTCCAGGCTTCGATTCCGCAGATGAGCCTCTCAGACCGGGAGCGGATTGGAATGCATCTGGAAACGAAGATGACGAAAACATCCTGTCCGAAATCTTGTCCGGCTACTGGTGGTCTGAAACCGGTGGTAAGATATACGAAGAGGGCAATGACAAGGTTAACAAGAATCCAGACTGCGGAGCTGCTATGCTGGATGTTATTCACTATTTTCTTATGAACGGATTTAATATAAACAAAAATGGCGGCAGGTACCTTGTCGACGCATATTTCTTAGCTTCTTAGTTGTATAATGCTACTTTAAAGCAAATGTATCCTGATGATAAGAATTATTGAATCCGCCTCAAGTTGCCAGATTCTGAGCGACTAAAAGCATCATACAAAGTATCTAGGCAAGTACGTCTTGAATACTTTAAATACAGAATCAAACATTTCTTTGAATAAATCATCTGTAAATGTCACTGAAAAAGTGAGCCAGACGCTCATGAATTTTTGAGCCACCCTGCTAAGCCTTGTTCTGCATGGTCGCTTTCCGGCCCAGAGCAATCGCCAGATGGGTAATGAAATCGGAGCAACCAACATAAATTGGTATGTCGAAAAAATCATTTTGAGAGCAAGAAAGCAGGGGATACAAGTACAATCATTTCAATATAGTGAATATTCATGAACCACATAGAGACTCTCTATCGCCGGCTGACCTCATTCTGCCGGAGTCGCAAACAAATTTGCGCATACTATTGACAGCCCCATGGCAGATAAGGTATGATATCCATATCGCCGTAACCATTTACAGCGTCCGAACATATATAGGACGCAAATTCATCATCGGTTCATACTATCTGCTTCCGGAGAAGGAACCATTGATTATGTGCCAAAACACTTGTCTATGCCCTTAGAGCAGAACAAATCGCATGCTGTTTTCTGCCGCACAGAATTCAACAATAATTCAACTGGACACTCAGAAGATATCCAAAAACATCCGAAAATCTCTGTTCTTCCCGCAGAAAAATCAAATAAAGCACGAGATATTCTATGGTATGCGCCGCCGTGAAACACCCCGTTATTGGTTCGGGACCAAGAGGCCGGAGGTTCAAATCCTCTCACTCCGACCATTTTCTTAATATTACAGCAAAAGGCGGATATTCGAAGAGAGAATATCCGCCTTTTGTTGCATAAATAACAAAAACCACAGCGGAAAGGCTGCGGTTTCGTATGGAAGGACTCATATGAACAGACAGGAACGTTACCGGCATTATTTGGAGCTGTGCGCCAATCTGCCGGAAGGTCAGGAAAACATCTGCTATGAATTTGCAAAGGTGACCTGCGGCAAACAGACGGACGAGGAAGCGATTCTCCGCATTCTTCTGCACATGAAGATGCGGCTGGACTGTGGGGATTTCCGCCTCAACATCATTCTCCGAATGCTGCACCTCTATCCGGACACGCCACTGCTCGGAGACGACGCGAAGGCGGAGATCAAAGCCCTGCTGCTGGATTTCGACTACTGGTACGGCGAAAACGTCAAATACCCCGGCAAGCAGATCATCTGGACGGAAAATCATGTCATGCTGTTTATGGTCGCCGAATATCTGGCGGCAAAGCTCTATCCGGAGGAGCAGTTCCGTTTCCGCGGCAAAAAGGGCGCGGAAATTGTGGAGGATGTGCGCGCCGGACTGATTGAATGGATGGATCTGAAGCTGCGTGTCGGCTTTTCCGAGTGGGATTCCAACTGCTACACCAACGAAAACGTCCTGTCTCTGCTGAACGTTTACGATTTCACGGACGATGCGGAGCTGAAGCGCAAGGCAAAAGCCCTGCTGGACGTTATCACCTTCTCCATGGCAGTCAATTCCTACAAAGGAAACTACTGCTGCACCCACGGCAGAACCTACTTAAACCAGATCGTCCGCATGAACAGCGCTTCCACGACCATGCTGGAAAGCCTGATGTGGGGCGTGCCGGAGGTGGATCAGTTGGGCGGACGGCTGGACTTTGGCAGCATGGCGCTGACAACCAGCAGCTATGAGCCGCAGCCGATCATTGATAAAATCGCCCTGGACGACACGCTGGTGTTTGAGGATTACGAGCAGGAGAGCTTTGACGTCGAGGACGCGCACCTGTTCGGCAAAGGCTATGACAAGTACGACGATATGCCGCTGTTCTGGCAGAATATGGCGTACAGCCATGTGAAGATCGTGGACACCATGTGCGAGATGTGCGAAAAGTACGGTATCATGGTCAATCCCGGGGTTTATCCAGACCGTCTTTATGTACAGCGCTGCCGCAAACAGGGAATCGAGCCGGAACCCTGCCGCGTCGGCACTTATATGCCCCGTGTCAACAAAGTGACCTACAAAACGCCGGATTACCTGTTAAGCTGCGCGCAGGATTTCCGGAAAGGGCAGCGCGGCTTCCAGCAGCATATCTGGCAGGCAACGATGGGAGACGACGCAGTCGTCTTCACGACCCATCCGGGCACCCTGGAGACCGGCGATTACCGTCCGAACTTCTGGTCGGGCAACTGGTTCCATCCCAAGGCGGTACAGTACCGCGACACGGTCATCTGCATCTACAATATTGAACAGAACTGCCGGCTGCCGTACAGCCACGCCTATTTCCCGAAAAACAAATTTGACGAGGCTTATGAGGTGGGAAATTGGGTGTTCGGCCGCAAGGCGGATGGTTACGTTGCACTTTATTCCCAGAACGGATTTGAATGGAGCGATCAGCCCAAGTGGAAAGATCAGGAGATGATCTGCCGGAGCCGGAAAAACATCTGGATCTGTCAGATGGGCAGAAAAGAGGAGTACGGCAGCTTTGCGCAATTCATCAGCGAGCTGCTGCTGTGCGAAGTTTCCTGCGATGGATTATCGGCAAGCTTCCATTCCCCGAAAAGCGGCGTCATTTGCTGCGGCTGGGACGAGCCGCTCACCGTGGATGGAAAGACGATCAAAATTGATGGATACCGCCGCTTTGACAATCCATTCTGCCAAAGCGAGTATCTGAGCGGAAAATATACGATCACCTATCAGGGAGAGTCCCTTACGATCGAGATGTAAACAGATACCACCGGGGCTTGCGTCCTCATTTCCGGAAAAAGGGCCAGACCGGGAAAGTTATACGGATGGGAAAAGCTCGAATCACTTTGTTAGGCACGGCAGGACGGGCGCCTGACACCGCTGGTTCAAATCCTCTCACTCCGACCACAAAAAAGCCCTTTTCAAGCACAAATGCGTGTTTGAAAAGGGCTTTTTTGTGTTTATGTTCCGGTTGAGGAAATCCACTTACAGCAAAAATTCAACTGGAATTCAACAGCCGCTCCCCTGCTCCGCCATCTCGGCGCACACCGGACCATGGAAAGGATGGAAAGACAAGCAATAGCTGTTGAAAGCAAATATCTGGAATTTCACAAGCTGATCTACTGAACGCTTATGTGTCCCTATGGATAAGCCATCCGCCGGCAAATGCCAGACCCATTCGCTTTGAATGGAAGTTGAATGGAAAAACGCAAGCGTCATTCAGGACAGCATGGAAAAATGTATCTGGTATAGACCGTGCCTATATCCTACTATACCTATATGATATTGGAATTTTTTGAATTTTCTGATATACTGTAATTAAAGAATTCAGGGAGGTAACTGACCGTGACAATAAGAGCATCCAGACTCTGGTCTATGTGTATGGTGCAGTTCAAGGACTGCTGTGTGATACGATGTTGTATGGAGCGAATGCGGCGCTTCAATAATCGTCCATTCTCTTTGATTCATTTCAGAAATGCGTAAAAAACAACATAAAATCTCATAGCGAGTTAAGAAAGGTAAGATATTATGAAACCGAAAAATATTTTGAAAACAGTGTTTGCTTCGGCAATAGCAGCGCTGGTACTCACACCGGCGGTAATTCCGTCCTTCGCCGCTTCAAATGCTTTGAACGAGATCGTAAAAACTTATCTGACAGGCGACGCCTCCGGCGCTTCCGCCGCAAGTAAATTTGCAGACGGAACGAGCCGTTTTGTGAAGGCGGAGCAGGTAAACGACAATTTTGAAACCTATACATTTTTAGATATTCGCACCGATGCACTTTACAATGCGGGACATATCGCGGGTTCCTATCATATCGTGTACGGAACGGCACTTGCCGATAGTTTCAAGTACATTCCTCTGGATAAGCCGATTGTTGTCGTCAGCAATGACGGTCAGCTTGGCTGGCAGATCACCGGTGCGCTGAATGTTATCTTTGCAAATGAAGGAATTGACACGAAAGTGATTAGCTGGCAGGGCGGTTACACAACAGACGGCGTTGATGCGTCAAAGGTTTCGACCGACACCGTAGCGCTGCCGACCGAGGTAAATGGGCTGTCTGACGAAGGAAATGCACTGCTCGCCGATTATGTTGGCGGACTTGCAACCGCAGAGTTTGATAACTTTATTGTCAGCGAAGAAGATACCTGGAACATTATCAATGAAATCTACCACGGCAATAAAGAATATACCGATCAGTATATCGTCGTATTACTTCCCGCTTTTGGCGGTACCTATATTGGTGACTTTAACGATAGCATTTTCCGTTGCGATTACGGCGGAACGGAAGGAGCAGCAAAGCTGACCTCCCTGGATAAGAATAAAACCATCCTGATTGCCTGCGGAAGCGGTCAGACCTCCGATAACACGGTAGGCGCCTTGCGAATTGCAGGTTACGATGCCTACTCGGTTCGCGGCGGTTGGGGCGGAAACAAGGGTGAAATCTCCGGCGATACCAAAACCGGCGGGATCCAGGCCTATGATGCTGCTCAGGCAGCGGCCGGAAAAACTGCGCTTTTTGCCGAGAATACACCGGATTCTATCCGCAATTCTGATAACTGGATCCCGATCGTTATCGTCGCAGGTGTAATCATCATTGCCGCTGCCATTATTATCCCCATTGTTGTGTCTAAAAAGAAAAAGGCAAAAAAAGCCTGAGCAAACATCTATAGCATTTTAGCAATCAAACCCGTCCAAATGTGCCGTCAGAAACACGGAGGTATTTGGTAAAGCCCAATGCACTATCAAAGTCCTACCGACATATTCAAAGCGGTAGGACTTTGAGTGCATATGCGGCGTCTGATTCCAAACGGTACCCGAAAGAAAGGATCTATCCGAATGAGCTCTATCGATCAGGCAAAATCAGCACAAAATCCCAAAAAGAAAAAATGGCTGGGCACTCTTGTGAAAGTTATTATTTCCGTGATTCTGCTCACTGTTTTGGTTCTTTCCACGGATATAGGAGAAATCGGCGCGGCCCTCACAAACTTTCAGTTCATCTGGCTCATCCCGGTACTGCTTACCATTGCCCTTTCTGTGATCGTAAGCGCATTCAAATGGGGGGTGCTTTTGCGCGCTCAGGGAGTTCATGTGTCCGTATGGCGTCTGTTCTGTTATTATGTGTGCGGATTATTCTTTAATAACTTTCTCCCCTCCAGCATCGGCGGGGATGGCGCGCGTGCAATTCTGGCGGGAAAGGAGAGCGGATCGGTCTCCGGTGCAGCCGCTTCTGTCGTTATGGAGCGGATTCTCGCAACGGTCACTTTATCTGTTTTGGGACTGATCGGCGCTGTTTTCGCTCAAAATACCGTACCGATCGTCATTATTTTAATGAGCGTTCTTTTTGTTGTCGGTGCCTCATTAGCGCTGGTTCAAATGACCGGTTGGGTGCCACGCAGATTCAGGGATAGCGAAAAAAAAGTCGCTGCCGTGTGGAAATCCTTCGCACAAAACTCTGCGGTCATACGCAAACATCCGAGTGCTATCGTAATCTGCCTTTTGGAGTCGCTTGTATTCCAATTTTTCGTAGCGTTGGTCGTAGGTACTGTTATGGCAGGCCTTGGCCTTCCTGCTTTGCCGATTGCAGATCTGTGCATGGTTGTCAGTGCGTCCTCTGTGCTTGCTATGCTTCCGGTGGGGCTTAATGGATACGGACTGCGAGAAGGCAGCTATGCATTTTTGCTGGCGCCATACGGATATACCACCGCACAGGCACTCACGATTTCCGTACTGTACGCACTCTTTGTGACGCTGTTCAGTCTTGCAGGAGGACCGCTTTGGCTTGTATTGAAACCTGCTGAACGCAGTTCAAACGATAACAAGCAAGGAGATGCAGAACATGAAGCCACAGGCGAACCCGAATAACAATCTCTTTTTCAGCAGAAAAAAGCTGTTCGTGATGATCGCAGTCGTGGCGCTTGTGATTGTATTATTTGCCATACCTGCAAGCAGAAATGCGATCTTCTCCGTGATAGAAATGCTCGGCAACGCAGATGTGGAAGCGGTCAAGGCATATATTCTTTCCTTTGGCTCTCTTGCAATCGTTATTTCCATTCTACTGATGGTTTTGCAGTCTATTGCGGCGCCAATTCCTGCATTTTTCATCACATTTGCCAATGCGGCAGTTTTCGGCTGGATCGTCGGCGCCGTCATCTCATGGGTGGGCGCTATGCTTGGTGCGGCAATCTGCTTTGGACTGGCGAGGTTGTTTGGCCGTGATGTTGTAGCAAAAATCACCGGAAAAGGTGCTTTGCAGTCTGTCGATCACTTTTTTGTAGCATACGGTGCAAAATCCATTTTTATTGCTCGGCTCCTGACCTTTGTGCCCTTTGATCCCATCAGCTACGCTGCGGGACTCACCGGTATGCGATTTGTACCGTTTTTGATCGCAACTGGTCTCGGCCAGCTTCCGGCGACGCTTCTTTATTCCTACGCAGGTTCCACCATGCTCAGCGGTAATATTTAGCTCTTTATGTATGGACTCAGCGCATTACTGATTGCCGGAGCGCTGTCCGGTATTCTTCGCCAGATTTACAAAAAAAGGAAAGCAGGATCCGAACCGCAGGAAAGGACGGAATGAAACATGCTGGATACATACGGTCGAAAATATGTTGATAAATTCATAGAACCCACCGCAAAGCTGTTTGAGAAAATCCATTGGAAGCCTACTCATGTGACGTGCCTGACTCTTGTAATAGGAGTAGCCGCAGCGGTCACCTACACGGTGTCTTTACCGGTTGTGATCCCGATTTTGCTTTTGTGGATTTCCGGCTATTTTGATACTGTTGACGGTGCGCTGGCTCGACGCACCGGACACACCACGGCGATTGGCACACTGCTGGATATATTCTTTGATCGGGTTGTGGAACTGTCCTTCATTCTTGCATTTGCCCTTCGCGCTCCTGATTCCATATTCGGTCTATTACTTTCAGTATGTGCCATTGTACTTTCCATGACCGTATTTCTGACAAGCGGCGCACTGCTTGAAAACACGGGGATCAAAAGTTTCCGGTATCAAACCGGACTTATGGAACGGACAGACGGTTTCATTTTATTTACCGTTATGATGATCCTGAAGGAATATATGCGGTATACTTCCCTTATCTATGCCGCTCTTATCTTTTTTACGGCTATACAGCGACTTGTTCTGACGATATTGGAACTCCACCGAACGGAAAAAAGCAAAAAATAAAATTCATAAGGGTCATAGGAAGGCACAGAAAATGAACAAGAAAATAACCAGAGTCATCAGTCTGATCCTTGTCTGCGCACTTTTCGTGCTCAGCCTTATCGGTTGCAGGAAATCGGGATCCAGTGAGATTGTCACCATTTACGGATGGGGCGGAGACGAACGCACGAACGCCTACATAGACGATGTGCTCGCCCCCTATGTACTGGAAACCACCGGTATTACGCTTCGCCGTGTGCCGATGGATGCCGTGGACTTTATGGCGAAGCTCGCCAATGAAACGCAGGCCGGCGTAGAAAGCGATATGGATCTGCTGTGGATCAACGGAGAAAATTTTTACTCTGCTATGCAGAACAAGCTTTTATACGGTCCGTTTACCGATCAGCTTGAAAATCTTTCAGCCTATATAGACACTGACAGTGCCGCTACGGATTTCGGATATTCCACCGAGGGGTACGAGGCTCCGTGGGGAAAAGCGCAGTTCGTATTATTTTATGACAGCGATAAGGTAACAACTCCTCCAACAAACGCCGAAGCGCTGAAAGAATTCGTAAAGGAAAACCCCGGTACGTTCACCTATCCAATCGCGAGTGATTTTACGGCGTCCGCGTTTATCCGAACGCTCCTTTATGATATCGTCGGCTATGACAATCTAAAGGATCTGAATGCGGATTATGACGAGGTAAAGTCGGCAATTCAACCGGCCATGGACTATCTGAATGAAATCGAGCCTTATCTGTGGAAAGAAGGAACGACCCATCCCAACAGTTCCACACAGCTTGAAAGCCTGTATCAGGACGGAGAAATTCTATTTTCTATGGATTACAGCGCAAACAAGGCGCTGAGCATGGTATCGGGAGGTCTTTGGCCTTCCGGTACAAAAACATTCGTATGGGATAGCGGAACTCCCTTTAACACTCATTTTCTTGCGATTGCGGGCACTTCGACACATAAAGAGGCGGCCATAAAGGTAATCAATGCGGCGCTGTCTCCTGAAATGCAGATTGCCAAAGCAAAGCTGGACAGTTGGGCGGATCTTCCCGTACTTGACTATAATAAGCTTTCCGATGCAGATAAGACAACTCTTGACAAAGCGCTCACACCTGCTGTGGAATATGCATCCAGTATATTAACCTATGCAGAATTGGATTCCCATAAACAACCCGAATTGCGTGCGGATCTCGTGGATATTATTGAACAGATTTGGATGGATGCGGTATTAAATGGATAGGGTGAAAAAACTGTTTGGCAAAGGGCAGGCGGCGGGGCTGCTTCTGCCGGCGCTCTTTCTTGTGGCGGTGATCTCTGCCTTTGTGATCCTGAATACTTTCAGAGAAGGGCTTGGATATTTACCGGAGCTCTCTATGTATGCACTGGATCTCTCGAATTATGCGGATCTATTTGAAAACAGCGTATTTCTCCACAGTCTTGCCTACAGCTTCTATGTGGCGTTCGTTTCCACAGCGCTTTGTTTTTCGCTGGGACTACTGCTTGCATATCTCCTGTGCAGGGTCAAAAGTTCCGCTCTGCAAGTGCTTTTCCAACTGCCGATTGTACTTTCCTATATCGCGGCAGGGCTTCTGCTCTACACAACGCTGAGCGATCACGGACTGCTTTATCATTTGCTCACGCTGCTCCGCATCGAAACGGATGGACTGAACATTTTATTTCGCCCGTCCGGTGTCGGCGTCATTGTTCTGAACTGCTTCAAGGGTGTACCTTTTTTGGCAATGAGCATGATTCCCGTACTTTCCCGCGTACTGGATCGCTATTCGGCGGCGGCTATGAATCTCGGCGCCTCGGGGCGGCAGATCGGCCTTCGCATCATTTTTCCGCTGATCCGGCGTTCGGCGTTTACTTCTGCTTTGGTACTGTTTAACTATCAGATGTTTGCCTTTGAGAGTTATTATTATCTCGGTTCTTCTACGCCGGTGTCTCTCGGGGTATTCGCATACCAAAGCTATCAGACCTCCGATCTGCGAAACCGTGCGGTCTGCATGGCAATAAACGCGGTAATGATCGGTATCGCTCTGATCACATCGCTTTTATATGTGTGGGCTATGCGAAAGGATACGGTCACGAATGATGCCTCGTAAATCCTATTTGCGGACAGTTTTTCTGATGCTGTTTCTTGCGGTCATTCTATTACCGTTTGTTTCCATGTTCGTCTACGCTTTCTTTGCGAGATGGCCGGCAGATTCGCTTTTCCCGCAGCATTTTACGCTGGATGGATTTCGGACTTTCCTGAAGCGGGATATCGGCACTGCTTTCAGGTCAACATTGTTTTCCCTTTTGGCGGCGGCATTGACCTTGATCCTCTGCATTCCGGCGGCACGCGGACTTATGAAAACACGCCCCCGCATCCGCAAATGGGTAGAGCCTTTATTGTATCTTCCGATGCTGCTTCCAGTGGTAAGCGTCTCAATGGGAAGCCACAAGCTGTTTCTCGCTCTATCTCTTACAGGAACGCCGACCGTTCTGCTGATACATGTATTTTGCGTTCCCTTATGTGTTCAAGCTGGCATACTCCTGCTATGCGGCGCTGGGAACAGGCGCAGAAACAAGTGCAAAAAATCTTGGCGCGGGAAAATGCCGCATTTTCTTTCAGATACACCTGCCGACCTATCTGTTCGGTTATCTGACGGCGTTTATGATGGGCTTTATTGTTTCCTATTCACAATACTTCGTGAATTTTTATCTGGGAGGTGCAGATCATATCAATTTTTCCATGATTATGACGCCGCTCGTTACCGGCTCCAACCGCAATCTTGCGTCGGTATATACGCTGATGTACCTGCTGTTTGGCTCGGCTGTGCTCCTGATCTGCTCTGTTATTCCGAAGGCAATCTTCCGAAGGAAAGGGGATCGTTTTGGCAACGCTTGAACTTCGTGATCTGTCTTTCCGGGCGGATAAAACCGACATTGTGAAGAATGTCAGCTTCTCAGTGGATGACGGCGAGCTGTTTGTGCTGTGTGGTCCCAGCGGAGCCGGAAAAACGACGATTTTACGTCTGATTACAGGAGAATGGCAGCCGCAAAGCGGAGATATTCTTTTGGACGGCCGATCTTTGCTTGCGCTTCCTATGCAAAAACGAGAAACCATATTGGTGCCGCAAGGAAACAATTTGTTCCCGCACATGACGATTTTTGAGAATGCGGCATTTGCGTTAAAAGCGCGTCGTGTTCCTCGTGCCGGAATCAGGGCGCGGGTGGATGAACTGGCGCTGCGGTTTCGGCTTGAAAAACATATGAACCGTTATCCGCATGAACTGTCCGGCGGTCAGCAAAAGCTGGCAGCGATTCTGAGAGCTGTGGCCGTCGAACCGCAGGTGCTGCTTTTGGATGAACCGTTCAACGGACTCGATAATCATTTGCACGGCGAGATACGGGATTTCCTGCTGGACTTTCAAAAGGAGCGTCATTTGACCGTCCTCATGATAAGCCACAGCAAGGAGGACGCATTCTTTATGGGAAATCATATCGGATTTCTCTTTGACGGACATCTCCGCATGTGTGCCGATGTGCGGGATCTGTACAAAAAAACAGGCGATAACATGATCGATTCGTTTCTGGGGGAGATCGTTACGCTGCCCGATGGCCGCCACGTTTTTGCCGACAAAATATTGCAGACTTGAATCGACCATGTAAATCAATCAATTGTTAGGGAGAAGCAGAAACATGAAAATTGCGGAAAACTTGACGGAACTTTTGGGGAACACCCCGCTTGTCAAACTGAATAAAGTCAACCACGGCGGCGCTGAGGTGGTAGCGAAGCTGGAAATGTTTAATCCGCTTGCCAGCGTCAAAGATCGCGTAGGATTTTCTATGATTGACGAAGCTGAGAAAGCGGGCAAAATCAAACCGGGAGATACGCTGATCGAACCCACCAGCGGCAACACCGGCATTGGGCTTGCCTTTGTCAGTGCCATCCGCGGTTATCATCTGATTTTGACGATGCCCGAAACCATGAGTGTGGAACGCCGCAAGATCCTGCGCGCTCTCGGTGCGGAAATTGTATTGACCGAGGCATACGACGGGATGGAGGGCTCGGTGAAAAAGGCGGAAGAACTCGCAAAAACCATCCCCAATGCCTTTATTCCACAGCAGTTTTCCAACCCCAGCAACCCGGAAATACACCGCCGGACGACAGCGGAAGAAATCTGGCGCGATACGGATGGAAAAGTAGATATTTTTGTCGCCGGTGTCGGTACAGGCGGCACCATCACCGGCGTGGGTGAAATACTCAAGCAGCGCAACCCGGATGTCAAAATCGTTGCGGTGGAACCTTTTAAGTCTGCCGTTTTATCCGGTGGTATTGCAGCGCCGCACCGCATTCAGGGTATTGGCGCCGGTTTTGTCCCCGATGTTCTCAACCGCGATATTATTGATGAAATCATCACGGTAATTGACGAGGACGCCAGCGCGACTGCTCATGCGTTGGCTGAACAGGAAGGACTTCTGGTTGGCATTTCCTCTGCTGCAGCTGCATGGGCTGCTTTAGAGCTGTCAAAGCGCCCCGAAAACAAGGGCAAGCGCATCGTGACCGTTTTTCCCGATTCGGGCGAAAGATACCTCAGCACCTGGCTGTTTGACGACTTTGTCGATAACGAATCTCCGAAGGAAATCGTGCCGGAAGACACCGCCGAGGATTATGCGGAGCTGTCCCCGGCTGTAGTGTTGTCCTTGCGCTATTTCCGCAACGGATTGTATTGCAGCGAGGCGGTTCTTCGTGCTTTCAACGAGGTTTACAATCTCGGATATTCTGCAGACAATTATAAGATCTCCACCGGCTTCGGTTCGGGACTCAGCGAATCCGGCTGCTGCTGCGGCGCGGTCACAGGCTGCGTTATGGTGATCGGACTTGCAGCAGGACGAAATAAAAACTATGAATCGGAGCGTATTGCGTTTACTGCGACAAGAGAACTGCATGACCGTTTTCGTGCGAAATATAAGGCGCTTTGCTGCAGAGCACTCACGCACAATGTGAAATGGAATTCAGCCGAACACAAAATTCAGTGTGAGCAGTACGTTCTGGAAGCGGCAAAGATCACCGAAGAACTATTACATACCCGCCTTTCGGAGTATTTGCCGGGCGAAAAACGAAAGACTCCCGGAATGAAGAAAAACCCTCTGGCGATACTGCGTCGCCTGACAGATAAAAGCGAAAAGGAATGATATCACCTATAAGTGATAGCTTGTTTCCTTTTCTGTATTTTCGTGTCGCTTCCCCCTGCCACCGGGCATCCGCATATACGCCAAAGAAGCGATGTGCTTGTTGCCGAACGCTCATGCGAAGGAAATCCATCGTTGGTAAACTCAAAATCGAATCTTTTTCCATCAATGCGTCATTTCAATAGCTTACATTTTTGATTTCTTCTCTCAACCACTTCAATAAGTGCATCTGCCGTTGCCTTTGCAAGCTCGCCGTCTTCTGCTTTGATTGCCTCAACAAAAGCGTTGGACTGTCTTTTGATTTGAGAATCAACATCAGCAAGAAAAGTGTCAGACACTGGATCACTATAGTGGATCGCCTCGTAAACCTTTTCTGCTTCCACACGAAGTGGAGAGGTTTTATTTGGAACATCACTTCGTCCCCAGTGGCGACGCATTTCCTGAAATGCTGGACCACTGGTTCCACAAAAAGAAAAGCGTCCGCCGCCGGAATGGCAGCGGACGCGATTGTTTCCAGATTTT
Source organism: Eubacteriales bacterium (assembly GCA_051867895.1). Classification (GTDB taxonomy): domain Bacteria; phylum Bacillota; class Clostridia; order Oscillospirales; family CAG-272; genus SIG701. The sequence goes on from JBJDZH010000005.1 coordinate 15,567, forward strand.
TTGTGACAAATCATACGGATGCAGCATCTTGTATTGTAATTTGTCGAAACTTGTGTCATAATAAATTACAACGCTGCTAAGTACTGTTGCGCTTGGCTGTAAGCACAAAGAATCGGTGCCCCGCCAAACCATTTTGTTTATCGGATGTGAATGTAAAAGAGATGGATCACAGAATATACAGTATCTGGCGGATGTCGTTTAGAAGGGTCTGGATAATGCGCTGGATAACGGCGGGGATATTTCTGCGCAGATCGCGCTGACCAATCAAATTGTTGACCTTATTCAAAACACGACAAAAGAATCTGACTTTGCCGCGCTGGGCGTTGACCAGCGCGCAGAGCAGCTTCTTGCTCTTTTACGGGAAGCAGCTCCACGTTTGGCTGTGGGTAAGACCGCCTTTGACCTGAGCCGCCCGGAGACCTCTATTGCCCAGAGCTCTTTGTTCACCGGTGCGATCCATGAGCTGCAGATATACACCGAGCTCAAGACCGCGTGACCGGCGGCGCGGAGGCGTATACCTTCTTAGGTACAGCAAGTCATATAATACATACCGGCACTAAGCCGGTGAACATCACAAGGAAGCTGGATCGTCCGATTCCAGCGAAGTATCCGAAGAAAACAAACCAATTGGTGGTGGAATAATGGTAGAAGTAGTAGCAGCCCTGATATGGGATAATGATAAATTTATGATCTGCCAGCGTCCGGCGCATAAGGCGAGAGCTCTGCTTTGGGAGTTTGTCGGCGGTAAGGTTGAGACCGGTGAGACAAAAGAGCAAGCGCTGATCCGCGAGTGCCAGGAAGAGCTTGCAATTACAATTGCCGTCGGTGACGTATTTATGGATGTGATTCATGAGTACCCCGACATCAATGTTCACCTCACACTATTTCATGCCGCAATTGCAGAAGGCGTACCGCAGAAGCTGGAGCACAATGATATCAAGTGGATTACCCCAGCAGAGATTCCAGATTATGATTTCTGCCCAGCGGATGAAGAGATATTGAAAAAGATAAAAACTGTTTATAATAGTTAATAGGATGTGACCATGCTTTGCGCAATGTTTGGTGATTATATCCTGCCCAAAGAATAAACTCCCGGCGCCACACGTGCCGGGAGTTCTGTCGTATAGGGATGTTAGATCATCCAAATCGGTACGATAAAGTTCTCGCTGTTGATTGCGGACAGTTTGGGGCGCATGCAGAGGATTGCGCCGTTTCCGCGGGGAACGGATGCTGTGTCGAGATGGGCGAAAGCGCCGATCAGTTCGTTGCCGGGGTTCACAGAGCGTTTGATTTCCAACGGATGCAGCATGCCGTCGCCCTCGATGACCATGTCGATTTCATTGCTGTTGCTGTCCCGGTAATACCACAGCAGGCATTCCTTGGCGTTATTATGGTAGGACTTCAGTAACTCGGAAACAACATAATTCTCCAAAATTGCACCGTTCATCGCGCCGTTTGCCAGGATTTCCGGAGAAGAATAGCGGGTCAGATAAGCCACCAATCCCGTATCGAAGAAATACATCTTTGGTGTTTTCACGGTACGCTTCAGCAGATTGTTGGAATAGGGCCGGAGGAAGAAGATGACATCCGATTTCTCAAGTACCTGCAGCCAGCGTCTGGCGGTATCGTCAGACACACCTATTTCCTGCGCAATGTCATGGACGTTTGACATCTGTCCGGCGCGGCAGGCAGCTGCGCGGACAAAATCCCGGAACAGAAGCGGATCTGCAAGCTGTACCTGCTCTTTAACATCGCGATCTTAGAAATATTATGGATTTTGGTAAATAGCGGATTTAGTCATTCCCCTCAATCTCACCGTTATCATACTCCAACAAATCCTCAACCCGACATCCGAGCGCCTTCGCCAAAGCAAGGAGCGTCACGCCTGCAATCTTGTTGATATCCTTCGCATGGCAGGGGAAGCGTCGGCGTCTCCCGGTACAGGAGGCTGTCTCATCGCATGAAGGCCTGCCAGCATCATGCCAAAGCCTTCAACAAGTGACGGCTTGACACTGTACGCACATTCGTTATCCAGTGATTTTTTCGTCACCAGCTCAAGTGCCTCCATTCTTTGCAAACAATCTGTGACTTCCTCTAAATCTGTTCCGCTTACTGCCGCCAGGTCTGCAGCGCTGACTGACTGCTGTGCCAGCGTTTTATGAATCAGTGCCTGCAGAATTTTCAGGCAGTTTCCGTCAGCCAGGCATACCAGAATCTTCTGCGCTATCCCGGTTTCAAGCTGCTTCAGCAATGCTTCCACATATTCCTCACCGGACCATGCAGTCCAGATAATCTGCCCAGGTTCTGTTCCCGGGAAGGCATACATTCCTTGATATTCCACCTTCGCCCTGCAGTTATTCTTATAAAATTCATCTACAAAAGGCTTGAGGGATCTCTTTTTGTCCTCTTCTTTTTGTTTTTGCGCTGCTTATTGTTCCTTATCCTTCCAACAGTGCCGAATCTCAAATCGGATCGTTCCGTGCAGGATCACGGTACATAGTGCGCCGATAAAAATCCCGAGAACTATATTGTGACCAAAAGAGCAGACGAAAGCGGATGCAATTCAAATCTTTTGCTTTCCAATACTCTGCCGTGATCGTCCGGCGAATGATAAATGAACGGATGAATCTCCTCAGAAAAGCTGCATGTAACCGTGTTTTGGGTGAAATTAACGACAATTTGACCGCAGCTTCCGTCCTCTGCTTCAAAGCGCGAGGTAAGAACGGGCTTTATCCGCTTTTTTCCAGGCTTCACTTCCAGGATAAAATCTGTATCCGTAATGATATCGATCGGCTTAACCATTTTTCCCGTATGCAGATATTTTTTGGCATTCCCCCTGCGCCATGCGTTAAGCTCCCGAACGAAGTCAAGAGTCGCGTCATGATCGGGCATATAGTCCTCGCTGAAATTCCGCTGTCCCCAAGCCCACTGAACTTTGCCCTCGTCATTTATGACAAGAGTCAAAAAGTCACCGGCAACAAAGGAATACGCCAAACGGTACCAAAGATTTTCTTTGGTTGCACAATCCGCCATACAGTCCTCGCCGCAAACCTGATTACCCATAAAATTATTCAAATATCTGTGATACAAATAAGAATAAAGCGGAACGGGCATTCCCACAAGAAAATTCAGCTCAAAACGGTTATCACTTAAAAGCATTTCAGGAATAAACGCCTCTGCTGCGGCGGACTCACAGCCGAAGAGCAGCTTTTTATTGTTTACGGAAGCCTTTGCGGTATTAAGAATATTTATAAGCTCCTCACTCATCCATTTTCCGGGCACGGGCGGATGACCGTGTTCTTTGCTGTAACAGAAATAGGGCGTTCCTCCGTGGTTTTGATCCATCAGCTGAATGTAATCAATCCCGCTTGCCGCCATTTTTTCCACCTCGCCAACCAGAATATCCTTACATTTTTTCTGTGACGGGCACATATCGTAGCCGCTGCGCTGTCCGGTACATATTTTTGAAAGAGGCAGCTCGCCCTTGGGCGAAACGCACATAATCTTGCCCAGATCCTGTTTCTTAAACATTTCCTCACCGCTGTAATCGGTAAGCCTGCTCTTTTGCGTCCACCCAAGACCGCTGCAATACACTCCGAGCAAATGTCCCTCGGCGTGCAGCGCGTTCCTATATTCCTCCAAAGCTTCCCTGCCGCCGTAGGGAGGCCACACAAAGGGCGGCGCCCAGGGAGCAGTTCCCTCCCAATGCATCAGAATAACAAGTATTTTGCTGTTAAGCCTTTCGGAAAGCTCTCTTATCACAGGAAGACCGTTTATATACGGGAACAGCTTATTCGGCTTCATATCGTCCGTATCGTGATGCCCGCGAACGCAGTATGTCACGACAACCGGTGATTCGCCGTACCAATCGGGCAAATTTTCATTGTTCCCGATTTCTCTGAAACGCAGCGATTTATTCTTTTCAAACCAGCAGCGGTATATTTCCGCACCGTCGTGCCAATCCCCATCAAACACGCCTAAAACGGTGTCGTAATCCGTTTCATATATCCCGCCGTTTATTCCAGGATAGAGCCGCATTTGCAGATTTATTCCGTCATCTGTTCTGTAAAAATCAACAGCTTTCGTGTTGTTTTTTGCATCATGCGCGGCAAAATATACCCCGCCGTTATCAGAGGTCACCGCAAGCAAAGGAGTTGAAACCATACCCGGACACATCGCATAACTCCCCTCGCTCGGATATTCCGGCTCGCGATGTCTGAATATCGCTCCCTCCCGTTCGGTAATGTTGTCAACAATCACTCCCTCGTTATACGGCCAAAGTATTTTACTGCTGCCGCCCTTATCCAGAAAGGTATCGGGAACACTCAATCGGGGAAACTCAATCCATTCAAGCTGTAAAGCGCTTTCCACCCTTGCCCTGAATCGTATAAAGGGCGTTTCGTCATACATGATTTTGATTTCGAAACGCATATCGTCCTTATCAAAGCCGCTGTATTCAATCGCATATCCTCCGTTGATTTCTTTTGTTTTTATACAGCGGCAGTCGTCAGCTGAATACTTGACCGTATCCCCGTTTTCATCAAGAAACCTTGCGGCAAAAAGTGAAGGCTGCGTCTTACTTAAAAGATTATTTTCTCTGAAAACAAGACTGCCAAGCCTCCTGTGATCCTCGCTTAAAGATAGACTGTACTGTTGATTTTTAATGCTTATCATATTTTTCCCTCCGCAGGATTGGTTGCTTCTATTGTACCAGAAATCTGTGGATTTGTCCCGGAATCCTCCCTCTTTTCTGTAGACTTTTCAGCCATGATGCGCTCCATCTCCTTATTAAGCGTTTCCGTTCCATCATAAGTGCCTGTGACGGAGTAGATCGTGCCGCCGATCTCTTTCTGCAAGATAACTCCGGCAGCCAGAGAGCGGAGAGATTTTTCACATGGATGCGTCCGCCTCATCAAACCAGACGATAAAACAAAAGGCGACCAACTTTTTACGGTTGATCGCCTTTCGCTTAGTCAGTTTTGAATTGTATGGAACCTGTCAGCCAACACTTCGTTTGCTATGTCAATAGAGTTTCGAACAGCTTCTGTGTTGATACGATTCATATCGTTCTCATTTTCGCCTTTCAGTATCTCATCTCACCCAATACCTTACCGATATCGGCATCGAGCAGGATGGACTGTTCTTCCAGCCCTCTCATGGTGATCGCCTCGCCCAGATTGATGCAGGCATAGGTGGCTCTGGGATTCTGCGCCGTCATGCGCAGAAACGGCACTTTGATAATACCGGGAGTATTGCCGCCGACGCCAAGTTCCAGAAGCAGAATGCGTCCGCTTTCATGCCGGTGCAGGAAATCCTCATACCGCCGGGCTGCGGCATACCAGCCCGTATCCTGCACGAAAGTGTCATCACAGCGGAGGTTCATCGTCATAGGCCTGCCGCACTTGGGGCAGCGCGGGATCCGCTCAGTGGGGACACGCATGTCCGTCTGCTCCGCAATCATTTGGCGGACGGCTGCTTCGTTATCATAAGTCGCCTGATGGCACGGCGCGCTGCACTGCCAGAGTCCGTAGTCGCCCTGCGTGTAAAACAGCCGCGCCTTATCAAACCCGGTCAGCTGAAACTGATGGTCCACATTGGTGGTCAGGACAAAATAGTTTTTGCCCCTGACCAATGCCAGCAAGTCGGCATAAGGCTTGCCGGGCGTCACATCATAGCGGTTATAATAGATATGCCGGCTCCACCACGCCCAGTATTCCTCCGGGGAGGAATACGGATAAAAGCCGCCGGAATACATGTCGGTGATGCCGTACTTTTCATGGAAGTCGGAGAAGTATTTCAGAAACCGCTCGCCGCCATAGGTCAAACCGGCAGAGGCGGACAAGCCGGAACCCGCGCCGATGAGGACGGCGTCCGCACTTTGCAACTCAGCTTTCAGCCGCTCGATTTTCTGTGAGTAACCGCCGGTAGATTGCGAGGTCCAGATCCTTGAAAACATTGAAAATCACCTTCATTTCGGCTCCGGTTTCCGCCTTGAACTTTCGCACGGTCTCCACGGCGATCTCGGCGGCACGCTGGTTGGGGAAATGGAACACGCCGGTAGAGATGCAGCAGAACGCAATGCTCCCGACGCCGTTCTGTTCTGCCAGCGTCAGACAGGCGCGGTAGCAGGAGGACAGCAGGCGCTCGTCCTCCGCCGTCACACGCCCCGCAATGATGGGACCGACGGTGTGCAGCACATAGTCGCAGGGCAGATTGTAGGCTTTCGTGATTTTGGCCTGCCCGGTAGGCTCCTTATGCCCCTGCCGTTCCATCAGTCCGGCGCAATCCAGGCGGAGCTGGATGCCCGCGAAGGTATGGATGCAGTTGTCGATGCAGGCGTGACACGGCACATAGCAACCCGTCATGCCGCTGTTGGCGGCGTTGACAATGGCGCTGCACCGGAGCCGGGTGATGTCGCCCTGCCAGAGGTACAAGTCGCCGCAGATTGGCTCCAGATCGGAGAAATCAGTAACGCCTGCGTCTTCGAGTTCCTGACGCAGGTACTCGTCCTGTACGGTCAGAAAGCCGGCGTCGATGGGCTTGGGGCGGCGGACGTTCATCAGAGAACGCAGCATCCGCTTCTGCGCACAGTCGTCCGCTGGGACTTCGATACTGCGATAGCGCCGGTCCTCGTCCAGCAGATGCCGGATGAGAAACACTCTTTTTTCAGCCTGATTCATTGGAACCTCATTTCACACCGGCTCCGACCGCGCCATTGCGCGTTCCTTTCCGGAATTTTTTACTTATTGGGAAAGAAAAATCCCACCGTCATATCCAGATAGTTCATGCCGCTGTAAGCGGGGTACTTCGCCTGCACCTTTTCCTTCATTTCCGCGGCGCTCTCGCAGGTCATGGCGATCTCCTTCAGCTTTGTCAGATAGGCCACCTTGGTCTGTGCATCCTTCAGGTCCTCGGGGGTGTAGTGGGAAGTCAGGACCAGATCAAAGCCGTGGCGGATGTAGTAATTCAGCTGAGAGATCATGCCGTCGGCGTGGGGGCAGCCCGCCACGATGGAGTGGCAGTCGTGACCCATCATGTGGGTATACACGCAGTTCAGCTCCGGGATCTCCAGATCGTAGGCTTCGGCGTTGGGTTTCACCGCAAAGCGGAAACCGGCAATGGAAGTCTCGCCCTCCTCCAGAATGTGATCCACAGCGCACAGACCACCGTCAAAGCTCTCGCCAAAGACATTCTTGAAGTTGGCAACCAGCCCGGCGCCACCGCCGGTAGTGTTGTAGGCTACGGAGGAAGCGGTGCCGTAGGCGGGAACCCTGGGCAGGAAAGAGCCGCCTGCAGCGTGATATGCTACCAGCTTACCCTCTACGGTGATGCCCTCCCGCTCCAGGAATACGGTAAGCTCCCGGATATTGTCGTAGAAGCATGGCAATTCGATCACGACGCCTCGACCCGCCCTGGTCAGAATGAATACCTCATCCTCTATGGCGTCCCGGGTCTGATAGGCGTAGAGCGTGATGTCACTTGCAGTATAGATATCCATCCTTCCCTTGCCCAATTCTACAGTGCGGTCAGCAGTTTTGTTCATTATGATTTCCTCCAAAAAGTAAATGTTGCGTTTTTTGTTCGCCGGCATTATAATAACACCGTAGAAAGCTATTGTAAAGTAAGCACAATATTGTGCTGTAGTTACCGAAAAGATACTATTGGAGGATTGCAATATGGAACTGCCCGCATGCCCGGTGGAGACCACCCTGATGCTCATCGGGGACAAATGGAAAGTGCTGATCCTGCGGGATCTGATGGACGGCACCAAGCGCTTCGGCGAACTGAAAAAGTCCATCGGTACGGTATCCCAGAAGGTGCTGACCGCCCAGCTCCGGGATATGGAGGAGAAGGGGCTGCTCACCCGCAAGGTCTATGCCGAAGTGCCGCCGCGGGTGGAGTATACCCTCACCGAGACCGGCTATAGTCTGAAGCCGATTCTGGACGCCATGGTAGTCTGGGGGACGGACTATCAGGCAAAGAACGGCTGATCTGTTTTTGCCAGTCTCTATGCAGTAACGATTGGCATCGGATTTATAGGGGTTTTTATTGGACACTCATTTTGCTATTCTGCTTCTCGTGAGGAGGTGTGGGTTATGCAAAACCGTTACTCCGGTGATATTGGCGATTTCGGAAAACTGGGTTTGCTTCGCCGGCTCAGTCGAACAGGATTGTCCGTTGGTGTTAACTGGTATATGACCCCTGACGAAACGCATAACGGCGACGGACGGCACATTGGCTATCTGAAAAATGATGCCTTCCGTGCTTGTGATGAGCAGTTGTGGTTTGCGTTGGGGCAAATCGTAGACTCAGGCAAGCGTCATGTCAGTGCATTGGAGCATCCTGATATTCTGCAGGCAACCTTTTATTCGCGGGTACTTGATTTTTCGGGTACATCCAAAGCGGAACGACAGATGCTCCGCTGGGAATGGCATAACCGGGCTATGCAACAACTGCAGAACTGCGACATCATCTTTGTCGATCCCGATAATGGACTGATCGTGCCATCTGCTGACGGCACGATCAAGAGCAACAAATTTGTGCTGCCATTTGAACTGGTCGAGTATTACCGTGCTGGTTCCAGTGTGATCTATTATCAGCACAAGGCGCGGCGGTCGGATGCGTTCTACATCGAACAGAATCATCAGCTTGCGGAATCCGGCGGTTTTTCCGGTGCAAAGAGCCTCGGATTGAAATTCAGAACAACCTCTCAGCGTTATTATTTCTTCCTGGTTCAGCCGTCGCATGCAGAAACCATTGTGCGCTGTATCGAGCAGATGATAAGTACGCCGTGGAAAAATCATTTTGAGATCCTTTGAGTATGGCAGAGAAAACCAGATCGTTTTTCTTTGATATAGCCCCGCAAACTTTGCGCTGCGCTTCTCGCAGAAAGCACCTGCATAACCGCAGAGTTACGGTCCAACCAACCTGAAACGCAGAACGCTTCCCGACCTGACCGGTGAAAAAGGCACCGTTTTGGGACGGGAAGCGTTTTTGACCGCATAAATGACCAAGACAGCGCCGGAGCACCCGGAAAATGCAGGTTCCAACCCTGTCACTCGGACCAACTTTCAGAATTGACCCCAAAAAGTCAGACAAGAGGAAGCCTTTCAAAAAGCTTCCTCTGCCCTTTTTCAGCCTCGCTGTTCCTGCGGGACTGCCGGAAACGCGGTTACTGCTCCAAGCAGGCGCGCAGCTCGTCAATGGTTTCGTCAAACACCTTCATGGCGTTGCGGACCACCTCCGGGGAAGTCAGATCGATCCCCGCCAGCTTCAGCTCGTTGATGGGGTAGTCGCTGCCTCCGGAGGAGAGGAATTCCAGATAGCCCGATGCGTCGCCGGTCTCAAGAATGTGAGACGCGATGGCAACCGCGGAGGAAAAACCGGTAGCATACTGATAAACATAGAATCCGCGGTAGAAGTGGGGGATGTATGCCCACTCGTAGGACACGACATCCTGCATTTCGGCACCGGCATAATACTGCTTCATCAGAGAAGCATACAGCCCGCTCAACGCCTCTGCGGTAAGCGGAACGCCCTCCGCCTCCATCTCGTGCGCCTTCCGTTCAAATTCCGCAAACAGCGTCTGACGGAACACCGTTGTGCGGAACCCCTCAAGAAAATGGTTCAGAATATACGCACGACGCTTCTTATCCGTCTCAACGGAGAGCAGATATTTGGTCAGAAGCACTTCATTGCACGTGGACGCTACCTCCGCCACAAGCAGATGATAATCGTGGTTCGCGTAATCCTGCTTTTCCGAGGAGAAGTAGGAGTGCATGGCGTGACCCAGCTCATGGGCAAGAGTAAATGCGTCGTCCAGGGCATCGGTATAGTTCAGCAGCACATACGGGTGAACGCCGTATACGCCCGCGGAAAACGCGCCGGAGCGCTTTCCCTTGTTTTCGTACACGTCAATCCAATGCTCGGAAAACGCCTTATCCATCAGCTCCACATACCGCTTGCCAAGAGGAGCGACCGCTTTCTTTACCAGCTCGCAGCCATCGGCATAGGGCATAGGATAGTCCACATCTGCAACCATGGGCGTGTACAGGTCAAACACGTCGATGGTATCCAGACCCATCGTCTGTTTGCGGAGCTCAAGGTACTTTGTCATAGAAGGAATGGCGTCGTGTACCGCTTCCACCAGAGAATCATACACCGCGACCGGTACGTTGCTTCCGCTGAGGGAGGCTTCGCAGGCGGAGGAATATCCCCGGATATCTGCGTACATATTGTCTTTCTTTACGCTGCCGCCGTAGAGAGAAGCGTGTGTATTGATGAACTTACGGTAGGTGCCGAACATGGCGTTGAAGGCTTCCTCACGGACACGGCGGTCCCTGGACTCCCGGAAGACGCCGAAATTTCCTTTTGTAAGCTGTACCGGCTTACCGTCCTCCCCTGTGATGGCGGGCAGCTCCATATCCACATCTGTCAGCATTTCATAGGTCTGCTTTGCCATACCGGAAATCTTGGACACCTTCGCCAGAAGCTCCTCGCCCTTGGCGTCAAGGGTATGCGCGCTCTGTCTTGTCACATCGTCAATATAGTGACGATAGGGCTTCATACAGTCCTCTTTGAGGTATTCCGTCATAGTGTCCGCCGGGATTTTCAGCAGTTCCGGCTCCAGGAACGCAACGGTCGTGCCAAGTTCGACATAAATCCGATTGCATTTCTGACTCATTTCCTGATTCTTCGTATCTCCGCCGTCTGCCGCCACGTGCAGGAACGCATAAGAACCCACCAGTTCGGCGCGCCGGGATATTTCGTAGATCTGCGCCAGAGCGTCCGCAAGCGTCTGAGCAGAGGTTCCGAGGGTGCCCCGAAGAGCTGCCAGAGACGGGATATCGGCAAGAACTGCGTCGTATTCCGCCTGCCACGCCTCATCGGAGGGATAGATATGGGTAAAATCCCACTGAAATTCGGGAGAAATTTCGCTGCGTGCTTTTAATTCCATGAAAATATCGTCCTTTCGTTATCTGTATCGTTTTCCAGCCTTTTCAAGGCACATGGAGAGTGCCGTCGCCCGGTCTGTCCGCATGATATCAAAGCGGTCTGCCCGGCAGACTCCGCCGTCCCGGCGAAGCAATTCTGTGACATTTTATCAAGCAGGAATGATAGGAGTATGCTTTATTTTACCATGGGGTTTGCGGCATTGTCAACCTTTTCCTGAAGTCGGGGGTCCGATTTGGCGGTATGTTCTCCATATCAACCATACCTGCGTGGCGGGAAGATGATGGTCGGCGTATCCGATCCGGCGCTTGCGCAGCTACGTTTTCAGGAAGCTTGCCGCCATGTCAGCCCCTGTTTTTTGTCTATTGCAGCGCAAAATCGGGGGAACCTGAGTTTTTCGATACCCTCTTGTAATGTATTCCACTTTATACTATAATAACTGTAATAAATGAAGGGCAGACCTTTGTCAGACCGTGTGGGATACTAAGGAGAAGATTCCATCATGAAAAAAGCGATGTGCCTGATTTTGACGCTGCTTGCCGTCATGCTGTTCACGGTATCCGCCGGGGCGCTCTCACCCGGCGATCCGATGGGATGGGTGCTGTACTCCGATATCGTGGCGTATATCAACGATGTGCCGATCCGCTCGTACAATATCGGCGGATTCACCTATGTGGTCGCGGAGGATCTGGTCGATTATGGATTTCTTGTGAGCTGGCGTCCGGACGACGCGGACGGTGTTTTGCGTATTGGAAGCGGAAGTGGAATTGTCAGCGCAAGCTACACGCCGGAGCCGAACACGCACCGCGCGGGCGAACCGGCTATGCCCTACGTATTCACAAAAATCCTGACCTTTATCGCCGGGCAGCCTGTCTGGGGCGCTAATATCAACGGCATGACCTGTGTCGGGATGGATGATCTGGCGTATTTCTTCGCGGATTCCTATATCTGGGACCCGGACGCAAGAGAGCTGCGGCTGACGCTCCGCGAAAACTGCGCTTCTGTTGTGCCCGACGTCTGGACCTTTACCTACGACACGCCCGGCTATGACAAAGACGTGGCGGTGAGCGGCGAGAGCGCGATGTGGGAATTCACCAAAACAGCCGACGGCGATTTTGCGTTGACCGACAGTTCCGGCGCGATCCTGTTCACTCCGCAGATCACGTTCGGGGACGATCGTATGACATATCAGCTCCATTTCGAGAACAAACTGCTTGGACTTGCCGGTTCCAACTATTTCACCAGCGCGCCCCATTCCATCGCGCCGCACAGCACCATTGCACGGACCATCACCAAGCAGAATCTCTGGCTGGAAAACCTGACCTTCAGCACACCAGACCCGGCGTATTTCCGCGGATATGTCCTGCAAAATCCCGCAGCAGCAGACGAGCTGCTCGCGCGTGCCGCCGAGGCGACTTCGGTCTGGCGTGTGTATATCAACGGGGAAAGGATGACCGGTCTGCCTCTTGCGCACGTGAGCGTCTATTATAACACCCCCGCGGGTCGTTATCGCACCAGCAGTGAATATACCTATCTGTACGACCATCGCGTGTTCCTTTCGAATGTTAATACGGTTCGCATCGAGTTCGGCGGCTGATGCAGACCGCTTTCGCACGAACTTTTTCAGTCGGCGTTTACCGACACCATATCTGTTTCTCCTTTTGAGTGAATGCATTCAAAAAGCACACAGACGAATGACATCGCGCAAAAAAGCCCCGGATGAAAAGCATCCGGGGCTTTTGGAGCTGCTACCGGGATTCGGACCCGGGACCTCATCCTTACCAAGGATGTGCTCTGCCAACTGAGCCATAGCAGCACTTGAAGCGTATGTTATTATATCAGACGCACGCGCGTTTGTCAATAGCAACGGGAAAAAAACTCGCGCGGACGAAAAAAAGCAAGGGGAGCAGGTCTGTAAGCCGGGTTCTGTCGGGAGCTGTCATCTGTCTCCACGGCGCGTTGCCGCGCCGCTGCAGCCACCCGCGCGCACTGTGGCCGGGCAAGCCGGGCGCGCATACGGTGTTGCTTCGGATAGGGTTTACAGCGCCCGCATGTTGCCATGCGACCGGGTGAGCTCTTACCTCGCCTTTCCACCCTTACCGGTAAAACCGGCGGTATATCTCTGTTGCACTTTCCCGGGAGTCGCCTCCGGCGGACGTTATCCGTTATCCTGCCCTGTGAAGCCCGGACTTTCCTCATACCGCGACCTTTCGGCATAACGGTACGCGACAGCTCAACCTGCTCTTTTTTATTATACCGCGCGCCGCGGCGTGTGTCAAGCCGTTTTTTGACCGCCGCGCGGGGCGGTGAATATACTGTAATGCGGAGACGCGCGTTTTTTCTCCGCCGTGATTAAAAACGGCGCGCGCGGAAAATACTATCTCCGTAAAAGAGCGGCGCAAGCCGCCGGAAGTACAGGATAACGGAGAGTGATAGCGTGAGTATCAAGCGCGGAGACATTTTTTACGCCGATCTGAGTCCGGTCGTCGGCAGCGAGCAGGGCGGTCTTCGTCCGGTTCTGATCGTACAGAACGACGTCGGCAACCGCTACAGTCCCACCGTGATCGCCGCGGCGATCACCAGCCGCGTCGGGAAAACCAAGCTCCCGACCCACATCGACATCCATGCCGACCGCGTCGGTCTGGCGCGGGATTCGGTCGTTCTCCTCGAGCAGATCCGCACGATCGACAAAAAACGCCTGCGTGAAAAAATGGGACATCTGGACGAAAGCATGATGACCGCCGTGAATAACGCCATCGGCATCAGCTTCGGTCTCGCCGCCCCGGATCCCGACGGGAACCACTCCGTTCCGTGATATGCCCTACATACGCTGCCCCACGTATGCAGGGACTGAAATGCGCAGGGAACGCGCAGGGGCAAGGGACGCAAAGAATCGACGAGGAACGTGCGGGGAATATGCGGGGGACTCTTTGAAAAGAGTCCCCCGCGCCCCCCAAAGAAACTTTTGTACGAAAAAGGCAGGGATACCGTACAGCTGAACCTGTACGATATCCCTGTTTTTGCCTCAAATGTTTTCGTGGGGGGCGAAGCTGCGCACCGCGCAATCCCGCCGGCCTGCGCTGTCTGCGTCCTTATCTCTTTTTGGTTTCGATTTCTTCAAGCGCCTTGGCCAAGAACGCGTCGACGGACATCACGCCGCCGTCCTCCTCGCGGCGTGCGCGCACGGACACGGTTCCGTCCGTCTGCTCCCGTTCGCCGACGACGAGCATATACGGCGTTTTGGCGAGCTGCGCCTCGCGGATGCGGTACTTGATCGTTTCGGTGCGGTCGTCCAGCTCTGCGCGGATGCCGGCGGCGCACAGCTTATCCGTCACCTGCTTCGCATAATCCGCGAAGGCGTCCGACAGCGGGAGCACGACCGCCTGCGTCGGAGCGAGCCAGAGCGGGAACGCGCCGGCGTATTTCTCGATCAGAAGCGCCAGCGTCCGCTCATAGCAGCCGAGGGAGGTGCGGTGGATGATATACGGCAGTTTCTGCTGATTGTCGCGGTCCGTATAGTACATGCCGAAGCGCTTCGCGAGCAGCATGTCGATCTGGATGGTGACGATCGTGTCTTCCTTGCCGAACACGTTCTTGCACTGAATGTCCAGCTTCGGTCCGTAGAACGCCGCCTCGTCGATGCCGATCTTGTAATTCAGACCGATATCGTCCAGGATCTGCTTCATCGTCGCCTGCGCTTCCTCCCACTGCTCCGGCGTGCCCTCGTACTTATCCTGCCGGTTGGGATCCCACTGCGAGAAGCGGAAGGAGCAGTCCTCCCACAGACCGAGCGTCGAGAGGACGTGTCTGGCGAGGTCGAGACAGCCCTTGAACTCCTCCTCCAGCTGGTCGGGACGCAGAATCAGGTGTCCCTCGGAGATGGTGAACTGGCGGACGCGGATCAAGCCGTGCATTTCGCCGGAGTCCTCGTTGCGGAACAGCGTGGAAGTCTCGCCGAGGCGCATCGGCAGATCACGGTAGGAACGCTTGCGGTTCAGAAACACCTGATACTGGAACGGGCACGTCATCGGACGGAGCGCGAAGCACTCCTTCGTCTCGTCGTACGGATCGCCGAGGATGAACATACCGTCCAGGTAGTGATCCCAGTGTCCGGAGATCTTATAGAACTCGCGCTTTGCCATCAGCGGCGTCTTGGTCAGCAGGTATCCGCGCTTTTCTTCCTCGTCCTCGACCCATCTCTGGAGTCGCTGCACGATGCGCGCGCCCTTCGGGAGCAGCACCGGCAGTCCCTGTCCGATCACGTCCACCGTAGTGAACAGCTCCAGCTCGCGTCCGAGCTTGTTGTGGTCGCGCTTGAGCGCATCCTCGCGCGCCGTGAGGTAATTCTGGAGCGCGTCCTTGGTCGGGAAGGCGGTGCCGTAGATGCGCTGGAGCATCTTGTTGCCGGATTTACCCTCCCAGTACGCGCCGGTGCACTGCGTCAGCTTGAACGCCTTGACGGCGCCGGTGGAGAAGAGGTGCGGTCCGGCGCATAGGTCGATGAAATCGCCCATCTGATAGAAAGAGATCTCCTCGCCCTCGGGGACGCGGTCGATGAGAAGCACCTTGTACGGCTCTCCGCGCTCCTCCATCAGGCGCTTCGCCTCGTCGCGGGGCAGCGTGAAGCGGGTCAGACGCTGATTTTCCTTGACGATCTTCTTCATTTCCGCCTCGAGTTGCGCGAGGATGTCGGGCGTGAAGCTCACCTCGGAATCGAAATCATAGTAGAAGCCGTCGTCGATGGCGGGACCGATCGTCAGCTTCACGTCGGGATACAGGCGCTTGACCGCCTCGGCGAGAATATGCGACGCGGTATGTCGGAAAGTGCGGCGGGCGCCGTCGTCGTCCGCGTCGTCGAAGGTGAGAAGACGGACGTCGCAGTCGGCGGCGGGAACGTAGGTGAGGTCGCGGACCTCGCCGTCCACGCGTGCGGCGAGAACGTCGCGGGAGATGACGCCGGCGGCTGCGGCGGCGTCATAGACGGATACGGGCGTATCGGACGAATACGATACGTCAGGGCTGAAACGATAGATCATGCTTGACCTCCGGATGAAAAAAATACACACGCATTGCGGCGGTGGTCCGGGATAACAAAAAAATCCCGGACGCTGCGCTGCCGCAGTCCGGGGTGCGGCGTGCGCCGCACGGTTCCACCCGAGCTTTTCACTCATTTGACGAAAATATTCATTTGAACCGCGCGCTGCAGCGCGCCGGCGCGGCCGGTACCCGCGCGCGAGCGATCCTCTGTGCTTCCACCACGCCCATCGGCGGCACAGTTCTCTTTCGGTGCTCCTCGTGCGGACATATTCCGCTTTCTGTAGTATACCGCTTTTTTTTTCGGATGTCAAGGGCGCGGCGGCGTTTTTTCGGGCGCGCCTCAGAAATTGCGGAATTTTGGTAAGAATGTCATTTGTATTGGCAGTATCGCGTACCTGAGCGGCGCGGATTGTGGAAAACCACAAAACCGTCCCCTGTGAATCGGGGAAATTGCCGATTGACTCCTGCCGCGCAATATGCTACAATAATATACGGTAAAACAGAGTGCGGCACACCTCCGGTCTGCTGCGCTGCATACAAAAAGAAAGGATTCTTTTCAATGAAACTGTCAGTAAGAATACTGTCTGCGCTTCTTCTCTGCGCACTGCTTCTTCCCGCGTGCGCCAAAGGCGAAGACAACAAGCCCTCTGACACCTCCGCCCCCGTTTCCGGCGGCACCGCGGACACTTCCGCTCCCGCAGAAACGACCGACCCCAACGCGCGCAAAAATCACCTGGACAGCCTCCCCGCTGATCTGAACTTCAACGGCGAGAGCGTTGTCTGCCTCTTCCGCGGCACGATGGCTGACCTGAGCGGCGAGAAGGGCGGCTACTGGATCACAAACGACGTCTGCGGCTCCGACAACATCGGCGAGACCGTATCCGACGCCGTCTGGGAACGCAACGCAACCGTGCGGGACCGTCTGAACATCGATCTGCAGTGGGTACCCACCGACGGCGGCAATCTTTCCGCCGACCAGACGATCTTCCGTCAGACCGTCATGACCAGCGACGACTCCTTCCACTTCTTCCTCCCGACCGGCAACACCTCCTCGCAGGCAGGTCTGACCATGTACATGCGCGACCTGACGAACATTCCCTACGTGGATTGGGAATCCCCGTGGTGGTGGACCTTTGCCAATGAAGCGCTGTCCCTGGACAGCAAGACCCACCAGTTCGTCGTGGGCGACATGCTGCTGACGAACCTGGCGCAGACCTGCATCATGTTCTTCAACAAGGATATCTATGAAGACGTCTACGGCAACCCGGACGATCTGTATCAGCTGACGCTGGACGGCAAGTTCACCGTCGACCGTCTCCATGAGCTGTCCTCCGGCGCTTACAACGACGCAAACGGCGACGGCGTGAAGAACGACGGCGACGTCTTCGGTCTGCTGTGGTCCGGCTACAAGACGGAGGAGCTGGCGGGCTACGTTGCCTCCTGCGACCTTGACCTGTATACCCGCGATGAAAACGGCGGTCTCGTCATCACGATGGACAACGAGCGCACCGTCACCGCCATTGAAAAGCTCTACAAGCTGATGAACGAAAACGAAGGCTCCCGTATCGGTACCGGCTCGATCTTTGATCAGCGCATCCCGTTCTCCGAGGGCGCCGGACTCTTCCTCGGCGCGCGCATGATTACTGCAACGACCGATGAGCTGCGTGAGATGGAGCAGGAATACGGCATTCTGCCGATGCCGAAGCTCGACGAGGAGCAGGAGCGCTATCTCGCCGGCGTGCATGAATCCGGCACCGTCCTCTGCGTACCGAAGTCGACCGGCGACAAGAAGTTCGAGGTTGTCGGCGCGACGTTCGAGGCGCTGTGCGGCGAGGCGCACCGTTCCTACATGGACGCGTTCCTTGAAACCGCTCTGAAGATGAAGTATTCCCGCGACGCGCTCTCCGGTCAGTGCATCGATCTCATCATCGACGGTCTGACGAAGAACACGCTGCAGGAGTACAGCAACTATACCGCCACCATTATGAGCACCTGCATTTTCAACCCGATCATCAACAATCCCGGCACCTTCGCCTCTGCGTTCCGCAAGGTCGGCCCTGCCGCACAGAAATCGTGGGATAAGGCGATCTCCTCCCTGGAGCTGGAGTGATCCCTGCTCTGTAACCGAAAATTCACCTTACATTACTGTATCCACAGCATCGCGGGAAACCTTTTCCATGGAGGTTTCCCGCGCTCTGTCTACGCACCGCGCCCGCACGGCTGCCCGCCACCCGGCAGGCAGTCTTTCGGATATATTCTGATTTTCAAGGCAAGAAAGGATTCACGAGTATGAAACACAGCATGAAGTTCACCGCGCTCCTTCTTCTCGCCGCCCTTCTTCTCCCCGCGTGCGCGCAGAATAAGGAACCAGCCCCCGCCGACTCCTCCGACGCCGTCACGGATGTCCAGACGGAACCTGTGGAGACAGTCGATCCCAACGACCGCGCCAATCATTTCGACAATCTGCCCTCCGATCTGGATTTCGGCGGGACGGAGGTCGGGATCCTGTTCCGCGGAACGATGTCGTATCTGGACGGCACCAAAGGCGGCTTCTGGATCATCAATGACGTCTGCGGCACCGACAACATCGGCGAGACCGTATCCGACGCCGTCTGGCAGCGCAACATCACCGTGGAAGAACGTCTGAAAATCAATCTGAACTGGATCCCGACGGACGGCACTTCCCTCTCAAACGACCAGCAGATCATCCGCCAGAGCATCATGAGCGCGTCGGATGAGTATTCCTGCCTGCTCGCCACGGGCAACTCCTCCTCCGGCATCGGACTGAACCCGTACATGCGCGATATCTCCGCCATCCCGTACATCGATTACAGCCAGCCGTGGTGGTGGGAATTCGCAAACGAAGCGCTCTCCATGGACGGAAAATCCCGCCAGTTCATCGTCGGCGACATGCTGCTGACGAACCTCAACCAGACGGGCGTTCTGTATTTCAACAAGAATATCTACACCGACATCTACGGAAATCCGGACGAGATGTATCAGCTCGCCCTCGACGGAAAGCTGACGATGGATACGCTGTATGAGCTGTCCTCCGGCGCGTACAGCGACGCAAACGGCGACGGCACGCGGAACGAGGGCGACACCTTCGGTCTGATCTGGTCTCAGGGCAAGGGCGAGGAGCTTTCCCACTACTTCGTCGCGTGCGGTCTCGACATGTACGAGCTGAAGGACGGCGTTCTCACCATTACGATGGACAATGAGCGCACCATCGCCGCCATCGAGACGATCTACCGCCTGATGAATGAAAACGAAGGCTCCTGGAGCTGCACCGGCAGCCTCCCGACCATTTCGCCCACCTTCGCCGAGGGTCATTCCCTGTTCATGATGAACCGCTTCAGCCCCGCGACAACGGCGACGCTGCGCGAGATGGAAGACGAATACGGCATCCTGCCCGTTCCGAAGCTGGACGCGGATCAGGACAGATATTACTCCTACGTCCATGATTCCGGCACCGTGCTCGGCGTTCCGAAGATGGTCGGCGACGAGATGTTCGCCATCGTCGGCGCAACGCTGGAGGCGCTGTGCGGCGAGGCGCACCGCACCTATATCGACGCGTTCCTGGAGACCGCGCTGAAGATGAAGTATTCCCGCGACGCGCTCTCCGGTCAGTGCATCGACATCGTCATGGCGACGCTGACGAAGAACACGCTGATGGAGTACGGCAATTATACGGCGAGCATCATCTCCACCTGCCTGTACAATCCCGCGAAGTCGAATCCCGGCACGTTTGCTTCCGCCTTCCGCAAGGTCGGTCCCGCCGCGCAGAAGGCATGGGACAAAGCGGTAGCGGATATGCAGAAAGCGGACGGCTGATGCGTCATCTGGCAGTATTCTCCTTTGACGACGGCACGGTTCACGACCGGCAGCTCGTCGCACTGCTGAACGCGTGCGGCGTGCGCGCCACGTTCAACCTGAACAGCGGCTTTTTCGGCAGAACGGATACCATCACGCAGGGCGGACGGGTGATGGATCACTCGCACGTCACGGCGGAGGAGGCGCCCGCATTGTACCGCGGACACGAGATCGCGGTGCATACAAAGACGCACCCGCGTCTGCCGTCGCTGTCCGACAGCGATGTCATCGCGCAAGTCGAGGACGACCGGCGCACGCTCGAGGCACTGTTCGGCGCGCCGGTCCGCTCGATGGCGTATCCCGGCGGGGGCGAGAACTGCGACGAGCGCGTCGCGCGCCTGATCCGGGAGAACACGCCGATCCGGTGCGCCCGCGCCTATCTTCCGACATTCGGCTTTGACGCGCCGGAAGATCTTCTGCTGTGGCATCCGACCTGCCATCTGCGCGAGGAGCGCGTGCCGGAGCTGATCGATGCGTTTGCCCGGCGCGCGGACGGCGGCGTGCTCTTTCTCTGGGCGCATGCGTACAATCTCTTTTATGAAAACCTCTGGGATAAGCTGGAGGACATGATCCGCCGCATCCGCGCCGCCGGCGTGCCCATCGTGACGATGGGCGAGGCGGCAGAGGAGCTTGCGCGTGAACGCTGACTCGCCGCAGAAGGCAGACCCGCCGCAGAGGCAGAAATGTCTTTATGCGCGCGCCGTTTTCCCGCGCCGGCGCGTCTGGCGACACACAAAAAAGAGGATACCGTGCGGCGAGGCTCTGACAGGTCTCGCGGTACGGTATCTTTTTGTCTTCGGGATGAAATTTTCGCATGCGCCGGGCATCTCAGCTCGTCGGGGAGCTGTGCGCGCGGCGGTATTCGGTCGGGGAGACGCCCTTATGCTTCCGGAAGCACTTGCCGAAATAGCTCTCGTCGCAGAAGCCGGTCTGCACGGCGATCTCGGCAACGCTGAGCTTTGTCGCGGTGAGCAGATTGGCAGCCTCCTCGACACGCAGGGAATTCACATAGGTAATCAGCGTTTCCCCGGTGGTCTGCCGGAAGAGCAGCGCGAAATTGGACGGAGACATGAAGCATGCCTGCGCCGCATCCCCGAGGCGGATCGGCTCCCGGTAATGCTCATGGATATAGCAGAGCGCCTGGCTGATCTTCGGGTTGTGCTTTCTGCCCGCGCCGTCCGGGGCGGACGCGTTTTCCGCATGGCGCCGCGACAGCGCATAGAACAGCAGAATGAACGCCCCGAACGGCTCCAGCGCGCTGTTCTCCGGCGCGTCCCGCAGCAGCAGAAACAGATTCAGCACCTGCCGCGTCAGCGGCTCGTCGCCGCGGATGACATTTTGGAAGCGGAGCCTTTTCTCCGCGTAAGGGCGGAAATTCTCCGCGATCGCCTCGCCGTACACCCCCGGCGGGATGTCGATATTGACGGAGTGATCCACAAGCCCGCTTGTCCGGTCGGGCGTCACAGCGTGCAGCTCGTACGGGTTAATCAGGATGATATCGCCCGCGCGGACCGTATACGCGGCATCCTCCACAACGATCTCCGCGCTGCCGGAGACGACGTATTTCAACTCCATCTGCTCATGCCAGTGAGCGTCGTACGGAATATAGCGCGTGCAGTTCAGAGAGAACTGAAACGGCGGGATCCGGGTGTGCCGGACAACGGCTGAGATCAGCTCGTGCCGAAGCTCCCCCGTGCGTTTTTCCTGCGGCTCGTCGCGCATGGCGTTCCTCCTGTTCCGTGCGGCTCCGCACGGCTGCTTCCATGGTACTATTTTACGAAATCATGCGCCGCTCTGTCAACAGAAAGTCGGAAACTTTCCGCATTTTTGGTGAATCTTGCTGACTAAAATGCTCTGGCGCCGCCCGAATGGTACAATCTTATTACGCCGTTCGCACGATTTATCTGATTTTCGCGTTTCGAGTTGACGGAGCGGTGTAATTTTTCTATAATTATGAATGAATATGGAATTCTGTGTGAATCTGACATTTTCACAGAAAATCAAGAGGAGGTTTCACATGAAAAAAGCATTTTCCTTCCTGCTTGCTCTCATGATGCTCTGCGCTCTCGCCGTTCCCGCGTTCGCGATCGGTGAGGAAATGACCGTCAAAAAGGCTGTCATCACCGTGGACGGCAAGATCGACGAGGCATGGGCACAGGCAGACCGTCAGGAGCTCACGTACATCAAGAACAACGTCGCCAAGCCGGACGACACGTCTGCGTTCGTCAGCGCGCTCTGGAACGGGAACACCATCTATTTCCTGTTTGAGATCACGGACGACGATCCGTCCTTCGCTTCCACCGTCGGCGACTGGAGAAACGACGGTATGTATCTGTACATCGAAGAGATGGGGCTGGGCGGAAAGCCCTTCCAGGCAGGTCAGTACCAGTTCGCTCTGATCCCGAAGGAAGAGTTCTCGCAGGTGCCGCGCCGCGGCGATACCAACGCCATGGGCGCGTTTGAGTACGCCTATGAGGAGACGGACGACGGCTTTATCATCGAGTGCTCCTACACCTTCAATATGGTCGAGCTTGCCGCCAACGCAGAGATCAACGCCGACTTCCAGTACAACGACGCAAACGAAGCAAAGGAACGCACGCACAACTTCGGCTGGTCCGATATGTCGGACGCAGCGGTCAACGATGCGAACGTCTGGGGTACGCTGATCCTCTCCTCCGAGGAGATCAAGACTGCCGCCGTGACGACCCCCGCTCCGGCTGAGACGAGCGCCGCGCCGGCAGAACCGGCGGAAACGCCCGTCGCTCCTGCTACGGCAGACGCATCCCTGCTCTTTGCCGCCGCGATGGCAGCAGCCGCCTGCTGCGGCGTCGTCCTCGCAAAGAAAAAGCACTGAGCCACTCTACGGAGACGATAAGACGCCCCTCCTGCGCATACCGCAGGAGGGGCGCTCTGTATGCAGGCGAAAAAAGCCGGACTGCTTATGACATCCTGAGACGCGCAAAAACGGTCCGCCGCCTGCCGGAGGGGCGGGAGAGGAGAGAGGACTCTGCCCGCGATTTTTGCCGCCGCACCCAAAAAATCCGCCTCCCTCTTTTCATGCGGGAAATAATCTGCTATAATATAGAATGAAATAGTATCGAAAGGCATGGGACAAAGATGGCGAGCGAACGCATGGCGCATATCCGCAATTTTTCCATCATCGCGCATATAGATCACGGCAAGTCCACGCTTGCCGACCGCATTCTTGAATTCTCGAGCGCGGTCGAGAAACGGGACATGGAGGAGCAGCTGCTCGACAATATGGATCTGGAGCGCGAGCGCGGCATCACCATCAAGGCACGCGCGGTGCGCATTTCCTATAAAGCGCCCGACGGGGAAATGTATGAGCTGAACCTGATCGACACGCCCGGGCACGTGGACTTCAACTATGAGGTATCCCGCTCGCTGAACGCGTGCGAGGGCGCGCTGCTTGTCGTGGACGCGACGCAGGGCATTCAGGCGCAGACGCTGGCAAATGCGTATCTCGCGGTGGACGCGAATCTGGAGATCGTACCGGTCATCAACAAGATCGACCTCGCCTCGGCGGAGCCGGAGCGCGTGATCGCCGAGATCGAGGACGTGATCGGCATCCCCGCCGAGGGCTGCCCGCAGGTGTCGGCAAAAACAGGACTGAACATCCAGTCCGTGATGGACGCGATCCTGCGCGATATCCCCGCGCCGAAGGGAGACGAGAACGCGCCGCTGCGCTGCCTGATCTTCGACTCGGTGTATAACAGCTATCTCGGCGTCGTCGTGTACGTGCGCGTTATGGACGGCACGGTGCGCGCCGGCGACCGCATCCGCCTGATGAGCACAGGCGCGGAGTTCGACGTGGTCGAGGTGGGATATATGGATCCGTTCGGGCTGCGCGCGTCGGACGCGCTCGCGGCGGGCGACGTCGGCTATATCACGGCGTCCATCAAAACGGTATCGGACACCCGCGTCGGCGACACGATCACCTCGGCGGAGGGCGGCGTAACGGAGCCGCTGCCCGGCTTCAAGAGCGTGCTGCCGATGGTGTACGCGGGCATTTATCCGGCGGACGGCGCACGCTACGGCGAGACAAAGGATGCGCTGGAAAAATTGCAGCTGAACGACGCGGCACTGATCTTTGAGCCGGAAACGTCGGCGGCGCTTGGCTTCGGCTTCCGCTGCGGCTTTCTGGGGCTGCTCCATATGGAGATCATCGAGGAGCGGCTGGAGCGCGAGTTCAATCTGGATCTGATCACGACGGCGCCGTCCGTTATCTATGAGGTAACGCTGCGCAGCGGCGAGGTCGTGCGGGTGGACAACCCGTCCAACTATCCGTCGGCGGATCAGATCGATTTTGCCTCGGAGCCTGTGGTCGCGGCGAACATCATCACGCCGACGGAATTCGTCGGGAACGTGATGGATTTGTGTCAGGACCGGCGCGGCGTGTTTATCGACATGAAATATATCGACGCGGGGCGTGCGGAGCTGCACTACCGGCTGCCGCTGAACGAAATCATCTACGATTTCTTCGACGCGATGAAGAGCCGGACGAAGGGCTACGCGTCGCTGGACTACGAGCTGTCCGGCTACGAGCGGAGCAATCTGGTGAAGCTGGATTTCCTTCTGAACGGGGAGATCGTGGACGCGCTGACGTTCATCGTACACGCGGACAAGGCGTACGGCCGCGCGCGGAAGATCGCGGAGAAGCTGAAGGACAACATTCCGCGGCAGCTGTTTGAGATCCCGATCCAGGCGGCGATCGGCTCGAAGGTGATCGCGCGCGAGACGGTGAAGGCGCTTCGCAAGGACGTCCTTGCGAAGTGCTACGGCGGCGACATCACGCGCAAAAAGAAGCTGCTGGAAAAGCAGAAGGAAGGCAAGAAGAAGAT
Source organism: Eubacteriales bacterium (assembly GCA_051867895.1). GTDB lineage: Bacteria > Bacillota > Clostridia > Oscillospirales > CAG-272 > SIG701. The sequence goes on from JBJDZH010000005.1 coordinate 40,292, forward strand.
GCGCCAGCTGGGCAGCGTGCAGGTATCGCCGGAGGCGTTCATGGCGGTGCTCAAGCTGGATGACGAGAGCTGACGCGGAAAGTCTGAAAACTCCTTCCCCCGCCCCCTGTTTGTCCCGCGAGGCGGAGATAAAGCATGGGACGCTGCGCAAATCCTGCCGTTTTATGGCTTATACAGGAGAACGCGCAGAAAAGCGCGCCGCATCGCCGCGCAGCCCCCGGCGACGGGGCTTCCCCGAAGCACCGCCGGACCTCTCCCTCCATCTCAGAATTTCCGCCGCCGCGACCGGCGGCCGTATCCCTTCATGAAAGGATACCGATCCTTATGCAAAGTTACGAGAAAAAGCGGCTCGGACTGTATTTTCACATCCCGTTCTGCCGCTCGAAATGCGCATACTGCGACTTTTTCTCCATCGTCCCGCCGAACGCGGAGCTGATGGAGCGATACGTGAACGCGCTGATTCTGCATATGCAGTCCTACCGGCGCGGCGCGCGCGATTACGCGCCGGATACCGTCTTTATCGGCGGCGGCACGCCGACCTCGCTGCCGCCGGAGCTGCTTTTCCGCCTGATCCATGCGATCCGCCGCAACTTTTCCGTTGTCCGCGGCGCGGAATTCACCATCGAGGCGAATCCCGCGACGCTCGATCTTCCGACGCTGAACCGGCTGCGCCGCCTCGGCGTCAACCGGCTGAGCATCGGGCTCCAGAGCGCGAACAACAACGAGCTTGCCGCGCTCTCCCGCATCCACCGGCGCGAGGACTTCGAGGCGGGCTTCCGCATGGCGCGCCGCGCCCGGATCGGGAACATCAACGTCGATCTCATGTTCGGCATCCCGTACCAGACGCGCGCGAGCCTGATGAAAACACTGCGCTATGTGGTGCGCCTCGGTCCGGAGCACATCTCGCTCTACGACCTGATCCTGGAACCGGGGACGCCGCTGGACCGCCGCCGTGCGACGCTGCCGCTCCCTTCGGAGGACGAGGAGGCGGATATGTACCTCGCCGCGGTCGAATTCCTTGCCCAGAACGGTTACGCGCAGTATGAGATCTCCAACTTCGCGCGCCCCGGCTATCAGTGCCGCCACAATCTCAAATACTGGAACTGCGAGGAATACCTCGGTCTCGGCGTTGCGGCGCACTCCTTCTTCCGCGGCAGCCGCTTCTCCTTTATCCGGAATCTGGACAAGTACATGAACGGACTGGAGATCCCCTCCTCGGCGATCCGCCTGACAGAGCAGAACGACGCCGTGTCTCCCCGCGAACGGCTCGGCGAATACATCATGCTTCGCCTCCGGCTGCGCGAGGGGCTGAACTGCCGGGATTTCGCGCGCCGCTTCGGTGTTTCCTTTGAACAGATCTATGGGCGCAAAATGTATCCGTATGTCCAGAACGGCTTCGCGGTGTATATGGACGGAGCCTTTTCCCTCACCCCGCAGGGGATGTTCGTCTCCAACTACATCCTCTCCGATCTGCTGGATTTCGCCGACCTCGGTCAGCTCGATATCTTCAACGGAACCAAATGACATCCGCGCACAAATCCCGTGCCGCATCTTGACAATCGCACGGGCGAATGATAGAATGAACCCAAACAGAATTAACGGAGGAAATCAGTTGTGAAACAGGCTGCATTTATCGGAACGTCCAAGATCTGGGAGGTTTACCCGGCGGAGCTGGTCGAAAAAATGAAGGCTGAGATGGAATTTCCGATCCCGGAGATCCTGACGCCCGCCAATTATGAGAAATACAGGGATCAAACGAAAAACCTGACGTACCTTTTCTCCACATGGGGAATGCCGAAGGTCTCCGAAGAGGAGCTCGCGGCGTATTTCCCGAACGTGCGCGCGCTCTTCTACGCCGCAGGCACGGTGCAGGCGTTTGCACGCCCGTTCCTTGCGCGCGGCATCGCCGTTTTCAGCGCGTGGGCGGCGAACGCGGTGCCGGTGGCGGAGTTCACCTTCGCCGAGATCATCCTCTCGAACAAGGGCTTCTTCCGCAAGATGCACCTGTCCGCAGACGGCGCGGCATGGCGCGGACGCAGCACCCCCGGCGTGTATACCGGCAATTATGAGACGAAAATCGGCATCATCGGCGCGGGTATGATCGGCAAGTTGGTCATCGGCAAACTGAAGTCGCTGGAGAAGGTCGAGGTTCTTGTGTTCGATCCGTTCCTCCCCGACGAAAAGGCGGCGGAGCTGGGCGTCAGAAAGGTCGACCTGCACACGCTCTTCTCGGAATGCGCGATCATCTCCAACCATCTGGCGAACAACGAGCAGACGAAGGGCATGCTGAACGCGGACTGCTTCAACCGCATGTCGCCGTCCGCGACGTTCATCAATACCGGACGCGGCGCGCAGGTCGTCGAGGACGATCTGATCGCGGCGCTGAAAGCGGAGCCGGAGCGCGTGGCGCTGCTCGACGTGACGTATCCCGAGCCGCCGAAGCCGGAATCCGAGCTGTATACGCTGCCGAACGTCATCCTGACCCCGCACATTGCCGGCTCGCTCCACAATGAGATCCACCGCATGGCGCAGTTCATGCACGAGGAATACGAAGCGTTTGACGCAGGCAAGCCGGTCCGTTACTCCGTTACGGAGAAAATGCTCGAAACCATGGCGTAAACCGCATCTTACATATTTTGAAAGGAACCAACTCATGGAAAAAATGAAAGTCGCCGTCATCGGCTGCGGACGCATCGCCAATGACGCGCACATCCCGTCCTATCTGAAGTGCGAGGATGTGGAAATCAAGTATTTCTGCGATATCCTCCCCGAGAAAGCGCAGGCGTGCGTCGAAAAGTACGGCGTCGGCACGGCGATTGCCGACTACAAGCAGGTTCTCGCCGACCCCGAGATCACCGCCGTCTCCGTCTGCACGCCGAATATGGCGCACCGCTTTATCTCCATCGACGCCATGCGCGCCGGCAAGCACGTCCTGTGCGAAAAGCCCGCCGCCCGCGTCTATTCCGAAGCGCTTGAGATGCAGCAGGTACAGCATGAGACCGGCATGACTTTGAACATCGGCGTCGTCAACCGCTTCAACACCGCCGTCAACATGGTCAAGGATATGATCGATGCCGGCGAGCTGGGCGAGGTCTATCACGTCTACGCCTGCTTCCGCCGCTATCGCGGCATCCCCGGCCTCGGCGGCGCGTTCACGACCAAGGCGATCTCCGGCGGCGGCGCTCTCATCGACTGCGGCGTCCACTTCCTCGATATCGTCATGTATGCGACAAACGACCCGACTCCCATCACTGCGTCCGGCCGCGCTTTCTCCAAGCTCGGCGTCGATATGAAAAACTATGTCTACGAATCCATGTGGGCGGAGGATACCAAGGATCTGAACGGTACCTATGACGTGGACGATTTCGTCACCGCCTTCATCCGCACCAGCGGTCCCACCATCACCCTGAACGGCTCCTGGGCGCAGAACATCGGTGTGGGAGAGAGCTACATCGACTTCCTCGGCACGAAGGCGGGAATCCGCCTCAACTACGGCGGCGACTTCACCGTCTGGGGCACCAAGGACGGAAAGCTCACCAGCGAAAAGCCGGCCTTTGAGAATACGAACATGTTCTATAACGAGATCCGCGCGTTCATCGACTGCGTGCGCTCCGGCGAAAAGCTGCCGTCCCACATCGACCGCAATATCCTGACCTCCCGCCTGATGCAGGGCATCTACGATTCCTCCATGAGCGACCGGGAGATCGTTTTTGACTGATCCTGCCGCATCCTGACCGAAAAATGCGAATCATGCACGAAACGCGTGCGTGATCCGCATTTTTTTGTCATTCTATTGACAGTGAAAAGAGACTATGTATAGTTTGATAACCAATATTCCCCACGAGAACAGGCTATGCAAGGCAAACGGTATCTCAGCGCGTTGCTTGCAGCGCTTCTTCCGAGCACCATTCTGACGTCGTGCGCAGGCGGCGGATATCAGGACCGGCACATCCACGACGCCGGACAGCGGCACGCAGACCACCGAGCCGGAAACGCCGGATAAAACAGAAAAGGACGCGCAACGGGAGCCTTTTGAAAAAGGCTCCCACCTGCCCCCCCGCGAAAGCTTTTGGGGCAAAAAACAGGGATGCCGTACATGCTCAGCTGTACGATATCCCTGTATTTTGTATATAAGTTTCTGTGGGGGGCAGGGGAACTCTTTTCAAAGAGTCCCCCCTGCCGCTTCCCCGCGCGGCACTTTACTCGATGGCGTATTTCATCTTGAAGTAATCGAAGTAATCGTTGTATTCCTTTTCACCGCCGTCCTTGACGCTGCGGAGGTATTTATGCATATCCATGCTCTCGTGCGACATCTCCAGCAGGCAGCCGGCGATGTTGGAGCAGTGGTCGGAGACGCGCTCCAGGTTGGTCAGTACGTCGGAGAGGACGAAGCCCATCTCGATCGTGCATTCCTGATGCTGGAGACGGGACACATGCTGCTTTTTGATGTAGTCGCGCAGGGAATCCACGACCTGCTCCAGCGGCTCGACCATGAAGGCGGAATCCAGATTCCGCTCGCGGAACGCAGTCAGCGCCAGATCGAGGATCTCCGTCACCGCGCCGACCATCACGGACAGCTCGCGCTTTGCCTCCGCGGAGAAGGAAAGCTGCTTGTCGTGGATCTCCTCAGCGGATTCCAGCAGATTGACAGCGTGATCCGAAATTCGCTCGAAATCGCCGATCAGATGCAGCAGCTCGTTTGCCTCGGCGCTGTCGGATTCCGTCATTTCATGCGAGGACAGCTTCACCAGATAGGTGCCGAGCTCGTCCTCGTATACGTCCACCTTTTCCTCCGACGCGCGGATCGCCTCGCCCAGCTTTGCGTCAAAGGAGGAAAGCTCCGTCATCGAATCCCGCATGGAAGAAACCGCCTGCTCCGCCATGGTCACGGCGACGGAACGGCAGCGTTCGATCGCCACGGAGGGCGTCGCAAGCAGACGCTCGTCGAGAAGCCGCGCTTCCTCGTCCTTTTTGGAATCCGGCACCAGACGGCACGCCAGCTTTTCCAGCAGTCCGGAGGCGGGCATCAGGATCGCCAGCGCCAGAATCTTGAAGGTCGTATGCACGACGGCGATGCCGAGCGGATTCACCGCTTCACCTGCAAACGGGAATTGGAGAAGCATGTCCAAAAGATAATACAGCGGCAGCAGGATCAGCGTCGCCATAAGGTTGAAGAGCAGATGGATCACAGCGGCGCGCTTCGCGTTTTTCGAAGCGCCGATGGAGGAGATCATCGCGCTCACGCAGGTACCGATATTCTGTCCCATAACGATCGGGATAGCGGTCGCGTAGGTGATGGAGCCGGTCGTCGTCAGCGCCTGCAGGATACCGACAGACGCAGAGGAGGACTGAATGATCGCGGTAAAAATCGTACCGACCGCAACGCCGAGGAACGGATTGGAGAACAGCGTCAGGATACGGCGGAATTCCGGCACATCCTGAAGCCCGGAAACGGAGGCGGACATCGTGTCCATGCCGAACATGAGCACGGCGAAGCCGAGCAGGATCATGCCGACATCCTTCTTCTTGGCGTTTTTCTGGAACATGTAGAAAAACAGTCCAATCGCCGCCAGCACCGGCGTGAAAGAGCTCGGCTTGAGCAGCTGCATCAGCATGCTTTCGCCGCTGATACCCGTCGTACTGAGCAGCCAGGAGGTGACGGAGGTGCCGAGATTCGCGCCCATGATGACGCCGACCGCCTGATGCAGCGTCATCAGCCCCGAGTTAACAAAACCGACGACCATGACAGTCGTGGCGGAGGAGGACTGAATGATCGCGGTCACGCCGAGACCGAGCATGAAGCCCTTGAATACGTTGGAGGTCATGCTGCCGAGGATCGTCTTGAGCCGGTTTCCCGCCCGCTTTTCCAGCGCAGTGCCCATGACATTCATGCCGAAGAGGAACAGGACCAGACCGCCGAGGAGATTGAGCGCGTCAAAAATCGTCATACTTCACTCCGGTTTTCTGCCGGCCCCGTCTTTTCGGGCGCGGCATGATTTAACACATATTATACCATAATATCATTATACCCGATATTCGTTAAATCTGAAAGAGGTGTTTTGTTAAATCCATGTTAAACAACGCATCTTTTGGCGCAAAAAGAAGAAAAAGGCGCGCCTTCACAGGCGCGCCCTCGTTTCGTCAGAGCATCAGATAACCGGAGAGATCGGGCAGCGGACCGTTCTCCGCCTCGTAATCTTCGCCGAGGTAGCAGGCGAATGTCGTCGCGGCGGCGAAGCCGAGCCGGTCGTAGAAATCAAGATCTCGCATCGTCACCTCGCGGTTCCAGTGAAACGGCTTCGGCGGCTTCTTCCAGCCGGAATACATCGAGTTGTCCAGCCAGTATTCGCACGCCATCGCATCCCGCGTCCCGAAGCACGCAAGGAGCTCGCCGAGCGGCGCGGTTTCTGCCCGGTTTTTCTCCGACGCGACGTCGTCGAGCGGGCGGTCAAAATCCCGCCCCATCGGCGCGTACTCAAGATAGATGCCGTCCTCCGGCTCAGCGGCGCGCGGCGCGTCCAGCGTGTTGTGATATGCCAGATAGCACTGCCGCGCCTGTGGATCCGTCCGTCTCAGTCCCGCGAGGATCGCGTTGCAGATGCGCATCGCCTGATCGGACGCGCTGAGACGGCGGCAGTCCGGACAATAGCAGCGCGCTGTCTTTACGTCGTCGATCCAGAAATGGTACCGGTGCGAGGCGGCGGGCAGGAGCCGCGCGGCTTCCGCAGCGCGCCCGGAAACGTACGCGAGCGCGTCTCTGTTCGACGGACAGAGATTGAAGTCCGGCACGCGCTCCCCGCGCTCGTTCATACGGAACCATGCGGGATGCGCCGGAAAGAGAGAGGCAGGCAGCATCCAGCGCAGCGCGTGCATTTCGTGCTCGATGGTGATGCCGTGCGCGGCGATCCCGTTCAGCCGCGGCGTAAGCGCGGGCAGATCGGCGATGAGGGCAGCCATCGTCCGGTCGGCGTGTCCGCCGCCCGGCGGGTGGAGCCCGAAACGGGAAAGCGAGGAGGCGCACACGCGCGCGCACCAGTCCGCACTCAGCTCCTCCGGGTGGATCAGGATGCCTCGTTCCAGCAGCATGCGCTTATTTTGCCGCCGGACCGTTCCACATGGTGTTGGTCTTATAGGCGTTCATCAGCTCGTCGTACAGACCCTCGACACAGACGCCGCTTCCCTTGGCGTTCTCATGGATGAGGGCGGCGGGGAAGTCGTGTACGCCTGCCTTCTGTGCTTCAGCGATGCAGAGCGTGTGGGGCGTCGCCGCCTCAACGCCGCAGATCGGGCGGACGGAGGGATCCTTGACAGCATCGACGGCGCGCCACAGCTTGGCGGTCTGGTTGGCAAAGGGGTCGCCGTAGATTTTCTCCGTGCCGTCGGCGAGGACACCGCGGATCAGCTTCTTGCCGTCGCCCTCGGAGAAGGTGACGCGTCCGCGTTCAAATTCGTAGTCAAAGACGGGCTCCTGATTCTTCTCCGTCGCGTGGGAGACGATGTAAAGACCGCGCGCGCCGCCCTCGAAGGTCATCTCCATCGCGCAGGTGTCGTAGTTTTCGATCTTGTTGGCGCGCCACAGAGAGGCGTTGAGTTTGACCGGCATGGCGGAGGTGTCGACCGTTTTGCCAAGGACATAGAAGATGTTGTGCAGGTAATGCGCGGTCGCGTTGTTGGCGACGCTGTCGAGGATGAGGGAGCCGTCGGCGGCGCGCAGCTTGCCTGCCCAGCCGCAGCCGCGTGCATAATACGCGCGGTCGCGCGGCCAGAGGACGAGCGTCTTGAGAAAGACGGGCGCGCCGTAGAGACCGGACATGATGTCGGCTTTCAGCGCCTGGATAGCGTCGGAGTGAGACCACTGGTAGCCGATGGCGAGGTATTTGCCGGCTTTCTCGCGCGCCTCGATCAGGGAGGGGATGTCCGCGGCGTCTCCGCAGAGGGGCTTTTCGCACAGGACGTTGCAGCCGTGACCGAGCGCGCTTCTGATCTGGCGGGCGTGGAGATGGATCGGGGTCGTGATGACGGCGAGATCCGCCGTCAGTCCGGCGGCGAAAAACTCTTCCATGTCGGAGAACAGCGGGATGCCGCGCTCCTTGATCTCGTCCAGCCGCTTGCAGGAATTCGGGAAGGGATCGGCGCAGCCGACGATCTCACAGTCGGGACGGACGCCGTCCAGCAGCGGATTGACGTACGTCGCCGCGTACCCTCCGATGCCGGTCAGCAGAATCTTGACTTTTTCGCTCATAATATCCTATATCCTTTCGGAAAAAATTTCTGCCATCATTATAGCACGCTCTCCCCCGAAACGCAAGTCAAAAAAATTCTTTCCGGGGAGGGATGCTCCGGGGAAAACTGTTTGAAAAAAGTTTCCCCCAAACCCCTTTCCAAAGCTTTCGGAACAAAAAGGGATACCGTACAGGCTCAGCGGTACGATATCCCTGTCTTTCAGCACAACCGTCTCTATGGGGGGATTGCGGCACTTATAGCCCGGCGGAAATACGGATAAATCCCGCTGCACGGCATTTGTTTTCCGTATAAAAGTTTCTGGGAGGTGCGGGGGACTCTTTTCAAAGAGTCCCCCGCGCATTCCCCCGTCAGAGGATCTCCTCGGCGAAGAACAGGCGCAGGCGCGGGTTTTCGCGCATGCCGTCCGCCAGGACGCGCAGCAGCTGCCGCCCGCCCTCGTCCGCTTCGCCGAAATGCACCACGACAACGGCGGTCTCCTCGCCGATATCGCCCAGACAGTCGAACAGCGCGTCCAGATTCCGTCCGTAGTAGGGCGGGAAGCCGAACGCCTCCGCGAGCGATGCGTGCGTCAGCGCACGTCCGTCCAGAAGCACCGTTTTCATTGACCCGCCTCCTCTCCGTACAAAAGGGTGAAGCTCTCGTAGTGATCGTCCGTGTAGTAGATCGCCGAGCAGTCCTCGGCGTAAACGATGCGCCGCGCGCCGCGGGAATCCGCTCCCGCCGTACCGATGTCGCACTCGCGGTACGAAACACCCGCCGGCAGAAGCCCCTCGTAGTTGCCGAAGCGATCCCCGCCGATCGAGCAGCCGGGGGCATACGGCTCAAGCGATCCGCCCTCCCAGCCGAGAGAGCGCGCGTCCGCTTTCGTGATGAAATTGCGCGGCAGGCAGCGGTACGTCCACAGGTACAGCGCCACGTCGTCCCGCTCCGTATAGCTGCCGTTCTCGGCGGGCACAGCGGTCGAGGTGTCCGCCGTCGCATCAGACTCCGGCAGGGCGGCGGACGTATCCTCCGTCAGATCGGGCAGCGCGTCGAGGGCGTTCCAGACAGACTCGCAGCCGGCAAGCATACCGAGCGTCAGCAGTAGAGCAGCCGCCAGACACAGAAACTTCGCTTTTTTCATCATTCTTTATTCTCTCCTTCCCCGGATGCACGGTGTCCATGCTGCGAGAGCCAGATCAGCAGAACGGTGATGTCGGCGGGATTCACGCCGGAGATACGTTCCGCCTGCCCGACGCTGAGCGGGCGCACGGCGTCGAGCTTCTGCGCGGCTTCGAGGCGCAGTCCGGGAATTTTCTTATAGTCGAGGTCGGCGGGGAGGGGTGACTCGTCCAGCCTCCGCATCCGTCGCGCGGCGTCCGCCTGACGGCGAATGTAGCCCGCGTACTTGATCTCGTTCTCCATCGTTTCCGCGTCGCGGCGAGACAGCGCAGGACGGCTTCCGTCCAGCGGCGCCAAAGCCGCATATGTCAGCTGGGGACGGCGGAGCAGCTCCGCAAGCGACGCGCCTCCCGCAAGCGGCGTCGTACCCGCCGCCTCCAGCACGGGATTCGCTGCCGGCGCGGAGACGAAGGTCTTTTCCAGCCGGTCCTTCTCCGTGTCGATGGCACGCCGCCGCGCAAGAAACGCGCCGTACCGCTCCGCATCGATCAGTCCCGCGCGCCGCCCGTACTCGATCAGCCGCTCCTCGGCGTTGTCCTGACGGAGCAGAAGCCGGTATTCCGAGCGCGAGGTCATCATCCGGTACGGCTCGTTTGTCCCCTTGGTGACGAGATCGTCCACGAGCACGCCGAGATAGGAGGAGTCGCGCGTCAGCACAAGCGGCGGAATGCCGAGCAGCGCCGACGCGGCGTTGATCCCGGCGAGCAGCCCCTGCGCGGCGGCTTCCTCGTAGCCGGAGGTTCCGTTGAACTGCCCCGCTCCGTACAGGTTCGCGACCGCCTTCGTTTCCAGCGTGGGCAGCAGCGCGCGCGGATCCACGCAGTCGTACTCGATGGCGTACGCGTAGCGCATGATCTCCGCGTCGTGGAAGCCGTCGAGGGTGCGCAGCATTTTGTACTGCACCTCGGCGGGCAGCGAGGAGGAGAAGCCCTGCAGATACATCTCGTCTGTGTCTCGACCCATCGGCTCGACGAAGAGCTGGTGGCGCTCCTTGTCCGCGAAGCGGACGATCTTGTCCTCGATGGACGGGCAGTAGCGCGGACCGGTGCCGTGGATCTGCCCGGAATACATCGGCGAAAGATGCAGGTTCTCGCGTATGACCGCGTGCGTGGCTTCGTTTGTATAGGTAATGTGGCAGGGGATCTGCCGGATCCCGTTCAGGCGCGCCTCGTCGGTACGGCGGGAGAACGGCGTGATGTATTCGTCGCCCGGCTGCACCTCGAGCGCGTCGAAGTCGATGGAGCGACGGTGGATGCGCGGCGGCGTCCCGGTCTTGAAACGCATGAGCGGCAGTCCCGCCGCCGCCAGAGAAGCGGAAAGAAAGGCGGCGGGCAGAGAATTGTCCGGGCCTGCCTCGCGCTGGACCGTGCCGACATGGGTATGTCCCGCGAGATAGGTGCCGGTCGCGAGGATCACGGCGCGGGCGTAGAAATCACCGCCGGGACAGGCGGACACGCCGCGCACGACGCGCCGTCCGCCGGGTGCGTCCTCAGTGAGGATCGAGGTGACTTCCGCCTGAATGACGGACAGGCGCGGCTGCGCCTCCAGGGCGCGCTTCATGCAGGCGTGGTAGAGGACGCGGTCCGCCTGCACGCGCTTGGAGCGGACGGCGGCGCCCTTGCCGGTGTTGAGCGTTCGGGACTGGATGGTCGCGCAGTCGGCGGCGTAGCCCATTTCCCCGCCGAGGGCGTCGATCTCGTAGACAAGGTGGCTCTTCGCCGTCCCGCCGACGGAGGGATTGCAGGGCATGTTGCCGACCGCGTCAAGGCTCATGGTGAACATCGCCGCCGTCAGCCCCATCCTGGCGCACGCAAGCGCCGCCTCGCAGCCCGCGTGACCGCCCCCGACGATGATAACGTCAAATTCGTTTGTGTGATTCATGGATCTTCCTTCGCGGCGGCGCCGTATCGTATGCGTTTTGGCGCGCTCCGCACGTTTTGCGCTGTTTTGCAGACCGTTGAATAGCGCTGTATATCATATTATTATAATATTATAATACATCGCACGGCTTTTTACAATAGCGGCGGCAAGGCGAACGCAAGAAAACAGGGGAAACGCGGTGGAATCTCAAACGCCTCGTGGTGCGTCCACCGCGTCGCATGGTATCTTATTCCTCGGAGTGTCGCGGGGAAAGCCCATATGAGAGGTAAGTCTCAGACGCCTCGTGGTGCGGGGGAGAGGACCATCTCAAATGCCTCGTAGCGCGGGGGAGAGGACCATCTCAGACGCCGAAGTTCCTCTCCCCCGCAGCCCTCTCTCCTTGGCTGAGGGGACGGTTTCTCGCGCTTCACTCCATCAAAAAACACTGGGAGCGCGTGCGCGAACGTGTTTTTCGGGAGGGGCGGGCAGAGTGAATCCTGACGATTTCCGCTGCACTTTGATGCGCTTTACGGAATTTGGAGCGATAACGAGCAGCTTCCACTGTACTTTGACAGAAATCCAGTATGAAAGCTCTTGAAGGGGTGCAGGGGAACTTCTTGCAGAAGTTCCCCTGCATCGCGTCTCCCCCGCGCCCCCGCATCGCATCCCCCGCGCCCCCGCGCGTCTACCGCCCGAACACCATATTCCCGGCGGAATACAGCACGTGCAGACGCGCCGCGCGCGCCGTCCCCGCCCGCGCCCATTCCGTCGCGCCGCCGCTCGGATCCATACCGAACGCCGCCGTCTGCACAGCGCAGAGCGCACGGCGGCACGCCTTTGACGTTCCCGGCGCAAAGCACGCTCCCGCATCCAGAAGAATCCCACTCACCGTATCCGGATACCGCGCGTCCCCAAGCCGGTTCAGCATCGCCGCCGCAACGCACAGCCGGCACACATACGGCTCGCCCTCCGTCTCCGCGGCGCAAAAACGCGCCAGCGCCGCCTCCTCCGCCGCATTCAGAACAAATTTCGGTGCCAGCGCGTCCTGCCCCTCTGCCCCTGCCGCGGAAACCGTCAGCAGCATAAAAAGAAAAACGCATCCCGCAAGCCTTCTCAAATCCGCCTCACCTCCGCCGCTATTTTTCCCCACAGACGTGAAATCATGCGCGCCGCTTGACGCGCTCGCCATTTTGTGTTATAGTTATAAGAGCCTGTCTATCATTCATCCCCCAACATTTACCGATTTCTATGGTTTTTTATGGAGGCCTTTTTATGGGAAACAAAAATCTGCGCGTTACCGTATGGAACGAATTCCGCCACGAAAAGAAAGAAGCAGAGGTCCATGCCATCTATCCGAACGGTCTGCACGCCGTCATCGGCGAGGCGCTCACCGAGGCCGGCGGCATCGACGTTACGCTCGCCGCACTGGACGATCCGGAGCAGGGTCTGCCGGATGAGATTCTGAACACGACCGACGTCCTCGTCTGGTGGGGACATATGTCTCACCGCGAGGTAGACAACGCACTCGTCGAGCGCATCCGCCAGCGCGTTTACACGGGAAAAATGGGCTTTGTCCCTCTGCACTCCGCCCACCACTCCAAGCCGTTCATGGCAATCCTCGGCACGACCGGCGACCTCTCCTGGGGAGACGATCAGAAAGAGATCGTCTGGAACCTCTGCCCGTCCCATCCGATCGCCGCAGGCATCCCCGCTTATTTTGAACTGGAAAAGGAAGAAATGTACAGCGAGCCGTTCTACATTCCGACGCCGGACGAGCTGGTTTTCGGAGGCTGGTTTGAGCACGGCAACATGATGCGCTCCGGCTGCACGTTCCGCCGGGGAGCCGGGAAAATCTTCTACTTCCAGCCCGGTCACGAATACTGCCGCTCGTTCTACAATCCGTACGTGCGCCGCATTATTGTGAACGGCGTCCGCTGGGCAGCGCCTGCCGACTTCGGATACGAAATCCCGAATACCTGCGTCCACGTAACCTCTCCCATCGTCTGATGCGCAGAATCACGCTCCGGCTGCGGTCGGCGCACGGCAGCGATCTGCTGCCGCCACGCTGCGGCGATGAAACCGAACTGTCCCCCGAGGAGGAGGACGAGATTCTCGATCAGGTGCTCGGGCCTGCGCCCGAGGAAGGCGAGGAGGATGTGACGGAGCTCACAACCGCCGCAACCCTCGACGTCGCGGACGGGCGGCTTGCCATCCGTTACCGCGAAAGCGAGCTGTCCGGCATGGAGGGCACGACGACGGAGATATCCTTCGCCCTCGCTGAACCGTCCCTGGTGACTGTGCTGCGGGAAGGCGCGGTGCGGTGCGCTCTCATCCTCGAGGCGGGAAAATATCACAGCGGCATCTATGAAACGCCCGTCATGCCGCTGGAGGTAACGACCTGCACCTACAGCCTCTCCAATTCCCTCACCTACGAGGGCGGATCCCTCTCGGCAGATTACATGCTGCGCATCGGCGGCATCACCTCGACGCGCACCCGGCTGACCGCCGAGATCCGACCGGAGGAATGAAGGCGGAGCCGCGCCGCCGCACCCTTTCGCATCTTCCCGAAAACACAGGAGGTCTGCCATGACGGAAACCGAGCTGCGCGCATTCATCAAACGGGGTCCGACAGGCGGACTTCTTTTCTGGGGCGAGGAGGATTACCTCAAACGGCACTATGCCGCAGAAGTACGCGCTGCCGTCCTCGCGGACTGCCCATCCGGGCTGGAGCTGTGCAACCGCATCGTCCTCAGCGCGGAGGACGGCGATTTCGGCGCGCTGTCGGAAGCGATCGCCGCGCCGCCCGTCATGGCGCCGCTGAAGATCGTCGAATTCACCCCGACGTCCATGGAAAGCTGGCGCGAAAAGGAGCGCAAGGCGGTGCTCGCCGCTCTTGCGGCACTGCCCGGCACGCCGGATACCGTGCTCGTAATGTCTGCGCCCCGCGGCGCTCTGGACGCCGGAACGGCAAAGCGCCCGAACACTTTCTTCCGCGCGCTCACCGAGCTGCTCACCCCCGTTGAATTCCCGCTCCAGACAGGCGCGCGGCTGCGCCGCTGGGTCGAGAAGCATTTCGACGGCGAGGGGATCTCGATCTCCGGGGACGCGTGCGCCGCGCTGCTGGCGCGCTGCGCGCCCGATATGACCGCGCTTTCCTGCGAGATCGGCAAACTGATCTGCTACGAAAAGGCGCGCGGCTGCGCCGCCGTCACGCCGGAGGACGTCCTGCTCGTCGCCTCGCCCGGCATCCGGGAGGACGCGTTCGCGCTCGCCAACGCCGTGCTCGCCGGGGACAGGACCGCCGCGCTGGACGCGTTGGACGCATACAAAAAACGGCGCGAGGAGCCTGCCTCCGTCCTCGCCGCTCTCTCGCGCGTAATGAGCGATCTGCTCCTTGTCGCGGCAATGGCGGAGGAGGGAGCGGACAAGTCCGCCGTCGCACGCTCTCTGAAAATGCATGAATACAAGGCGATGCTGTACCTGCGCGCGGCGTCCGGCTTCGGCACGGCGCGCCTTGCCGCGGCGCTGGATCGCTGCCGCGCAGCGGACCGCCTGACGAAAAGCGCGCCGCTGGGGTATATTCCGCTCGAACGCTTCATCTGCACGCTTCCGCGCGGCACGGGACGATAACATCGCCGCCACACACCATCTCGTGCCAAACAAAAGCGGGGGCGGGCTTTCGCCCGTCCCCGGTTGCTTCATTCATTCCGTGCGGCGCTGACCGAGCCAGCAGAGCAGCAGCTGCGCCATCCGCGCGCTGCCGCTTCCGTTCGGCTGCCAGGGAGAATACCACTCGTTGACGGAGCAGTACCGCTCCGAGACGACGTACTCAGACGTCATCCCGTATGTGAGCAGCCCCCGCATCGTCTCCTCCACCTTTTCCCTCTCACCGCATGCGCACCACGCGTTCACCCAGAGCCATTCGCTCTGCACCGTGTACCACACGTCGCCGTAGCCGCCGTGATACGCGCCGTCCCACGCGCCTTCGCAGCTCGTCATGCGCCCGGTCAGCCCGCGCTCGAACTGCCCGCGCCGGCGGAAATACGCCTCCATCTGGCGGCGCATCCGGCTGTCCGGCTCGATGATCCCCGTCATGAGCAAAAACGGCGCGCCGTCCGTATAGTAGCTGTAGGTCTGGGTCTCCTCGACGGAGAGTCCCAGCTCATGCGGGAAGAGGAACATTTCGTCCTCCTCATGCCCGCGGTACAGCTCGTCCCGGATCTCTATCAGCCGCGCCCGGTAGCTTTCCGCCGCCGCCCGCACCGTATCCGCTTCGGGACGTCCGAAGGCGGAGAGCATATCCGCAAAGGAGAACATCGCCATGGCGTTGTAGCTGTCGGTGAAAGTCCAGAACTGCGCGCAGTCGTTCCAGTCGCTTCCCTTCCCGACAGGGAAAATGCCCGCGTAGCCGCTCGACGGTTCCGCGCGGCGCCGCTCGATCCAGTCGAACATGCTCATGAGGTGCGGCAGAAAATACGAAAGCTCCGCCTCGTCTCCGCCGCTTCGCAGATGCTCGCTGATCCCCCACAGCACCGAGCCGGTGAAATTCTCCCACGCGGCGCACCCGGACTGAATGCGTCCCCGGTCCTCGCCGTCTTTTGTGAGCCAGCGCTCGCAGAAATACCGGTAGGCGCCGCCCGTATGCTCGCGCAGCCCGATCCGGTCGAGGAACATGAGCGTGATGACCGATTCGTACGGCCAGATGAAACGCCCGAGGTCTCCCTGCCGGGTGGCTGTCAGCTCGCTCCCCTCATAGCGGGCGAGCATCTGACAGCACTGCGTGACAAGCTGACGGTACATGTTCCGGTACACGGGATTGTCCGTGTCCAGCTCCAGCCGGATGCCCGCGTGGATCTCTGCCCAGCGCGCCGCCGCCTGCGCGCGCTCTGCCTCATAGTCGAACGCCGGCGTCCCCGCCGTGCCGAACGCGCCCGTGAAGCTGACGCTCTCCCCTGCCTCGAGGCAGTAATCGATGCGGAAATAATCCGCCGCCTCAAACATGTGTCCGCGCGCTCCATCCGCTACCCAGCGCAGCGAAAGCGAATCGGGCAGCATGAGGCGCAGCGAGCCGTCCGCGTCCGCCGCGGCAGCCGGCTCCGTCTGACGCCACGTTCTGCGGAGCATGTACCAGTTCTTGACGTTCGGCTCATAGGGCGCGTATCCCTCCATGTGCAGCTGCGACATATAGGAATCGCACCCGGAGCGGCAGAGCACGCCAAGACAGCCGCGCACGGGAAGCGCGGAGTCGTTTTCCAGTGTGACGCGGAAAAACGAGGTCGGATACCGCTCAAAATTGCAGAACGCCTCCATCGTCACGGCGCATTCCGCACGCCCGTGCATCGTATAAAACGGAAGCCCGTTCTCCGGCGTCGAAAAGCGCGTTTTTCGGAAGTCGAAGGAGTCCATCTCCTCGCCGTGGAGCAGAATCAGCCCGCAGCCGGGCTGGCTCAGGTGCGTTCCGTTGTCCAGAAGGGACGAATTTGTGATCTTGAAATCCGGATAGAGCAGTACAAGCCGTCCGGCAAGCGGCGGGTGCAGATATACCCGCGCGGTCCGCGGGCGCTTCCAGGCTTCGTTTGACATAGCGTACCTCTTTTCTGAATTGCCCTTTTGTATGTATCATTATTGTAACGGAAAACGCGGGACATGTCAACCGCCGCTTCCGGGCATCCTACAAACCGGGAGGAATCTCATGCAGAAGCTGCGCATCCCCCTGCCCGTGATCGTGGAGGGAAAATACGACAAGATCCGGCTCTCGAACGTGATCGATGCCGAAATCGTGACGACGGCGGGCTTCGGCATCTTCAACCACGCGGAAACGATGGCGCTGATCCGCGCGCTCGCCGCGCCGGCAGGCATCATCGTGCTGACGGACAGCGACGGCGCAGGAACGCTGATCCGCGCGCGCATTTCCTCCGCTTTGCCGACAGAGAAGGTGTATCACCTCTACATCCCGCAGATTCCCGGCAAGGAGCGGCGCAAAAGCGCGCCCTCCCGGGCGGGAACGCTCGGGGTGGAGGGAATGGACGACAGGCTTCTGCGCGCGTTGTTTGCGCCGTTCGCCGCAGAGACCGCGCCGCGGGCGCGCGGCGGGATCACCAAAGCGGATCTGTTCGCCCTGTCGCTGAGCGGGACGCCGGACTGCGCCGCGCGGCGGGACGCGCTGGCGGCGCGATTGTCGCTTCCCGCCGGGATGACGCCGAATGCGCTGCTCGGCGCGCTCAATCTGCTCATGACGCGGGACGAATTCCTTCGTCTCGCACACGAACTGTATACCAAAGAAAGAGATGGCTCTGAGGAATGATCGATCAACTGAAAGCGCTGTACGCACGGTACCGGGAAACAGTAAACTACCTGATCTTCGGCGTCGCCACGACGGTCGTGAATTTTGTCGTTTACGGCGCGCTCGTATATTTCGGCGTGCATTACATCGCGGCGCAGACCGTCGCGTGGATCGCCGCCGTGATTTTCGCCTACGTGACGAACCGTATCTGGGTATTTGAAAGCCATGCGCGCGGCGTGGGCGCGATCGCGGCGGAGTTTGTCTCGTTCACGGCGTCGCGTCTGTTTTCGTTCGGCGTGGAAACGCTGCTTTTGTGGCTGATGGTGGATGTGGGCGGCATCTCGGAGATATTCGCCAAGATCCCCGTCGCCGTGATTACGGTCGTCCTCAACTATGTGACCGGAAAGCTGCTGGTATTCCGCAAAAAATGAGCAAGGGCAGCGTCAAAACGCCTCCCCCGCGCCGCGCGCGGGGGAGGCGTTTTGGGGAGACAGATGTCAAACGGAAAGCCGCCGTCCCAAACGATCCGGCAAAAAAGCTCCGCACGGTCAAAGCCGTGCGGAGCTTCGCTGTTTCAGAAAGCGGCATTCCCCATCCGCTGCATTCTTCCCCGGAAGCCGGAATGCGCGCCGTCCCCCGCCGCCTCAGAGATATTCCTCTGCCATCTCGGCGATCCGTTCCAGCGGGAACGGCGGCTCGGCGAGCGGCTTGAGCGCAATCGACATCAGCTTCACGGGATTGTCGTCCGCCGCGACGCGGTTGGAGGACAGCTTGCCGCACCGGCGGCAGCGGTGGATCAGCGCCCACTCGCCCCCGCGGCGCACCCACACGCCGACCGGCTCCATGATGCCGCCGCAGTCCGAGGCGCGGTCGCCGACCTCCTCGTCCCGGCGCAGACTGGCGAGACACCGGGGGCAGTGGTTGCGGTGCTCGCCGCCCGTAAGGATCGTATTGACCGCCCACCCGCACGCGCGGCAGACAAAACCGTCCTCAGGCGCTGCCTGTGCGGCGGTCCGTTTCTGTTTTTTTGGATTCATATATCGCTCCGCAGCTTGTATTTCTGGATCGCTTTTGCAAACTGCGCGGGCGTATCGGATAGCTTCAGCGCCCGCGCTCCCCGCAGACGACCGAATCCGATGTTCTGTACGTATATGTCAAAAAACGCCTCTCCAAAATATAATGATAGAATGTGCCGGCGTCACACGATCTTCCGTATGCTCTCGACCGACAGACAGAATTCGCGCGCAAGCTCCTCAAGGCTCGCCTGCGCGGCGTACCGCGCGCGGATGCGCTCGTTGCGCTCCTCATACTCGCGGCGCGCTCCGTTTGCCGAGCCCCATGCAGCGCGGCTTTCCTCCCGCTTGGGGATATAGATGTTTTCTCCTTCGACGTACTTCCAGAGCTGCCGCAGCAGCGCCGGGGGAAGCACGTCGCGTGCGTTTTTATATGCCAATGTTTCCTCCCGCATACAAGCGACGACCGACAGCCGCACCTGTCTTTTGCGCAAAGCAGGTGCGGCCGCGGCCGGGCAAACCTATCGGAACCGTTGCGGGAGTGGACCGCAGTCAGTTCCGCGCCACCTCGGCGTTACGAATAAAATCTGTGAAAATCATGGCGAAAACAAATTCCTCCTTTCATCCGTCGTTCAGCGGGCCCGCTGATGTTTTCATTATAGCGCATGCCGGACGCGTCGTCAAGGTGGATTTTGGGTGCAAAAAATTCTTTACCGGAAATCATCACAAAAACCGCGCCGCAGAGAGAAAAATCCTGTGATGTTTGATGCTTGAAAGCAGGCACTCCGTGTGATATAATGATACCGAGCAAAGGATAAATGTGTGAATTTCGTTATATCTTAACATTTCCGGAGGAAATATGAACTTTTCCATGCTTCACCCGGCGGATCAGATCGTCATGATTATGAACCGCCTCTACAGCTATCAGATGACGACGACGTCCGGCGGAAACCTCTCCATCATGGACGACGAGGGCGTCATGTGGATCAGCCCGAGCAGCGTTGACAAGGGAAATCTCCACGCGTCGGACATCATGCGCGTCATGCCGGACGGCACGATCATCGGACCGCACAAGCCGTCCTCGGAGTATCCGTTCCATCTCGCCATTTACCGCGCGCGTCCGGATCTGCGCGCCGTGCTGCACGCGCACCCGCCGGCACTCGTCGCGTTCAGCCTGATCCGCCAGATCCCCGCAACAAACATCATCCCGAACTGCAAGCTCCTCTGCCCGCGCGTCTCCATGGCGCGCTACGCCGTGCCGGGCAGCGTCGAGCTGGGCGAGAACATCGCCGAGGAATTCAAAAAGGACTACGATATCGTCATGCTGGAAAACCACGGCGTCGTTATCGGCGCAGACGATCTGTTCTCCGCCTTCATGTCGTTTGAAACGCTCGACTACGCCGCGCGCATCCAGATCAACGCGCACTCCATCACCGGCTCGGACAAGATCCGCCTGATCCCGGACAAGTACATGGACATCTACCGCGATAAGAACGCGGACCGGCAGATCGACCGCTTCGTTCCGTCCTACCACACGAGCGAGGAGCTGGCGGCGCGCAAGGAAATGTGCGCCCTCATCCACCGCGCGTATGACAACAATCTGTTCACAAGCAGCCAGGGCGCTTTCTCCCGCCGCCTGTCTGACGGCTCGTTCATTATCACGCCGCACGACAAGGACAGAAAGTACCTGGAGCCGGAGGATCTCGTCCTCTTCAAAAACGGACTGGCGGAGTTCGGCAAGGAGCCGTCGCATTCCTTCCCGCTGCACCGCGCCATCTATGAGCACTCCCCCGACATCGGCAGCGTGATCCTCGCGGAGCCGCCGTACATCATGGCGTTTGCCATCACGGACGTGCCGTTTGACGCGCGCCTGATCCCGGAGAGCTACATCATGCTCAAGAACGTGCGCAAATTCCCGTTCGGCTCGTCCTTCATGCAGCCGGATATGCTGGCGCGCGAGCTTTCCATGAAGGAGCCGATCGCCATCATTGAAAACGACTGCGTCATTGCGTGCGGCACGTCGCTGCTCAACGCCTTCGACCGTCTCGAGGTCATGGAGTACAGTGCCCGCGCCGTGGTAGATACCATCAAGCTCGGACGCGAAATCGTCGCGATCTCCCCGAAGGAGATTCACGACATCGAAGTCGCTTTCAATCTCTGACGCCGCCCCGCATTCCAGGATTCCCAAAAAGAATACCGTACGGCAGCAGCATTCCCGGGCTGCACCGCACGGTATTCTTTTTTTTCGGGAATTTGCGGGGCAGAGTCTCGCCCGCCTGCGCATTTTTTATTTTCCGAGACGCGACCAGAGAACGATAATCAGCTGCGCCGGGATGCCGAGCAGGAACACCATCCACATCAGCCCGGCAGGATGCGTCAGATACGCACTGAGCAGAATGCTCCAGACAAGCGCCGTGATAATGAGAAAGTTTCTGCGGCGCACGCCCCACATCGAGTTGAACACCAGAGCCACGATCGCCGTGACCGGCAGCGCGTACACGAACACGAGCCACAGCCCCGCATGTCCCGGCAGCGCGATCCCCGTGCAGACAAATATAAAGGTTGCGATCAGCCATACAAGAGAAATGGAAAGCAGCGAGATAATCAGGCGGTTGCGGCGCTTCGTCGGCGTCAGCTCCTCCGGCGCGGCAGAGCTGTGTTCCTCCGTCAGAAGATAGTCCACCTTCACGCCGAACAGCTCGGCGATTTCCTTCAGAACCGCCACGTCGGGGATGGATTCGCCTCTCTCCCATTTGGAGACCGCCTTATCCGAGTAGTTGAGACGCTGCGCCAGCTCTATCTGCGTCATGGAAGCGGCGCGGCGCAGCTCTGCAATATTTTTTGCGATGACCGGCTTGAGATCCTGCATACCGGGCTCCTTTCACGCCGTTTTGGGCTGGATTATCTACTATTTTACCATGCAATTGTGAATAAATAAAGTGCGGCGACGGCGCGGTTTTTGCCGTATCGCGGCGCTTTGCGGGGGAAAACCGGTCTCTACCGCCGGTAGAGGCGCCTGTTTTGCCCGGTAGAGAGCGAAAAAAACTGCTCTACCGGACCAGAACGGGATGTAGCGGGAAGAATGCGCGGAGTAGGTTGTATTTTTGCCGCCGTCGGGGTATACTGCTAATGCGCAGGGAAAACACGATATGCTGCTGCACGGAGGTATGTACGATGATGAAGAAACTGGAAATCTACGGCGACTCGATTCTGCGGGGCGTGATGTATTCGGCGGAATCGGGGCGGTACGATCTGTGCAGGAAAAACCGCTTTGAGGATCTGAACGAGCTCGGCATCGAAACCAAGAACAACTCACGCATGGGCGCGACGATCGCACGCGGCTTCGAGCTTCTGAAGCGGAATCTGACGGGCGAGGAGCGGGACACCGTCGTTGTGTTTGAATACGGCGGCAATGACTGCGACTATAAATGGGAGGACGTCTCGGCGGATCCGGACGGCTCCTTCCAGCCGAACACGCCCGAGAACGATTTTGCCGGAACGTACCGCGAAATGATCCGCTATACCAAGGCGAAGGGCGCAACGCCGGTCATCGCCTCTCTGGTTCCCATCGATGCGGACCGGTACATGCGCTGGATCACGCGCAATCTGAACTACGAGAATATTCTCCGCTGGCTCGGGGACGTATCAATGCTCTCCCGCTGGCAGGAGCACTACAGCCGCATGGCAGAGCGTCTCGCCTACGAGGAGGGCTGCCCGCTGCTCGATCTGCGGAGCGCGTTCCTCCTGACGCACAACTACAAATCCATGATCTGCGAGGACGGCATCCACCCCACCCGGCTCGGTCATGAACTGATCGACCGCACGCTGCGCGATTTCTGCACGGCGTGACCCACCTTTGTCAATAAGCCGGCTTCGGCGGCGCGCGGTTTCGTGCTTGTTTCCGCGCGCTCGCCCCTGCCGGCTTATTATTTTTTGCCGGGCAGAAACAGCGCGGCATTTTCAAACGCCCCGTCCCGGCGGCACAGATTCACAGCAGGGGAACGCTGACAGCGGCTTACTGACCGCTTGCGCTTCCCTTTTTGATTTACCGCTCCCCCTCACCGGCGGCGGCGTCCGCTGCTTGCGATGGAAAGGAGCCGCAGAAACTGGAGCAGCGCGGACGCAAGCGCCGCCACATACGTCATCGCAGCGGCGGAGAGAACGCTGCGGGCACCGCGCAGCTCATCCCCCTGCAGCATGGCTCCGTCGCGCAGGATCGTGAGCGCACGGCGGCTGGCGTTGAACTCGACCGGCAGCGTCACCAGCTGAAACAGCACGCAGAAGCCGAACAGGAGCACGCCCGCATACGCGACGGCGATCAGCTGCTCGGAGACGGCGGAAAGAAGCAGCCCCAGCAGAAGCAGCGGGACGGACAGGCGGGAGCCGATATTCGTCGCCGGAATGATTGCGGCGCGGATGCGGATCGGCAGATAGCCGCGCGCATACTGAACGGCGTGCCCGCACTCGTGCGCCGCGACGCCGATCGCCGCAATGGACGAACTTCCGTATACGCTCTCCGACAGGCGTATGACGTTCGCCGTCGGGTCAAAATGATCGGTCAGCTCTCCCGCCACACGCTCGACCGGCACATCGGTCAGCCCGTTCGCGTCGAGAATACGCCGCGCCGCCTCCGCCGCGCTCATGCCGGACGACGCGCGGACCGCGCCGTATTTGCGGTAAGTGATCTTCACACGTGCGCTTGCCCAGAGAGAAAAGAGCAGCGCCGGCAGAATATAAATCAGATCGTAGTACATACGCCCTCCCCGGTGAATCAATTTCCGGATATGATATATTATTTCTATTATACCACGGCAGCGTGCAAAGCAAAAGAGACATTTTTTCCATTTTGCCAAAATAAGAAAAAACAGGGGATCCGCGCAGCGAAGCGATGTCCGCTTGCCTGTGCGGGTCCCCTGCCCGATAATCAGAGCTGCGGGAGGTGAGGCGGGGGAAAACGCTGGATTCCCCCGCCGCGCGTTCCTGCGGTCGTGAATGTTACTGGAGCTTCCAGTCAGCCATATCGGTCCACGTATACGTGGCGCCGAGTCCGGGCGCAATCTGTCCGGGTGCGATCACCTTGAATACAACCGCCAGCTTGTAATCCTTGACGTTCTCCGTCGTGACGATCATCAGCTTGTTGATGCCGGTGAGCTTGTTTTCGCCGCTCGTCGTCGGATAGGACGGATCGAAAGAGCCTGCCTTGTCGCTCGTGAACACCAGAGCCTTGTTGTCTGATACGATCTCGCAGTAGAGGTAATAGTCGCCGCGTCTGATGAACGCGGAGCGTCCGCCCTCATTGATAATGATCGTACCCTGCGTGTGCGCGGACCAGCGGACCGGGTTGGCGGTATCCATATGGATCTCGTCCTGCAGGACGATGGTCGAGCGGTTATCCTTGAAGAAGATGCCGCGCTGTCCTTCTGTGACCTGCGTGTACGCCGTGGACATATCGACGATGGCGATCGAAGACGATTCATTGCTCTCCACGCGGGTGAATT
Organism: Eubacteriales bacterium; assembly: GCA_051867895.1. GTDB lineage: Bacteria > Bacillota > Clostridia > Oscillospirales > CAG-272 > SIG701. The sequence continues at coordinate 64,351 of JBJDZH010000005.1, forward strand.
TGCCGACGGCGGTCTTTACCTGATCGGGTGACTTATAGGACACATTGCCGATGACCAGCGTATTCTGTCCCTCGGCTCTCTTGCGGTAATACGTCCAGCGCAGCGCGCCGAAGTAGGACGGGATGTTGTAGTTGTCGGCGCCAAGCTCAATGAAGAAGCGCTTGCCCGCCGCATCGAGCACAAAGTTGCCGATATCGAGGTCGCCGTGGCTGGCGTTGTTCGCGCCGCCGGCAAGACCGACGAAAATCGCGCCCTTCTCCCACGTATTGCGCATCGTGACCGCACCGACCTCGGAGTAGTACGCGTCCAGATTCAGCTGAACGGTGTCGCTGATGTTGTTCGGATCGTACCACATCACGTCGTAGATGTTGACCTTCTTTACGCCGTTGTCCAAGCTGTTGCGGCGCAGGCGGTTGATGGACGGATCGCCGGACTTGCGCGCGAACCACGACAGGCAGTTCGTGTCGGACACGCCGGAGCCGGAATCGTGGAAGCCCCAGCAGCCGATCTCCGTCTCAAAGTAGGCGGTGAAGTATGCGGAAGCTGCGAATCCGGGCGAATTGTACAGACCGTAATCCGTGCCGCAGGCGGAATCGAGCGAGCTCATCATAACGTGCAGGTAATCGGTGCCGTAGGACCAGTAGCCCGGGCTTTCCAGATAGCCGCCGTCGGGCGCGTAGGTGTACATGCCCTTCTCCACGTCGAGGATGGCGTAGCCGAGCAGCTTCGTGCACTCCTCGGGATACACCGTCGCATACGCGAGCGCAGCCGAGACGAGACCGCCGTTGCACACACCGGTCCAGTTGTTGTCGCCCCACATGCCGGCGCGTCCCTCATACCGGTCGAGACCGGGCATGATGCCCATCTTCAGCGTCGCTTCTTCCATCATCGCGCGGCGCTCCGGGGTCCAGTAGTCGTAGAGCCAGTCATAGGCGATCGCCATCGGGTAGCAGATCTCGGCGGTGTCGAGGAAGTGCTCCGGATGCCAGTCCTTGAACTTGCACAGCGCGTTGATATCCTTCCACGCACGCTCCGCGTACATCTTGTTGCCGGTCAGGCGGTAGAGCATGCACCACGGAATGATGCGGTTCTTCGCCTCGCGGGAGATGGCGAGCAGGCGGACGCCGTCCGTCAGCTCCCACTTCACCGGCGCGTCGGCGTATTCCTTGGAGGTAATGCCGTAGTTGGTCTCCAGCACGGCGACCCACGACTTGAATGTTTCATCCGTCTTATAGTATTCCTTCAGCGTGTCGAAATCGTCCTCCGTGAGCATGATGCGCGGGTGGACGTCGCCGCCGAGATTGTCGTACATATCCGCAACGATCTGCTCGCCGCTCGGGCGGGTGAACAGCGTCGCGTAGGAAATATTGAGGAGCGTCTTCAGCTGCGACTCCAGATCAAACAGCTCCGGCGTGTTCGAGAGGATGACAAGACCCATCTTGTCGGTGTAGATCTCGCTGTAGCCGAAGAGCTGCTGGATGTAGCTGTGCGGCACGAAGAGCGAGTCGCCGTTCACGCGCACCGTAAAGTCGAGGGACTGCTCCCCTCCGTTCACCGTGACCTTGTCGCTTTCGCCGGTGAAGGTGTACTTTTTGCCGTCCAGCGTCATGTTCAACACATGCGAGGCGGCGTTGTAGGTCGACGCAGCATCATAGTACGCGCCAAACACGGACAGCGGCAGCCAGTATACGCCGTTCTCATCAAATACGACGGAGGAGTCGTCCAGCGCGCTGATTCTGATCTGCTGCTGGTTGATGATGGCGCGCGAGCCGTTCAGGCTGAACGCCGCCGCGTTCTCGAGACCGCTGATCTCCGTTTCGCCGGCGCTCAGACCGTCCGCGTTCGTGTGCAGATAGATATTGTCGAGGTACAGAACGGTTGTCGTCTTGTTCGTCTGATCCCAGCCGGTACTCGTCAGGACGAGCTGCGAGACCTTGTCCCAGCCGCTCGGCGTGCGGTTAACGCCCATCGAGCTCAGGCGATTGCTGTAGAAATTCCAGCCCTCCTGCTGGATCGTGATTTTGTCGCTGTAGTAATCCATGCCTTCCGTCGAGGGGTTTTCGCTCAGGAAGTAGAAGATGAAAGTTTCGCCGACAGCGGCGGCGTCCGCATAGATCCAGAAGGAATATGCCTCATACGGCGTGAGATCCTTCGGCGTTCTGACTGTCAAGCTTGAAGAATTTGCAAATTTCCACGTAAGTGACGACTGTGCCGTCTTGTGGATCTCCGTGTTCGACAGCTTTTTGTAGGCAGCTGCGGTCACATCCAGCAGCGTCAGCGGCTGATCCGGCTCCTTGCCGTCCTCTCCTCCGCCGGCGACGATCTTGTTTTCGCTGAGCAGCCGCGTGACGGAGGGATCGGGATGCTCCTTCACCGGCAGCTCGATCACCGGCGCGGCAGTCGTATCTGGCGCAGCGGTCGTGTCCGGCGCGGCAGTCGTATCGGGCGCGGCAGTCGTGTCCGGCGCCTTCTCCGAGGTATCCGAACTGCTCTGCACGGTGGGATCCGTGTCGTCCACAGGCGTTTCCCCGCCGGAAGCACACGCTGCCATCGGCAGCACCATCAGTCCGGCAAGGAAAAGAGATAAAAATCGCTTCATAGCTGAATCCTTTCCGTATATGTACGAAGTAAATCACAGCGGGGCGTTCCCGCCATACCGATATGTGTCATTATAGCATGACTGCGTTCCTATTTCAATAGGCTCTTCCGGAATACGGCAATTTCTTCAAAACGGGCATGCCTTTCTTGTTGCATTTGGACAAATGCAGTGCGCAGACAGCGTTCCGTTACAGCTCCAGCTTCCAGTCGCGCATGGGGACAAGGCGGTAGAGCGTGCCCGCTTCAGGCGCCGCCTCGCCGCTCTTCAGCACGCGGAAGGCGACAGCGCACGTGAAGTCCGTGACCTCCCCCGAAATGATGCAGAGCCTGGTGAGGTAGCTGCGGTCGTACTCGCCCTCCGTATCCTTGTAATACGGGTCGTAGGACTCCGCCGCGCGGGTGGTAAAGCGCAGAGATGAGTCCTGTGCGACGATCTCGCAGTAGAGGCGGTGACCGTTGTCGGTGATGACGGCGGTGCGTCCGTCTGCGGAGACGGCGATCCTGCCGCGCGTATGGACCTGCCAGCGGACGATCTCGGGCGTATCCAGCCGGATCTCGTCCTGCACCACGATGGTCGTGCGGTTATCCCGGAAGAAGATGCCGCGCTGTCCGTCGGTGACCTGCGTATAGGCGGCAGCCATGTCGACGACGGCAATGGAGGAAGAGGCGCTGCTTTCGACGCGCGTGAAGCGGCCGTTCGCGGTCGGCGCCTGATCCGGCGTATTGCGGGAGACCGCCCCGATGACGAGCGTGTTCTGCCCCTCCGCCCGCTTGCGGTAGTACGTCCAGCGGGAGGCGACAAAATAGCCGGGGAGACCGTAGTTGTCCGAGCCGAGATCGTCAAGGAAACGGCAGCCGTCCACGTCGATGACGAAATTGCCGATATCGAGGTCGCCGTGCGCCACGGAATTGGAGCCGCCGCACAGCCCGACAAACGTCGCCCGATCCTCCCACGTACTGCGCATCGTGACTGCGCCGACATTGGAATAATACGCGTCGAGCGGCAGCGAAAGCGACGGACTGACGTTGTCCGCGTCATAGAAGAAAACGTCAAAGAAGGAGACCGGCTTGATACCGCGCTCCACACCGGTCAGGCAGAAGGAGATCAGCCTGCCCCACTCCTCCGGATAAACGCCCGCAAGCGCCGCGGCAGCGGTCAGCCCTCCGTTGCAGACGCCGCTCCAGTTGTTGTCGCCCCAGATGCCGCGGCGTCCCTCATACACGTCCAGTCCGAGCCGGAGGCCCTTCTCGGGGAGCGCCTCCTCGACCGTTTTCCGTCTCTCGGGCGTGAGGAAATCGTAGAGCCAGTCGTAGCCGATGGCGACCGCGGCGCACATGACGCCGGTGTCGAGGAAGTGATCCGGATGCCAGTCCGCAAACGCGCAGACAGCTTCCAGCTCGCGCCACGCGCGCTCCGCGTAGCGTTCGTCTCCCGTCGCGCGATACAGCGTCGCCCAGGAGCCGATCCGCCAGAACGCCTGACTGGATACGTTCAGCAGCCGGTCTCTCGCCAGCTGATAGGTCAGCGGCGCGGCAAGGTATTCCGCTGCACCGACGCCGTAGGTCTGCTTCAGCTTGTTCAGAAGCGTTTTATGGCGGGCGTCCTTCTGCACCGACGCGGCGAAGGAGGCGAAATCGTCCGCGTCCGCGAGGATGCGCGGATGGACGTCCTCTTCTCCAAGATGCGCCGACATATCGCCGAGGAGCGTCTCCGCGTCCGGATTGTCGCTGTCGAGGCAGACAAAGAACGTCTGTCCGACGGCGCTCTCGTCCGCGTACATCCAGAAGGAAAAGCCCTCGTAGGGGAGAGATCCCCGCCCTCGGGAACAAAGGCGAGCGAGGCGAGGTCGCGGTATCTCCAGCGGAAGGATTTTTTGTGCAGCTTCGTCTGGTCATCCGACAGAAGGCGTCCCATTTTTCCGCTGAGCGCGTCCACGTCCGGCAGATCATAGACGATCGTTTCGGCGTCCGGCGCCGTCAGGATATTTTCGGCAAGGAGCCGCGTCACGGACGCGTCCGGCGTCGCGCGCGGCGCGGCGGGAAAGGCGGTAAAGCAGAAGCAGGCGCATCCGTTTCACCGGGAGGAACGGAGGTATCGCCGGTCCCGGCGGGATCAGGAGCGTCCTCGTGATCCGGTCCGGCTGTATCGTCCAGGGAAGCAGGGGAGGCGCAGGCGGCAAGCGGCAGCAGCATCGCCGCGGCAAGGAACGAAGAAAGCAGCTTTCTCATTGCTCAGACTCCTACCTCTGTGCCGGCAGAGGCAGATCGTCCGGATACAGCCCGTCGGGAAACAGCGCCCATGCGCCGGCGGATTCCGGACGCGCGGCAAAACGCAGCGGCGCGCCGGTAACGGGATGCGGCAAACGGAGGGAAGCGGAGAACAGAGCGAGACCTCCCCTTCCGCCGCCGTAGCGCGCGTCGCCCGCCAGCGGAAACTGACGCGAGGCGAACTGCGCGCGGATCTGGTGCGTCCGCCCGGTATGCAGCCGGATGCGGACGAGGGAGAACGCCCCCGCCTCCGTCTGCGCGCACGCGAGACGCGTAAACGACAGGGACGCCTCGCGGACGCCGCGGCGCATGCGTCGGACGACGAAGGTTTTGGAGCGCTGCGGGTCATGGTAGAGCAGATCGCTCCACTCGCCCGCCTCTGGCGGTATGCCGTGTACGACGGCAAGATATTCTTTCACCGGGACGCCGTCGCGGATCATGGCGCAAAGCAGCCCCGCCGTTTTTGCGTCCCGCGCGAACAGCATGACGCCGCCGGCGTCCCGGTCGAGCCGGTGGACGGCGAACACCGGCGCGCCCGTCTGTTGTGCGGCAAGCTCCGGCATGCCCGGGGATTCGGACAGAACGCCCGCCGGCTTGAGGCAGGCGACAAGGCAGGCGTCTTCATACAGGATGGTCAGATTCATGGCTGCACCTCCGTCTGCGGCCGGACCGCCGCAGGAAGCCGCCGGAATTCTGTCCGGCGCTCCGCCGCGGCGCTGTCCGTCCGCCGTACATAAACAGAAAGGAGGACGGGGAGAGATGCTCCGCCGCCCTCGCTTTTCTCAGATCTTCTCAGTTTTTGCCGTAGGCGTTGACGTCAAGACCGGCAAGGACCTTATTGGCGTCAGAGGCGATCTTCTGGATAAGATCCGTCTGGACGTAGAATTCGCCCGTTCCGTTCACGGTCATGAGCGAACGGCGTCCCGCGCCGGAATACGGATAGAAGCGGTATACGGTCGTATCACCGGACAGATTGGTGATCGAGAAGGTCAGAATGCAGTTGTTCTCATCCGCAGTCAGCGCGTCGATCTCCGCCTCGCTCAGCGGGACATAGTCCTGGATCGCCACGGAGAGCAGCGTCTTGTAGAACTGGCGGAAATTGTACACCTCGGCGTTCGGGATGACAAGTCCCGTGCTCGCCGTCACGTCCAGCGTCGCGGCGCCGTCCGCGTCCGTGCCGTGCTGCAACTTGAAAGATACGTCCGCGCCGCTGCCGGAGATGGACATCTCGGAAACGGCGGTGATCCACTGCTGGAACGGATAGACCGCGATCCAGTCGATCAGCCCGTATTCCAGATAATCCACCGTTTCCGCGCCGATCCGGATGATCTCATGCGGGAACAGGCTCGATACGGCGTAATAGGTGCCGTCGTCCTGTTTTTCGCTGAAGAGCAGGACGATCTCGGCGCCGTTGTACTGAAAGTAGATCGTGTGCGCGGGTTCGGCAAGTCCGTACTGCTCGAAATCCTCATCGGAGACACCGAGCTTGACGACCTCCGTCCCGGAGAGAGACATATAGCCGTAATAGATATTGAACAGAATATCCTCGTTCGGATAGTACGGAGCGGGATAAACCATCCGGTTCTCCACCATCGCCTCGGGGTTGTTCTGATCCTCCTTATCCACGATCCGGAAGGAGCAGAGCACCTCCTCGCCGTGCATGACGGTGAAATTGTCGATCATGAAGTAATCGTTCTTGTCGATGCCGGCAAGCAGCACAGGCGAGCACAGATACTCAATGGGGCGGAGTACGGAATCCTTCAGAGAGGTGTCGAGCACGTACACGGAGCGCCGCCCCTCGAGCATGCAGTAGTAGCCGCCGCCCGTGAGCAGGTCATAGCCGACGTAGACCGTGTATTTCTCGCCCGTCGTCGTCGTGAGCGTCCAGTGCGCCTGCGGCTGATCGAGCCCGTACTCGGCAAGCTCGGCGTCCGTCGCGTTATCCACGACCTTCAGCTTTGCCAGCGTATAGCCGCAGCTGGTGACGAGACCGGAGAACTTCGTCAGATCAAATGCAGTCCCCTCGAAGCCGCGGATCTGAAAGTCGCCGTTCGCGTCGCGGTAAAACTCATACGTGCCGTATTCGTTTTCCACGAGGATCGACTGCATTCCCTTTCGCTCGACCTGCGGGAACATCAGATAGCGTCCGTTGATGCCCGCCGCCTCGCCGGGAAGCGTTTCCAGCGGCTGTGTCTCCTTCGTCTCCTCCGTTTTCGTCAGCGGACGGATCACGGCGAAATAGACGACGAGCAGCACGGCGAAAACGGCGGCGCAGAGGATGAAGAGGCGTTTCTGTTTGGACATCATGAGTGCTTTCTCCTTACCCAGATCACCAGTCCGACAACGGCGCAGACGGCGGGCAGCACCGTGACGAGCGCCACGGACCAGTCGTTGGACTGCGCGGTCGTGATATCCAGGTCGGTCTTGTCAAAGACCTTGTACTGGATATTGGCGAGGATCTTGTCCCGTCCGGTCGCGCGCATGGCGGCGGAAAGGATATCGCTGTTGGCGTAGGCGTTGGAAAGGATATAGTTGCTGTTGGCAAAGTTGGAGGAGCCGCTGACGATGACGTAGGAATAGTAGTATTCGTTATCGATGATGCGCGTCTCGCGGGAGAGGGTCATGAGGTTGTACTGCCCCCTGCCGACCGTTTCACCGTTTTTGATCGCGCTGGCGCTGTCATAGGAGGTGATGACCGGGGAGACGTCGCGGGAACCGGAGAGACCGCCGCCCTCCGTCCAGAGGATCTCGATCGGCATCGTGTAGCGGGAGATCGTCTTGGGCATCGTGTCGAGGTTGTCCGTCAGATCCTTGTAGATGGAGCTGCCGAGCGTCTCCTTGTCGTACTGCGCGACGACGGACAGTCCGTCCGTGGAGATGGAGTGGTCGGGATCGCGGACGTAGGTATCCGGCGTCAGGGCGATGCCCCACTCCTCCAGGAGCTCGCTCAGGTTGGAAAGGCGCGCGGCGTGATCCGGATCGCTGAACACATACAGGCAGCCGAAACGGTCCAGAAAAGCGTCGAGCTTGTCGATCTCATTGGAGGAGGCGTCATCCGCCTCCGCGCCGATGAAGTCGTAAACCGGGTCGTTGATGATGATGATGCGTGCGTCCTCGTCGATCTCCTCTTTGGCGAGGTTGATGGTGCGAACGTCGAAGCCGTTGTCATAGAAGAGCGAGACAAGCGCCTGTGCGCTCTCGCCGAGCTTCTCGCCGTGCTCGGTCGTGAAGTACACGATCGGCAACTCGGCGCTTGTGACCTGCAGAATGCCGGAGATGAGCTTCTTTTCTCCGTTATACGCCCAGATCGTCTCGTCCTCGTTCATGACAAAGAACGCCTGCAGGGCGAAAACGCGGATCTCCGTGCCGGACTCAACGATGACGGAGGTGGTGTAGATATCCGTCGCCGCCGTCGTGCGGAAGCGCTCAAAGAACGCGCGGTTCTTGATGATGTCCTTGCACGTCACATGGATATTCGGAAACTCCGCCTCCAGCTGGAGCGCGGTATTGTAGACGTACTTCGTCCAGGTGCTCTTGGAACCGTTCATCAGCTCGTCCGGCTCGCTGGTGAAGTAGATATTGACCTCGTCGTCGATGTCGGAGAGGATTTCCTTCGCCGCCTCGGAGAGGGTAAAGACCTCCTCCTTCGTCATGTCGATATACCACATATAGCGGGAGGCGAGGGCGGTGAAAATGATGTTGAATACGATCACGACCGCGATGAACGCGCAGGTGAATGCGGTCGCGGCGCTTCCGTAGCGGAAGCTCTTGCTTTTGTAGAAGCTGTTTTTCATATGCTTTTCCGTACTCCTTTACCGTTTATCCGCGTCCGGTCACGCCCAGCGTCTCTTCTCGAAGACGCGGACGGTAAGAAACAGGAACACAGCGCAGATCGACACATAGTACACGACGGCGCCGAAATCGAAGATGCCGTAGGTGAAGTTGGCGTAGCGGCTGTAGATGGAGATCCAGCTGAGCACGGAGCGCACGACATAGGAATCGATGAGGCTGTTCACCATGGCGACGATCATGAGGGCGAGCAGGATGCCGATCGTGCCGAGCGACGCGGTGAACTGGTTTTCCGTCAGGCTGGAGACGAAGATGCCGATGGCGATGAAAGTCATGCCGATCAGCAGCATGGCGAACATCGAGCCCCAGACGCGCGGCCAGTTGACCTCGCCGTAGAGCGACAGCGGATAGAAGTAGAGCGAGGAGAGCGCCAGCGTGCCGAAGAAGATGGTGAAGGCGGCAAGGAACTTCGCCATCACCATGCCGGTCAGGGAGACGGGCGCGGTGAGCAGCAGCTGCTCGGTGCGCGTGCGGCGCTCTTCGGCGAACGTCTTCATCGTGAGCAGGGGGATGATGACGACGTAGGCGAACATGAGAAACTGGAAATACGTAGACACGTCGGAGGTCTGCATCTGGAGCGTGGTGAGCCCGAAGCAGAAGCCGGACACAGCAAGGAACACCGCCATGAACACATACCCGATCGGCGTGGTGAAATACGAGTAAACCTCGCGCTTATAAATTGCGAACATTGTCAGTACGTCTCACTTTCCCTCGAAAATCAGTTTCCGGCGCGGCCGGAGCGGCGCGCGGCGTTCTTCTTTTTCTCGCCCACGTCCATGAGCTTCATGAACACGTCCTCCAGCGACATGCCGACCGCCTCCAGCCCGAGGATCGGCCAGCCGTGCTGCGCGAGCGCAAAGAACAGCGGCTTGCGCACGTCGACCCCCGGCTCGCTCTCGATGTGGTAGGTGAAGCTGTCCAGCTCCCGCTCGCCGACGGCGTCCGCGCGGACGACGCCGGGAACGGCGTTCAGAACGGAGAGAACCTCGCGCTGCGGTCCGCAGATCTTGACGCTGTAGAGGCGGTTCTCCTCAACGACGCGGGTGATGTTTTCCGTCTTTTCGTCGGCGACGATACGCCCCTGATTGATGATGACGATCCGGTCGGCGACTGCCTGCACCTCCGGGAGGATATGAGAGGAGAGGATGATCGTGTGGTCGGAGCCGAGGTTGCGGATGAGGTTGCGGATCTCGATGATCTGCTTCGGATCGAGACCGACGGTAGGCTCGTCAAAGATGAGCACCTTCGGGTTGCCGACAAGCGCCTGCGCGATGCCGACGCGCTGCCGGTAGCCCTTGGAGAGATTTTTTATCATGCGTCCGCGCACGTCGGCGATCTTTGTGACCTCGCAGACCTCGGCAAGATGCTTTTCGCGGTTGAGCGTGCACTTTTTCAGCTCGTAAATGAAGTTGAGATATTCGTCGACCTTCATGTCCACGTACAGCGGCGGCTGCTCGGGGAGGAAGCCGATCAGCTTTTTCGCCTCATAGGGGCTTTCCAGCACATCGATGCCGCCGACCTTTGCCGAGCCGGAGGTGGAGGAAAGATACCCCGTCAGGATATTCATCGTGGTGCTCTTGCCCGCGCCGTTCGGACCGAGGAAGCCGACGATCTCTCCGCGCCCGACGGAGAAGCTGATATCGTCCACGGCGAATTTCGCGCCGTAGCGTTTGACCAGGTGACTGATTTCGATCATATGCCTGCTCCTGAAACCTGAATTTCTCTGTGCGCCCGTTGCGCAGAGTGGTAGAGAATACTTAAGAGTATAGCATGAATTTGTAAATAAGTCTTGAACATTTCCGCATATTATAAAAATTCGGCCGCATATGCGGCATGAAATTCAGCAAAACGCGATAAAAACGCATTCACCCGCCGGAAAACGCAGATTATTCACAAACTTATATAGATGGGAAGCGCATTCTGTGCTATAATATAACGTACTGTATATGAGATATAGTAAAGTAACAATATGGGAAAGCCCGTGCCGCGGATCCTTTCCCCGACAAGGAGACGGCATGTTCAAATACGAAACGCATCTGCACACCGCAGAAACAAGCAAATGCGCGCGTTCCGGCGGTGCGGACATGGCGCGCCGCTTCGCCGCGCTCGGCTATGCGGGCATCTTTGTCACCGACCACTTCTTCAACGGCAACACGACTGTCCCGCCGGAGCTTCCGTGGGAGGAGCGCGTCGCGCTTTTCTGCCGCGGCTTCGACTGTGCGAAGAATGAAGGAGAGCGGCTCGGTCTCGACGTCTTTTTCGCGTGGGAATACAGCCTCGGCTGGGCGCATTTTCTCACGTACGGGCTCGGCAGGGACTGGCTGCTCGCTCATCCGGACGTGACGGAGTGGGAGATCGGCAGATATATCGAGGCGGTGCATGACGCGGGCGGCTGCGTCGTCCACGCGCACCCGTTCCGCAAAACAAACAATCCGGTCGCGCGCATGCTCCCCTACAGCGTGGACGGAATCGAAGTGCTCAACGCGGGGCGAAGCGATGCGGAGAATCTTCCCGCCGCCTCCTATGCGCGCTCCCTCTCCCTCCCGGAAACGGCGGGCAGCGATATCCATTCGGTGCGCGCCGCACGGCTGGCGGGCGTCTTCAGCGAAACGCGCTTCGCCTCCGGCGCGGATTACGCGCGCTCTCTCCTCGGCGGACAGCTGAAGCTGTTTGCCGACGCTCCGGTTTAAGAAACGGGGAACGCGGGGACGCGGTGGGAAACCCTTTTTGAAAAAAGGGTCTCCCACACCCTTCCCAAAAACTTTCGGGCATGGGAAAACGAACTGCCCCCGCTTCTTTTGCCGCAAAGCTTTTCGCCAGGCCTTTTCCCGAAAAGGCCGCGTTCCCCTCGTCCCTCGTTCCCCCACATGGATAACGTCAGAATTTCGCCGCAGGCGAAAGACATATAAAAAATTTTAAGGAGATACAAAAAGTATGAACATTCTTGAAAAGTCCGCGTTTGCGGGCGTACAGGGTCCTGTGCTGACCATCGTCATGGACGGCGTGGGGCTGGCGCCGGAAGGTGAGACGAACGCCGTTTCCCGCGCGTATATGCCGAATCTGAAGCGCGTGATGGCTTCCTATCCGACGGTGAAGCTGAAAGCGCACGGCACCGCCGTAGGTCTTCCCTCCGACGACGACATGGGCAACTCCGAGGTCGGTCACAACGCCCTCGGCTCCGGTCAGGTCTTCGCGCAGGGCGCGAAGCTCGTGTCCCAGTCTATCGAGTCGGGCAAGATGTTCGCCTCCGCCGCATGGCAGGAGATCGTCGGAAACGTCAGAAAGACCGGCGGAACGCTCCACTTCCTCGGTCTCTTCTCCGACGGCAACGTCCATTCGCACATCGATCACCTGAAGGCGATGCTCGTGCGCGCAAAAGAGGACGGCGCCGCCCGCGTGCGCGTCCATATCCTTCTCGACGGACGCGACGTCGGCGAGACCTCCGCGCTCGACTATGTGCTGCCGTTTGAGGATTTCCTCGGCACACTGCGCGGCGACAGCTTCGACGTGAAGATCGCCTCCGGCGGCGGACGCATGCAGATCACGATGGACCGCTACGAGGCGAACTGGAAGATGGTGGAGCTGGGATGGAAGACGCACGTCCTCGGCGAGGGTCGTCAGTTTGCGTGCGCCGCCGACGCGATCCGCGCGTACCGCGAGGAGTATCACGTCATCGACCAGGATCTGCCGCCGTTCGTCATTGCGGAGGACGGAAAACCGGTGGGAACCGTAGAGGACGGCGACTCCGTCGTATTCTTCAACTTCCGCGGCGACCGCGCTATCGAGATTTCCAAAACCTTTGAGGGCGGCGCGGACTTCGACAAGTTTGACCGCGTGCGCGTGCCGCATGTCGTCTACGCCGGCATGCTGGAGTACGACGGCGATTTGCACATCCCCTCCCGCTATCTGGTGAATCCGCCGGAGATCACGAACACGATGGGCGAGTATCTGGCTGACACCGGCGTCGCGCAGTACGCGATCTCCGAGACGCAGAAGTACGGTCACGTGACCTATTTCTGGAACGGGAACCGGAGCGGCAAGTTCTCCGACGAGCTGGAAACGTACGTGGAGGTCCCCTCCGACATTGTGCCGTTTGAGCAGCGGCCGTGGATGAAGTGCGCCGAGATCACCGACAAGCTGATCGAGGCGCTGAAGAGCGGCAGATATCCCTGCCTGCGCGTCAACTTCCCGAACGGTGACATGGTCGGTCATACCGGCAGCCTCGCGGCGACGATCTGCTCGCTTGAGGCGCTGGATCTCCAGCTCGGGCGCATTCTGTCCGTGATCGACGAGCTGCACGGCGTTGCGCTCATCACCGCCGACCACGGCAACGCGGACGAAATGGCGGAGCTGGACAAAAAGACGAAGGCACCCAAGCTGAACAAGGACGGCTCCTTTAAGGCGAAAACGAGCCACACGCTGAATCCCGTTCCATTCATCATCTACGACAACTTCTACCGCGATGCGTACACGGTCAAAGAGGATCGCGGCACGTTCGGTCTGTCCGACGTCGCCGCCACTGCGGTGAATTTCCTCGGCTTCAAGGCGCCCGCCATGTGGGACGAGAGCATCATCGAGCTGAAATAAAAAACGGCGGCGGACGCCGCATACAATAGCCGTTTTCGAAAGGAGCACGCTATGACCAACAGAGAACGCGCCATGAATCTCCTGCACAGCAAGCCGGTCGACCGCATGCCGGCGGTACATTTCGGATATTGGCAAGAGCTTCTGAACGAATGGGCGCGCGAGGGACACATCTCCGAGGAGCTTGCCCGCACGTGGCGGGACGGCAACGACGCCGACAGAGAGCTGGACCGGATGCTCGGCTGGGATTTCAACTGGAGCCACTGCTACGGCGCCGCGGCGGGGCTTCGCCCCGGCTTTGGGCGTAAGGTGCTGGAAACGCTCCCCGACGGAACGCAGCGCGTACAGACATCGACCGGCATAATCGAGCGGGTCAAGCCGGGCATCACCTCCATCCCCTCGGAGGACGACTATCTGCTCAAGGACCGCCGCGCGTTTGAGGAGCTGTACAAGCCGAAAATGCAGTTCTGCGCCGAGCGCGTGAATACAGAATTCTTCAAAAAGTTCAACGAGACCCGCGATCCGGATATCCCCTGCGGCATTCAGGTGGGCAGCGTGCTGGGCGATATCCGGAACATGACCTCGGTGATCGGCATGAGCTATCTGATCTACGACGAGGACGAGGAATTATTCGCCGACATTGTGGATACGTATGCCGATATGCAGTACAAGTGCGTCGAGGCGATTCTCGCAACGGGCGCGCGATTCGATTTCGCCCATTACTGGGAGGATATCTGCTTCAAGAACGGTCCGCTGATCTCCCCCGAGCTTTTCAGAGAGTTGTGCGCCAAGCACTACAAGAAGCGCAACGACCTCTGCCACAAATACGGCATCGACATCATCTCCCTCGACTGCGACGGCGTGACAGAGCTGCTTCTGCCCGTGTGGTTTGAGACCGGCGTCAACACCATGTTCCCCATCGAGGTGGGCGTATGGGGCGATCAGTTCGCGCCCGCCCGCGAGAAATTCGGACCGGGCATGCTGGGCGTGGGCGGCATGGACAAAACCGCGCTGCGGAAGGACAAAGCCGCAGTGGACGCCGAGATCGAACGCATGCAGCGGCTGTCCGCCCTGGGCGGATTCATTCCCTGCCCCGATCACCGTCTGATGCCCGGAACGAAATTTGAGCTTGTACAGTATTACGCGGAGGAGATCAAGAAGATCCGCGTATAAGGAATGCTGCCCGAAAGGAGACACCTATGCTCACCTCTCCCCTGCTTTCGGCGGAGCCGCGGATCATGCACGGCTTCTCGACGCGCGCGGGCGGCGTCAGCGTTCTTCCCCACACCGCCTCGATGAACGTGGCAGACGGGCACGGAGACCCGCCCGGGACGGTGCGCGAGAACATCGGGATCCTCGCCCGCGCGGTATCCGGCGGCACCCTGGACGAACGCGCGGTCGTATGCGCGCCGCAGATTCACTCGGCGAAGATCCGCCGCGTAACGGCGGCGGACGCGGGCAGCGGCGTCGTGTCTCCGCCCGGTGAGAGCGGAGACGGCTTCGTGACCGACACGCCGGGCGTGCTGCTCATGATCCGCATGGCGGACTGCGTACCGATCCTGTTTTCCGCCCGGCGGGAGGACGGCGCGCCGCTTGCCGCGGCGGTTCACGCCGGCTGGCGCGGGACAGTCGCGGGCATTGCGCCGGCGGCGGTCGCGCTGCTGCTCGCCATGGGCGCGCAGCGGGAGTCAATCCGCTGTGCGCTGGGGCAGGCGATCCACGCCTGCTGCTACGAGGTCGGCGCGGATTTCCGCGACGCCGTGCGCGCGGCGCAGGGCGCGGACTTTGCGCAGGCGCACATTGCGTCTCGGAACGGACGGCTCTTCGCCGACGTGCCGGGCATGAACCGGACGCTTCTCCTCGCCGCAGGACTGACAAAGGCGCAGATCGAGCTCTCCCCTTACTGCACCGCGTGCGCCCCCAACATATTTCACTCGCACCGTGCCAGCCGCGGTATGCGCGGCGCGATGGGCGCCCTCATCGGTATACGCGCGGCGGACGGGGGAGACGGGGAGAACGGGGAGAAACGCGGCCTTTTCGTGAAAAGGCCTGGCGAAAAGCTTTGCGGCAAATAAGCCATCCGCACAGTGCCTCCGGCCTGACCCATGCCCAAAAGTTTTTGGGAAGGGCGTGGGGAACCCTTTTTTCAAAAAGGGTTCCCCGCCGTCCCCCTTGCCGTAACCCCCATCGCAACCCACGCAAACGACCGTTTACCCATACAACAAAAGAAAGGATGATCCCGCCAAAGGCGGGATACGGAAACTGACGTGCTGCAAGACATCATTACCCCGAGCCGGCGCCTGCTGCCGGCAGACGCGCACACAGAGCTGCGCGCGCAGCTCAACCGCTCGTGCCGCGTGACGCTGCTGAGCGGCAATCTGACCGCCAACGCCAAGACGGAGACCTCCGGCGTTTCGGCGCGCGTGTACAAAAACGGCGTGTACGGCTTCTCCTCCATGGCGGAGTGCTCCTCCGACGCGGTTGCCGCCGTACTGCGCGCCGCGGACGAGAACGCCCGCTTCATGGATCGCCGCGCCGGACGCGGCAAGGGACCGCTGCCCGCGATCCCGGAAGGATTCCGTCCGCTCGACGCGGACATCGCCAATCCCGACCAGAAGCTGTTCGCCGACGTCGCACGCGAGATCGACAGCTACATCGCCGCCAAATATAAAAATCTCACCTCCCGCGCCGTCATCGCCACCGCCGATTCCATGGAGAAGCTGCTCGTCACCTCCGACGGACAGGGCGGTCACACCATCCTGCCGCGCAGCTATATCTATGTGTTCCTCAACGCCGAAACCACCTCCGGCACGCCGATCGAGCTGTTTGAGGCATTCGGCGGGCACGGCACGTTCGACTTGAACTTCACCGATCCGTCCTCGATGTACGCAGAGATCGACGCGCTCTACGAGAAGCTCATGCAGAAGCGCGAGGGCGTCTATGCCGACGCCGGACTGAAAACCTGCATCATGAACGGCATGCTCACCGGCATGCTCGCGCATGAGGCGGTCGGTCACACCGTGGAGGCGGATCTCGTACTCGGCGGCAGCGTCGCCGCGCACTGCCTCGGCAAAACGGTCGCCTCGGAAAAAGTCAGCCTCGTGGACTACGCGCACACCGCCTTCGGCGAGGACACGCCGCTGCCCATCTACCTCGACGACGAGGGCACGCCGGCGACCGACGCCGAGATCATCCGAAACGGCACCCTCGTCGGCTACATGAACAGCCGCGAAACCGCCGAGCGCTTCGGCATGCAGCCGACCGGCAACGCGCGCGCGTGGATGTTCTCCGACGAACCGCTCATCCGCATGCGCAACACCGCCATCCTCCCCGGCACGGACAAGCTGGAGGACATGATCGCCTCGGTGGACGACGGCTACTACCTTGTCAACACCAACAACGGTCAGGCGGATACGACCGGCGAGTTCATGTTCGGCGTATCGATGGGCTATGAGATCAAACACGGCAAGCTCGGCCGCGCCATCCTCGATACGACGATCTCCGGCGTGGCGTTTGAAATGCTCAAGACGGTCGATATGGTCTCCGACACGGTCACGTGGGCAAGCTCCGGCTTCTGCGGCAAAAAACAGCCGATGCCCGTCGGTATGGGCGGTCCGGAACTCCGCTGCAAGATCATGATCGGCGGACGCTGAGTGGGAAAGGAGAATTAACAATGCATGATCTGAATCAGGTCGCCTCTGCAGCGCTGGACGCGCTCCGTCAGGCGGGCGCCGACAAGGCGCAGTGCACCGCGCGCTTTACCGAAACGCATGAGTTCAACGTGGACGGCGGCGAGTTCAGCCTCTTCCGCACGCTCTTCGACAATTCCCTCTCGCTGACCGCGATCCGCGCGCAGAAGAAAGGCTCCGTCGCCATCAACCGCTTCGACGACGCGGCGATCTCCGAGGCGGCGGCAAGCTGCATCGCCATCGCCGACTCCGGCGAGAGCGACCCCGCGTGGGATTTCGCGCCGGAAATCGCCAATCAGTCCTTCACCGAAGGCGCGCCGGAGGCGGAGCTGGATCTCCTTTTCGACCGCACGAAGGAGCTGATGGATACCATCCGCGAGCGCCATCCGCTCATTCTCATGGAGCAGATGATCGTCACGCACAAAAAACGCCGCACCGTGTACAGAAATTCGCTCGGCGCAGCCTTTGAGACGCTGAGCGGCGCCTACGAGATCGATCTGATGTTCTCCGCCCATGAGGGCGAGCGCTCCTCGTCCTTCTTCGGCTCCGGCGTGCGCACCGACCGCCTCGACCGCCCCTTCATCGAGCTCGGCTCCATCGAGGAGGATCTCGCCAGCGTCGAGCGCCAGCTCGACACGAAGCCCCTCGAGGGCAAGTTCACCGGCGTGGCGGTGTTCCCGCCGTCCTCGCTCGGCACGTTCCTCGGCAGCATTCTCTCGAACTTCGCCGCCGATACGACGATCCTCGACGGCACCAGCCCGTGGAAGGATTCCCTCGGCAAGACAGTGGCGGACAGCCGCATCACCGTCTCTGCCGCCCCGCTGGACGAGCGCATCGTCTGCGGAGAGCGCTTCACCGCCGACGGCTTCCCGAGCGAGAACTACGATATCATCAAGGATGGCGTGCTCAACAGCTTCATGCTCTCGCTGTACGTCTCGAACAAAACCGGGCTGCCGCGGGCGAAAAACTCGTCTTACTCCATCGTGATGAAGCCGGGCGACACGCCGTACAAGGACATCATCGCGGGCATCGAGCGCGGTATCCTCGTCGGACGCTTCTCCGGCGGCGAGCCGGGCACGAGCGGCGATTTCTCCGGCGTCGCCAAGAACAGCTTCCTCATCGAGAACGGAAAGATCACGTGCGCGCTGAGCGAAACGATGATTAACGGCAATCTCGGCGAGCTTCTGAAGAACGTCGCCGCCATCTCGCAGGAGACCGTCTGCGACGGCGCGGACGTACTCCCGTACGCCGCCTTCGGCGGAGTTACGGTATCCGGAAAGTAACGTAAATACAGAAAAGCTCCTGACAAAAGTCAGGAGCTTTTCGTTTACAGATGAAACAACCGTTTCAGAATGGCAATCGGGATCAGAATCACACCGAGAAAGATTCCGCAGACCAGTTTCTGCATAAATAACTGTCCAAAGGCATGAACGACGATCTTGTTTTCATAAATCACGACGCCGGCTGCCCAATAGCCTGCTATTACATATATTATGAAAAGAATTTCCATCTTTGCGCTCCGTGTTATTCCAGATAAACGATTTCATAATAATAAACGTCTGCCGTGCTGCTTGTGGGAAGCCCGATCAACACCTGATACCTGCCGCGGACGGACGCTCCGAATAGATTCTGATAATCCACATACGCCGTCACGGTGCGTACACGGAATTCATAGCCCTCGTATTCGATCCGTTCCGCTCGCTGCGTCACAAACTCCGGATCAAACTTCGGAAATTCAGCGGTTGAGGGAGTGCTCAGCTCCTCGAGAATAACCTGCTGTGCAATCTCATACGATTTCCGCATGTCCTCGATCCCGAGAATGTTGTTGTCCGGATTCAGCTGATACACTACACCCCAAAGGATCAATACACCGAGTATCAGCGTAAGCAATCCCTTCAGAATTTTTCCGAATCGGACCGGCTGCTTTTGGACAGCCGCCTTTTCTTTACCGGAAGGTGTACCGCATTTTTCACAAAAAAGCGCAGCATCCTCCATCTCCGCGCCGCAATATCTGCACTTCATAACGTCCCTCCTCACGTATGCTGATACCGCGCGATGCATGCCAGAACACGCGCGCACAGCTCTCTGGCACTCTCGCACCCCGTATGAATGAAATAACTGATTTTCGCCGGATTGTCCCAGAGCTGTACCATATTCATCGTGCGCGTCAGAAGGGAGTACTCCGTCACAACCTCCACATTCCCGTCGCAGAAAGAATACCGCCGGGCGGAACCGCCGTGTCCGATCATCCATATCCGCTTCTTCTGCATGGCGTCCTTCAGCTGCTGCAAATAATACGCATCGGCATTTTGGAGGATCATCCGCTCCATCAGTTCCGCCATCTCTTTGGTGGTAATGTCGCGGTTTTCCCAATGCATCGCCGTATTCAGTGCTCTTTCCAGAATTCCCATGTCCGCCTCCTCACATTGGTGTTCATTTTGTATCTGTCCGGCATATACTTGTGTTTGTCGTATATATTATACGATAAAAAATATTAAATTGCAAGTGCCTGTCGTAATATAATCAACGAAAAACACAATTATTCTCAGGAGAACGGAATGAAGGATATTTTAAGCGAGATCGTGCGTCTGAGAGAAGCGCGGGGATGGAGCGAGTATCAGCTTGCCGAACGTTCGGGGCTGCCGCAGTCCACCATCTCCTCGTGGTATCGGAAGAAAGCGCTTCCCTCCATTGCTTCTCTCGAAAAAATCTGCGCGACGTTCGATATCACGCTCTCTCAGCTTTTCGCCGAGGGAAACGACGCGGTCACGTTAAGCGACAACCAGAAAAAGCTGCTTGCATGCTGGGCACAGCTGGATGACGGTCAGCAGGAAGCGCTGCTGCTGTTTTTAGAGCGCATATGATCGCGCGGCGAAAAACCACTTTTTTTGAAAATTCTCTTGACACCGCCTCCCGCAAATAGATTATAATATAAGGAACAGTATCAAAGGGAGTCGTTCCATGGAAAAAAATCTGACCTCCGGCAGCGTATTCCGGAATATCGTTTCGTTTTCTCTTCCGTATCTTCTGTCGTATTTTCTGCAAACGCTGTACGGCATGGCGGATCTGTTCATCATCGGGCAGTACGACGGCGTCGCCTCCACCACGGCGGTCTCTATCGGCTCGCAGGTCATGCACATGCTGACCGTGATCCTGGTGGGACTCGCCATGGGTTCCACGGTCCATATCGGACAGGCGGTCGGCGCCGGCGATAAAAAGAAGACGGCTGCCTGCATCGGCAATACCGCCTTCCTGTTTCTTTCGCTGTCCGCCGTGCTGACGGCGCTTCTGCTTCTTTTCGTGAAGCCCATCGTCTCCGTCATGTCCACGCCGGAGCAGGCTGCCGCCGGCACCGCCGCCTATCTGACCGTCTGCTTCGCGGGGATTCCGTTTATCACCGCGTACAACGTCATCAGCTCCGTATTCCGCGGCATGGGCGATTCCAGAAGCCCCCTGTACTTTATCGCCATCGCCTGCGCCGCCAACATCGGACTGGATTACCTGTTCATCGGCGCGCTGCACATGGGTCCCGCCGGCGCGGCGCTCGGCACGACGCTGGCGCAGGCAGTCAGCGTGCTCTCCGCCTTTCTCCTGATCCGCGTGCGTAAGAACGTTCTCCCCGGGGAGAAAGGCGATTTCCGGCCGCAGCGCGCCGTCATGGGACAGATTTTCCGAGTCGGCCTTCCGATCGCCGCGCAGGACGGGCTTGTCCAGATCGCGTTTATGGTCATCACCGTGATCGCCAACCGCCGCGGTCTGAATGACGCCGCCGCCGTCGGCATCGTGGAAAAGATCATCTGCTTTGTGTTTCTCGTTCCTTCGTCCATGCTGTCCGCGGTATCGGCGCTCGGCGCGCAGAATATCGGCGCCCGAAAGCCGGAGCGCGCCGTACAGACGCTGCGCTGCGCCGTCCTAATCGCCGCCGGCTTCGGACTGGCGGTCTCGCTGGCGGTACAGCTCACGGCGGAGCAGATCGTCGCCTGCTTCACCGATGCGCAGAAGGCGGACGGCGCCGCCGTCATACGCCTCGGCGGGCAGTATCTGCGCGGCTACATCTGGGACTGCATGTTCGCCGGGATCCATTTCAGCTTCAGCGGATATTTCTGCGCCTGCGGTAAGTCCGGCATCTCCTTTCTGCACAATATCATCGCCATTCTGCTCGTGCGCGTCCCCGGCGTATATCTGATGTCAAAGCTCTTCCCCGATACGCTGTTCCCGATGGGGCTCGCCACCGCCGCCGGCTCGCTTCTGTCCGTGATCGTCTGCGCAGCTGCCTTCGCGTGGCTCCGCCGGCGGGACGGCTGCCGCGAAGCCGCGTGATATTCCACGGAGTCCGGACAGGTGCGAGCGAAAAATTTCGTCCGCGCTTCTTGACAAACTGCGGATTTCGGAGTAAACTGAATATACAACGTGTAGCGTAACTGCGTAATTCCGGTTGCTGCTGCACGTTTTTTCTGTCCAAACGGCAGAGCCAGAATATACAGAAAAACAGCAAACAGAAAGCGTGTAGCCTGCGGCGTAAATCCAGCGATCGCAGGCTGCGCGCTTTTGTGCAGAGAAAGGATGAATTCAAGTGGACAATGCAAATCAGTTTCTGGGGGTTGAGCGTATCGGTCGGCTGATGAAAAAATACGCCGTCCCCTGCATCATTTCGCTTCTGGTGGGGGCGCTGTACAACATCGTCGACCAGATCTTCATCGCCAACGCCAGCTACCTCGGCTCCTACGGCAACGCGGCAAACACGGTCGTGTTTCCTCTGACCGTCGTCGCGCTGGCGATTGCCGTCATGGTCGGCGACGGCTGCTGCGCCTTTGTCAGCATCAGTCTGGGGCAAAACGACACAATAACCGCCAGGCAGAGCGTGGGAAACTCCGTTTTCATGACTGTAGCCGGCAGTGCCCTACTGACTGCCGTGTACCTGATTTTTTCCGAGACGATCATTTCCATGTTCGGCGGTACAGTCAACGCAGAAACCTTCCGCTGTGCCAGGGAGTACTTCTTCTATATCACCGTCGGACTTCCGTTCTATATGTTCGGGCAGGCGATGAATCCGATCATCCGCGCGGACGGAAGCCCCGCCTTTGCCATGGCTGCCACGCTGAGCGGCGCCGTGCTCAATCTGATTCTCGATCCTGTTTTCATCTTCCTCTTCCGCTGGGGTATGATGGGCGCGGCGGTCGCCACGGTGCTCGGTCAGATCGTCACCGCCGCGCTGTCGCTCTGGTATCTGCTGCACATGAAGCACATCCGTCCCGCGGCGGGCGATTATAAGCTCCGCGCCGCCGTCTGCCGCCGCACCCTCCTGCTCGGCGTCACCAGCTTCCTGTCCCAGATCAGTCTGGTCGCCGCGATGGCTGCCATCAACAATATGATCCGCAAATACGGCGCGGCAGACCCCGTCTTCGGGCAGGAGCAGTACGCGCAGATCCCCATGGCGGTCGTCGGGATCGTGATGAAATTCTTCCAGATTGTCATCTCCGTCGTCGTAGGCATGGCGGCGGGCTGCATCCCGATCGTCGGCTTCAATATCGGCGCCGGAAAGAAAAACCGGGTGAAGGAGCTGTTTACGAAGCTGCTCATCGCCGAGGCAGCTGTCGGTGCGGCGGCGTTTCTTCTGGTCGAGCTGTTCCCGCGGCAGCTGATCGGCATTTTCGGCGCGGCAAACGAAAGCAGCTGCTACACGGAGTTTGCCATCCGTGCGTTCCGCACGTATCTGTGCATGATCGTTCTCGCCTGCGTCAACAAGGCATGCTTTATTTTCCTGCAGGCGATGGGCAAGGCTGCCTCCTCCACCGCTCTGTCCATGATCCGCGAGATCGTTTTCGGCGTCGGCTTTGCGCTTCTGCTGCCTGTTTTCTTCGGGCTGGACGGCGTGCTCTATTCCATGCCCGTGTCGGATCTCCTCACCTTCGTGATCGCGGCATTCCTGATCTGCCGGACCTTCCAGGAACTGAAGCAGACGGACGTTCCCGCCTGACAGATGCGCGCCTTTGCGGCGGACGCCTGCAAAACAGATCAGCATCCGTAAGGCTGTCAGCCTGCGGATGCTGATTTTTTGCGTATAATATAGTCGGACAGCGCCCGGGGGATATTACGTTTCCGCCGCCTGACAGACGGACGTCAGGAATCCTCCGCCGCAAAAACAGCGCATACGTGCGGCGGGACAGGCAGGGATGCACACGGCTTTGTGTATTGCCGTCCATCCTCTGCCCACCGGAATACCAACGCCCCTTAACAGCCGAAACGATATTCTTTTTCTTCCTTATTGTTGGCAGTCAGTTTGAAATGCGCGATCACCATATCTGCGACCTCGTCCGGACCGATATCCGTATTGTCAATCTTCAGATGGTTCTCAAACCACACTTCTCCGTCATCGGAATTCAGTCTGTGCCTTTCTGCATCCTCGAGCAGATTCGATCTGCTCCACACAACGTCTCTTTTGGACGCCTTCCGTTCCATTCTGTGCGGTGTTTCATTTCTTGCCAGCCTCGTCTCAAGACTGGCACTCAACTCCACAAAATAGAATCCGCCCTGACTGGACGTAAACAAGTCCGCCAGCTTTGTCAGGTACGCTCTCTCCTGCGGAAGTTCAAAGGCGCAGACATATGTGAATATCAGATCCACATGATGCTTTACTGCAAGCTCAAACACCTTTTCCCGAAAGAACATATTGAATTCTCTTTGTGCCGGCGTTGCAAAACCAAATATCCTGTCCGATATTTCGATGCTGTCATGATTCATCATCATGTTATACTTCAGCTTGTCCCGCAGACTTTCTGCAACCGTCATTTTTCCGACAGCCTGGGGACCGCACACGACGATCAGGTTTGCCATAAGGATCTCCCTCCTTTGCCGCCTGTCTTACTGCTTGGACAAAAGCGCCACGCACTCAACATGGCTCGTCTGGTGTCTGCGACAATATTGACGCTCAATCTCTTATTTCTATAATAAAATCAATATTTACTCTCTTATTTTTTTAGGGACTTATCTTGAATTTCAACATTTCTTGCAATGTATTTTTGTCCGTTCTTTGTTTTTGGTGGTATTCTTAAAATTATTGTTGTTGGCTTTTGTAGATTTTTTATTGTTGCTTCGATTTCAACCCCGCTTTGAGCTTCTTTTGATGAAATTATCAGCTTTTGAGCGGAATGCATTTGCTTTGAAAAGTGCTTTTCCAGAAGAAAAAATGTTAAAACAGCGATAGCAACCAGCATTATCGCAAACAATATATAATGCCATATGAACGCTATTACTGTTCCTATCAAAATTATGGAAAGGGGAAAGAATATTTGTTCCTGCTCATATATGTGTTTATTCAAACGATATCGTTTATATCTTTTATACGATTTTTCGTCATAATCGTTCATATAGAATTCTCCTCTCCTTGAATTATAAACTGTTACTTTTGCCTATATTGCATTTAGAACAGAGCGTTTGTAAATTTTCTATTGTAGTTTTTCCGCCTTTCGACAAAGGAATAATGTGGTCTATATGTAATTCGACAGATGGGTCTTTAGCTGGAGATGCACCACAAGCACAACATTTAAAATTATCTCTTTTTAAAACTTGATATCTTAATTTATCGGATATGACTCTCGAAGAATTGCGTTTCTTCTTTTTTGTTGTTTTAGGTTGACAAACAGGACATCTTCTTAACCAAATATCACAACCGTTAGCTAAATACTTATGCCCGCAATCCAAGCACTCCATTTCAAATGCATTTTGATTGTAATGGTTTTCGGATTTTCCTCTGCGCCCTAAATTTTTTTGATTATTTTTATTTATATATCCAACGTCTAATGCTTTCATTTTCTATTCCTCCCGACATAGCAGCGCCACGCACTCGACATGTGTCGTGAACGGGAACATATCGACAGGCGTGACGCGCGTAAGGCGGTAGCCTGCGCGAAAGAGCGTGTGTACGTCCCGCGCCAGCGTATCCGGATTGCAGGAAACGTACACGATCCGCGCGGGGGAGAGCTTTCCCGCCGCGTCCAGAAAATCCCGCGTGCAGCCGGCGCGCGGCGGATCCACAAACAGAACGTCCGGGCGTCGTTGCGCGCGCAGGAGCGTGCGCATGTACTCTCCAGCGTCCGCCGCGACAAATTCCGCGTTCGTCACGCTGTTCAGCGCGGCGTTTTCCGCCGCGTCCGCGACGGCGTCCGCATTGATCTCCACACCCGTGACGCGCGCCGCCATCGGTGCGGCGAGAATGCCGAGCGTTCCGACGCCGCAGCAGGCGTCCAGCACCGTTTCGCGCCCGCTCAGCGCCGCGTCCTCCAGGGCGATGCGGTACAGCTTTTCCGTCTGGGTGGGATTCACCTGCAGAAACGCGCGCGCCGAGACCAGAAAGCGCCTGCCGCACAAGATCTCCTCCATCCGTCCGCTGCCGTACAGTACGGTCTGCTCCTCCCCGAGGGAAAGCGGAATGTCCGTGTCGTTGATGCAGCGGACAATGCTGACGATCTGCGGGCATCTGACAAGCAGCGCCTCGGTGAAGGCTTTCGCCTTCGGAAAGGGCGCGGTTCCTGTCGCCAGCACGACGAGCGCCTGTCCGGTCGCGCGGGAGACGCGCACCATAACGTGGCGCAGAAGTCCCCTGCCGTTCTTCGGATTGTATACGGTCAGCGAAAGCGCGCGCGCCGTGTCCTCGACGGCGCGCCGGATGCGCTGCGCCTCCTCATTCTCGAGCAGGCAGCTTTTCGCCGGGATCACGCGGCCGCTTGTACTCTGATAGATGCCGCACTGCATGCCGCCGCCGGCGCGCACAAACGCCGCCTGCGCCTTCGTGCGGTAATGATACGGATTCTCCATCCCGACGATCTCATCCACGTGGCAGTACCGCCCGAAGAGGGAGATCATTTTGCGCATCTTCATATGCAGCTGATCGGGATAGCTCAAATTCGGCGTCTGACAGCCGCCGCATTTTCCGAAATATTTACACGTCTTGTTTTCCATGATTTCGCTTTCTGTTTGTTAGAATGGGCGGACACGTCGGCAGGTTTCCGCGTTCAGCGGAAGAGGAAGCAGACCAGCACAAGGACGCCGAGCGCGATGCGGTACCAGCCGAACGCCTCAAAGCTGTGCCTGCGCACAAACGAAACAAGGAAGCGGATCGCCGCGAGCGACACGAGAAAGGCGACCGCCGTTCCGACCGCCAGGATCGCCAGCTCCTCTCCTGTAAAGGAGAAGCCGAACTTGAGCAGCTTCAGAAGGCTGGCGCCGAGCATGACGGGCAGAGCGAGGAAAAACGAGAATTCCGCACCCGCAGGACGGGCAACGCCGCACAGCATGCCGCCCAGGATCGTCGAGCCGGAACGGGAGGTGCCGGGGATGAGGGACAGCATCTGGAAACAGCCGATTTTCAGCGCTGTCGACGGGCGGATGTCGTCCACCTCCGCGCAGCGCGGCTTTTTATTTTTGTTCACCCGCTCAATGACGATGAACACAATGCCGTAGACGATCAGCGTTACGGCAACCGTTATGTAGTTGTACAGATGCGCGTCGAGCCAGTCGTCCAGCAGTACGCCCGCGACGCCCGCCGGGATCACGGCGAGGAGGATCTTGCCCCAGAGGGAGAAGCAGGTTTTCTTTTCCGCCGCGGATTTCCGCGGGGAGAAAGGATTCAGCCGGTGAAAATAGAGCACCAGCACCGCAAGAATCGAGCCGAGCTGGATCACGACGCGGAACATCGACATAAAGCTTTCGCTGACATCGAGCGAGAGCACCTCGTCGAGCAGGATCATGTGTCCGGTGCTGGAGATCGGAAGCCATTCGGTGACGCCCTGCACGACGCCGAGAAGCGCGGCCTTCAGCAGTTCCAGTAAGAGTTCCATAGGATCAGTCCTCCCCGCCTGCGCGCACAATGTCGCCGGCGCGGACCGGGACAGACGCGCGCATAGAAAATTTCATCATGGGATGCGGTACGGAGCCGACAGGCTCCCCCGCTTCGTTTTGCAGCTCCGCCGCGGTGAACGGAATGCCGGGCAGTCCCGGCGTCAGAAGCTCCAGCGCGTCTCCCTCCGAAAACTTGTTGCGCTGCAAAAACCATGCACGCCCGTCCGCGTCCGAATCGGTGAGCGCCGCCGCGAGATACGCCTTCTCGCGGATGTATCCGGGCGTGTCGACGGTGTTGGCGTTCTCATGCGGCGGCGTGAAAAAGAAGCCCGTGTCATAGGCGCGGTGGCTGACGCTGCACAGCTC
Source organism: Eubacteriales bacterium (assembly GCA_051867895.1). Taxonomy (GTDB): domain Bacteria; phylum Bacillota; class Clostridia; order Oscillospirales; family CAG-272; genus SIG701. The sequence goes on from JBJDZH010000005.1 coordinate 91,542, forward strand.
GCGCAGCCACGCCGGATCGGCTTGATAATGCGCCGGATCGCGCGCATACGCGTCGAGCGCCATGCGGTAGGCGTTCGTCACGACGGCGGCGTAGTAGGCGCTCTTGACGCGCCCCTCGATTTTGAAGGAGGTAATGCCGGCGCGCAAAAGCTCGGGGATATGCCCGATCATACAGAGATCCCGCGAGCTCATGACGAAGGTGTCGCCGCCGTCCTCCACGACGGGCAGCGGCGCGTCCGGGCGTTTTTCCTCCGTGAGCTCCAGCGCGCGGTAGTTCCAGCGGCACGGCTGGGCGCAGCGGCCGTGATTGCCGTCCCGCCCGGTAAAGTAATTCGAGAGCAGGCACCGCCCGCTGTAGGCGATGCACATGGAGCCGTGGATGAACGCCTCCAGCTCCAGCTCCGGCGGCGTGTTCTCGCGGATGACGCGGATCTCCTCCAGCGTCAGCTCCCGCGCCAGCACGACGCGGGAAGCGCCGAGCGCGTGCCATGCCGTACACGCCGCGGCAGAGACGGCGCTCGCCTGCGTGGAGATATGGAGCGGCAGCGCGGGCGCGCATTCCTTTGCCAGCGAAAGAACGCCGATATCGGAAACGATGGCGCCGTCCGCGCGGACGGCGTCCAGAAAGCAGAGAAAATCGCGCAGCGCCGCGTACTCGCCGGTGCGCGGCATCACATTGACGGTGACGTATACCTTCACGCCGCGCGCATGCGCATATCCGACCGCTTCCTCCAGCTCCGCGCGGGTGAAATTCGCCGAGGCGGAGCGCATACCGAAGCTCTCCCCGGCAAGATACACGGCGTCCGCGCCGTAGCGGATCGCCGCGCGCAGCTTTTCAAAATCCCCCGCGGGGGAAAGCAGCTCCGCCATCAGAACGTAAAATCAAAGCAGAGCCGCGTTCCGACGACGCTGCGCACATAGCCCGCCGCCTCCAGATGGAGCGGATTCTTCTGGTACGCCGCCAGCGCGTCCGCGCCGGTGAAGAGGGACTCGAGCATCATATCCGCCGAGGAGGAGTCCAGCCCCTCCGTGCGGACCGTGATGTAATACATGCCTGGGATCTGCAGGTTCAGCGCCTCCAGGCGCTTTTTTGCCTCCGCCGTAACGGCAGAGCGCTCCTCGGACGGGATATCGTCGCGGAGCTTCCACAAAATGATATGCTTGACCATGGCGGTGGATTCCTTTCGGGCGTTACACATTCATGATGACCGGGAGGATCATGGGCTTGCGCTTGGTTTTGCTGTACAGATATTTGGATAGATCGTCCTTGATGTTCTGCTTCATCTGGGTCCATTCGCTCACGCCCGCGTCGATCGTGCCGTTGAGCGAATCGCGCGCGATCTTGCGCACCTCCTCCATCAGCGCCTCGGACTCGCGCACGTAGACGAAGCCGCGCGAGATGATGTCGGGACCGCTGAGGATCGTTTTCGTGTCGGTATCGATTGTCGCAACGACGACGATCAGTCCGTCCTGTGCCAGGTGACGGCGGTCGCGCAGAACGATATTGCCGACGTCGCCGACGCCGTAGCCGTCCACGAGCACACGTCCGGAGGGGACGGTGCCGGCGCGGCGGCAGTTGTTCTTGTCCAGCTCAAGCACCTGTCCGATATCGCAGACGAAGATGTGGTCGGCGTCCATGCCCATGAACTGCGCCAGCTCCTTATGCTGCATCAGGTGGCTGTACTCGCCGTGGATCGGCATAAAGAATTTCGGCTTGATGAGCGCGTGCAGCAGCTTCATTTCCTCCTGGCAGGCGTGTCCGGAGACGTGTACCTCCGCCTCGCTGTGGTAGACGTTGACGCCGCGGCGGTACATTTCGTTCGTGATCCTGCCGACAAGCTTTTCGTTGCCGGGGATCGCGTGGGAGGAGAGGACGACGAGGTCGTCCGGCGTCAGCTCCACCTGATTGTGGTCGGAGAACGCCATGCGGTATAGGGCGGACATCGGCTCGCCCTGCGAGCCGGTCGTGACGATAGTGAGCTGGCTGGGCTTGTATTTGCCGATCTCGGTGATATCGATGAGGACGCTGTCCGGCACCTTCATGTAGCCGAGGCGTACAGCGGCGCCGACGACGTTCAGCATGCTGCGGCCGGTGATGGCGACCTTGCGCCCGTATTTCGCGCTGTAATTGATGATCTGCTGGACGCGGTGGACGTTGGAGGAGAAGGTGGCGATGATGATCCGCTTGTCCGGATTGTTCATGAAGATGAGGTCGAGCGACGCACCCACCTTTCTCTCCGAGGGGGTGAAGCCGGGGCGTCCGACGTTGGTCGATTCGCACATGAAGAGCAGCACACCCTTGCGTCCGTATTCACCGATGCGGGTGAGGTCGGTCATCTCGCCGTCGATGGGCGTGACGTCGATCTTGAAGTCGCCGGAGTGCATCACGACGCCGACCGGCGTGGTGATGGCGAGGCAGCACGCGTCCGCGATGGAGTGGTTGACGCGGATGAATTCGACGGAGAACGCGCCGAGCTTCACAGTATCGCCGGCGGAAACGGTGTTCATCTGTACTTTATGCGGCGGGCGCTGCTCCGCCAGCTTGTTTTCCAGAATGCCGAGCGTCAGGCGGGTGCCGTAGATCGGCGGATTGATGGTGCGCAGCACGTACGGGATCGCGCCGATGTGATCCTCGTGTCCGTGCGTCAGCAGGATGCCGCGGATCCGGTCCGCGTTCTTTTCCAGATAGGAGATATCGGGGATTACGAGATCCACGCCGAGCATGTCGTCGTCGGGGAACGCAAGCCCGCAGTCCACAACAATGATGTCCTCACCGTATTCCAGTACGGCGAGGTTTTTTCCGATTTCGTTCAAGCCTCCGAGCATCATGACCCGGAGCTTCGTGCCGTTTTGTTTTTTGGCCATTTGGGGTTTCCTTTCAAAAAATATGTAGAAAAATACGGCCGTAAAAACAGAAAGCCGTACGGCAGATCCGGCGGTGAGCGCGACAAAATGCGTTCGGATGCTGAAAGCGCGTTCCGAGGGCGGCGGAACGGGGCATACAGCCGGACGGGCGTACGGGTTCTATATCCGATCAAATCCGTATGACAGGCGGGCGGCCAGACGAACAGCCGCTCCGCTAAACGACCATATTATCTCATTCATATTATACTATGCATACAGAGGGCGTTCCCACGCCCGATATGAACGATTTGTAAATTTACTGTGTACAAACCGTCATAGCAGGGCGAAAAGCCACGTTCCGCCGCAGATGAGGGCGGCAGCTGCCGCCGCGCCCGCAAAAAAAGAGAGAAGTCTCCCACGCAAACGGGTGCGGCGGGCATGCGCCGGATACGCGCCGCCGCTTTCCTCGACGATACGCTCCGCCTCCCGCACCATATCGTTTTCGCTCGGGCGTCCTTCCCCATCGCATACGCCGCGCCGTATGACGAAATACGCCTCCTCAAAGATGCGGCTGCCGGTGTCCCGGATGTAAATGATCTTTTTTTCGCTGCCTCGCATGCGCTTCCCTCCGCTGCCCGTATTTGCTTATCTATTATGGACGCGGCGGCGCGCCGTTATGCGGCATTTTCAGCAATCAAAAAACAGGCGCGCAACTGCGCAGGAAAGGAAAACGCACAGAAGCATCACGGCGGCTGCCGTGGGAAACGCATAGCGCGTGCGGCGCACGCCGGGGTGGCCCGCGGTCGCGGTACCGGAAAAATAAACAGAGATGACGTAGATCATCGTGTCGGAGGAACCCATCAGCACGGTAGCGCACAAAGCGGGAAAGCTGTCCGGTCCGTATTCCTCCAGCATGGAGGCATACGCGGCGGTGGACGCGGAGCCGGAAACGGGCCGCGTGACGAGCAGCGGGATCAGCTCCGCCGGAACGCCGACGGCGGCGGCGGGCGCGGCGAGAACGCCGCTCAGCCACGAAAGCACCCCCGACGCGGAAAGCATGGAGAGCGCGACCATCAGCGCAATCATGGCTGGGAGAAGGCGGACCGCCGTCTCCAGTCCCTCCCGTGCGCCGCTGACGAATACGGTGAAGTAATCCTTGCGGCGCGAGAGCATGAAGGAAGCCGCAGCGAGCAGCACCGCCGGAATGACGCAGGCGGATACGGTTTCGGCGATCATGCGCGCCTCCCGGCGCGGCGCGCCCATGCCTGTGCGCGGCACAGCAGAACCGCGCACAGGCAGCAGACAGACGAGGTCAGCCAGATCGGCACGATCACGGCATACGGAGCGGCGGAACCGGCTGCGCGGCGCAGTGCGAGCAGCGTCGTCGGCAGGATGTCGAGAGAGGAGGTGGCGAGCACGGCGAGGGTAATCATATCGTCCGTCGCCGTATCCGGCGTCGGATTGCGCGCCTGCAGCTTCCCCATCGCCGCGAGAGCGAGCGGCGTCGCCGCGTTCCCGATCCCGAGAATATTGGCGCTGAGCGCCGCGGTGATCTCGGCGCATGCCGTTTTGTCCCGCCACGCGTCGGGGAAAACAAGCCGCAGAACCGGCGCGAGCAGGCGGCTGAGCCGCTGCGTGACGCCCGCCTCCCGCAATACGTTCATGACGCCGCACCAGAGCGCCATCGTTCCCGCAAGGGACAATACGAGCCGCACCGCCTCCGCCGCGCCGTCAAGGGCTGCGTTCGAGAGCGACGGCATGCTGCCGTTCAGCGCCGCCGCCAGAACGGACGCCGCACACAAAATAAAGAAGCAAACTCCTAACATTTCCCAATCTCCTTCCACACGAATCGTCTTTTCCTGTGAGAAACATGTAAACAGTACGGTACAATTGTAATTATTTTACATTTTAGGTTGACAAATCATGGAACATGTGGTAGAATACTATCTGCTTCCCACTTCTGTTTCTGTGAAGTCACAGAACTTATCACATATTCATTTATCGGAGGATATACTTATGAAATCCATCGGGATCGTGCGCAAAATTGACGAACTGGGCAGAATCGTTCTGCCGATCGAAACACGCCGTCAACTGGAGCTGGAGCCGAAGGACGGCGTTGAAATTTTTGTGGATGAGGATATGGTCATTCTGAAGAAGTATCAGCCCTGCTGCATTTTCTGCAACGAGGGGACGGATGTGGTGTTGTTCCGCGGCAAGAAGGTATGCCGCAAGTGTATGGCGGAGCTTGCCGGAAAGTAAAATTCTCTTTGATGCATTCTATGGCGTTCTACGCCATGCTATGCCTGCGCACAGCCGAAACGGAAAAAGAAATCCCGCGATTCGGAAAACCGTCCGATTCGCGGGATTTTTGTTGAATGGGAGAAAGTCAGGCTGTGATGCCCTCCGCGCGCACGCAGCGTCCGTTCGCGTCCACGTCAAAGAGGACGCCGTGCGCCGCGCGCTGTCCGGATGCCGGCGCAAAGCCGACAGGCGTTTTTTCGAGGAATTTATGCAGGATCGGCTCCGTCGCCACGCCGAGGATCCCGGCGTGCGAGCCGCACATCCCGACGTCGGTGATATAGCCGGTGCCGCCCGGCAGAATCTGCGCGTCGGCGGTCGCCACATGCGTGTGCGTGCCGAATACGGCGGACACGCGCCCGTCCAGATACCGTGCCAGCGCCAGCTTTTCGCTGGTCGCCTCCGCATGGATATCGACGACGGCGGCGTCAAATTTCCCGGCATATTCGCGCAGAAGCCTGTCCGCCGTCTCAAACGGCGAGGCGAGCGGCTCCATGAACACGCAGCCGGCGAGATTGAGGACGAGCACGCGCCGTCCGGCGGCATCCGTCAGGCAGGCGCCGTGTCCGGGCGCCGCGGCGGGATAATTCGCGGGGCGGAGCAGCATCGCTTCGTCGTCCAGCATGGTATAGATCTCGCGGCGGCGCCAGGTGTGGTTGCCGCCGGTCACGACGTCCGCGCCCGCGTCGAAGAGGGCGCGCGCGGAATCGGGGGAGATGCCGTTGCCCGGAGCGGAATTCTCGCCGTTGACAATAACGAGATCGGCGCCGAGCGAGGTGCGCAGGCGTGAGAGGAGTCGGGCGGAGCCAAGATACGCCGTGCCTTCCGCGCCGACGACATCGCCCATGCAGAGAATGCGCATACGGACTCCTTTTTACTTTGCGTAATCGGTCGCGCGGTTTTCGCGGATGATGCTGACCTTGATCTGACCGGGATATTCCAGCTCGCCCTCGATCTTCTGTGCGATCTGGCGGGCGACGAGGGGCATATCCTCATCCTTGACCTGCTCCGGCTTGACCATGATGCGCAGTTCGCGTCCCGCCTGAATGGCGAAGCTCTTTTCCACTCCGCCGAAGCTGTTGGCGATCTCCTCCAGCTTCGTCAGGCGCTTGATATAGTTTTCCAGATTCTCGCGGCGCGCGCCGGGGCGGGCGGCGGAGATGGCGTCCGCTGCCTGCACGATCATCGCGACGAGGGTACGCGGCTCCACGTCGCCGTGGTGCGCCTCGATGGCATGGATCACGTCGGCGGACTCCTTGAATTTACGCGCAAGCTCCACGCCGAGCTGGACGTGGGAGCCCTCGACCTCCTGCGTCAGCGCCTTGCCGATGTCATGCAGCAGACCGGCGCGCTTCGCCAGGGTAGAGTCGCAGCCGAGTTCGTCCGCAATGATGCCGGAGAGCAGCGACACCTCGATGGAATGCATCAGCACGTTCTGACCGTAGCTGGTGCGGTATTTGAGTCGTCCGAGCAGCTTAATCATTTCCGGCTGGAAACCGTGCAGGCCGGTCTCGTACGTGGCGCGTTCGCCCGCCGCCTTGATTTCGGCGTCCACCTCGCGGCGCGCCTTTTCGACCGTCTCCTCGATGCGCGTCGGGTGGATGCGTCCGTCGGAGATCAGCTTTTCAAGAGCGATGCGCGCGACCTCACGCCGCACGGGATCGAAGCCGGAAACGGTGATCGCCTCCGGCGTATCGTCAATGATGAGATCGACGCCGGTCATCTGCTCGATGGCGCGGATATTGCGTCCCTCGCGCCCGATGATGCGTCCCTTCATATCGTCGCTGGGCAGCGGCACGACGGACACCGTCGATTCCGCCACCTGATCGGCGGCGCAGCGTTGGATGGCAAGGGCGATGATATTGCGCGCCTTGGTCTCCGCTTCTTCCTTGAATTCGGATTCCAACTCGGTCAGGCGGATCGCCTGCTCGCGCCGGACCTCAGTCTCCAGCTGTTCCACGAGCTGCGCCTTTGCTTCCTCGGCGGTCAGCCCGGCGACCTGCTGCAAAGTCTCGTACTGCTGCGCCTTGACGCGTTCGATCTCCTCGCCCGCCTCAGTCGCCTCGCGGATCTTGCGGTTCAGGGTTTCGTCCTTTTTCTCCAGCGTTTCGAGCTTGCGGTCGAGATTTTCCTCCTTGCCGGCGAGACGGCGCTCCTGTCTTGTCAATTCGGCGCGGCGCTCCTTGACTTCGCGGTCGAATTCGTTCTTTGTGCGCAGAATCTCCTCGCGCGCCTCGATCAGAGTTTCTTTCTTCTTGGTATCCGCTGCTTTGATTCCGTCTTCGAGTATTTTTCTCGCCTGCTCCTCGGCAGAGCCGATCTCAGCCTCCGCAATGCGGCGGCGGTACGTAATTCCGCAGAAAAATCCGATCGGAAGCGCAGCCACCGCCGTGACCACGGCGGAAATGATGATCCCTGTCATCTGTGGCACCTCCTGTATACTGGCATGCGCGGCTTTCCGCCGCGTCGTTATCTATGTAAAAATATGGAAAATCCAGCAAGCTGTGTACCCTGCCCGCTGGAAGGGTACTTTTACACATAATAATATTTTATATCATTTATATAGCCACTGTCAAGAGTGATTTTGAAAACAGCGTGTGAAAAGCGCCAACCGAAAAACAGAAAGGACGGGGGGCGATCGCCTCCGTCCTGTGGCATACTGTGTTTTGTTCAGATCTTCCGGAGCCATGCTGACAGGGTGGGAAGAAGCGCCTCCGCCCATCTCCGGCAGCCCGTCTCGTTGGGATGTCCCCCGTAGAGAGCGCGCTCCGGCGTGTCGCCGCCCACGCTGAGCACCGGCACGACGTCAAAGACAGCGTCCGCCTCCTGCGCGAGGGTGGTTTTGATATAGCGGTTGACTTCCAGCCAGACGCGCTTGCGGTCCTCCTGATAATCGAAGGGCGGGATCGTCTGTATCAGCACGCTGACGCCGCAGCGGCGAAGCGTCCGCACGATTGTGGAAAGGTCAGCTTCCAGCTCCTCTGCCGCGCGGCCCTGCAGAATATCGTTCACACCGAAGCAAACGACCACGGCATCGTTCTGCTTCGCCTTATAGAGCCAGGCGCCGTCGGATGCCGCGTCGCTCGCTCTGCCATATCCAAGCCCCAGATTCCAGAATGCATACTCCGCGCCGAGGGCTTTCGCGGCGAGCGCGCCCCAGTGCGCGTAGGAATCGACCGGTGTGCCGAGTCCCTCGGTGATGGAGTCGCCCAGAAAAGCGATCCGTTTTTTTACCGGTCTGTGACAGCCGAGCATGCCGGGAAAGGGCATTTCGCTCGACCGGCTCCATTTCTCTCCGCACTTTTTGTAAGCGGGGATATTGCATTCGGCGAGGAAGGGGATCTCGCTGCCGCAAAAGGAGATCTCCATGCAAATATAATCGCCGCTTCCTGCATCCAGAAGAACGGGATCCGCGGCAAAGAACTCGCCCGGGGCTGCTGTTTTGCACGGTCTGCCGCCGAAGGTGAGCGATTTCATGCGGCAGGCACGGTCAAGCATCTGCTGCGCCTCGGCGACAGATTTGCCGCCGAAGAAATCGCCCGGGCAGACGCCTGCGCGCAGCTGCCGGATTTCCCACGAATCGCAGATATAATTGGTATGGCTTTCTCTGCCGTCGGCAAAGGTGCTGTCAATGATATTGGAAAACAAAAACGAATACTCGTATTCGCCGCCGCAGTCCACGCGGTAAAAGATCCGTCCGGTCTGCATCCCGGCGTCTCCGCGAAAAACCTTCTGGTTGCCGCTTCCTGCCGACGTGTTTGAAGTGTATTTCTGAAAAAATTCCATCGTCGTCCCCCGTTTCCTTTTTCCGGCGCAGCTGCATCCGGAGCTGTTACCGGCAAATATGATTATACCGCACTCTCCCCCGCCGCGCAAGGGGCAGACGCAGGGGAAAACGATGTGGAGGAACTTCTGCAAGAAGTTCCCCCGCACCCCCTCAAGAGCCTTCAACCTGAATCCCCATCAAAGTGCAGCGGAATCCGCTCGCCATCTCTCCGGATGCCGTGCAGCGCGGCAGAATGCAGCGAAAGCCGTCAGACCTCGCCCCGTCCGCCTCTCCCCAAAAACACGTTCGCGCACGCGCTCCCTGTGTTTTTTGACGCAGTGCTCCCTGTGTTTTTTGATAAGGGACGCACCCATCTCCCCCCAGCCAAGGAGAGTGGGGGGCGGGGGAGAGGAACTTCGGCGTCTGAGATGGTCCTCTCCCCCGCATCACAGGAACGCAGGGGAGAACGATGCGGGGAAACTTCTGCAAGAAGTTCCCCCCGCACCCCCTCAAGAGCTTTCAACCTGAATCCCCGTCAAAGTGCAGCGGAATCTGTTCGCCATCTCTCCGGATGCCGTGCATCTCAGCAGAGTACAGCGAAAGCCGTCAGACCTCGCCCCGTCCGCCTCTCCCCAAAAACACGTTCGCGCACGCGCTCCTTGTTTTTTTTGACGCAGTGCTCCCTGTGTTTTTGATAAGGGACACACCCATCTCCCCCCAGCCAAGGAGAGTGGGGTGCGGGGGAGAGGAACTTCGGCGTCTGAGATGGTCCTCTCCCCCGCAATCCTCAGCGTCTGAGATGGCCCTCTCCCCCGCATCACGAGGCGCAGGGGACGCCTTTTTCAAAAGGCTCCCCCCTTGCGTCCCCCCTGCGAGATACAAAAACACCGTGCGGCGAAATCTGTCAGGCAGCGCCGCACGGTATTCATGATTATGCTGTGATGCCGGGGATCACCGGGAATTACTTATACAGCTCGACGAACTTCGTCAGGCGCTCGTACTTCGCCTTGGCGTTGGCGTCCGCCTTCTCGAACAGCGTTTCCGCTCTCTCCGGGAATGCCTGCATCAGGCGGCTGTAGCGGTTCTCGCTCTTGATGAAGTCGATGTAGCTTGCCGTCGGCTCCTTGGAGTCGAGGGTGAAGGGATTCTTGCCCTCCGCCTTCAGCGCCGGATTGTAGCGGAACATCTGCCAGTAGCCAGCGTCAACGGCACGCTTCATCTCGAGCTGGCAGTTCGCCATGGTGCCCTTGATGCCGTGCATCTCGCACGGAGCATAGCCGATGATGATCGACGGACCGTGATATGCTTCCGCCTCGGTCAGCGCCTTCAGGAGCTGGTTCATGTCCGCGCCCATCGCGACCTGCGCGACGTAGACGTAGCCGTAGGACATGGCGATCTCGGCGAGGTTCTTCTTGCCGACTGCCTTGCCTGCCGCTGCGAACTGCGCGACCTGACCGATGTTGGACGCCTTGGACGCCTGTCCGCCGGTGTTGGAATACACCTCGGTGTCGAAGACCATGATGTTGACGTCCTCGCCGGACGCGATCACGTGGTCGAGACCGCCGAAGCCGATATCGTAAGCCCAGCCGTCGCCGCCGAAGATCCACACGGACTTCTTGGCGAGGTAGTCCTTCTCCGCAAGGATCTCACGCGCGAGCGTGCATGCGTCGCAGGTGCAGCCTTCGACAACGCCGTCCGCCAGCGCCGCGATCAGCTTCTCAGCCGCCGGCGTATTCGCCTTGCCGTCATCGTAGGAATCCAGCCACGCCTGACCGGCTTCCTTGATCTCGGCGACCGTCCAGTCGATGGCGATGAGCGCCTTGACCTTCTCGGCGAGGCGGTTGCGGATCGTCTTCTGACCGATATACATGCCGAGACCGTGCTCAGCGTTGTCCTCAAAGAGGGAGTTCGCCCATGCGGGACCGTGACCGGTCTTGTTATTGACCGTGTACGGCGTCGCCGGCGCGGAGCCGCCCCAGATGGAGGAGCATCCGGTCGCGTTGGAGATGTACATTCTCTCGCCGAAGAGCTGGGTAATCAGGCGGGCATAGGAGGTTTCGGCGCAGCCCGCGCAGGAGCCGGAGAACTCAAGCAGCGGCTGCTTGAACTGGCTTCCCTTGACCGTCGTGTTGATCAGTTCCGGCTTCTCGGAGACGTTCTCGACCGCATAGTCGAACGCAGCCTGCTGGAACAGACCGTCCGCCTGCGGAACCATCGTAATGGCGGACTTGGCGACGGCAGCCTTTGCCGCAGCCTTTGCCGCTGCCTTCGGATCGTCCGGGAACTCGGCGGCAGCAGTCTTTTCGGCATCCTTCAGCGCCTTTGCGGTGACGGGGCATGCCTTGACGCAGAGCGTGCAGCCCATGCAGTCAAGGGCGGACACCGCCATCGTGAACTTGTAGTTCGTCTTGATGACCGGCTTCGCGGTGAACAGCGTGTCTGCGGGAGCGGCGGCAGCCTCTTCCTCCGTCATGGCAAACGGACGGATGGCGGCGTGCGGGCAGACGAAGGCGCAGCTGTTGCACTGGATGCAGTTTTCGGGGATCCACTTCGGAACGTAAACGGCGACGCCGCGCTTCTCATAGGCGGCAGCGCCCTGCGGGAACTGACCGTCCACATAGTCCTCAAACGCGGAAACGGGGAGCGAATCGCCCGCCATGGCGCCGACCGGCTCGACGATCTCGTTTACGAACTTCACCAGCTCCGGTCTCTTGCCGGTAGCGGCAGTCTTCGGCGCGTCCGCCGGGAGAGACGCCCACGCGGCGGGAACCTGAATCTCAACGAGATTCTCCGCCTTGGCGCCTGCGTCAATGGCGTTGTAGTTGAGCTGAACGATCGCGTCGCCCTTCTTGGAGTAGGACTTGTACGCCATCTTCTTCATGTACTCGATCGCCTCGTCCTTCGGCAGGATCTTGGCGAGGGCGAAGAACGCGGACTGAAGAACGGTGTTCTTGACCTTCGGGTTGCCGATCTGCTTGGCGGCGATATCGGTTGCGTTGATCGTATAGAACTTGACGTTGTTCTTGGCGATGTAGCTCTTGACCTTGTTCGGCAGGTGCTCTTCCAGCTCCTCGGGCTTCCAGATGCAGTCAAGCAGGAAAGTGCCGCCCGGCTTGACGTCCGTTACCATGTCGTACTTGTGAATGTACGCCTGGTTATGGCATGCGACAAAGTCCGCCTTGTTGATGTAGTACGGGCTCTTGATCGGCTTGTCGCCGAAGCGCAGGTGGGAGATGGTGATGCCGCCGGTCTTCTTGGAGTCGTACTGGAAGTACGCCTGAATGTACTTGTCGGTGTGGTCGCCGATGATCTTGATGGAGTTCTTGTTCGCACCGACGGTGCCGTCGCCGCCGAGACCCCAGAACTTGCAGGCGATGGTGCCGGCAGGAGCGGTGTCGGGTGCGGGCTTCTCCTCGAGGGAGAGACCGGTCACATCGTCGACGATGCCGATGGTGAAGTTGGCCTTCGGCTCGTCCTTTGCGAGGTTCTCATACACGGCGAAGATGGAAGCGGGCGGGGTATCCTTGGAGCCGAGACCGTAGCGGCCGCCGACGACCTTGATATCGCTGCGTCCGGTCTTGTTGAGCGCTGCCACAACGTCGAGGTACAGCGGCTCGCCGAGCGCGCCGGGTTCCTTCGTGCGGTCGAGGACGGCGATCTTCTTGACCGATGCGGGGATCGCCTCGGAGAGCTTCTCCGCGACGAACGGGCGGTAGAGACGAACCTTGACAAGACCGACCTTCTCGCCGGAAGCGTTGAGGTAGTCGATGACTTCCTCGGCAACGTCGTTGACGGAGCCCATCGCGATGATGATGCGGTCGGCATCCGGCGCGCCGTAGTAGTTGAAGAGCTTATAATCGGTGCCGATCTTGGCGTTGACCTGGTTCATGTAGTCTTCCACGATAGCCGGCAGCGCGTCGTAGTACTTGTTGCACGCCTCGCGGTGCTGGAAGAAGATGTCGCCGTTCTCGGCGGAGCCGCGCAGCACCGGATGCTCCGGATTCAGAGAGTGGCTGCGGAACGCGGCGATGGCGTCCTGATCGACCATGGACTTCAGCTCGTCGAAGTCCCAGACCTCGATCTTCTGGATCTCATGAGAGGTACGGAAGCCGTCGAAGAAGTTGAGGAACGGAACGCGGCCCTTGATGGCGGAGAGGTGCGCGACCGCGCCGAGATCCATGATCTCCTGCGGGTTGGTCTCCGCGAGCATGGCGAAGCCGGTCTGACGGCAGGCGTAAATGTCGGAATGATCGCCGAAGATGTTCAGCGCGTGGGATGCGACGCAGCGCGCGGAAACGTGGATCACGCACGGAAGCAGCTCGCCCGCGATCTTGTACATATTCGGAATCATGAGGAGCAGACCCTGCGAAGCGGTATATGTAGTCGTCAGCGCGCCGGCTGCCAGAGAGCCGTGCACCGCGCCCGCGGCTCCCGCCTCGGACTGCATTTCCACAACCTTGACCGTGTCGCCGAAGATATTCTTCAGCCCCTGAGAGCTCCAGACGTCGGTGGTGTCCGCCATCGGGCTGGAGGGCGTGATCGGGTAGATAGCGGCAACCTCAGTGAACGCATACGACGCATGCGCCGCAGCGGTGTTGCCGTCCATGGAAAGTTTCTTTCTTGCCATGTGTTGATTTTCCTCCTGAGTATATTTATGGTTTTATCCATTGACACGCAGCAGTTTTTGCGCATAATCAGACATATAGTATTATACCGCTTCCGCGGGGATTTGTAAATATGCTTTTTCGGAGAATCATGCGTTTTTTCGCGTTTTACGCTGAAATTTTCTGGAAAGGAAGACGCAGGGAGAAACGCAAAGGGAAACGCAAAGGGAAACGCAAGGGGGGCGCCTTTTGAAAAAGGCGTCCCCCTTGACCCCCCGCGAAAACTTTCGGGCAAAAACAGGGGTATCGTACAGGCTAAGGTGTATGGTACCATGGATCAGTATGAAAGTTTCTGAGGGGTACGGGGGACTCTGCTGCGGGGGAGAGGACCATCTCAGACGCCGAAGTTCCTCTCCCCCGCATCCCTCTCTCCTTGGCTGAGGGAACGGTTTCTCATGCGTCGCTCCATCAAAAACACAAGGAGCGCGAGCGCGAACGTGTTTTTCGGGAGGGGCGTGCAAGGTGAATTCTGACGATTCCGGCTGCACGCTGCCGCGCTGCACGGCATCCGGAGCGATAGCGAGCGGATTTCGCTGTGCTTTGACGGGGATTCAGTGTGAAAGTTTAAGGGGGTGTGGACGACATTGCGCTCCGCGCAAGTCGGCGAGGTTGCGCAAAGCGCAACCTCGCGGGAGTCTTATTCATAAGGTTCCCCCACGGCGTTCCCCCGCATCGTTCTCCCGCCCCGCGTCCCCTGCGCCACGTCCACCCAGTCCCCTTGCAAAACGGTGCAAAGGCTGATATAATGAAAGAAAAAGCGCAAGAAAGGCGGATGAGTCATGGAACAGATATACACGATCCCGGTAAACGAAGCGTTTGAGGCGTCGGCGGCGGACGCGTCGCTCGGCTGCCCGTTCTGCCGGCTGTACAATAAACTGGAGGGAGACGAGCTGGAGCTGATTCTCGGCGCGTCGATGATGGAGCCGGACGTCCGCATCCGGACAAACGAGCTGGGCTTCTGCCGCGATCATTTCGCCATGATGCTCCGCCGCCCGAAGCGGCTGCCGCTGGCGCTGATTCTGGAGAGCCACCTCGCCGAGCAGAAAAAGAACATCGGCGCGTCCGCCGCATTCGTGGGACATGCCGGCGAGAACGCCGCAAAAAAATTCACAACGCTCTCCCAATCCTGCTACGTCTGCTCGCGCATCGAGTACAACTTCGTGCGCATGCAGGAAACTGCCGCGCTCCTGTGGGAGCAGGACCCCGACTTCCGCAAAAAAACGGAGGCTCAGCCGTTTTTCTGCCTGCCGCATTTCGCCGGCCTCGTCTCCGCCGCCAGAGAACGCATGAGCCGCCGCACCTTCGCCGATTTCTATAAATCCGTCTCCGCGCGCGAGAACGAATACATGGAAAAGCTGAACGCCGACGTGAGTTGGTTCGTCAAGAAATTCGACTACCGCTACGACGCGGAGCCGTGGGGCGACGCGAAAGACGCCCCCGAACGCGCAATCACTTTCCTCTCCGGCAAGCTCCACGAGGAGGAAACGTAAAGAAAAAGAGGATCCCGTACCGCTGCACGGGATCCTCTTTTTTTCAGGAAATTTTCTGAAAGACGCGCGCCTTTATGCACGTGCGTCCGACATAACACCGGAATGGGATATGTCCCCCCGGTCAGTCCTCCACCAAAACGCAGAAGGTTCTCGGAGCAACCGTGACTCTGCCGTCCGAGGTCTCCGTTTCGTCCGTTCCCGGACGGTATACGGTAAACGCCTTGCTGCCGCCGTCAAGGGTGAAGATCACGTCCAGCGTTTTCGACGAATCCTGATTTGCCGCGACCACGGCCCGCTTTCCGTTTTCTTTGTTTACAAACATCGAGTAGATGAACTCACAGTTTTCCCCTGCGACCTCCGCATGTACGCCGACCGTATGGCGGAAAACGCCGTTCCAGATGTAATCCTTCAGCTTCATGCGGACTGCCTGCGCCTCAAGAACCGCCTTTTTGGTCAGCGGAACGTCGTCGGGAGTTCCCTTGAAGTTATAGGGCTCATAGTTCATCGCGTAGCCGTATGTAATGCACTGATTGACCATTTCGCGATCGTCGAAGCCGACGAGACAGGTCGCGATATACAGATCCGGGTTCATGAATTTCCAGATGGGCGCATGTCCCCAGTTATCCGAGCGGATGTAGTTGCCGGGATAGTACTGGTTGAGCACGTCGAGCGGTCCCTCGCCCGTCATAAAGAATTCCTCGCCGCACTTGGCGGTCGCTTCGCGCCGGAATTCCTCCGCCAGTTTTACCGACCCGACATGAATGCAGTACCCAGGACGGTGTCCGTGATTTTTGTCGAAGCAGAGCATCATGGGGTTTGCAAGCTCATCGTACAGAATCCCGCTCGGTTTGAGGTCGAGAATTTTATCGAATTCGCGCAGCGCGATTTTCCGATAGTCCTCCGAGAGGTGGCAGAGTCCCGCGCCTGAGCGGCGGCTCCCGCCGGATACATTCTGAAGCGTCGTCTGGTATGAATATCCGCCGAAATAGACGGGATTCCCGAAGAAGTCCTTCATGGTGAGAGGGAGAAGCTCTTCTTTGTATTCGGGCGTGCTGCTGTCCCCCCATTTAAATTTGCACATCAAAAGGACGTGTATGCCCATCGCTTCGATTTCGGCAATAGCGTCCTTCAGTTCCTGACGTGTGCCGAGCCTCGGGTCGGTATCCTGATAGGGCTCGTCGCCGTCCTGACCTCCGCGTGCCCATCCGATGAGCTGGAGCACCTTTACACCGCTTTTTTTCGCTTCGCGCATGATAGCGGGCAGCTCGGTGTATCTGTGACGGCAGCATCCCTCGGGGGAATTGATGTGCAGCGTCATCCAGCAGTCCGCGTCGTCGATCCATCTCGGGCACTTGGAGGAACGGAACCATGTTTTTCTCCAGTTCATGTAGGGCTGGATCCCCTCGTGCCAGTCTCCTTCGTAGAATTGCAGCGCAATGGGCGTGAGCTTCAGGGTTTCCCCGGGCTGGATAAACGGGAGCTGGCTCACGCTGACGGAATAGCCTGCCGGAACGCCCGGAATATCGCCGTCGCGCACAACCCGGTGGTGCATATTATCAAGGTAGCCGGGCTTATATTCCATCAAAAATTCAACAAATTCAGGTTCATACCGGTGAGCGCCCACGTAAAGTCCCTGCTTTTTTCCGGTTATGAGCATAAACGGTGCGGAAACGTCGGGGGAAGGATAGTATTTTCTCCTGGTAGGGTGGTCGGTCCCCCAATAATCCGAGTTTCCGATGCCGTTGTTTCCAAGATAAAACTGATAGATACCGCCCTGGAAGTGCATGGTCTGACACAGAAGAGCATCCTCGCCTTCGGGAGCCGCAACGCCGCCGAAGCACGGGTAACGGAATTCTTCAACAATATAAGGCGAATGATTGACGACGGTGGCGCTGCACAGAATCAACTCGCCGTTCAGGCGGACTTCAATCTCCGCCGAAATATCCATCTCTCCGCTCCAGTTGCAGAAGATACGGTCATATTTCAGTGTGACAGTTTCCGCGCCTTTCACAATCCCGCTGAGCCGCTGGTTTTCGCTGAGCGCGAGGTTATTGCGGTGCTCTTCGACCGGAACAAGCATGGTCAGTCCCAGCGCGAGCGCCGGCTGACGGATCAGCGCGTATCCGGTGCGGCAGTTGGTCAGCTCGACGATGGCACCCGTTGTTTCGTCAAATCCGATCTTCACGGAAGCATTTGACAGTTCGTACATTCTTTTTTCCTCCTGAATTATGCAAAGATGCTGTTTCCTGGAGAGAAAATTAGGTGCTTAAAGGAAACGCAAAAAAATATGAAAACGAAACGTCCGCGCAGCGGATCGTCCATATCAAGCGCGCACGCTTCGCTCCAAACATATGCTCGCGCCGGCGCGCCGCCAGCGTTTTGGGGCAAAAAACCAACGTATAAGAGCTTTGGAAAAAGGACCGGGGAAAGATGCAAAAAGTTTTCCCCGGTGTATCCACAGCTCAGACGCCGAGCATGGCGAGAACGGCTTCCTTGTCGCGCACGCCGACGCTCTGCGCGGAAACCTTTCCGCCCTTGAAAACGAGCAGCGTCGGAATGCTCATGATGCCGAACTGCTGCGCCAGCTCCGCCTCGTCGTCCACGTTAACCTTGCCGACCTTCGCCGACGATACCTCCCCGGCGATCTCGTCCACGATGGGCGACATCATGCGGCACGGTCCGCACCAGCTCGCCCAGAAATCCACCAGCACCGGCACGGGCGAAGCGAGCACCTCGGACGCGAAATTGTCTTTTGTAAGCGTGATAACAGCCATATTGGTCTCCTTTCCTGCTTTCGCAGATGCCGCCGGTACGGCGGCGTTTTTTAGTTTTTTGTTTTTTAGATAGTATGGAGCGGCGCGCCGCCGTTTATCCGCGCGCGTCAGAGCGGGCGGACGCTGATCTCTCCGGAGGAAAGCGCAGCACTCGCCCCGTCCGGCGTGCGCACGACCAGGCGGCACTCGCCGTCCACGCCGACCGCCTCCGCCTCATAGGCGGAAGCGCCGTCCGCCGAGATCACGCGCACGCGCCGCCCGAGCACAAAGCAGCGGCGGCGGTATTCGTCGATATACGTTCCGTCCGCCAGGGAATCGTACAGCGAAAAGAAATGCGACAGGATGAGAGTGAGCAGCCGCGCGCGCGCGTCAGAGCGGCGCTCGGGCAGAAGCGCCCCCGCGATACCGGCAAGCTCCGGCGGAAAACCGCCCGCCGGTTCCGTCACGTTCACGCCGATGCCGAGCACGGCGTATTCGAGCTGACCGCTCTCGGGCGTAAAGGCGGCTTCGGTCAGGATGCCGCAGACCTTCCGTTCGCGGATGTAGACGTCGTTGACCCACTTGATGGACGCCGTGCAGGAAGTAAGCTCCTCCGCGGCGCGGCAGACGGCGACGGCGGCGGCGGTCGTGATGCGGATCGCCTGTTCCGCGGGGATAGCGGGGCGCAGCACGATGCTGAGATACAGCCCTGTGCCGGGCGGAGAAAGAAACGCGCGTCCGCGGCGTCCGCGCCCGGCGGTCTGCATTCCGGCGGCGATGACCGTGCCGTGCGGCGCGCCGGCTGCCGCCGCAGCGCGCGCGTCGTCGTTGGTAGAGGAAGTCTCCGCCTCGATCCGGATCTGGAGAGAGGACAGTGCAGGAGGAAGATACCGGCGGACGGTCTCCTCTGTCAGCACATCCGAAGTTGGCAGCAGCGTATATCCGCGGCGCGTCGACGCGTCGATGGCGTAGCCCTCGTCCGTCAGCGAACGGATCGCCTTCCAGACAGCCGCCCGCGTCACGCCGAGCGCCGCCGCGATCTCCTCGCCGGATATCCATTCGCCGCGCCGCGCTTCCAGCAGCGCCAGCGCTTCGTCTCGTTTCGACATGGGTTCCTCCTGAAATATACAGAAGTAAGGGAATACGCCGGGGGAAACTTTTTGAAACAAGTTTCCCCCATGCCCCTTTCAAAAACTTTCATACTGAATACACAATACTGTGCAGCGGGATTTTCTTCGTGCGGTACTCTGTTTTTGCTCTGAGAGTTTTGGGGGAACATCTCAGTTATGGAGAAAGACTCATTCACCTCGCATTGCGGGGGAGAGGACCATCTCAAGCGCCTCGCATTGCGGGGGAAAGGACCATCTCAGACGCCGAAGTTCCTCTCCCCCGCAACCCTCTCTCCTTGGCTTCCGGAGGGAGGGTGCGGCATTTCGCTTTCCACATCAAAAAACACAGGGAGCGCGGGCGCGAACGTGTTTTTCGGGATGGGCGGGCAGAGGGAATTCTAACGGTTTCCGCTGCACTCTGTCGCACCGCACGGCATCCGGAGGGATAGCGGACAGGTTCTACTGCGCTTTGACGGGCATTCAGTTTGAAAGCTCTTGAGGGGGTGCGGGGGAACTTCTTGCAGAAGTTCCCCTGCATCGTTCTCCCCACGCCCCTTGCCTCCGCATCCCCTGCTGTTTGCAATCGGCGTCGTTTTTCGGCAAAATCCTTGCAAAGAGGGACAGATTATGCTATTATTATAGGAGATTTTTCCCGCCGAGCAGCGCGCGGGCGTTGCCGGCGAGAATCGCCTCCCGCTCCGCTTCCGACAGCGGCAGCGACCGCACGAAACGCACGCCTTCCGCCGGATCGCCCCACGGGCAGTCGGAGGCGAAAAGGATCCGGCTCACCCCGTGCGCGCGGATGATGTCCATAACCTCCTCCGGCTTCGCATAATTGAAGATGAAGGAAAGATCAAAATACACGTTCCGTCCCGCCAGATACCGCACCACGTCGGGAAACTGCCTGTTTCCGCCCCCGTGCGCAAACACGATCCGCGCCGTCTCCGGCCCGCCGTCCGCCTCCACCGCGTCCAGAAACCGCGCGGCGCGCTCCGGCGAACAGCGGACCGTGTCCGGAAAACCGTCGTCCACGCCCGCGTGCGTGACGACGATCAGCCCAAGCCGCAGCGCCTGTCGCGCAATGCGCACGTAGCGCGCGTCATCAATGTACACCCCTTGGTAATCCGGATGGATCTTGATGCCGCGCAGTCCCATCGCCTGAATTTCGGCAAGATGCCCCTCTATATCCCCGTCGTCCGGGTGGATGCCGCCAAAGGAGAGCAGTCCCGGCGTCCGGCACAGCTCCGCCGCGAACGCGTTCACCGAACGGAACTGCGCGGGGCGCGTCACCACGGGCAATACGACGCCAAGCGAGACGCCGCTGTCCCGCAGCCTGCGCACGAGCGCTCCGGCGGTGCCGTCGGTACACGGTACGGCGGCTGCTTTTTCAGCGAGGTAAGGGATCGTCTTTGCGGCAAGCGCGTCGGGAAACGCGTGCGTGTGAAAATCAATTATCATAAAATACCGGCTCCGTATTGCTGATTCGGGTATATTGTACCCGCTGCGCCGCCGGATTGCAAGAGTGAATCTGTAAAAAAACGAGGAGAATCCAAGATGCCGATCACCGACTTTCTGGAGCGCAACGCGCGGCTGTATCCGCACGACGTCGCTCTGACCGAAATCACGCCGCAGCACCAGCCGGACAGGCAGGTGACGTGGCGCGAGGCGAATCTGATCGAAACGGCGGAGGGTGAGGAATACCGCCGCGAGATCACGTGGCGCGCCTTCGACGAGGACGCAAACCGCTTTGCAAACCTGCTTTTCACGCGCGGCGTGAAGCGGGGCGACAAGGTGGCGATCCTGCTCATGAACTGTCTGGAGTGGCTGCCGGTCTATTTCGGCATCCTCAAGACGGGCGCGCTCGCCGTGCCGATGAACTACCGCTACGCCGCGGACGAGATCCTCTACTGCGCCCGTCTGGCGGACTGCACGCGGATCGTGTTCGGTCCGGAATTCACCGGGCGTATCGACGAAATCCGCGGCGAGCTCGGCGTGCGCGACTATTTCTTTGTCGGGACGCGGGCGCAGACGCCGGACTTCGCGGACAACTACGCGGAGATGATCGGCTGCTGCTCGCCGGTGCCGCCGCCGGTGGAAATATCGGACGAGGATGACGCGGCGATCTATTTTTCCTCCGGTACGACCGGATTTCCGAAGGCGATCCTGCACAGCCACGCGGCGCTCGTCTCCTCCTGCAGAACGGAGCAGGCGCACCACGGACAGACGCGGAACGACGTGTTTCTGTGCATTCCGCCCTTGTACCACACGGGAGCAAAGATGCACTGGTTCGGCAGCCTGCTCTCCGCGTCCCGCGCGGTGCTTCTGCGCGGCGTGAAGCCGGAATGGATCCTGCAATGCGCGTCGGAGGAACGGGCGACGATTGTATGGCTGCTCGTGCCGTGGGCGCAGGACATTCTGGACGCCATCGAGCGGGGTGAGGTAACGCTCTCGGACTACAGGCTGGACGCGTGGCGCCTGATGCACATCGGCGCGCAGCCGGTGCCGCCAAGCCTGATCCGGCGCTGGAAAGAGGTGTTCCCGCACCATCAGTACGACACGAACTACGGTCTGTCGGAATCGATCGGACCGGGCTGCGTGCATCTGGGCGTGGAGAACATCGATCACGTCGGCGCGATCGGCAAAGCGGGCTATGGCTGGCGGACGAAGATCGTGGACGAGCATTTTGCGGACGTGCCGCGCGGCGAGGTCGGCGAGCTGGCGGTCGCGGGGCCGGGCGTGATGCGCTGCTACTATAAAAATCCGGAAGCGACGGCGGAGGTGCTGCGCGGCGAGTGGCTCCTGACGGGGGACATGGCGCGCGAGGATGAGGACGGCTTCATCTATCTGGTGGACCGCAAAAAGGACGTAATCATCACAGGCGGTGAAAACCTGTACCCGGTGCAGATTGAGGATTTCCTGCGGGCGCATCCGAAGGTGAAGGATGTGGCGGTGATCGGCCTGCCGGACGCGCGGCTCGGCGAGATCGCGGCAGCCGTGATCGAAGCAAAGGAAGGCGTGACGCTGACGGAAGAGGAAATCGACGAGTTCTGCCTCGGACTGCCGCGCTACAAACGCCCGCGCAAGCTGATCTTTGCGCATGTGCCGCGCAATCCTACCGGTAAGATCGAAAAGCCGCGGCTGCGGGAGATGTACTGCGGCGTGCGGCTCGTGGAAGCGGAAACGACAAAATAAGACGCCGGGAGATACCGGGGAAAACTTTTTGAAAAAAGTTTTCCCCAAGCCCTTTTCCAAAACCTTCAAACGGAACGCCCGGCGCCGTGCAGCGGAATTTCCGCTGTACAATACCCCTGTTTTTGCCCCGAAAGTTTTGGGGGCGTGGGGACTTTTCCAGAAAGTCCCCGCATCGTTCCCCCTCCTGCACGGGGACGGGCGGCAGCGCCTGCCCGTCCACAGCAGACAAACCTTACACTCCACAAACAAAGGAGCATTTCATGAAAAAACTACTGATCGGAAACGAAGCGCTTGCCCGTGGCTTTTACGAGGGCGGCGTCGGCGTTGTCTCCAGCTATCCCGGCACCCCCTCGACGGAGATCACGGAATTTCTCTCCGCGTACCGCGACATCTACACCGAATGGGCGCCGAACGAAAAGGTCGCCTGCGAGGTGGCGTTCGGCGCGTCGCTCGGCGGCAGGCGTTCCGTCTGCGCCATGAAGCATGTCGGACTGAACGTGGCAGCGGATCCGCTCTTCACGCTCTCCTACACCGGTGTGAACGCGGGTATGGTGCTGTGCGTTGCGGACGATCCCGCCATGCATTCCTCCCAGAACGAGCAGGACTCCCGCCACTATGCGGTCGCGGCGAAGCTGCCCATGCTGGAGCCGGCGGATTCCGGCGAGGCGTACGCCTTTGCCAAGGCATCCCTTGCCCTCTCGGAGCAGTTTGACACCGTGGTGCTGATGCGTATGACAACGCGCATTGCGCATTCGCAGAGTCTGGTGGAGACCGGCGAGCGCACCGACGCGCCGGTGAAGGAATACAAAAAGAACCCGCAGAAATACATCATGATGCCCGCATACGCGAAAGGACGGCATCCCATCGTGGAAGAGCGGATGGCGGCGCTTGCCGCGTACGCGGAGGACTGCCCGTTCAACCGCGTGGAGGACGGCGCGGATCACGCGCTCGGCATCATCACAAGCGGCGCCTGCTACCAGTACGCGAAGGAGGTATTCGGAGATTCCGTACCCGTACTGAAGCTGGGCATGGTAAATCCGCTGCCGCCGCAGCTGATCCGGCGCTTCGCTGCGTCAGTGAAGCGTCTGGTCGTGATCGAGGAGCTGGACGGCGTGATCGAAACGTTCTGCCGAACGCTCGGGCTGGAGGTGGAGGGCAAATCGATGTTCTCCCCGATCGGCGAATACTCGCAGCGCACCGTTGCAGGTGCATTCGGCATGCCGGTACCGCCGGTGACGCCGGCGCCGGCGGAGCTGCCGGGACGTCCGCCGATGATGTGCGCGGGCTGTCCGCACCGCGGCATGTACTATGTGCTGGCAAAGAACAAGGTGACGGTTCTCGGCGACATCGGCTGCTACACGCTGGGCGCGCAGCCGCCTTTGTGCGCGGTGGATACGACGCTGTGCATGGGCGCATCGGTATCCGGTCTGCACGGCTTCAACAAGGCGCAGGGCGCGCAGGCGGAGGGCAGGACGGTCGCGGTCATCGGCGACTCGACCTTCATGCATTCCGGTGTGACGGGGCTGATCGACATTGCGTACAACGGCTCCAACTCGACGGTGATTATTCTGGACAACTCCATCACCGGCATGACGGGGCACCAGCAGAACCCGACGACAGGGCTGGATATCCACGGCGACCCGGCGGGCAAGATCGATCTGGAGGCGCTGTGCCGCGCCGTCGGCATCCGCCGCGTGACGGTGGTGGATCCGTACGACCTGGCGGCGTGCGAGCGGGCGCTGAAGGAGGAGCTGGCGGCTCCGGAGCCGTCGGTAATCATCTCGCGCCGTCCGTGCGTGCTGCTCAAAAATGTGAAAAAGAATCCGCCGCTCGCCGTGAACGCGGACAAGTGCCGCGGCTGCAAATCGTGCATGGGTCTCGGCTGCCCGGCAATCAGCTTCCGGAATAAAAAAGCCGTCATCGACGAAACGCTCTGCGTGGGCTGCGCCGTCTGCCGCCAGAAATGCGCCTTTGACGCGATCGGATAAGGAACGGAGAACGGGGAACGGAGAACGATGCGGGGGCTTTTTGAAAAAAGTCCCCGCGCCCCCAAAAACTTTCGGGCAAAAACAGGGATACTGTACGGCGAAATTTTCGCTGTGCGGGACTGTATATCAGTTTGAAAGTTTTTGAAAGGGGCACGGGAAAACTTTTTTCAAAAAGTTTTCCCCGGCATATCCCTTCCCCCGGCGTCTCCCCGTATCCCCTGTGGGCAGCGGACCGGTTTTTCATGCGAATCAAAACATTAACATAACGGAGTACAAACCATGACCACAACCAGCATCATGATCGTCGGCGTCGGCGGGCAGGGCTCGCTGCTCGCCAGCCGTCTGCTCGGCCGTGTACTGACGGAGGAAGGCTACGACGTCAAGGTATCAGAGGTCCACGGCATGAGCCAGCGCGGCGGCTCCGTCGTCACCTATATCAAATACGGCGAGCGCGTATACTCTCCCCTGGTCGATCTCGGGGAGGCGGACTGCATTATCTCCTTTGAAAAGCTCGAGGCGGCGCGTTATCTTCCCTATCTGAGACAGGGCGGGCGCATCGTCGTCAACACGCAGCAGATCGATCCCATGCCCGTCATCACCGGCGCCGCCGTCTATCCGGAAAACGTACTGGACACGGCGCGCGCCGCGGGCGCCGTCGTGGACGCACTGGACGCGCTTTCCCTTGCGGAGCAGGCTGGCTCCTCCCGCGCGGTGAACATCGTTCTGATGGGGCATTACGCGAAAAACTCCGGCATCGCGCCTGAGAAATGGCTTGCGGCGCTGGAGGCGACCGTTGCGCCGAAATTCCTTGAGATGAACCGGCGCGCGTTCGAGCTTGGTTATCGTGTATAATTTCATAAAACAGAGGTATACAATGGAAGAGCGCTACTACCAAAAAGAAATCGAAACCATGCCCCGCGAGCAGATGCGCGCGCTCCAGAGCGAGCGCCTCGTCCGTCAGGTGCGGCACGTCTGGGACAACGTTCCCTACTACCGTTCCCTGATGGAGAAAAAGGGCGTCACGCCGGACGACATCCGCAGCGTGGACGATCTCAGCAAGCTGCCGTTCCTGACGAAGGCGGATCTGCGGGACGAGTATCCGTACGGACTGCTCGCCGCGCCGCTGTCCGACTGCGTGCGCATCCAGTCCACCTCCGGCACGACAGGACGGCGCGTCGTCGCGTTCTACACGCAGCACGACGTCGATCTGTGGGAGGAATGCTGCGCGCGCGCCATCGTTGCCGCGGGCGGCACGCGCGAGGACGTGGTGCAGGTCGCCTACGGCTACGGTCTGTTCACCGGCGGTCCCGGACTGAACGGCGGCTCCCACAAGGTCGGCTGCCTGACGCTGCCGATGTCCTCCGGCAACACGGAGCGGCAGATCCAGTTCATGATGGATCTCGGCGCGACGATCCTCTGCTGCACGCCGTCCTATGCGGCGTACATCGGCGAGGCGCTGAAGGAAAAGGGCTACAAGCCGGAGGATAACCGGCTGAAAGCAGGCATCTTCGGCGCGGAGCCGTGGACGAACGAAATGCGCCGCGACATCGAGCGCTCGCTCGGCATCAAGGCGTTCGATATCTACGGACTGACGGAGACCTCCGGCCCCGGCGTCGCGTTCGAATGCGGGGAGCAGACCGGCATGCACATCAACGAGGATCACTTTAT
This sequence comes from Eubacteriales bacterium, assembly GCA_051867895.1. Classification (GTDB taxonomy): domain Bacteria; phylum Bacillota; class Clostridia; order Oscillospirales; family CAG-272; genus SIG701. The sequence goes on from JBJDZH010000005.1 coordinate 117,314, forward strand.
CCCGGAGATCATCGATCCGGACACCGGCGAGGTGCTGCCGGAGGGCGAACGCGGGGAGCTTGTCTTTACCTCGATCACCAAGGAGGCGTTCCCGCTTCTGCGCTACCGCACGCGCGATATCTGCGTGCTCACGCGCGAGAAATGCTCCTGCGGGCGGACGCTCGTCAAAATGTCCAAGCCAATGGGCCGCTCGGACGACATGCTCATCATCCGCGGCGTGAACGTGTTCCCGTCGCAGATCGAGACGGTGCTGCTGAACGAGGGCTACTCGCCCAACTACCAGATCGTGGTGGACCGCGTGAACAACACGGACACGTTCGACGTGAACGTGGAAATGACGCCGGAGCTGTTCTCCGACACGGTGAAGGGCACGCAGGCAGCCGAGGCGAAGCTCGTGGACGCGATGCGCGTCATGCTGGGCATCACGCCGAAGGTGCATCTCGTCGCGCCGAAATCCATCGCACGCAGCGAGGGCAAGGCGGTGCGCGTCGTCGACCGGCGCAAGCTGCACGACTGATCCACACATAAAAAACTTGCTCCGGAGCGATCCGGACAGAAAACAGAGGGAGGCATATCATGGCAATCAGACAGGTATCCGTATTTGTGGAAAACCGCAAGGGAGCGCTGGCGGACGCGCTCCGTACGCTGTCCGAGGCAGGCGTGGGACTGCGCGCGCTGTCCATCGCGGACACAAGCGACTTCGGCATTCTGCGCATCATCACGGACGACAACCGCAAGGCGGCGTTCTCGCTCTCGGAGAACGGCTACGTCTGCTCGGTGACGGAGATCGTAGCGGCATGCGCGGACGACCGCCCCGGCGGACTGGCTTCGCTGCTCACGCTGCTCTCCGACGCCGGGATCGATGTGGAATATGTGTATGCCTTTGTGGCGCAGCCGGGCGCGCACGCGTGGGTCGTTCTGCGCGTGGACGACAACGCGGCGGCAGAGCGCGTGCTCCGCGCGGCGGGCGTGACGCTCGTCTCGGAGGACGACGTCGCCGCGCTGTAAAACGCGCATAAATTCCCCGCAATACGCCGATACTGATACAAAATCCAGCGGGAGGGCGCGCCCTCCGGAAAGCGAGAATTCCATGAAACGACTGCTCACCGCGCTGCTTGCCGCCGTGTGTCTGGCGGCGCTCTCCTCCTGCGCCGCCTCCTCCGGCATGAGCGAGGACGAGATCCGCGAAACCTACCGTACCCTTGTGGAGGCATCCTACGAGCTGAACGGGATCTACTACGGTGACGGACTGCCGTATGAAGCGGACATCGACATGATGGCGTATCTGACCGGCGCCGGCGCGGAGGCGCTCCGCGTCAGCTATATGCCCGTCGCGGAGGACGCCGCCTATCAAAGCGAGGCGGAGATCCGAAGCGCCACCGAAAAGGTATTCACCGATCAGATCTGCGAGCACCTTTTCACGCTCGCCTTTCAGGGCATCAGCGCCGGAGATGAAAACGAAACCGTCTCCTACGCGCGCTATATCGAGCAGGACGGCGTTCTGACCGTCCGCATCGACCTCGCAGGGGAGGCGCTGCCGATGGGACGGACGTACGATTTCTCCGGCATGCAGCTGATTTCGGACGAGGGCACGCGGATCCGCGCGTCTTTTCCGTCGCTCCTTGACGGACAAAAGTCGGTCGATGTCAAAATAACCATCGTAAAAACGGAAGACGGCTGGCGGCTGGATTCACCAACCTATTGACAAACGCGCGCTTTTCGTATACAATGGTATCACAAGTACAAAGCAGATGCGGAGGACGCTATGGCTGACGATATGAATAAGAATCCCCTTGCGGGAGACAATGAAGATACAGACGAGCTGGAGGATGTCGAGGTTTACACCCTGACCGACGAGGACGGAAACGAAAAGGATTTCGAGCTGATCGGCAAGTGTACGCTGGACGATGCGACATACTACGCTCTGACCGAGCTGGACGACGATGGCAATCAGGTGAGCGACGAATATGTCATCCTGCGGCTGGAGGATGAGGACGGCGAGGAGATCCTCGTGTCCGTGGACGACGACGACGAGTTCGACCGCGTGGCGGATTTCTTTGACGACCAGTTCTCCGATATCGACTACGACGTCTGAGCTGCTGCCTGCTGTGTTCGTGATGCGTGAGTAATTAAACCCACAGATAACAAATGGAGCCCGGACTTCTCCTGCCGGTATGCAGACCTCCCCCGCGCCGCTCCTTTGACCGGCGCGGCGGACGCTGGGAGCACAAAACAGGAGAGAGGGCACCGCCCTTGCGAAAGCAGGGTTTCTATCTTCTTGCGCACACGGCACGGCGGGTATTTTTGCCGGTACCGGCGCTCGCCTTCGGGCGGGCGCCGTTTTTTTGAGAAAATGCGCCGCGCGGACTTCACGACGGAAGCACGGCAGCTTCCCGAACGGACGGGCTGCGCCGCCCTCCCGCACATATTTCAATCACCCGCCCCGGCGGCAAAGTCCGCCTGAAAGGAATCATATGTCAAACGAAACATTGCTCAAATGCCGCTTTTCGGACAGCGGCCGCGGATTCGGCTTCGCCTCTCCCCTGGAGGAGGAGGGCGAGGATCTCTTTATCGCACCAGACAGCACCATGAGCGCCATGACCGGCGACACCGTGCTCGTCCACCGATACCGGCGGGGCGAGGCGGGCTACACGCGCGGCAGCGAGGGTGAAGTCACCCGGATCCTCGAGCACGGCAATACCGAGATCATTGGCGCCTTTGCCATGCGCGGCGCCGAGGGCGTCGTTGTGCCGGACAACGAAAAGCTCCACGCCGAGGTCTCCGTGCGCGGCTCCGACATCGGCGCGGCGCATCCCGGCGACAAGGTCGCCGTCCGGATCACCGCCTATCCGCGCCGCCGCCGCGGGGAGGAGCTGTTCCGTCTGGAGGGCTACGTCACCGCCGTATTCGGGCGCGCCGAAACAAGAGAGGCAAACTACGCCGCCGTCCTCCACCAGAACGGCATTCCCACCGAATTCTCCGACGACGCCGAGTGGGAGGCGGAAGACGCCGCCGCCCGCCCGCTTCGTGAGGAGGGTCGGCTGGATTTCCGCGATCAGCCGACGCTGACGATCGACAGCGCGGACGCGAAGGACCTCGACGACGCCGTCTCCCTTTCCCGCACCGACGGAGGCTGGCTGCTCGGCGTACACATTGCGGACGTCTCCGAATACGTCCGCGAGGGAGGCGTGCTCGACCGCGAGGCGTACGAGCGCGGCACCTCCGTCTATTTTGTAGACAAGGTCGTTCCCATGCTGCCGGTAGCGCTCTCCAACGGCGCCTGCTCGCTGAACGGCGGCGAAACGCGGTACGCGCTCTCCGCTTTTCTGACCATCGGCGAGGACGGCGTGACGCGCGGCTGCGAATTTAAGAAAACGCTGATCCGTTCCGACGTGCGCGGCGTATACAGCGAGGTCAACGATCTGTTTGAAAACGGGCGCGCGTCCGCGTTCGCACAGAAATACGACGCCGTATACGACATGCTCGCGGATATGCGCGTATTGTACGAAACGCTCCGCCGCGCCGCCGAGGCGCGCGGTCAGCTCAATCTCGAGAGCACTGAGGCGAAGATCCTGCTGGACGAAAAGGGGCTGCCGGTCGATATCGTTCCGCGCGTGCGCGGTACGGCGGAGCTGATGATCGAGCAGTTCATGCTGGCGGCGAACATCGGCGCGGCGACATGGCTGCACGCGCGGGGACTCCCGTGCCTGTACCGTGTCCACGAGGATCCCATGCCGGAGAAGATCTCCGCCTTTGCGGTTTTTGCGCACAACATGGGGCTGGATGTCACCGGGATCACCGGCGGCGTATCCTCCGCGCGGCTCGGGCAGCTGCTCGGCGAGGCGGCGGAGAAGGGCGTCGGCGAGGTCGTTTCCGGCGTTTTGCTGCGCAGTCTTGCCAAAGCGCGCTACAGCGAAAAGCCCGGCTCTCACTACGGGATCGCCGCGCCGCTGTACTGCCACTTCACCTCGCCGATCCGCCGTTATCCCGATCTGTTCGTCCACCGGGCGATTTCCTCGGCGCTGACCGGGTCACGTCTGCCGTCCCATCCGGCGGAAAGCGCCCGCGTAACCAGCGACGCAGAGATGCGTGCCGTGACCGCCGAGCGGCAGATTGAGGATATCTACATGGCGCAATACTGCTCCTTCCACATCGGCGAGGAATATGACGCGTCGGTTTCGTCCGTCTGCTCCTTCGGCGTTTTCGCGAAAACGGACAAGCTCTTTGAGGGGCTTGTGCCGATCGAGGCGCTGTTCGGCGCATGGGTTCGTCCGGAATACAATGCCGAGCGCATGACGCTTACCGGTGGGGGGCAGACTTACCGTCTCGGTGACAGGCTCCGCATCCGCATTGAGCGCGCGGACGTCGCCAGCGGGCAGATCGATTTTGCGCTCGCCTCCGCGCCTGTTTCCGCTGCGCCTTCGCAGAAGCAGCCGGCAGGCGGATACCGCATCCGTCCGTCAGAGAGGCATGCATCCGGGCGCCGGGCGGATAACCGGCGCACGGGCGGACACGGCGGAACGGACAGGAAAAGCCGTCCGGCAGACAGCAGGGATGGCGCCCGCCGCACAGGCGGACGCCGCACGGCGGGAAAAAGGAACCGTCGCGGATGACGAGCGGGGAAAGTGCAGGGGAAGGCAGAGAACGGAACGCAAGGGGGCTTTTTGAAAAAAGCCCCCTTGACCCCCCAAAAAACTTTCATACTGAATCCCCGCCAAGGCACAGCGAAGCCAACTCGCCACCTCTCCGGTTTCCGTGCAGCGCGCCGGAGTACAGCGGAATCTGTCAGACCTAACCCTCCCCGCCCCTCCCAAAAAACACGTTCGCGCACGCGCTCACTGTGTTTTTGGATTCCGCGCTCCTTGTATTTTTGATAAGGAGCGCACCACTCCCCTCAGCCAAGGAGAGTGGGGGGCGGGGGAGAGGAACTTCGGCGTTTGAGATGGTCCTCTCCCCCGCAGCACGAGGCGTTTGAGATGAGACGCGAACACGGGCACGCCGCAGGAAAACGCGCAAGAAAACGCAAGGGGGCTTTTTGAAAAAAGCCCCCTTGACCCCCAAAAACTTTCATACTGAATCCCCATCTAAGCACAGCGAAGCCAACTCGCCTCCTCTCCGGTTTCCGTGCAGCGCGCCGGAGTACAGCGGAATCCGTCAGACCTAACCCTGTACGCCTCTCCCGAAAAACACGTTCGCGCACGCGCTCCTTGTATTTTTGATAAGGAGCCCCCATCTCCCCTCAGCCAAGGAGCGCGGAGTGCAAGGGAGAGGAACTTCGGCGTTTGAGATGGTCCTCTCCCCCGCATACGAAGCGTTTGAAATTGTCTTCTCCCCCTCAATACATGAATGAGATTTCCCCGCGGCCAAATCATTTGAGCGGAACTTTCTTCAAAAGTTTTCCTTGGCGCATCCCATTATATAATGTGAGGTACAGTGTATGATTTCCGAATCTCTGTATGAACGCTACCCGGCACTCGTCACGTGCCGCGCGTCGATTGATGCGGCGGAGCGCCTGCTCTGCGGCGCATTCCGCGCGGGCGGCAAGCTGCTGATCTGTGGAAATGGCGGGAGCGCCGCGGACGCCGGTCACATTGCCGGCGAGCTGATGAAATCCTTTCTGCTGCCGCGCCCGCTCGGCGAAGAGGAGAGAGGCGCGCTGTCCCACTTCGGCGGCGACGGCGAATACCTCGCCGCTGCATTGCAGGGCGGTCTCCCCGTCGTTTCGCTCGCGGCGCATTCCGCGCTTATGACCGCTGTCGCCAACGATACCGCCGCGGACGCGATCTTCGCACAGCAGACATGGGCGCTCGGGCGTCCGGGCGACGCGCTGCTTGCGATCTCCACCTCCGGCAGCAGCAGAAACTGCGTTCTCGCCGCGATTGCCGCCAGGGCGCGCGGCATGTCCGTTTTGGCGCTGACCGGCGAGGGATGCGGCAGGCTTGCCGATCTTGCGGACGTCACCGTTGCGGTTCCCGCCCGCGAGACGTTCCGGGTGCAGGAATACCATCTGCCCGTTTATCACGCGCTCTGCGCCGCCGTCGAGGCGGATTTCTTCACCTGAGCTCAGCCGCTCGGCGCGGTGCGCTGTCGGCGCGCGTATTCCGCCGGCGTACATCCGCACGCGCGCCGGAACACGGCGATGAAGTAGCCCGCGTCCGAGAAGCCGCACTCTGCTGCCGTATTCGACACGCTTTCCCCCTGCCGCAGAAGCTGTTTCGCCTGATTGACGCGAACCTCGCTCAGAAAGCTGTGTACCGTCATCTGCGTGTACGCCTGAAAATCCCGGTTCAGCTTGTTCCGGTTTACCAGAAAGCGCCGCGCAAGCTCCGGTGTCGTCAGCGGCAGCGCACAGTTTTCACTGATATACCGCACGACCTGCTGGATGTAATTTGGTTCCCCGCGCACAACGGCGCGCCCGGCGTCGCCCGCATAGCGGCACAACACGCACAGAATGAGCGAAAGCAGCAGTCTCCGCTCCGGCGCGTATCCGTTTTCCGGCGCAAGCCGCAGAAAATACGGCAGGATATACTGCGCTTCCTCTCCGCTCAGCGGCAAAATCCAGAAATCGGCGCCGGGGAGCGGCTCCTGCGCCGCCGCTTCGTCAAAATACAGCACATACCGCTCATACGGAAGCCCGGTGACGACGTTTGCCGCATGCATGGCGTAGGACGGCTCGAACACCACGCACGGGCCGTGTACCTCCGTTTCCGCGCCGTCGCGGCGCAGCTGCATGACCGTATCGCTCACGATAAACAGAAGCTCGCAGTGCGGATGCAGATGCATATAATCCATTCTGCGCGGCGTCTCGTCCGATGTGTAGGACAAAACGATATCCCCTGTTTTCATGCAGTAGGTTGTCTTCATTTCTTCGCCCTCTTTCGTGCCGGTTTTCCGATTATCTTTGGCGCATTAGTGTGTTTTTTGACCGCTTTTGTGCCTTTTTTTCCATTATATCGAATTCTGACGCGTTTGTCAAGGACAAACATGGGGGAGTGGATGCAGGGGATGCGATACAGGGAAGGCGCGATACGGGGAACGGAACACAAGGGGGCTTTTTGAAAAAAGCCCCCTTTACCCCCAAAAACTTTCATACGAAATACCCATCTAAGCACAGCGGAACCCACTCGCTACTCCTCCGGATACCGGAAAGCGCGCCAGAGTGCAGCGAAAATCGTCAGATCTCACTCCGCCCGCCCCGCTCGAAAAACACGTTCGCGCACGCGCTCCTTGTGTTTTTGATAAGGAGCGCCCCCATCTCCCCCCAGCCAAGGAGAGAGGGGTGCGGGGGAGATGAACTTCGGCGTATGAGATGGTCCTCTCCCCCGCATACGAGGCGTTCGTGATGAGACGCAGCGGCAAAAAAGCGCCACGAAGAGAACGCGCAGGGGATCCTTTTTCAAAAGGCTCCCCAAACCCCCGCAAAAACTTTCATACTGAAAAGCAGGGATATCGTATAGCTCAGCCAGTACGATATCCCTGCTTTTGTCCGATAGTTTTTGAAGGGGGACTGTGCGACATTGCGCTCCGCGCAAGTCAGCGAGTTGTGCAAAGCGCAGCATGCGGAACTTTTGTCAAGAAGTTCTCCCCGGCACGTCCCTCTGCGCGTCTCCGGCGAACGCTATGGAAAGCGCCGCCATATCGCCGATCGCTTCGCCGAGGGCGGCGGGAACGATCTCCGGGGCGCGGAGCGCCTCCGCTCGCAGTGTTTGCTCCATGGAAGGTCGCAAAAGCGCTTCACTGCGCGCGAAGATACTGCCGATCACGATCCGCTCCGGATCCAGAAGATCGGACAGGATCGCCAGCGTCCTGCCGAGCATCGCGCCGCTCGTCTCGTACACGCGGCGGCAGAACAAGTCTCCTTCCACCGCCAGCGCGGCAATGAGCGCAGCCGTCACGCCGTCCTCCCCGCCCGCACGGGAAAGAAGCGCCGACGCGCCCGCCTTATCCTCCCGCGCCATTTGCAGACCGAGACGTGCGATGCCGCCGCCCGAGCACCAGCCCTCGCAGCTGCCCGCCTTGCCGAAGCCGGACGGCCCGGCCGGCGTCAGCCGCACATGTCCGATCTCCCCTGCCGCGTCCGACGCGCCGCGGTAGAGCCGCCCGTCCAGGATCAGCCCGGCGCCGAGCCCCGTCCCGAACGTCAGAAACACCATGTTCCGCGTTCCGCGCCCCGCGCCGTATCTCCATTCCGCGACCGCGCACGCGTTCGCGTCGTTCTCCAGATACGCCGGAACGCCGAGGCGCTCCGTGATGAAATCCGCTGCGGGCACCTCGTCCCAGCCGGGCAGATTCGGCGGCGACAGGATCATCCCCTGCGCGCTCGACAGCGGTCCTCCCGAGGAGATCCCCGCTGCGCGCACGTCCGGGTTTCCTGCCGCGCGCAGCATTTCCGCGGCGGCGTCCGTGAGCGCGCCGAGCATGACGGACGGCGCGCTCTTTGTCGGAAAGCGGCGCTTGTCCAGCACGCGCAGCGCGCCGTCCTTTTCCTCACCGAGCGAAACGGCGCATTTCGTGCCGCCGATGTCAAATCCGACGCAGATGCTCATGCCTCCGTTTTCTCCTCTGCACCCGGCTCCGCGCCGTTTCCGGCGGCATCGCTTCCGGCGCCGTCCGAATCGCTCTCCTGCGCCGCGATGGCGATATTGCAGATCGAATCGTCCGTGCCGACTCTCATGACGATAACACCCGCTGCCGTGCGTCCGTACACAGGAATACCCGCGGCAGGCGTGCGGATGACAGATCCGCTTTCAGTAATCATCATCACGTCGTCCGTATCCGTCACGACGCCGATGCCGGCGAGTCTGCCGGTCTTGTCCGTCAGGTTGTGGCAGGTCACGCCCTGAATAGCGCGTCCCTTCGGTTCAAACGCCGACGGCTCCATGCGCTTGCCGAAGCCGCCTTCCGTGATGGTCAGCAGCCTGTGCGTTTCATTCCACGATGCGTCGCGGTACAGCACCGCCGCGCCCGCCACCTCGTCGTCCCCGACGAGGCGGATGCCCATCACGCCGGACGCCGTGCGTCCCATCACGCGCACTCTCTCCTCCGCGAAGCGCGCCGCCTGACCGTCCTTCGTCGCGATCAGTACGTCCGCCGTTCCGTCCGTCTGCGCGACGAAGAGCAGCTCGTCGCCGTCTTCCAGCGTCAGGGCGATCTTGCCGCCCTTGCGGTTCGGACGGAATTCGGAGAGATTCGTGCGCTTGATGGTTCCGCGCCGCGTCACCATCAGAAGCGTCTGCGCATCGCTGAAATCGTCGTCCACGGCGATCATGGCAGTCAGGCTTTCGCCCTGCTCCAACTCCAGCAGATTGACGATATTCGTCCCCTTTGCGGTCCGTCCCGCCTCGGGGATCGTGTACGATTTCCGCGCGAACACACGCCCGCGACTCGTAAACAGCAAAAGCGTTGCGTGACTGTGGACGACGGCGATCTTATCGATGAAGTCGTCCTCCTTCGTCGTCATGCCGATGACGCCCTTGCCGCCGCGGTTCTGCGCGGAATAGGTGTCGGCGGGCAGCCGCTTGATATAGCCCGCGCGCGTCAGCGTCACGACGCAGTCCTCGCGCTCGATCAGATCCTCATAGACGATGTCGTCCTCCGCCTCCATCAGCGCCGTCCGGCGCGCGTCGGAGTAGCGCTCCTTGATGTCGAGCATCTCGTCCCGGATGATCTGCCGGATGCGGCCCTCGTCGGCGAGGATCGCCTTCAGATCGGCGATCGTCTTATACAGCTCCGCCAGATGCGCCTCGATCTTCTGCCGCTCCATGCCGGAGAGGCGGCCAAGCGTCATGGAAACGATGGCGGCTGCCTGCTCCTCGCTCAGGGAGAAGCGGTTCTGCAGATTCACTCTCGCCTCAGCGACGTCGGCGGATGCGCGGATGATGCGGATCACCTCGTCGATGTTGTCCACAGCGATCTTGTAACCCTCGTAGATGTGCGCCTCGCGCGTCGCGCGGTCGAGATCGAAGCGGACGCGGCGGGTGATGACGTCCTCCTGGAAGCGGATATATTCCGTCAGCAGCTGCTTGAGGTTCAGAACTTTCGGTTCCCCGCGCACAAGGGAAAGCATGTTGACCGCGCAGGTATCCTGCAGCTGCGTGTATTTGTAGAACTGATTCAGAATCAGCTGACCGTTCGCGTCGCGTCGGTATTCGATCACGATGCGCATGCCGCCTCTGCCGCTCTCGTCCCGGATCTCGGTGACGCCCTCGATGCGCTTTTCTCGCACCTGTTCCGCCATCGATTCGATGAGCATCGATTTGTTCACCTGATACGGGATCTCCGTGATGATGATGCGGTGGTGCTCCTCCTCGATCTTCGCCGTGGCGCGGACGAGGATGCGCCCGTGCCCCGTCATATACGATTCATAGATGCCGGCGGAGCCGTAGATGGCGGCGCCGGTGGGGAAATCCGGTCCCTTGATATACTGCATGATCTCGGGGATTGACGCGTCCGGATGCTCCATGAGGAAAATCGTGCCGTCGATGACCTCGCCGAGGTTGTGCGGGGGAATGTTTGTCGCCATACCGACGGCGATGCCGACAGAGCCGTTGACCAGCAGATTCGGAAAGCGGGAGGGAAGCACGGACGGCTCGTTTCTCGTGTTGTCGAAGTTGCGGTCCCAGCGGATGACATCCTTTTCGATATCGCGCACCATTTCGTCGGAGAGACGGGAGAGGCGCGCCTCCGTATAACGGTAGGCGGCGGCGCCGTCGCCGTCGACGTTGCCGAAGTTGCCGTGTCCCTCGATGAGCGGATAACGGAGCGAGAACGGCTGCGCCATACGGACCATCGTGCCGTAGACCGCCGCGTCGCCGTGCGGATGATAGCGTCCAAGAACGGCGCCGACAGTCGTTGCGGACTTGCGGAACGCCTTGTCCGCGGTGAGCTTGTCCTCGTACATGGTGTAGAGGATACGCCGTTGACCGGGTTTCATGCCGTCGCGCACGTCCGGCAGGGCGCGGGATACGATGACGGACATGGAGTATTCAATGAAAGATTTGCGCACCTCGCGCTCCATGTCGACGTCTATGATTTTCTGATCCGGAAATTCCAGAGGATGCGGTGTATTCTTATCCAAAACAGCTTCTCCGTTTCTGTGGTGAATTTTTCATAACGGCGATCCGAAAAAGCGCCTTACGCAATGCCGTCCAGCGGCGGGTACGCGCCGCCCGGCGTCGCGATCTTCCTGGATGCCGCGCGGGAAGCCGCCGCAAGGGATGCCTCCTCGCTCATGCCGCGCTCATACAGGCAGTACAGGAACGCGGCAAGGAACGTGTCCCCCGCGCCCTTCAGCGTCCGGATGCGCTCGACGCGCACCGACGGCGCAAAATACATCTCCCGTCCGCGGCACAGATACGCGCCGGCGGAACCGACCGTTGTTAGAACCGCCGTTTCGCCGCCTGTCGTCACGCAGATCTCCGCCGCCGCTGCCGGCGCCTGTTCTTTTGTCAGACGTCTTTCCGTCAGAGCCGCCAGCTCATCCAGATTCGGCTTGATGTAATCCGGATGCGCCGCGACCGCGTGCCGCAGCGCGTCCCCGTCGCAGTCGCAGACTGTCAGGGCGCCGTGGAGGCGGCAGCAGCGGATCAGCTCCGCATATGTATTCTGCGGCATGTCGGACGGGATGCTCCCCGCTAAAACCACAATGGAGCGCTCGCCCGCCGCAGCGTTCTTTTTTATCAGGCGCGAGAGCAGCAGCCGCACCTTGGAAAGCAGTTCCGCCGTTTCAGACGCGGAGCGGATGCCCGCCGCGCCGGAGTTTCTTCCGTCGTCTGACTGCCTGTCGGAGGCGCTCCGCATCGGGGGATTATTGATCTCGCACTGACATCCGCCGGACGCCGTGTCCGGGGACACGATAGAAATATTAACTCTCGTGTCGGCGCTTGTCGCAATCACGCGGACTGCGACATCCTCGGCAAGCAGCAGGCTCCGGATCTTAGAGCCGGTGAAGCCGCCCAGAATGCAGACGGCGTCACTCTCTCCTCCCAGCGCATGCAGCGCGCGGGAGACGTTGATGCCCTTTCCCCCGGGGGAAAAGGCGGCGTTCTCCGAGCGGTTCAGTCCGTCGGGGACGAGCGGACCCGCCAGATTGATGTTCATGTCCAGCGCCGGATTCAGCGTAACGGTTATGAATTTCATGATGCTTTTTGATTTCCTTCTGAATTTCCTTCCGGAAAAATTTGATATTCTGACCGTATGCGTACAGCCTTGACGGCAGAAAACGGGGAAAGCGGCATTTCCCCGCGCCGGGAGGATTACTTCTTCTTTTTGCTAAGGATGATGCAGCCGGCGGCGGCAGCGGCAGCAGCCGCTGCGATCACGACTGCGGCATCCGCCGTCGGAACGCTGGCAGCAGGCTGCTGCGGCTGAGCTGCCGTTTCGGTGGGAGCTGCCGTCGTAACGGGAGCCGTTGTTTCCACCTTATCTTCAGTCAGAACCTTCATTTCCCAGAAAGTGAGCCATGCGTTCACCTTCACGCCGTCAAAGGTGTCATAAATGTTGTCGGAGGTATCCGTTTTGCCCCAGCAGTGCAGCTTGATGTATTTTGCATTGTGCGTCTTGTCGAAATCAAGAGCGGAATAGCCCTTCTCTTCCGTGGCGACCTTGGTATCACCGCGCTTGAAAGCGACGGTCCAGTTCTGGTTATCCGTAGAAACCGAAACCTCCACATCATAGAAACGGGTATGTCCGTTAAACCAGGAAATATCCAGTCCCTTGACCGGGTATTCCTTGTCCAGCTCGACGATCACTTCCACGCCGTCGATGTCGTCCACATTGATCGACATACGGGTGTTCATATCCTCGTCAAAGCCATATTCAAGCGGATAGCCTTCCTGGAAAGCGGCGCTCGACATGTCCTTGATCTTCGCTTCACCGGCGAAAACAGAGACGCTCATTGCCGCCGCAAGAAGGGCGGTCAGTGCGATTGCTGCGAATTTTTTCATGATGATGTCTGCGTCCGGGGAGGCCGGACGCATTCCTTTCCTGATTTTCTGCGGGAAAACGCCGCCTGCCGCCAAGGCTGCGCGCATACGGATGACAGCTGCGCCGTCGGTATCAGATATCCAGAAACTGTGCGTATTTTGCGTTTTTCGCGATGAAATCGCGCCGCGGCTCGACCTTATCCCCCATCAGAAGGGAGAAAATCTCGTCGCAGGCGGATGCATCCTCGATCGTCACGAGCTTGAGCGTCCGCTTCTCCGGATCCATCGTCGTATCCCAGAGCTGATCCGCGTCCATCTCGCCGAGACCCTTGTACCGTTCCGCCTCGATGCCGGAGCCGCCGCCCAGCTCTGCGATACAGCGGTCGCGCTCCTCGTCCGAGAAGGCGTACAACTCCTTTTTGCCGCCCCGCCGGTACACCTTATACAGCGGCGGCATCGCCAGATATACATGCCCCGTCTCGATCAGCGGTTTCATGTGCCGGAAAAAGAACGTCAGAAGCAGAATCTGGATGTGCTCGCCGTCCACGTCCGCATCGCTCATGATGATGATCTTACCGTAGCGCAGCCGGGCGAGGTCGAAATCCTCACCGATGCCGCAGCCGAGCGCCTGGATGATCGGCGTCAGCGATACATTGGAGTATACCTTGTCGAGGCGGGATTTCTCCACATTCAAAACCTTGCCGCGCATCGGGAGGATCGCCTGGAACTTGCTGTCGCGCGCGTCCTTGGCGGAGCCGCCTGCGGAATCTCCCTCGACGAGGTACAGCTCCGTCAGATCGACCCGCTTTTCGTTGCAGTCTGCCAGCTTGCCCGGCAGGGTGGATACGGTGTTCAGAGAGCTTTTGCGCGCGCTCTCCCGCGCCCGTCTTGCCGCCTCGCGTACGACGAACGCCGTCACGGATTTATCGGTGATGGCGCGTCCGACGGCGGGGTTTTCCTCCAGGTATTCCGCCAGCTTTGAGGAGACGATGCTCTCGACGACGGTACGCACCTCGGAATTGCCCAGCTTCGCCTTTGTCTGCGACTCAAACTGCGCGTCCGGCAGCTTGACGGAAACGACGGCGCACAGTCCCTCGCGCACGTCCTCGCCGGAAAGATTTTTATCCTTTTCCTTGAGGGCGCCGGTTTTGCGCGCGTAGTCGTTGATGACCTTGGTCAGCGCGCTCTTGAAGCCGGTCTCATGCGTGCCGCCGTCGATGGTCGCCATATTGTTGGCGAACGTCACGATGTTTTCGTTGTAGGAATCGTTGTACTGCATGGCGACCTCGGCGGTGATGTCGCCCTTTTCCGCCTTCATGTAGATGACCTCGGGGTGGATCGGCTCAACGCCCTTCGCCGCGTTCATGTGTTCGACAAAGGAGCGGATGCCGCCCTCGTAGCAGAGGTCGTCCTCGCGGGGGATCCTGTTGCCGTCCTCATCCTCGATCCTATAAGCGGAACGCTCGTCGCGCAGCGTGATGCGGACGCCCGCGTTCAGGAACGCCTGCTCCCGCATACGCTTGAGCAGCGTGTCGTAGTCGAACTCGATCGACTCGCGGAAAATCTCCGCGTCCGGCTTGAAACGCACGGTCAGACCGTGCCGCTCGCCGCAGCTGCCGAGGCACGTAAACGGACGGGTAATCTCGCCGCGCTCCATGCGCAGCGTGTATTCCTTTCCGTCGTGGCAATTGTCCACCTCCATCCATTCGGACAGAGCGTTGACGACCGACGCGCCGACGCCGTGCAGACCGCCGGAAATTTTGTATCCGCCGCCGCCGAATTTTCCGCCGGCGTGCAATACCATAAAGACGACCTCAAGCGTCGGGCGGTTTTCCTCGGCGTTGAAGCCGGAGGGAACGCCCCGTCCGTTGTCCGCGACAGAGACGCTGCCGTCGTCGTGCAGAACGACATGAACGGTGTCGCACCGTCCCGCCATCGCCTCGTCGATGGAGTTATCGACGATCTCATATACGAGATGATGCAGCCCGCGCGCACTGGTCGTGCCGATATACATGCCGGGACGCTTGCGGACGGCGTCCAGCCCCTTGAGCACCTGTATTTGCTCGTCTTCGTAGATTCCCGTGATATCGCTTTGATTTGGCATGGGTTTTTCCCTTCTCCTGCGTTTTTCCTGTATCGCTGTTCTATTCTTATATGGATAGGATTGACAAAATCCGGCTCACTTATGCCGGGGAGGGGCAGCGTATCTCATATACTCCCGCGCCCGCCGAGGGCGGACACGGACAGGTGCGAAAACACCACTGTCTCCGTGCGCGCACGCACTTTCTTTTTGCGGCGCGGCGGCGCGAGCAGCAGAAATGATTTCGGCAGATCCCGCCCCGCCATCACCGCGGCGCCCGCCTTTTCCGCGCGCCGCAGAAAGGACGCTGTGTCCGCCGTCGTGATCTTTCCATCGAGGTCAAAGATACCGACGATCTTTTCCGTGCGGACGACCTCGCCCGCTCCCGCGTGCAGAAACATGGTCTTTTCCCGTCCTTATCTGCCGTTCATGCGCACCGGCATCACATAATCGAGGAACACGTCCTGATCCGTGTCCTTTTCCGCTTCCGAAGTCTCTCCGGGGATGTAGGCGCGTGAGCCGCTGCCGCTTGCATCCTCGATCGTCACGCCCATCATGGGACTGTTCATCCGCAGACGCAACTGCACAGCAGAGTCAGGCGCATTCCGCAGCGCCTCCACCAGGTACCGGCAGTTGAAGCCGATCACCAGATCCGCCCCCGTCTTTGCGACCGGCAGCTCATCGTAGATGGAGCCGCCCGCCGAAACGGACGATATCTTGAGCACGTTTCCCACAAATTCCAGCTTCACGTGTGCGCGCGTGTTGCCGCCGAGCTTATCCTCGGTGACCAGCGTCGCGCGTTCCAGCGATTCGCGCAGTGCCTCCGCCGCGACGAAGACCTCCGTCTCGTGCGTTTTCGGAAGCATGCGCTTATAATCGATGTATTCTCCCTCGATCAGGCGCGTGAAATAAACATATTCGCCCAATCGGAAAATGATGTGCTTGCGCGCCAGCGTCACTGTCACGTCGTCCTCGGTGTCCTTCATCATGCGCAGTACCTCGCCGAGCAGCCTCCCCGGCACGATGACGGACGCCTCCGGATTGTCCTCTCCGGGCAGACAGACATGCGAGATGGCGACACGGTTGGAGTCACAGCCGATAACAAGGAGCCGGTCGTTTTCGATGCGGAAGTAAGCGCCATTGAAAATGGCGCGCTGGTCATTCGCGGCGACGGCATAGATCGTGCGCGTCACCACGTCGCGCAGAAGATGCTGCGGCATCGTGTAGTTGCGGTCGCCCGCGAGCAGAGGAAGCTGCGGGAAGTTTTCGCCGGGCGTCACGATGATTTCAAAGGAGCTTTTCCCCTGCGAGATCGTGGCGCGGCAGCGCTCGTCCACACGGATGCTGATTTTTCCCTCCGGCAGAGCGCGCACGATCTGGAGCAGGTTCTGCGCCTTGACGACGATCCCGCCCTCCTCCCCGATATCGCACGGGATGGAGGTGCGCATGCCCTTTTCCATATCATAGGCAGTGATGCGGCAGGTGCCCGGCTCCTCGCCGGGACACTCAAGCAGCACGCCTTCGATGGCGGAGGCGGTGTTTTTGATCGACGCGATTCCCGCGGCGGGCGTGACGGCGGCAATCAGTGTATCGCGGTCAAACGTTACGTTCATTTCGGTGTCCTTTCGGTGTCTCGGAAATATAAATAGATAAATAAAAATATAATAAGTTTTCAGCAGCCGCAGCAGTAGGGGGTGTTGATTCTGTGGAAAAGCCTGAACGTCCCTGCGCGGCAGGCGTTTCTGTCGATTTTTCCGACGCACGCATCGTCCGGTTTTGTTTTGGTTTTCTGTGGAAGTGCGTGGGAAAGGCGGCGTTTGCGCGCGGTTCGGGAGCGCGGCGGAAAATTATCCACAGCAATCCAACAGGGGAGAGGAGAAAAGTTTTCCACAGAGCTGGACAGTTTCACGGAAAATGTCGGGAAAAGCGTGTTTTCCAACGGCTATGGAAGGCATTTTTTCCAAAAGGAATTTTTCCCGTGCTGTCGGGATTTTCGGGATCATGAACGGTGAATTTCCACAGGCGGTGCGGAGTTTTCCACAGGAATATCAACAAGCTGTGGAAAACCCGGGGAGATGGTGTGGGGGAGCTCCGATGCGGGTGAAAAATTTATCCACATCGTGTCGCGGGGAAAACCCATAGTCAGGTGAGTCACAAACGTCTTGTGTTAGGGGGGACTCGTGTTGAGGAGGAGTGGTGTATCTCAGACGCCTTGTATTGCGGGGGAGAGGACCATCTCAGGCGCCGAAGTTCCTCTCCCCTGCACCCCTCTCTCCTTGGCTGGGGGGTGAGGTGACATTTCGCTTTCCTCCATCAAAAAACACAGGGAGCGCGTGCGCGAACGTGTTTTTCGGGAGAGGCGGGCAGAGTGAATTCTGACAATTCCGGCTGCACGCTGCCGCACGGAATCCGGAGAGATAGCGAACAGGTTTCGCTGTACTTTGACCGTGTCAAAGTCCGAAAGTTTAAGGGGGCGTGGGGGATTTTTTCAAAAATCCCCCGCGTCGTTCCACCTGCATCCGTGTCTCCTACGGCGTCTCCCGCGTCCCGCTTTACCGCTTGATTTCGCGGCGGATGTCGCTGATTTCCGCGTCCAGCGCAGGGTCGGTCTTGAGCTGTTTTTCCACTGCCGTGATGTTGGAGTGTACCGTCGAGTGATCTCTGCCGAACATCGTTCCGATGGCGGGCAGAGACAAATCCGTCGACTGCCGGATGATGTACATCGCCAGATTGCGCGCGGTCTTGATGTCCTTTGTCCGCTTGGTGCCCAGAACGTCCTCGCTCGTCACGCCGCAGCGCTTCGCCACGGCGGCGATAATGCGGTCCGCCACTTCGCCGACCGGCTCCGTGTCCTGCTGAAACATCGGCACCAGCGTCCGCACCAGATCCATGTCGATCTTCGCTCCGTCCAGAAGATGCGTCGCCGAGATCCGCTTGATGATTCCCTCCAGCTGCCGGATGTTGGAGTGCAGCTTCTCCGCTATATAGGCGAGCACGTCGTCACCGATGACCAGATTCATGCTCTCCGCCTTGTTTTTCAGAATCGCCAGACGGAGCTCGTAATCCGGCAGCTGGATGTCCGCGATCAGCCCCTGCTCCAGGCGCGAGCGGATGCGATCCTCCAGCGTCACCATCTCCTTAGGCGGTCGGTCCGACGTCAGAATGATCTGCTTGTGATCCCGGTACAGCGCGTTGAACGTGTGAAAGAACTCCTCCTGCGTCGATTCCTTGCCCGCAATGAACTGAATGTCGTCGATCAGCAGCATGTCCACCTTGCGGTATTTTTCCCGGAACGCCGCGTTCGTCTGCCGTGAGATTGACTCGATCAGCTGATTGGTGAAGTCCTCGCCGCTGATGTAGATCGCGTTCATGTCCGGCGAGCGCTCAAACAGCTTGTTTGTGATCGCGTACATCAGGTGCGTCTTACCCAGCCCCGACGGACCGTAGATGAACAGCGGATTGTACTTGGACGCAGGCTGATTGGCGACGGCAAGCGCCGCCGCGTGCGCGAATTTGTTCGAGTTGCCCACGATGAAATTCGCAAAGGTGTAGTCGCTGTTGTAGGTGAGGCGCCTCTCCCCGCCGGAGGAAAAGCTCTTGTCCTGCGTGTCTCCGCCGGATGGCGCCGCATCCGGACCGTGCTGCTTTTTCAGCTCGGCGGCGCGCGTCAGAGGAGAGACAACGCGTCCGTCCCCCTCAAGCTTCCGCGGGGGCGGCGTTTCCACAATGAATTCGATGGTGGTGCAGCCGTCGATCACAGAAGCGGCGCAGTCCGCAAGCACGGAGGCGTATTTTTCCAGAATGGTTTTGCGCTTCAGGTCGTTTTCCACTGAGAAAACGACAGTATCCCCTTCTATATAGACGATCTTGACGTTGGCGAACCAGAATTCGAGCGCCGTGGAGGAGAGCTCGCCCGTGTTCCGCAGAGCTTCCAGAATGGAGTCCCGGACGCGGTCGTAGTCGGAGGGAGAAAACATATGTGTGCTTTGCCGCGGCGGACGCGGCTCGTCCTTTCGTTTGGTTTTCGTATGTCTTTCTGCCGCGCGTTCCGCGTGCATGCCGCGAATACGCATACTGTGTATATTATAACACGATTTATGAAAAATTTCAAGTCGGAAGCAGGGGAATTATATATAAAGAAGATGGAATCAATTTGGATAAATTGACGGCTTCTGCTTCGCGCAGGGACGCGGACGCAGGAGGACGCTGCTGGGGAGGACGCAATGCAGGGGAATTTCTGCAAGAAGTTCCCCCACACCCCCTCAAGAGCTTTCACATACTAAATCCCCATCTAAGCAAAGCGGAACCACCCGCTATCTCTCCGGATTCCGTGCAGCGCGCCGGAGTACAGCGGAATCCGTCAGAATTCACCCTGCCCTCCCCTTCCGAAAAACACGTTCGCGCCCGCGCTCCTTGTGTTTTTTGATGGAGGAACGCCAAACGTCATGCCTTTTCTCCCCTTCCCAGCCAAGGAGAGAGGGCTGCGGGGGAGAGGAACTTCGGCGTCTGAGATGGTCCTCTCCCCCGCAATACGAGGCGTATGATATGTTTTTTTCTCCATTGTCCGGCAAATGAAATTCACCTCATTTCTTCGAAAAATGGTATATTTTCTCCCCATGCGATACACGGAAAGCACAAACCGGGCAGCATGCCGCCAAAAGCTTTTTTTTAACGCTTCCGGAAAGAAAAATTCCCGAAATCCCTTGACAATTCCCGGCTGCGCCTATTATAATAATATGTGCTATGCGAACAAACCTCAAAATGTAAGGAGGGTGAAAAAATGCTGAGAACCTACCAGCCGAAGAAGCGCCAGAGAAGCAAGGTACACGGCTTCCGTAAAAGAATGAAAACCGCCGACGGCAGAAAAGTCCTGAAGAGACGCCGCGCCAAGGGCAGAGTGCGTCTGACGCACTGATATGGCAGAGCGCGCCCGTGCCGCGAAATTGAATTCGTAACCCCCGATGGAACAGGCGCAACTGAGCGTCCGCGCATCGGGGGTTTCTTCGTACACTACCGTACAGTCAGGATTCAGAAACGTATGAAATTTACCGCGATCCGCGAAAATCACCTGTTTGTCAAGGCGTACCGCGGCGGGCGGGCGGTGAAGACGAAAAGCTGCGCC
The DNA here is from genome assembly GCA_051867895.1 of Eubacteriales bacterium. Lineage (GTDB taxonomy): Bacteria > Bacillota > Clostridia > Oscillospirales > CAG-272 > SIG701. The sequence goes on from JBJDZH010000005.1 coordinate 137,439, forward strand.
GTCTATGTCCTGCGCGACCGTCAGGCGCGCCGCTTTATGCGGGCGCGGCCGGACAAACAGTATGTCAACCGCATCGGCATCTCCGCCTCAAAGAAGATCGGAGGCGCCGTCGAGCGGAACCGCGCGAAACGGGTTCTCCGGGAGGCGCTCCGTCTGATTATGGCGGAGGCGCCGCTGAAAACCGGATACCTTGTCGTCATAGCCGCGCGGGAGCCGTCGACGGTATGTAAAATGCAGGACGCAAAGCGTGACTTGCAGTATGCCCTTGCCCGGCTGGACATGTTTCCAAGCGCGCCGGGGGCGGATAAAACGGTATGAAACAGCTGCTTTCCCGCCTGCACGGCGCGCTGCTTTCCCTCGCGCTTCTCCCGATCCGGTTTTACCGGCGCTTTATCTCCCCCCTGAAGCCTCCATGCTGCCGTTTTACGCCGACGTGCTCCCAGTACGCTGTGGACGCCGTGCGCGAATGGGGGATCCTCATCGGGTTTGCTCTCTCCCTGTGGCGCGTGCTGCGCTGCAATCCGTTTTCCCGCGGAGGCTATGACCCTGTGCCGAAGCGCCCGCGCAGAAACCGCTGATTTCCAAAGAACGCTTTCCGAAAAAGGAACCGCTGAAAGATGAATTTGTTTGATATTATCAATGTCCCGCTCGGCTGGATCATGAAGGTCTGCTATGAGCTCGTCGATAACTATTTTGTCGCGCTCCTTCTGTTTGCAGTCGTCATGCAGCTGATCCTTCTTCCCTTGTCCATCAAGCAGCAGAAAAACAGCGTCCGTCAGGCGCAGCTTGCGCCCAAGACCGCCGCGCTGCGCAAAAAATACGCCGGACGGAACGACGCCGCCACCCAGCAGAAAATGCAGGAGGAGACGCTGGAGCTGTACAAGCGGGAAAACTTCAACCCCGCTTCCGGCTGTCTGCCGCTCCTCATTCAGATGCCGATCCTCTTTGCCCTGGTCAATGTCGTGTACAATCCGCTCCGCTACATCACCGGTCTCACTGCCGCGCAGGTGAGCGAGCTTCAGACCTATATGACAGACAAGCTCGGCTATGAGCTGTCGCAGAGAAACGTCGGCATCGATATCCTGACGCGCATCCAGGCGGACGGAGCCGCCGCATATACCGGTGTGATTCCCGATCTGACGGAGCGTGTGCTTCCCAATATGCACGTCGGCTCGCTCGACTTCTCCGCCGTGCCGCAGATCGCCTGGGACTGGATGCTCCTTGTGCCCATCCTGACCTTTGTGTTCGCGCTGCTTTCCCAGATCATCATCCGGAAATTCACCTACCAGTCCCCCGAATCCATCGAGGCGCAGAAGAGCCCCTCCATGAAGATTATGAACATCTCCATGCCGCTGCTCTCCGTGTGGATCGCGTTCAGCGTTCCCGCCGCCATCGGTGTGTACTGGATCTTCCGCAATATCATCATGACGGTGCAGCAGATTCTGCTCTCCCGCCTGATTCCCGTACCTCAGTTCACTGAGGAAGACTACAAGCGCGCCGAGAAGGAAATGAAGGTCGGACGCCCTGTGCGCGAAAAGAGCAAGACGCCGCCGCGCTCCCTGCATCACATTGATGATGAGGAATATCAGGCGCGCATTGCTGCCGCCGCGGAAGCGGAAAAGGAAGCGGAAAAGGAAGAAAGCGCGGACGAAAAGCCGCAGACGGAAGCGGACGGGGAAGAAAAAGAGAAAACTGCTTCCGCTCCCGCTGAGGAAGTTCCTCCGCTCAAGGAGGACAACAAGGCTGTTTTTGAGAAGAAGAAGATCACGCCTTCCTCCGGACCGAAGTATGACAAGACCGGTAAGAATTACAAAAAGAAGTGAAGGACGAGCTATGAAAAACGAAGTGATCCTGACGGCCAAAACGGTCGAAGAAGCCATGAGACTGGCGCGCGCCCAGTACGGAAGCGCCGACAATGAGCTTTCCTTTGAGATTCTGGAGATGCCGAAGAAGGGATTTCTTGGCATCGGCGCCGCCCCGGCGAAGATCAAGGTGACGATCACCCGGGTGCTGGAGGATGTGGATCTGTCCGATCTCGTCTCCGAGATCCGCAATATGAAGCTGACGACGGACCGCGACGGCGGAGAAGAAGAGCGCAAGCCGAAGCCGCAGCCAAAGCCTGCGCAGCCCGCTGCACAGCCGAAGGAGAAGCCGCAGCAAAAGTCTGCGCAGCCCGCCGCGCAGCAGCCGAAAGCACAGCAGCAAAAGCCTGCGCAGTCTGCTGCACAGCCGAAGGTACAGCAGCAAAAGTCTGCGCAGTCCGCCGCACAGCCGAAGGCACAGCCGCAGCAGAAGCCTGCACAGCCCACTGCACAGCAGCCGAAGGTACAGCAGCAAAAACCTGCGCAGCCCGCCGCACAGCCGAAGGCGCAGCCGCAGCAGAAGCCTGCACAGCCTGTCGTGCAGGCGGCGGGAACCGACCTGAATGAAAACGAGCTTCCGGCAGCACTGCGCCGTCCGGCGCCCCGCCCCGCGGAGCAGAAAAAGAAGAAGCCGAAGAGCGCGCCGCGCACCCCGGACGGACGCGGCGGCGAAGAAAAGAAGCGGGATCTTTTGTCCGCGGTCATGGAGATCCGGGAGACAGCGCCGCAGCCCAGAGCAGAGGCGGAGCCGCAGGAGACGGCACAGCCATCCGCGCCTCAGCCCGAGGTGACCGGGGAGCGGCTCGCCGAAACGGAGCCTGTTCCGGCGCCGTCCGTTCCGGCTCCGGCGGCGGAGGCCGAGCCGGAAGCGAAGCCGGAGTTTGTGACGGTGGAGGAGATGGAGTACGCTCTCGCTTTCACGCAGAAGCTGCTGGACAATATGCATCTGGACGCGCACGCGGTTCCGGGCGGCGCGCCGGAAGGGCAGGAGGTTCCCGAGGGAATGACGGCGGCGCGCATCTGCGTAGTCGGCGAGGACACGGGTATTCTGATCGGGCATCACGGGGAGACGCTGGACGCCATCCAGTACCTGATGAATCTCTCTGCCAGCCGCAGAAGCGGCGCGGGCAAGCGCGAATTTGTGAAGATTCTGCTCGATATCGGCAATTACCGCGAGAAGCGGGAGGAGACGCTGCGCGCTCTTGCCCGGCGTATGTCGGCGCGGGCGATCCGTTACAAGCGGAATGTTGTACTTGAGCCGATGAATCCGTACGAGAGACGCATCATCCATTCGGAGATTCACGGCATTGAAAATGTTTCGACTCATTCCGTCGGCAGCGACGAGAACCGCAAGATTGTGATTACCTACGAGGGAGAGGACCGCGTTCCGCGCGCACCGCGCGCGCAGAAGCCGGGCGACAGGCGCCGCCCGCCGCGCACTTCCGCCTCCTCTGCGGTCGAAAAGGAGAACGCCGCGGACAAGGTGGACAAGATGGAGCGGAAAGAGCGCCGTCCCAAGCCTGCCCGCGCCAAATCCATTGATGAGATACGCATTGATCTGAGCGAGGCGTCCAGCGAGACGTTTGGTTCTGTTCTGGTGGACGAGGGAGTGGAGACTGGAGACGATCCTATCGAAAAGATCGCCGCTGCGGAGGAAGCCGCGGAGGAAAACCTCCGCGAATTCTGAGGCGCGTTTGGACTCCCACCCCGGGAGCCAAGGAGAGAGGGCTGCGGGGGAGAGGAACTTCGGCGTTTGAGATGGTCCTCTCCCCCGCAACACAAGGCGGATGAGATGAGACGCGAACGCGGTGGGGAACGATGTGGGGGAACTTCTGCAAGAAGTTCCCCCACACCCCCTCAAGAGCTTTCAACCTGAATGCCCATCAAAGCACACCGGAATCCGCCCGCCACCCCTCCGGATGCGGTGCAGCGCGTCAGAGTGCAGCCGGAACTGTCAGACCTCACTCTGCCCACCCAACCCGAAAAACACGTTCGCGCTCGCGCTCCTTGTGTTTTTTGATGAAGGGAAGCACGAAAAACCGCCATCTTACCCCGAAAGCCAAGGAGAGAGGGGTACGGGGGAGAGGAACTTCGGCGTTTGAGATGGTCCTCTCCCCCGCAACACAAGGCGTTTGAGGTGATCCTCTGCCCCGCATGCGAGGCGGAGGAGATTCTTCTCTCCCCCGTGTTACGGAAACGCTGCGGGGAAAACGGTTCCCCGCTATACGCACGGTTTTTTGAAATATCCCCCTTATTTCCTGATTTATTTTGAGATTCTTGAGAGGATGACTCATATGGATTTCAGAAGACTGGACGAATACCTGGATTCGCTGCTTGCGTACGGTTTTCCCATGTACGACTGCACAGTACACGTGCAGTACAGGGAGGTATACCGTCGAAAGGGCGGCTATATCGACCGGGAGGCAGAAAAGCGGCACGCGCCGTATACGCGGTATTTTCTGTATTCCGCCTCCAAGCCTGTCACCTGCGCCGCGGCGCTGACGCTGCTGGAGCGCGGAAAGTTCCAGCTGAACGATCCTTTGTCCGACTATCTTCCCGAATTCGGAAAGATGCGCGTGGCACAGCGGCTTCCTGACGGGCGCGTGGAGCTGCGCGATGCGAGAACGCCGATCCTCATCCGCGATCTGTTTATGATGACCGCAGGCTTTACCTATGATCTTGCCTCGCCGTCCATCCGCGCCGCCATAGAGGCGAGCGGCGGACGCGCCCCTACCCGCGAGATTGCCCGCGCGATCGCGCAGGAGCCGCTTTCCTTTGATCCCGGCGAGCGCTGGCAGTACAGTCTCTGCCACGACGTTCTTGCCGCGCTGACGGAGGTCGTCGCGGGAGAGCGCTTCGCGGATTATGTCCGACGCGTCATCTTTGAGCCGCTCGGCATGACTCATTCCGCCTATCACCTGCCGGAGGGGGAGGAGCCGTCGGATATGGCGGCGCAGTACCGTTTGAATTTCGCCGCGCACCATGCCGACCGTGTTCCGCTGACAAACGCGTTTATTTTCGGTCCGGACTATGACAGCGGCGGCGCCGGCATGATCTCCTGTCCGGAGGACTATATCCGCTTCGCGGACGCCTTGACGATGGGAGGCGTCGGCGAAAGCGGCGCGCGCATTCTCTCGGAGCCGACCGTGTCTCTGATGCGCACCAATTTCCTGACTCCGTCGCAGGCGAAGGGCTTCACGTGGGCGCAGTATAAGGGCTACGGCTACGGTCTCGGCGTCCGTACCCTGATCGACCGCGCCGCCGCCGGCTCTCTCAGCCCTGCCGGAGAGTTTGGCTGGGGCGGAGCCGCCGGAGCGCTCGTGTTCTTCTCACCGGAGACAGGCGTGTCGGTCTACTACGCGCAGCATACGCTGAGCCCGCGCGAGGAGAAGGTTCTCCCCGAGCTGCGCAACGTCATTTTCTCCTGCATCAGCGGCTGAGCGTGCCAGCCGCTCTCGTGCCGCTGTGACTTTGAAAAACGGGATTCCGCTTCTGCCGGGACGGGTTCTGTTTTGGCCGCTGCACGGGCGCGGATGTCAGCCGGAAAACGAAAATACCACCGAAAAATCGTGAAAAACTCTTGCATTCCCGGCAAACGTGTGCTATAATAACAGAGCATCATGATTTTTCCGTATGCATGCGCGCTTTTTTGTGCGCTCAGCACCGTATATATCGCATATGCCGGTCGTGCCGGTAATGGAGGTTACAATGGAAATCGTACTCGGAATCCTTCTGATTCTCGCATCTGTGTTTCTTATCGTCGCAGTTCTTCTTCAGCAGGGCAAAAGCCGGAATCTGTCCGGCGCCATCGGCGGCGGCACTGCCGAGACCTTCTTCGGCAAGACAAAGTCCGACACGTTCGACAAGAAGCTGTCCCGTCTGACGACGATCGTTGCGGTTGTATTTGTTGTTCTGGTGATCGTTATGTATCTGGCGCAGGATACGTCGGATTATTCCGGTTATGTGGCTCCCGACACGTCTGCGGCAGATAATGTGGATACTGGCGACGGTGTGGATCTGACGACGGATGCCGGTTCTGACGCCGGTGTGGATGGAACGGATGCGTCTGCCTCCGGTGCGGAAGGCTGAGCGTCTGCGGGCAGCAGTTTTTGAATGAGATCGCCTTCGGGGGTTTTCCCGGAGGCGATTTTTGTATGGCAGAAAGCCAAGGAGAGAGGGTTGCGGGGGAGAGGAACTTCGGCGTCTGAGATGGTCCTCTCCCCCGCACCACGAAGTGGATGAGATGATATGCGGCAGTAAGGGAACGCAGGGGAACGGAACGCAAGGGGGGCTTTTTGAAAAAAGCCCCCCCTTGACCCCCAAAAACTTCCATACAAAATGCCCGCCAAAGCACAGCGAAATCCGCTCGCCATCCCTCCGGATGCGGTGCAGCGCGGCAGAGTGCAGCGGAACTCGTTAGAATTCACCCTGCCCGTCCTTCCCGAAAAACACGTTCGCGCCCGCGCTCCTTGTGTTTTTTGATGGAGGAATGCTAAATGCCACGTCTATCCCCGGGAGCCAAGGAGAGAGGGTTGCGGGGGAGAGGAACTTCGGCGTCTGAGATGGTCCTCTCCCCCGCATCATGAGGCGGATGAGATTCATCCATCTATAGTTTTTTCCGCATCACGAGGCGGATGAGATTCATCCATCATACAGGTTTTCCCGCAATCAGAGGCGTCTGTGACGCAAACGCGGGAATGCGCAGGGGGACGCATGGAAACGCCGCAGGAGCCTTTTGAAATAGAGTCCCCGCGAGGCTGCGCTATGTGTAGATCGACGACTTGCGCTGCACGCAATGTCGCATCCCAGTGCGAAAACTTTTGAGAAAAAACAGGGATATCGTACAGATTCAGCTATACGGTATCCCTGTTTTTCAGCATGAAAGTATCTTGAGGGGGGGCGAGAATTGCGCTTTGCGCATTTCGGGCACTGGGAACTCTTTTCAAAGAGTCCCCCGCGCGTTTTCCTGCGTCTCCACGGTTTATGAGATCAGTACGGCGCGGACGGGCGCGCCGTCCAGACGGGCGCATTTCAGCGGCGCCGCCGACAGAAGATACTGCCCGTCCGGCACTTCCGCGAGGCGGATCCCCTCCAGTGCAGCGATGCCTGCTGAGAGCAGGCACAGATGAACCGCCGCCGGCGCGGCAGGATCGCCGATGCTCTGCGGCTCCACGCCGACGAGCACGATTCCCGCACGCACAATTGCCTGCGCACCGGACAGATCCGGGATCGCGCCGCCGCGCAGCAGCAGCCGGCGGCATCCCGGCGGGATCAGCCGCTCTGCTTCCTTCTCTCCGAACGTCCCCTCGCAGCTCACCACGTCCGCCTCCCCGATAAACTGGCTCAGCGGCATCTCCGCAATCCCCGCCGCGCCGTCCAGAAAGTGCAGCGGCGCATCCATGTGCGTCCCGTTGTGCGCGCACATACGCAGATTGGACACATTCACCGCATCGCCCGACGCGATCGACATCACCTGCTCCCGCGACGGAGCGATATCGCCGGGGAACACGACGCATGACAAAAGCTCCTGCGTGATGTCGTACAGACGTGTCTCCAGCGTCCGTTCATACGCGATCCGCAGCGCGCCCGCGTCCGCTCCGCCGGCAAGCCGGATGCTGCCGCAGCGGACGAAGCCGTGCCGCTCCAGAAGCCGCTGCATCGGCAGATTGTCCGGGTGCGTATCCGCGCGCAGCGAGTCAAAGCCGCGTCCCCGCGCCTCGGCGATCGCTGCGCGGAGGATTTCCCCGCCCGCGCCTGTATGCGGATGCGCTGCCGCAACGCGGTGCAGTACGGCATACTCTGCCTGCGGGGCGCACCACGCGCCGTCGATTTCGCCGTAGGACGCGTCCGGCCCCGGGATCAGGCTGAACGCGGCGGCGGCAGCGCTGCCCTCCATGGCGATCCGGCAGACGCCCGAGGCGATATCCGCCGCAGCGTTCTGCGCGCCCGGCTCCCCGTGCTGCCACTGATTTACGCCGCGCGCCCGCAGCAGAGCGCTCCCCTCTGCGTACAGGCGCGTGAGCGCCTCCGCGTCCTGCGGACGCGCGCATCTGAATTTCATCATACAAATACCTCCGTTTGGCGTACCCGCCGCAAAAAGCCGGGGAAAGCATACCCTGCGGACAGCTTTCCCCGGCGCCGGTTTATTTCACAATGGCAATTTCCTTTTCCCAGGACGGATAGGGCGAGACGGGAACGTCAAACACGGAAAGTCCCGCATGGACGCCTGTCTGATTCGTGAAGCCTGTGGAGCCTGCGATGCCGACGACGTCTCCCTTTGTGACCGAATCGCCGACGGCGACGTTGATCTTCGAGAGATGGCAGTACCAGCTCTTCAGTCCGTAGCCGTGCTCGATCACAAGCGTATTGCCGCCCAGCTCCGTGAAGCCGGCGAAGATAACCTTGCCGCTGTTGACCGCGTAGATTTCGGAATCGCGCGCGGTAATGTAGTCCACGCCCTCGTGAATGTACGTCACGCCGTTTGCAAGGATCTTGCGGTTGTGACCGAAGCCGGTCGTGATGATTCCGTCATACGTGCCCTTCTTGACGACTGCCTGAATGAACGTACCCTCCCAGAGCTGCTTGCCCGTTCCGGAGAGCGCCGTGTCGGAGAGTGCCGTGCGGAAGTCGGCGATCGTCTTGTCGGTACGCGTCGCGTTCAGGATTGCGGCGCTCACGTCGTACTGGAAATAGCGCACGTTGCGCTGCGTGACGTTCAGCGTCAGATCCTCGCTGACGCCGCCGTACTTAAAGGTGAGCGTATAGTCTCCCGCCGCCAGCTCGCACCGGATCGGGAGCAGCGCGATGGCGTAATCGCCGTCCTGATAGAACACGGGCGTGTAGCCGATGTCCGGCGAGGAGGAGAACTGGATCCGGGACACATCCGCGATGTTGCGCGCGGAAACGACAGTAAACTGCCCGTTCTCGATGCTTGTCTCCCCGAGGAAGAACTCCGCGGCGGCGGCTACGTCCGCCGTGAAGGCGTACTTCATCTCGCCGTAGTAATCGCGGGCGGCGTCCTCATACCATTTCGCCTCGATTTCGACGTCGAGTGTAACGCTGCGTCCGATGGAGAGCGTGTCGATCTTGTCGTAGAGATCGTTGAACACGACCTCGCCGGTCGTCTTGTCCGTCAGCTTTACGCTGAAATGATCCGGCTTCAGAGTGAAGCCGAGCAACAGAGAGCCCTCGACGGAGACCTTCTGGGCAGAGGAGGAGACGGGCGTCTCGCATGCAACGTATGTACCCGCCGAATTCTTGTACATCCATGTGGCGGAATCGGGCAGCGTGCCTTCCGCGTCTGCGACAAGCAGCTTCGGAACGACGGCGTTCACATAGAGGCTGACGGCGTAGCGACCCTCAATGAATTCGGCGGCGTATTTCTCGGGAATGGCGAACGTCTCACCCGCGCCGTTCACATAGTACGCCTGAGAGGCGTCCGTGGAGAAATAATACTGATATTCCGCGCTTTGCTGGACGCTGTCCATCTTTACCTTGAAAAACGAGGTGCCGACAAGCGGATCGGGCAGAGAGGAGACCTTCTGCGAGGCGGCGTTCATTTTGAGGAAGAAATCGATCATCTCGTCATCCTTTTCCGCGCCGCGCGTAAAGGTGAACGTGTTTCCCGCCAGATCGGCAAGCTCCATCGTGCGGATATTTTTTTCCGACACGGGCGCGCTGTTTGTCCGGTTGTACGAGACAATGGCGACGACGGACGGAATGAAGATCGCCACGGCGAGCAGCGCCATAATGATCTTGTTTTTCATGGGCGGATTCCTTTCTGTATCGGCGCTCCGGATAAGATCGCCGCAAATATACCGCTTATATTATACCGTGAACGAGCCGTAAAATCAAGCCCTTTCCTGCGCCGCGCGCCGCCGCGCCCGAAAAACTTTTTGTTTGAAGGGGAAGGGATGCTGGGGGAACTTTTTGCATAAAGTTTCCCCCAGTCCCCTTCCTAAAACTTTTGAGGGAAAAAAGGGATATCGTACAGGCTGAGCTATACGATATCCCTGTTTTAGTATAAAAGTTTCTGGGGGTGCAGGGGACTCTTTTCAAAGAGTCCCCTGCGCGTTTTTTCCCGCGTTCCCTGCGCTTGCGTGGCATCTTACCCGCCAGAGGCGTGCGGGGAGAAAACATCTCATCCACCTCGTGTTGCGGGGGAGAGGACCATCTCAAACGCAGGAGGATTGCGGGGGAGAGGACCATCTCAGACGCCGAAGTTCCTCTCCCCCGCACCCCTCTCTCCTTGGCTGGGGAGGTGGGGACGCTCTTTATCAAAAAAACAAGGAGCGCGGCATACAAAACACAGTGAGCGCGTGCGCGAACGTGTTTTTCGGGAGAGACGGACAGGGTGAGGTCTGACGGATTCCGCTGCACTCCGGCGCGCTGTACGGCATCCGGAGGGATAGAGAACAGATTCCGCTTGTGCTTATACGGGGATTCAGGTTGAAAGTTTTTGGGGGTCAAGGGGGCTTTTTTCAAAAAGCCCCCTTGTGTTCTCCCCCCGTCTCCCCTGCATCTGCGTTTCCGCGTGGGCAGACATGACGTTCTTTCAGGGATTGATCTTTTTCAGATCCGCGAGCAGGGCGGACAGACCGGATTCGGCTTTTTTCGCGGTGGATTCATACACGCTCATGACGACCATGTTTTTCTGTGCGACGGCGGTATGAAGCGTATTGTTCACATAGGCGAGGCGGTTGGCGTATTCATTGCAGAAGTCCTTGCAGGAACTGTCCACGATCAGATCAATCATTTTCGCGGAGTTGGCGTCGCGGGCGTATTTGGTTTTGAGGGCGACTTCGTAGCATTTTTCCGTTACGCTCCGGTATCCCTCGGCGCACAGCGCCTCCAGTACCGCGCAGACGGACGCGAAACGCTCGTCGCTGACGGTCACCGGTACGGACGCATTCGTCGAATGACCGTATACAATGGTTTTGTACCCTGTCTGCTCCTCGTCAAACTTCGGAACCGGCAGAATCGCATAATCCGCTTTCATGTCGCGCATCGCCGCTTTGGTAGAGGAAAGAAGCACATCCGGCAAAAACAGGCACTTCCCCTCCACAAAGGCGGGAACCATGTTGGCTTCATTTGAACCGGCGGCAATCACGGCGGCGCTTTCGTTGTAAAATAGATTGATGAGCTTTTCCGTCAGAGTTACCGCGCGCTCATCCGGCGGCTTCAGTGCGACGCATCCATCCTCGCCGCGCGTAAAGAAGAATACGTCGGAGCCGGCGGCGAAATAGTCGATCGTCTGATACTCATTTCCGTAAAATCCGACGATATCGCCGTCGTCCAGCGTGCCGCTTCCGTTTACATCGGTGTATACCTGGCGGCTGTACTCGGCGAACGTGTCCAGCGTCCATTTCCCGTCCAGAACCATCTGGTAGAGCGCGTCCGGATCCCCGAAGTGATCCTCCCATATCTCCTTGTTCGCGTACACGACGGCGGAGGTCAGCAGATTGTTCAGAAGCATGTCACCGATCAGATACTGGATCGTATTGCCGTCCGGCGACAGATTCAGCATGGATTCCGTCCACCACCACGGCGCATTCAGATCCAGGTACGGCGCCTCCTGAAAAGTGCGCAGATACTCCACCATGCCGAACTGGATGATGGAATTGTTGGAGGTGATGAACATGTCGTAGTCGCCCGCGCCCGACATGACGACCTGCTGTATTTCCTTTTTCAGGTCATTCAGACCGGTCGACTGCGAGGGAATGACGTTCAGCGAAACATTCAGCCGTTCTTTGACTTTGCTGTTGCGTTCCCATACGGCGTCAAAGACGAGATCTCCGGTGTTGTCCGTGCCGATGACGTCATAATTGAGAACATTCGGAGTGTTGCGCGCAAGTATGGTGATCGTCTCGCCGTTCAGATTCAGCGAATCCGGCAGGGAATCCCTGCGGTCGGCGCGTGCCGTTTCACCGTTTCCCGGGTCGGTTGTATCTGTGTCCGGCGCGGCGGTGACTGTCGGGTCTCCGGTCACGGGCGCGTCCGGCACATCCTCTTTTGCGCACGAGGCGAGACCCGGGAGCGTCAGCGACGCCAGGACGGCTGCGGTCAGCCGTTTCATGAGGTGAGTCATAGGACAATCTCCTTTCTGATGATATCCATATCATAGCATGTGCGTGCGGAGAGAGATATTATTTTTTGCCGCGATGATACGGAAATAATATCATTTTCTGCCGCACATGTACTTGACGCGCTCCGCCGTCCGTGCTACAATTGCTGCAACACGGAAAGAGGAGGCGGACGCATGGGAGCAGATATCCGACGGCAGGACATCCACGACGACCGGGACGTATGGGTCCACCGGAAAACAACGGCAGGAATGCAGATGCCGACGCACTGGCATACGCATTTTGAGATCCTGCTCGTGTATGAAGGTGACTGCCGGATCGCGGCGGGAGGGCGGGAATACAATCTGCGGGAGCCTTTTGTCGTTCTGTACCGCCCGTTTACGCCGCACGGTATGACGGTGTCGGGTACGTATACGCGGAGTATGGTAAATTTCGGCGCGCGGCAGAGGGCGTTGTTCTCCGAGAGGCTGTTTTCTCTTTCATTTTTGGATCGCGCGCCGCTTTTTCTTGTGCGCATACCGCCAAGCCGGCTTCCGGAGCTGGAAAAGCTGTTCTCCGCTCTGTTCGCCAACCGCGATGATTTCGCGTGCAGCCAGCTCTATCTGGCGCTGATCGTGAACTGGCTGCGGCTGGAGGAGGGAGACGCGGACGTTTTCACGGAAGCGGAGCCGTATGTGGAGACGGCGCTGCGCTATATGGGGGAAAATCTGTCGCAGCCGCTGGCGCTGGAGGAAGTGGCGCGGCACTTCGGCGTCGGACGGACAAAGCTGAACCGGGATCTGCGCGAGGCGGTCGGCATGACGTTCCGACCGTATCTGACAGAGCTGCGGCTGACGCGCGCAAGAGAAATGCTGCTCGACGGCTTCTCTGTGACCCGCACAGCCTTTGAGTGCGGATATTCCGGCGAATCCCATTTTATCTGCGCTTTCCACCGCCGCTGGGGCGTTACGCCCGGTGCAATGAAAAAACAGGGATATCGTACAGGCTGAGCTATACGATATCCCTGTTTTTGTATAAAAGATACTGGGGGTGGGGGGACTCTTGAAAAGAGTTCTCTGCACGTTTTCCCCGCGTTCCCTGTGCTTGCGCGGCATCTTACCCGCCAGAGGCGTGCGGGGAGAAAATATATCATCCACCGGAGGAATGAGGAAAGAAATCTCATTTTCCGGACTGTGGAGGAAAAACATATCAAACGCCTCGTGATGCAGGGGAGAGGACCATCTCAAACGCAGAGGATTGCGGGGGAGAGGACCATCTCAGACGCCGAAGTTCCTCTCCCCCGCACCCCACTCTCCTTGGCTCTCGGGGAGATGGGGTGCGTTCCGAATCCAAAAACACAGTGATCGCGTGCGCGAACGTGTTTTTCGGGAGGGCTGGCAGGGTGAATCCTAACAGATTCGGCTGCACTCTGCCGCGCTGCACGGCATCCGGAGGGATAGCGGGCAGATTCCGCTGTGCTTATACGGGGATTCAGTATGAAAGTTTTTGGGGGTCAAGGGGGGCTTTTTTCAAAAAGCCCCCTTGCGTTCTCCTGCGCTTTTTCCTGCGTCGTTCTCCCCTGCATTGCGTTCTCCCCCGCATCCTTCTCCCCCGCGCCTGTTGAGAAATGGCGGGGAACGTCCGTTTGGGAGCGTGCAGGATCATGATATTGCGTCGGAGCGGATGTTTGCGCACATATCTTGTGCCTTTTCCGCCCGATTTTTCCACAAAGGGAAGCTACAGTTTTCAACATCCTGTGGAAAACCGTGTGGAAAACCGCAGCGTCACGCTGTAAAGCGCGCCATCTTATGCAGGATCTCCCACGTTCCGGCAATGGTCCGGACCGCAATCACACCGCTGGATACGTCCGAGATGTACTCGTACCGCCCGGCGGGGATGACGATATTCCCCTCGGTGTCCAGCATCAGACGCACCCCGTCGGAGAAGCCGGCGACCGCGAGTCCCTCGGAAAACGGACGCGCGTAGTCATAGATCGGCTGCGCGATCCACGCGCCGGTGTAGTCCATATAGCCGTATTTTCCATCCTGCTCCAGCAGGATCACGCCGTCCGAGTAGGAGACAATGTCGTATCCCTCCGGGATCGGGAATTCGTTTCCCTCTGTGTCCATCAGGAAATCCTCGTCCAGCGCAACGCGCTTAAAATTATTGTAGTAGAACATGTGCCAATCCACCACCTGTCGGCGCGCGCGCACCAGACCGTGATCGTAGTAGTAGAAGCCGATCGACTCCGGACCGCTTGTCAGCGGCGGCAGCAGGAATTCCATCACATACCATTCAAAATAGTAGTAATTGCGCTCTGTCGTGAACGCCTGATAGCCGCTCTGCCCGATGTAGGTGAGCTGTCCGTTTTCCTTTACGACCGCCGCCAGTCCCTCGCGGAAATCGTACGCCGCCGTGTAATTGTATCCGGTGCGGCGCCATGCGGGGGAGTAGCCGTATGCCCAGAGGATGGATTCCTCCCGGGTCTCCTCTCCGTTTTCCTCCGTGATCGTCGTCTGCCGGCGCGCCAGACGGATCAGAGACGAATCGGTCAGGCCGTAGGACGGCGCATAGTCAAAGTACAGCCCGCGCCCGTCCGTCAGATCCTCGTAGTCGGAGGGCTGCATACCGTCCTGCGATACCGTATAATACTCCGCTTCCTCCTCGCTCTTTTTCCAGTTTGTGCGGCGAAAGAGCGGATTGCCGTCCCGGTCACGCGTAAAGGCGCGTTCGTACATGATCGTTTTGTAGGTCGTCAGATACAGTCCGTCCGCCGTATAGACGCGCGTGTCCGTCCCGTCGTCCATGAGCAGATAGCCCATATAAAGCTGTACCGCCGGGATCTCCACGGCTTTCTGCGAATAGACCGGCTCCGGCTCGCTCATCTCCTTTGGCCGGACGTAGCTGACGATCGTCTCGTAGCCGTCGTAAAAGGAGCGTATCTGCGGCAGAAAATCAAAGCCGCCGGCATAGGCAAGGACGGATGTCGAGGCGCTGTACGGCTCGGTCGAGCGAGAGAAGCCCTGTTCCAGCAGCACCGGCGCACCGGTGGGGGAATAACGGACCGAGCCGCAGAGGCGGAGCACGTCGTCCTCGCTCATCGCCGCCTGCGGGCGGGAGGGCGCGGGAACGTATACGCGTTCCGTGTCGCCCGGCTTTACAGTCTGCGCCGGAGCGCCGCCGGGGGTCGACTCCTCCCCGCCGAGCGGAGAAAAAATGGACGGCAGCGAGGCGCCCTCCTCCAGAAAGGAGAAGGTGTAATACCCCTCGGCGAACAATATCACCGCGGCGGTGCAGAGAACAAGCAGCAGGGCAGGCGCCAGGCGGCGCGCTGCGTGCAGAACGGAATTGCGGATCTTCATCGGACACTCCATCTCCCGTGCGGGAATATCATTTGTGGTAGGCGGAGCCGCGCGCGATCTGCGCGGCGCGGTAGATCTGCTCGCAGAGCATCACACGGGCGAGCTGATGCGGAAACGTCATCCGCGAAAGCGAAAGGCGCAGCCCGGCGCGTTCCTTGAGCGCGGGGGCAAGCCCATAGGACGAGCCGATCACAAAGCATACGGAGGGATATCCGTGCGAGGCGGCTTCCTCCATCTTCTGCGCCAGCGTGGGCGAGTCAAGCATGCTGCCCTCTACGCATAAGGCAACGACGTACGCGCGCGGCGGGATCTTCTCCAGCGCGCGCTTCGCCTCGGCGGCGAGCGCGGCCTCGATCTCCCCCGGCGACGGAGCGGCGGGGAGCCGCTCCTCAGGCGCTTCCGTGATCGTCAGCGGCCAAAGGCGCGACAGTCGTTTTTCGTATTCGGCGCACGCCGCCCGCCAGTACGGCTCGGACAGCGCTCCGTGCGCATAAATCGTTACCTTCATGTGTCTCCTTTCTCAGGACGCGGTGGGAATATGCAAGGGGGTGCAGAAGTTCCCCTGCATCTGCGTTTTCCCCCGTAGCGTTCCCTGTGTCGCGCACCTTACGTTCACGTGTCATCACAAACGCCTCGTGTTGCGGGGGAGAGGACCATCTCAAACGCCGAAGTTCCTCTCCCCCGCAGCCCTCTCTCCTTGGCTGAGGGTGAGGTGGCATTTCGCTTTCCTCCATCAAAAAACACAAGGAGCGCGTGCGCGAACGTGTTTTTCGGGATGGGCGGGCAGAGTGAGGTCTGACGGTTTCAGCTGCACTCTGCCTCGCTGCACGGTATCCGGAGGGATGGCGAACAGGTTTCGCTGTGCTTTGACGGGGACTTAGTCCGAAAGTTTAAGGGGGGCGTGGGGGATTTTTTCAAAAATCCCCCACGTCGTTCTATCTTGCGTCCCCCCACGACGTCCCCCGCGTCCGCGCCTCGTGTTGCGGGGGAGAGGACCATCTCAAACGCCGAAGTTCCTCTCCCCCGCAGCCCTCTCTCCTTGGCTGGCGGGGATGGGGGCGTTTGCGTCCATAATTACAAAATGCAGCGAGTGCGGCATCAAAAAACACAAGGAGCGCGGGCGCGAACGTGTTTTTGGGGATGGGCGGGCAGAGTGAGGTCTGACGGTTTCCGCTGCACTCTGCCTCGCTGCACGGTATTCGGAGGGATGGCGAACGAATTTCGCTGTGCTTTGACGGGGACTTAGTCCGAAAGTTTAAGGGGGCGTGGGGGATTTTTTCAAAAATCCCCCGCGTCGTTCTCTTGCGTCCGTTCTCCTGCATCCGCGTCCCCCTTATCGTTTGGCAAGTCTCCGGGCGCCGTCGGCGATGGCGGCGGCAAGGACGGCTGCTTCCGCCGTCGTGTTGGCGGGTCCGATGCTCACGCGGATCGTCTCGTCCGCTTCGCGCTCGCTCAGACCGAACGCCAGCATCGCGCGGCTCACCGAATGCGCGCGCGCCGAGCACGCCGAGCCGGCCGAAACACAGATCCCCTGCGAGGACAGGTGATTCAGCATCACCTCGCTCCGCACGCCCGGAATCCGCAGACTCACAATGTTCGCAATCCCCGCCGCCGGTACGTTCACGCATACCTCCGGTGCCAGATCGCGAAGCCCGTCCAGCAGCGCTGCCCGCACCGCACCGGCAGCCGCCGCATTCACGTCCAGATTCTCCGCCGCCAGCCGCGCGGCTTCTCCGAATCCTGCGATCCCCGGTACATTCTCCGTACCGGAGCGCATGCCGCCCTCCTGTCCGCCGCCCGGCAGCGTCGGAATCAGCCGCCGCGCGCGCAGCAGCGCCGCGGAAACGTACAGCGCCCCGATCCCCTTCGGACCGCCGATCTTGTGTCCGCTCACCGTCACCATGTCCGCTCCGAGCTGAAGCGGCGTGAAGCGCACCTTCCCAAACGCCTGTACCGCATCCGTATGCGTGACGGCGTCCGGCGACTGCGCCCGGATCAGCGAAAATGCGCGCCGCACGTCGTAGAGCGCCCCGCTTTCGTTGTTCACCAGCATCATCGTCGCCAGGATCACCCCTGCCGCGTTCGCCGCGACATAGTCCAGATCCAAAGCTCCGCCCCGCGTCGGAACGCGGCAGACCGTGAAGCCGTCCGCCTCCAGCCGGCGCAGCGCCTGCTCCACCGCCGGATGCTCACTGTCCGTCGAGAGAATCTTCCCGCGCGTTCCATCCTTCTCCGGGCGGCGCTTCGCGTACACCGATCCGACAATCGCCAGATTGTCCGCTTCCGTGCCGCAGGAGGTGAAAATCAGACGTCCCTCCGCCTCGCGCCGGACGCCAAGCGCACGCGCAACGCGGCGGCGTCCCTCCTCGCACAGCGCGCGCGCACCAATGCCTGCCCCGTGTACCGACGACGGATTTGCCCATTCGTTTCGCAAGGCGCGCTCCATCTCGTCAACAACGGACGGCAGCGGCGCCGTTGTCGCCGAATTGTCAAAATAGATCCAGCTCATCTTATCTCCAGCGGAAATACGTCAGGATCGCGCTGAACTCGTTTGCGTGGTCCACGCTCGACGCGGCGTTTTCCGTAAACGTCATCAGATATACGCTGCCGCGGCGGATGCACGCCGTCTGCGTGTAGCGGTACGTGTTTTCGCCCAGCTTGCCCGTGTATACGTACTTCTGGGCGGCGACGCCGTCCAGCATCGTCGATTCCGTGGACTCAACGGAGAATTCCCGGAAGATCAGATTGAATTCGTCCTGATACGATTCCCACCAGTCGTCGAGCGTCGTGTCCGCGTACGGCAGCGCCCATACCATGACCGAAACGCTCGTCGGATCCTGGGCGGATCTGTATGCCGAGACCGCGCCGCCCGTCTGATCGACGATCCAGTCTTCGGGAACGAACAGATCGTAGTCCACAATTTCGTCCGACGCGCGCGTCATTCCCGCGGGTACGTCCGAATTTACGCCGCACGACGCGCACAAAAGCAGCGCCGCCGCGCTCAGGATCAATAAACTCAGCCGGATGATGTGCTTCATGGATGCTTACCTCATATTTTTGATGTTTGTATGGAAAGGGGGAGCGCCCTCCCCCGCGTACACGTCAGAACTGCGGGGTAAAGGCTGCGCTGGCGCTGGCGCGGTCCTGCCCGTAGCCGGAGAAGCCCAGACGGAGCGCCGCGTCTCGCACCGATTCGTACTCGAACGTGGTCACGCGGCGGGAGAGATGCGCGTCGCCGGGCGGCGCGAACTCCGGCGTGTACTGCCGCATCAGCGACAGGATCACGCTGCCGGGAGATACCGTCTGCGCGGTTTTCGTGAGCGCCGCGATTGAATCCCGTCGCCCGCCGGGCAGAACGAGATGCCGCACGATCACCCCGGAGCGCAGCACCTCCCCGTCCCACACCGGCGCGCCAGTCTGCGCCGTCATGGCGGCAAGCGCCGCCAGCGCCGTCTCCGGATAGTCCGGCGCGTCGCTGTACCGCGCGGCAGCCTCCGCCGTCCCGTATTTCATGTCTGTGAGAAAGATATCCACCAGTCCCGCGCACGCCGCGACTGTTTCGGGCGTTTCATAGCCGCCCGTGTTCCACACGACCGGGATCGAGAGCCGCTTCCGCACGGACGAGACCGCGGCAAGGATCCCTCGCGCGAACTGCGTCGGCGAGACCAGATCGATGCACGAGGCGCCCGCCTCCTGCAGGGAGAGCAGCTCGTCCCCGAGCCGCTTCGCCTCCCATTCCTCCCCGGCGAGCGTCCCGTCCGCGCGCGGATGGGAGATCGCGCGGTTCTGGCAGTAGACGCACCCGAGCGGGCAGCCGGAGAAGAACACCGCTCCCGCCGGCCCCCGCGCCGTCAGGCACGGCTCCTCCCATTCGTGCAGCATCACGCGCGCGACGGCGATGCCGCGCCCCGCGCCGCACCGTCCCCGTTCGCCCGCCTCTCGGTCTGCGCCGCACCGCCGCGGACACATGCGGCACCTCACGGCGTCACCTGCGCGGCAAGCGCCGCGAATGCATCCGGCGAAATGCGCACGACGGTGTAGCCGCCCGCCCGGTCTGTGACCTCAATATACAGCGGGGAGGTGCCGTCGTACTGCGTCACGTCAAACGTAACGGCTGCCTTTTTCTTTCCCGCCGGCGATTCCGCGTTCGCGTCGGCGCGGGGGAATGTGTAGATCGCGTCGTAGGCGGAGATGCTCAGGAGCGCCTCGTTGTCCGCCGCTGTCACGTCCAGAAGGAGCCGTTCCCCGTCGCGGCGCACCTCCGTCTGCCCCACGCGCGGCAGAACGGAATCCACCGTGAACGTAAAGCCGAGAAACTGCACCGCGTCCGTGTCCGGCGGAAAGAAGGAGGAAAGACGGATCTCGCAGGAGTATTCCCCGTCGGGGAACAGATAATCCGCGTTGTCCGCCGCGATGAAGTCCCAAAGCGGAATCACCGCCTCGCCGCCGCGGAGGTATTTCGAAGCGCCGTCCGTCTCGCGGGAGAACACGAGGCGCCGCTCACTGTCGTAAAAGGAGATCTGTATGGAATCGATGTCGCGCAGCGCGCACAGATGCAGCTCCACCCAGCCGTAGCGCAGCGAGGCGGGGTCGACAAGATTGTACGATGCATCCCAGAGCGTCTGTCCGCCGAGCACATACGGGTCGGCGGTCCCAAGGGAGAGCGCCGATTCATTCTCTCCGTCGAAGCGGCGGATATGCAGCGTCGCGGGTGCGAACACCGCCTCCTCCCCCGTATAGGCGGAGGGATCGGCGAGGGGCGCACTTGCCCAGTCGCCGAAGAACGCCGTGAACGGATGCGTCTCCGTCTCCCCGCCGTCGCTCAGTTCCAGAACGCCGTCCGCGTAAAAGCCGTTCCAGAATACGGACAGAAGACGCCTCTGCACCGTCTCCGGGATCGTCAGCCGGAGGCGGATGCTGATCGTGCGGTGCGCACCGATGGTGACCATGGCGGGCGTATAGCTGCCGCCGTTTGCGCATATGTTGACACCGGAATCGCCGACGTACATCCGCGCCCCGGCAATCGGCTCGCTTTCTCCGTTTAGGAGGTTCTTCCCGTCCGTCTCTGTGTATCCGTCGCCGTACACGCGCGCGCACAGCGAATAGCGCTTGGCGGTGTCCGTTTCATTCGTTATGCGGACAGAGAAAGAGATCGTCGAATAGCGCGAGGATCCGAGTACGGAGACCGCCCGCCCCTCCGCGGAGGAGAGAAGCGTCTGTGCGTATTCGCCTTTCCCCGAGACAATGCCCGCTCCCACCAGGCGCGGCGGGAGCGTATCCCCGTCCCCGTCGCGCGCTGCACGGGCGGCGGACACGCACAAGGAGAGCGCCTCCGAAGCGGGAAGAGAGGCGCGGGTGCAGTATTCAGCGGCGCGCGCAATATACCCGGCGGCGGCCGCCGCGGCGTAATAGGAGCCGGTAACGGCGGCGTACAATGCGCCGTCCTTTCCGGCAGCGGCGGGAATGGCGGCGCGCACACCCTCCCCTGCGCACAGGAATGCCGGCGTGCGGCTGAGCGCACGGTTCAGCCCCGAGGCGCTGTATGCGGACGCGCCGTCCTTTCCTTCCCGGAAAACGGCAGTCAGTACCGCGGCGCTGCCGCGCAGAAGCTTTCCGCTCTCCTGATCTACCATGACGGCGGGAATGGGCGCTCCGTCGAGCGCCATGCGGGAGACGCCGTTCCCCGCGTCCACGACGATCATCGCGGCTGCGCCCGCTGCTGCTGCTGCCTGCGCCTTCTCGGTGAAGGTGATCTCCCCGCGGGAGACGACCGCGATCGCACCGGTGCAGTCCAGGGAGGCGTAGTCCTCCTCCCGTCCCATGCCGGGCACCGGGACGAGGGGCAGCTCCTGCCCCGCCATCAGCGCGGCAAAGGACGCGCCGAAATACTCCGTGCAGGAATCCGTATAGGTGATCTCCTGCGGCTCCGCGCCGGGGGAGACGAGTGAAAACGACGAAATTCCGGCAAACGGGTCGGCGGCGATGCCGACGAGGGTCAGCGATTCGATGGCGGAATAGTCGGCGAGCGTGCCGCGGTCCGTGCAGGTGACGGGCAGCTTCGCCTTGGACGCAGCGGCGCCGATCTCACCCGTGCCCGCGAGCACGGGTACGCCTGCCGTCTCCGCCTCTCTGAGTGCCTCCAGGAGTGCGTCATTGGGAGACAGGGACGCGAAATTCACCAGAATCGCGCATGCGCCGAGTTGGAGCGCGTCGCGGATGGCGGCAGCCGCCGCGTCCGCGTCCAGCCGGATGGAATTGTCCTTTGCCGCCTTGAAGAGCAGCAGCTGCGCGTCCGGCGCCGCGCCGGTGAAGCCGGGGACGCGGACGACAGTGCCGTCGTCGCCCGCCGATGCGGCTGTATCGGGGGCATGTCCGGCGGCAAGAGAGGAAGCCGCCGTGCCGGTGAAGGAGGTGTTGGATACGTCCGCGTCCCCGCAGGCATAGTCGTAGGCAGCGGGGATCTTTTCACTGACGTAGCAGTCCCTGCCGCACGCTTCGGCAACCGCCTCCCGGGTGAGGCGCGCCGCAGCGGGCGCGCAGGAGAACGCCGGATGCGTCACGTCGAAGCCCGCGTCCACCACGGCGATGACGGCTGTGCGCCCGCTGTAGTCGGAGACGGAGCGGGACGGCTCCTCCGGCACGGCAAAGACGGCGGCGGGAAAAGCGAGGAGCGCGGCAAGGAGCGCCGACGCGGCTTTCTTACAGATATTCAAGATCGTCATACCTCCGCAAATCAGTCCAGGTACAGCCGGAGGACGGTGAGATTTCCGGCATAGTCCTCGGCGCTGACGTATACGTAGGACGCGCCCTGCGGCAGCGCCGCTTCGATATACGCTTCGTGTACGCCCTCTTCATAGGCGGGCGACACGCGCACGTCGAGAAGGTATTTTTCTTCCTCGGGCGCGTTCCGGTCCGCCGCCGGATCGGGCAGATACACGCGCAGCTGCCGCAGATAATGGTTGTCCGTGAAGCGCGCACGCACGGTTTTGTCATCGGCGGAGCATTCCGACGCGCGGGGACGCTCCGTATCGACGAGCAGCGGTACGGTGAGAATCTGCTGTCCGCCGGAGAAGGAGGTGAACGTCACGCGGACGGAGTACAGTCCGTCCTCCCAGGAGAAGTGGTCGTTCAGTCCGTCGCTGCCGTCCCAGAGCGGGAGCAGCGCGGGGACGGGCCGTCCGTCCTCCACGGCGGTCTTGAGCAGATCGAATTCGACGTTTTCATATACGAGCTGTCCGTCGGGGGCATAGACCTCGACGGATGCCTCGGCGATATTGCGATGGGGGAACAGCTCCCAGACGGTGTCGTCCGCGCGCCTGTCCCCGTTCGGGGAGAAGGCGAAGAGTACGGAAAACACGCCGTCCTCCGTTTCGCCCGCGGTGTCCGTGACGCCGCGCACCGTGCGGAGGATGAGCTGCCCGCCGTAGTAGCTTTCATAGCCGTCCCAGTCCCCGCCGTCGAGCATGGGCGCGTCTGCCCAGCGTCCTGCGAAGGCGAGAAACGGAAGGGACGCCGCGTGTTCCCCGTTTTCGTACCGGGCGATGACGAAGCCCTCAAGGTAGAAGCCGTTCGGGAAGAGCTTGGCGAGCGAGGCGAAGTATTCCGCGTCGGCGGAGAGGGTCAGCGATACCTCCAGCGTGCCGCCCGCAGGTACGGTGCAGAGGACGCCCGCGTCCGTGACGGAGACGCCCGCGTCCGGCGCCGCGTCGAGCGTGGCGGGCACCGCTTTCGAGGCGCCGGTCGTGTAGAATACGCCGTCGCGCAGCTCTGTTTCATCAGTCAGCAGAGGAGCCGTGAGCAAAAGCCGCTGCGGCTCGTCCGTTTCGTTCGTCAGCCGGACGGGGAGGCGCAGAACACCCGCGCACCGGTCGCCGGGCTGGAAGGAGAACGCGTTCTCCGGCGCGCTCATCACGATGCCGGCGTCCCAGGAGCGGAGCACGCCCGCGCCCTGCGCGCGGGGAGAAACAGGCAGACCGGATTCATCCGTCAGCACCTCGGCGTATGAGGCGAAGCGGCGGCGCACCTCTCCTGCGCGGCTGCTTGCCGGCAGGGCGGACAGCTCTTCGCGGTGGAGAGAGATGTAGACTGCCGCCGCGCCGCTGATCTGCGGGGACGCCATGGAGGTGCCGTTCATGACGGCATAGCCGCCGCCAGGCACGGCGGAAACGACGGAGACGCCGACGGCACAGATGTCCGGCTTCAGGAGGAGATCGGAGACCGGTCCCCAAGACGAGAAGGAGGCGATGCCGCCCGCTGCGGCAGCAAAGGCGCCGTTTTTGTCGGAGATATGTACGTTGACGCCGTCCCGCGCGGCGAGAAAGGCGCCGTCATGCGCGGCGACGGAGACAGCGGGGATGGCGGGCGCTTCGCCGATGCTCATCAGAAACGGCTCGCCGTCCGCCGCGTCGTATACGATCACGCCGGCGGCTCCCGCCGCGGCGGCGTTGGCGATCTTTTCGGCAAAGGAGATCTCGCCGCGCGCGATGAGCGCCAGAGCGTTCTGTGCGTCCGTCTGCGCGAAATCCTCCGCTGTTCCGACGCCCGGCACGACAGCGAGGCGGAAGCTCTTCCCGCCGAGCACGTCGGCGAACGCGGGCGCGGTGCCCTCGGATGCCTCGTAGGTTTCATCATAGACGATACGCCGCCCGTCCGCATCGAGATAGCCGGCGTAGACGACGGAGTTTGACGCCGCGCCGACGGAGAAGGCGAAGGGAAGCGCGGCAGGCTCGCTCGGCAGACCGTAGTCCGGGTCAGAGGCGCGCGCCAGATCGGAGTGGAGCCCCATCGCGCCTGCGCGACCGTCGTTTCCGGCGGCGCACACGACGAGCGCGCCCGCCTCCTCCGCGCGGCGGAGGGCGTTTGCGAGCTGGCGCATGGAGCAGTATTCGCTTGTATAGGCGAGGGAGCCGAGGCTCAGGTTGATGACGTCCGCGCCGAGACGCACCGCGTCCTCAACAGCGAGGATGAGCGCGTGCTCGCGGCACGATTTGCCCGCGTCGTCAAATACCTTCATCAGAGCGAGCTGCGCGCCGGGCGCAGTGCCCATGAGCGCGCCACCCTCCGCGACGGAGGCGGCGGCAGCTGCGGCGACGTGCGTTCCGTGCGCGGAGCTCCCGCTCACATCCGCGTCGCTGTTCGCGTAATCGTAGGCGAAGGGGATCTTCGATGAGTGATAGACGGCGCGGATATTCTCGCGTCCCTCGCGGTAGACGGCATAGGTATCCGTGACCGCCTCGCCGAAATTTTCCTCCGTGATCGCGGGGGAGACGGAAGCAGGCAGAGCGAAGGCGGGATGCTCCGTGTCAAAGCAGGTGTCCAGCACGGCGATCAGCGTTCCTTCGCCCGCGTTTTCCTCCGCGGCGCGCAGGACGAGGTCGTCCCGGGACAGCTCCGGGGTATCTGCCGCCTGCGCGTCGCCGGAGGGCGCGCAGAAGGAGGCGGAAACGCTGACGTCCGTCACGCCGGGCAGAGCGCGCAGCGTATCGGCGGCGCGCGCGGCGGAGGCGGCGGGGACGGAGACGGCGGCGGCATCGATCAGGGAATATGTACAGAGCAGGGACGCCCCCGGGACGGCGGAGAGCAGCTCGGCGGGATCCCGGTCCGTTTCCACGAGAAGGACGGTTTCGCCGTGGGCGGGCGCGGCGGCGGAGACGGCGGGGAGCAGCAGCGCGAGCGTGAGCACGGCGGCAGCAATGCGGCGCATAAGCATGGTGGAGATCCTTTTTTCGGGCAGAAAAATCATATGCCTACATTATAACGGATACGCGTGCCGAAAACAAGGCGTATCCTGTGAACACGCGCCGAAATTATGTGCAAAATTCACGAAACTTCTTGCAAAGGAATCCGCTTTATGGTACACTGATTCCGTACACCGAAAATTTTCCTCAGATTATAAAAGGAGCCGCATATGATACTTGAAAACATGGCGGGCATCTCCGACGGGGAGCTGCGTTCTGCGCTCGCCGGGGTGCTCGCGGGCAGAAAGCTCTCCCGGGTGCTGATCCTGCCGCCGGATTTCACGCGCATGTATTCCTGCGCCGGTAAGATCACCGCGATTCTGTACGAGCTGCTCAGCGGCAGCTGCGAGGTGGACATCATGCCCGCCCTCGGCACGCATGCGCCGATGACGGAGGCGGAATGGACTGCGTTCTTCGGTGCGGGCGTGCCGTTTTCCAAAATGATCGTACACAACTGGCGCACGGACGTTGTCAAGCTGGGCGAGGTGCCGGCGTCCTTTGTGAGCGAGGTATCCGAGGGGCTGGTGCGGGATAAGATCGACGTTGAGGTGAACCGCCGGCTGCTTTCTCCCTCCTATGATCTGATCCTGTCCGTCGGGCAGGTCGTGCCGCACGAGGTCGTGGGCATGGCGAACTACTCGAAGAACATTTTTGTCGGCTGCGGCGGTTCCTCCATGATAAACGCCTCGCACATGCTGGGCGCGTTCTATGGCATGGAGCGCGTGATGGGACGGGATCACTCGCCGGTGCGGCGCGTGTTTGACTACGCGGAGGAGCATTTCCTCGGAAATATCCCGCTTGTTTATCTTCTGACGGTAACGACGAACCAGGGGGATGAGACGACGCTGCACGGGCTGTACGCGGGACGTGAGCGCTCGAATTTCGAGGCTGCGGTGCGGCTCAGCCAGAAGCTCAATCTGACGCACATGGCGCGGCGGCTCAACAAGGTTGTGGTCTATCTGGATCCGCGTGAATTCAAGAGCACGTGGCTGGGCAACAAGGCGATCTACCGCACGCGGATGGCGATCGCGGACGGCGGTGAGCTGCTGGTGCTTGCGCCGGCGGTCGCGCGCTTCGGCGAGGACGCCGAGAACGACCGTCTGATCCGGAAGTACGGATACGTGGGGCGGGAGCGGGTGCTCTCGCTGGTGGAGGAGAGTGAGGAACTGCGGGCGAATCTGTCCGTGGCGGCGCATCTGATCCATGGCTCTTCGGACGGACGCTTTACCATCACCTATGCGACGGAGAAGCTGACGGAGGCGGAGGTGCGCGGCGCTGGCTTCGGCTACATGCCCTACGACGAGGCGGCGGCGAAGTACGATCCGGCGAAGCTGAAGGACGGCTTCAACACCGTGGACGGGGAGGAGATCTTCTATATTTCCAATCCGGCGCTCGGACTCTGGGTGTGTGACGGCGAGTGACGAGACGGGGGACGGATACAAAGGGACGGATACAAAGGGCGGGGAACGCCGTGGGGGAACCTTTTGAATAAGACTCCCGCGAGGTTGCGCTTTGCGCAACCTCGCCGACTTGCGCGGAGCGCAATGTCGCCCACACCCCCTTAAACTTTCGGACTTTGACACGGTCTAAGCATAGTTAACTCTGACCGCTATCTCTCCGGATTCCGTGCAGCGCGGCAGAGTGCAGCCGGAATCGTCAGAATTCACTCTGCCCGCCCCGCCCGAAAAACACGTTCGCGCACGCGCTCCTTGTGTTTTTGATGGAGAACGCAAAACGTCATGCTTCTTCTTTCCCTCAGCCAAGGAGAGAGGGATGCGGGGGAGAGGAACTTCGGCGTCTGAGATGGTCCTCCCCCCCGCAATCGTGAGGCGGATGAGATGCTCCCCACACCCCCGCGCCACGAGACGGGTGAGACCCCCGCGATAAGGGTCCCTTTGATCCTAAGCAAACGCGTTTACGCTATGTTCGCTCAAACACCCCTCCCCATTTCCTTCCCACCTCCAGCACAAGAACGAAAGGAAACTACATGAAATACATCGATCTCCATACCCACTCCCTGAAGAGCGACGGCTCGCTCACCCCTGCCGGGGTGGTTTGCGCCGCGAAGGACGCAGGTCTGGCTGCCATCGCCCTCTCCGACCACGATTCCGTCGACGGCGTTGAGGAAGCCGTCGAGGAAGGACGCCGCCTCGGCGTCGAGGTTATCCCCGCCGTCGAGCTGTCCGCCCAGTCGGACACCGAGCTGCACATCCTCGGCTATTTCATCGATATCCACAACAAGACGCTGCGCGAAAAGCTCGCCTACGCCCTGCAGGTGCGGGACGAGCGCGAGGAGGAAACCTGCGAAAAGCTGCGCGAGCTTGGCTTCGACATCACGATGGACGAGGTCCGCGCCGAGGCAAACGGCAATCCCGTCCTCTGCCGCGCGCATTTCGCCAAGATCATGGTGCGCAAGGGCTACGCCGAATCGGTGAAGGACGCCTTCGCGCGCTACCTTTCCAGCGGCTGCTACGCCTACTCCAACCGGCAGGCGCTGACCGGTCCGGAGGCGGTCTCCCTTATCCGCGAGGCGGGCGGCATTCCTGTCGCCGCGCATCTGCACCTCATCCGCCTGCCGGACGGTGAGCTGCGGGAATTCCTTTCGTCGCTGATCCCGTACGGTCTCGGCGGCGTGGAGGGCTACTACACCGATTACACCCCCGATATGCAGCTGCGCTATCAGCGGATGGCGGCTGAACTGGGACTGACGATCTCCGGCGGCACCGACTTCCACGGCGCGAATAAGCCTCACATCACTATCGGTCGTGGGCTGGGGGAACTGCGCATTCCCTATACCGTCCTCGACGGGCTGCGCGAAAAGCACGCCGCGATGGGGAAAAACTTTTGAAAAGGGTTTCTCCATCCCCCTTTCAAAAACGTTTGAAATCGGGGAAAGCCGGCTGCGTCCGGCGCGCAGGAAAACACAGAGAAAAATTATAATTACATAAAAGGAGCACTCCCATTATGAAAAAAGCTGACATCGGTCTGATCGGTCTTGCGGTCATGGGCGAGAACCTCGTTCTCAACATGGAGTCCAAGGGCTTCACCGTTGCGGTATTCAACCGCACCACGGAAAAGGTGACGAATTTCGTCTCCGGCCGCGGCGCAGGCAAAAACATTATCGGAACGTACTCGCTTGCGGAACTGGTCGAAGCGGTGGAGAAGCCGCGCAAGATCATGATGATGATTAAGGCGGGCGACGCGGTCGACGCCATGATCGACGCGCTGCTGCCGCTGCTGGACGACGGCGATATCCTGATCGACGGCGGCAACTCGCATTTCCCGGACACCGCGCGCCGCACGGCGTATGTGGAATCGAAGGGCAAACTGTACATCGGTACCGGCGTATCCGGCGGCGAGGAGGGCGCTCTGAACGGTCCGTCCCTGATGCCCGGCGGTTCGCCCGCCGCATGGCCGCATGTGAAGAATATTCTCCAGTCCATCTGTGCGAAGGTGGAGGACGGTTCGCCCTGCTGCGACTGGGTCGGTGAGAACGGCGCGGGGCATTTTGTGAAGATGGTACACAACGGCATCGAGTACGGCGATATGCAGCTGATCTGCGAGGCGTACCATCTGATGAAGAATCTGCTGGGAATGTCGGACGACGAGATGCACGAGGTATTCGCCGAGTGGATGAAGGGGGATCTGAACAGCTATCTGGTAGAGATCACGCGGGACATTCTGGCGTACAAGGACACGGACGGCGAGCCGATCGTGGAGAAGATTCTGGACACGGCGGGGCAGAAGGGCACCGGCAAATGGACGGGTATTGCGGCGCTGGACGAGGGCGTGCCGCTGACGCTGATCGGCGAAGCGGTGTTCGCGCGCTGCCTGTCGGCGATGAAGGAGGAGCGCGTTGCGGCGTCGAAGGTGCTGCCGGGCGAAGCGGAGGCTGCTCCCGCGCTGACGGCGGAGGAGAAGGCAGAATGGATCGAGAACATCCGCTGCGCGCTGCTGGCGTCGAAGATCGTTTCCTACGCGCAGGGCTACACGCTGATGCGTGCGGCTGCGAAGACCTACGGCTGGAATCTGAACTACGGCGGCATTGCGCTGATGTGGCGCGGCGGCTGCATCATCCGTTCCGTATTCCTGGGCAAGATCAAGGACGCTTTCGACAAGAATCCCGAGCTGACCAACCTGCTTCTCGATCCGTATTTCACCGAGAAGATCGCGTCTCTTCTGCCCGGATGGCGGAAGGTCGTAGCACAGGCGGCGCTGTCCGGCATGCCTGTTCCCGCGTTCTCCTCGGCGCTGTCGTACTATGACGGCTATCGCTGCGAGCGGCTCCCCGCGAATCTGCTGCAGGCGCAGCGCGACTATTTCGGCGCGCACACCTATGAGAGAGTGGACGCCGAGCGCGGCAAGTTCTTCCACACGAACTGGACGGGACACGGCGGAGACACGGCGGCAAGCCAGTACATAGTCTGAAAAAGACGCGGACGCAGGGGGTGAGCGCGCAGGGGAACGATGTGGGGAAGCCTTTTGAAAAAGGCTCCCCCACGCCCCCCGCGAAAACTTTCAACCTGAATTCCCGCCAAAGCACAGCAAAACCTGCTTGCCATTCCTCCGGATGCCGTGCAGCGCGGCAGAGTGGAGCGAAAATCGTTAGAATTCACTCTGCCCGCTCCACCCGAAAAACACGTTCGCGCACGCGCTCCTTGTGTTTTTTGAAGGAGGAAAGCGAAGCACCGTGTCCCTTTTCCCCTCGAAGCCAAGGAGAGAGGGGTGCGGGGGAGAGGAACTTCGGCGTCTGAGATGGTCCTCTCCCCCGCAACGCGAGGCGGACGAGATGAAGACACGGACGCAGGGTGAGCGCGCAGGGGGAACGATGTGGAGAAGCCTTTTTCAAAAGGCTCCTGCGAGGTTGCGCTAAGCGCAACCTCGCCGACTTGCGCGGAGCGCAATGTCGCCCACACCCCCTTAAACTTTCGGACTTGAATCTCCGCCAAAGCACAGCAAAACCTGCTTGCCATTCCTCCGGATGCCGTAAAGCGGACCGAAGTGCAGCCACACCACCCCCGGTCTCCTATGCTTGCCCAGTTTGAAAAGTTTTGAAGGGAGTCTGAGGGAAACTTTTTCAAAAGTTTCCCTCAGGAGCCTCCCAAAGTCTCCCGGAGCTTCTCCGGAACGCCAAAGGAGTTTATCTATGCTTCCGCATCACAATCCGGTCTGCGAGGGAGCGGATCCGTTTTTGCTCCTCAGCGGCGGCGTTTACTACCACTATGCCACCTCCGCGCCGGACGGATTTCTCGTTCACCGCTCCGCGGATCTCGTTCACTGGGAGAACTGCGGCTATTGCCTGCGCCGCGGCGACGCGGCGGGAGAGCGCAACTTCTGGTCGCCGGAGGTCATTCGTGTGGGCGGCAGCTATCATATGATCTATACCGCCGACACCCATCTGGCAGTCGCCACAGCGTCCTCTCCCCTCGGTCCCTTCCGCCAGAGCGAGCCGGGCTTCCTCTCGAAACGAGATGCCATCGACGGAAGCTTTTTCGTCGACACCGACGGCGCCGTCTACCTGTATTATGTGCGCTTCGACGGCGGCAATATCATCTACGGCACACGCCTGTGCGCCGGCACGGAGGAGATCGCCTGCACGCTGCGCATCGGCGCGGAGACGCGCCTGATTGAACCGGAGGCAGAGTGGGAGACGCGCATGGGGCGTGTCGCGGAAGGTCCTTTTATGCTCAAACACGGCGGGAAGTATTACCTCACCTACTCCGCGAACGATTACCAGAGTCAGGATTACGCCGTAGGATATGCCGTAGCGGACACGCCGCTCGGTCCGTTTTGCAAATACGGCAGCCCGATCCTCCGCCGCGCGGGCGGGATCGTGGGCACCGGTCATCACAGCTTCTGCCGGGACGCGGACGGTGAGCTGCTCTGCGTCTATCACTGCCACAGAAGCGATACGGAAATTCATCCGCGGCAGACGTGTGTCGACCGCGCGGAATTTGTTCCCACTCCGGACGCGGGCGCGGATCGTCTTGTTATCTGCGGTCCGACGGCGTGACGCGCGCCTGTCTGAATCCTCATTCAGGAAAAATATGTAAACCAGAAAGGAAACTTTGCCATGAAGCTTCGTGAAAACTGCCGCTACGCCCTCGTCGTGCCGACGAGCATGGGCGTACGCATCACCCCGCCGGACGGTCAGCCGGTTGCATCCTCCGATACGTTCCGGATGCAGGCGACAAGCGCCGAGACCAATGTCGCGAGCATTTCTTCCTATCTCGGACTGCCGGTCAAGGTTCTCACTACGTTTGTAAAAGACAGCCCGATCGCCGATTTCATCAAACGGAATCTCCGCGCCCGCGGCATGGATTACGAGGGCAAAGAGGTCGAGCAGGGCGGTCCGTGGGGCTACCGCCACCAGTTCAACATCGCCGATTCCGGATACGGCAGCCGCGGTCCGCGTGTCTGCAACGACCGCGCCGGCGAGGTCGGCCGCACGCTGAACATCAAGGATTTTGACCTCGACCGCATCTTCGGCACGGAGGGTGTCGGCATTCTGCATCTGTCCGGCCTGATCGGCGCGCTGTCGCACGATACGAGCGTTTTCTGCCTGGAGCTGGCGCGCGCAGCGAAGAAGTACGGCACGCTGATCTCCTTTGACCTCAACTACCGTGCGTCCTTCTGGGCGGGTCGCGAGGCGGAGCTGCACGACATCTTCACGGAGATCGCCTCTCTCGCCGACATCCTGATCGGCAACGAGGAGGACTTCCAGCTCTGCCTTGGCATCCAGGGGCCGGAGGCGGGCGGTAAGGATATTGCGTCCAAGATCGACTCCTTCAAGGAGATGATCACGCGCGTGAAGGCGCAGTTCCCGAACGCGTCCGTATTTGCGACGACGCTGCGGCAGGTGGAGAACGTCAATTCGCACCTGTGGGGCGCCATCATGCTCGCCGGGGACGAGTGGCAGGTCGTGGAGCCGCGCCGCATCCACGTGCTGGATCGCATCGGCGGCGGCGACGGCTTTGTCGGCGGTATGCTCTACGCGATCCTGAAGGGCTGGGAGCCGGAGAAGTGGATCCAGTTCGGCTGGGCTTCCGGCGCTCTGGCAACGACGTTTTTGACCGACTACGCGCAGCCGGCGGACGAGGACATGATCTGGAGCGTCTGGGGCGGCAACGCGCGCGTCAAGAGATGAAAATCAAGTCAGTGCGGGCGCCGCGCCCGCCTGAATCAATGGAAAGGACAGCAATTTACTATCATGGATGACGGTCACCCTTTGCCTTCGGGCGAACAGGAGAAGAAGGAGCCGCTCGTGCAGCGGCTGAAAACAGTATTTGCACGTGCAGACGGCGAGCCGCCGAAGGAGGCGGATGAGGAGCCGTTTGCCGGGAGCTTTGCGCGTATGTATCTGGAGCTTCCCGAGCTGCCGGACGAGTTCCGCACGCCGGAGCTTGCCGCGCAGATGGCGTCTCTTGCAGAAACGCTGCTCTCCGACAATCAGAAGTTCAATCTTACGGCAATCACCGAGCCGCGCGAGGTGCTGGTCAAGCATATTCTGGATTCCCTCCTCTGCGCACGCCTCATCGCCGGCGTTCTGACGCCGCAGGATACGACGCTCCTTGACGTCGGCAGCGGCGCCGGCTTTCCCGCTCTTCCCATCGCGGCGGCGATCCCACAGCTTGCCGTCGCCGCGATCGATTCGACCGCGCGCAAGTGCGTTCATATGAACGACAGCGCCGCTGAGGCGGAGATCCCCAATTTCGCCGCGCTCGCCGCGCGCGCCGAGATTCTGGCGCTCAACCAGGATTACCGCGAGAAATATGACTTTGTGACGGCGCGCGCCGTCGCCAATCTGCCTGTGCTTTCGGAGCTTTGCCTTCCTTTTGTCCGCCCGGGCGGGCTGTTTATCGCCATGAAGGGCAAAAGCGCCCCCGAGGAGGAGCGCGCGGCGGCGCATGCCATCGCATCCCTCGGCGGCAAGATCGAGGAGGAGAGACGCTATTTCGTTCCCGGCGACGAAAGTCCGCGCTATTTTCTCCTGATCCGTAAGATTTCTCCGACTCCCGCCGCGTATCCGCGGCATTTCGCACAGATCTCAAAAAAACCGCTCTGAGATTGCTCACCCGCCATTCCCGGCATGCATCCGAGCAAAAGATTTGATTTTTTACAGCTGGATTTCAGCCGTTTTCCTCTCTCCCGTGTGGTACAATGATTTCCGGTGGAAAACCACGACCGGAAATTAGCAAGGGGGAGAGGAAAATGTTTTTTTATACGCAAAAGGAGGAGCAGCCTGCGCTGGGGCTGCCCAAATATGCAAAGGATCCGTCCGACGCGCCTGTGCTTCGTTTTGGGCGGGACAAGCGTTCGCGCGTGTCCGCCGCGTCCATCGTCCAGATCGGGATCAGCTGCATCTCGCCGAATCCATCGCAGCCGCGCCGCTTCTTTGAACCGGACGCCATCGCCGCACTCGCCGACAGCATTCGTCAGTACGGCATCATTCAGCCGCTGACCGTCCGGCCGCTGGATGGCTCCGGCGAGCGCTACGAGCTGATCGCCGGGGAGCGCCGTCTGCGCGCTGCCGCGCTCATCGGAATGCAGTCCGTACCCTGCGTTCTTCTCGAGGCAAACGAGGAGCAGTCCGCGGCGCTTGCGATTATTGAAAACCTCCAGCGGGAGAATCTGAATATGTTCGAGCAGGCGTCCGCTATCTCGGCGCTCATCCGCATCCATTCGCTGACGCAGGACGAGATCGCCGCGCGCCTGTCCGTCAGTCAGTCCTTCGTCGCCAACAAGCTCCGCCTGCTCCGCTATCTGCCGGACGAGCGCGAACTGATCCTCGGCGCGTCTTTGACGGAACGCCACGCGCGTGCGCTGCTCCGCCTTTCCGGCGACGACCGCCTTGCCGCTTTGCGCGAGGTCATCAGCCGCCGTTTCAACGTCGCGGAAACGGAATCGTATGTCGATGCGCTGCTTGCGCGGGATAAGGAGCCGCCTGCGCCTGCCGCTCCTGCCGCCGCGCCGAAGCTGAGCCCTGCGCGCGCTGCACTTGTCCGTGATGTTCGGCTTTTCGTCAATTCCGTCAATCATGCGCTCGATATCATGCGTCAGGCGGGCATCGAGGCGGAGTCCACCAAACGCGAGACGGAGGACGCAACGGAGATCCTGATCCGGATCCCGCGCAGTGCTCCCACTCCGTAGCCCTGCTTATTGTTTCACGTGAAACGGAA
Source organism: Eubacteriales bacterium (assembly GCA_051867895.1). GTDB lineage: Bacteria > Bacillota > Clostridia > Oscillospirales > CAG-272 > SIG701. The sequence goes on from JBJDZH010000005.1 coordinate 171,640, forward strand.
TGCGCTCCGTTTCACGTGAAACTTTTTTGATGCGGAGGAAGAGGCGATTTACAAGTTGTCCCTTGATTTTCACAGCGCGCCGTGTTATACTATAGCGAACACAGCAGCGGGAGGACTTGGCATGAACACGATAGTTCTGGCGGTCGCCAATCAGAAGGGCGGCGTCGGAAAGACGACAACGGCGGTCAATCTCGCCGCTTCTCTGGCATACAACGGATATCCGACCCTTCTCATCGATTCCGACCCGCAGGGAAACGCCACAAGCGGCGTGGGGATCGAAAAGAAATCGCTGACGCGCTCGCTGTACGGCGTGCTGAACGGAGAATATACGGCGGCGGATGCAGTGAGGGAAACAAAGTTCCGCAATCTGTCCGTGCTTCCGGCAACCATCGATCTGGCGGGCGCGGAGTTTGACCTGATCGAGCGCAAGGACCACGGCAGCGCCATGCGCGAGGCGATGGAGTCGCTGGGAGACGCCTACCGGTTTGCCGTCATCGACTGTCCGCCCTCACTCGGGCTGCTGACGGTGAATGCGCTTTCCGCCGCGGCAGGGGTCGTGATTCCGATGCAGTGCGAATATTACGCGCTCGAAGGGCTGTCGCAGCTGATGCTGACGGTCCGCAGGGTGAAAAAGTCGTACAACCCCGCGATCACCATTACGGGTATCCTCATAACGATGTACGACGGACGTCTGAATCTGAGCGCGCAGGTGCTCGACGAGCTGAAAAAATACTACAGCGACAAGCTGTTCCGCACGGTGATCCCGCGTAACGTCCGCCTCTCCGAGGCGCCCAGCTACGGAGAGCCGGCGCTGTATCATGATAAATATTCCCGCGGCAGCCTCGCCTATCTGGATGTGGCGAAGGAATTGCTGGCGCGGGTTCTGTGACGCGAAAGGACAACAGGATGATGAGCAAAAAAGGACTCGGACGCGGGCTGGACAGCCTGTTCAGCGATAACGACATTGAAGAAAACGCGCACGGCGAGGTACAGAAGCTGCGCATATCCATGATCGAGCCGAAGGCGGATCAGCCGCGCCGCAGCTTCGACGGCGAGGAGCTGTCCCAGCTGGCGGATTCCATCGCGGCGAACGGGGTGCTTCAGCCGATTCTCGTGCGCCCGGCGGCGCAGCCGGGATTCTATCAGATCATCGCGGGCGAGCGGCGCTGGAGAGCGTCGAAGCAGGCGGGACTTCTGGAGATTCCAGCCATCGTTGTGGAGGCGGACGAGCTGAAAGCGGCGCAGTACGCGCTGATCGAGAATCTCCAGCGGGTCGATCTGGACGCGTGGGAGGAAGCCGCGGCGTTCAACCGCCTGATCCATGATTTCGGCCTGAGCCAGGAGGATGTGGCGTCGGCGCTCGGACGGAGCAGAAGCGCCGTGGCAAATTCGCTGCGCCTGCTTGATCTTCCGGAGGAGATTACGGTACTTCTGCGGGAGAAAAAGCTGTCCGCGGGGCACTGCCGCGCGCTGCTCGGACTGCGCGACCGGGAGAAAATGCAGCCGCTCGCCGAAAAGACCGTGAACCGGAATCTCTCTGTGCGGGAGCTGGAAAACGCGGTGCGCACCGCGAACCGCGCATATCTTGCCGCGAAGGGCGCGCAGGAGCAGGAGGAAGAAGGCGTGCGCGTCAATTATCTGGCGGAGCTGGAGAACCGCGCTACCTCCATGATCGGACGGCGGCTGCGGATCCAGACCGGCAAGCGGCGCAAGATCGTTTCCATAGAATACCAGAGCGAAGAGGATCTGGAGGAGCTGCTCGTGAAGATATGCGGCAGCGGGATCATAGACGAAGCCTGAAGGAGGTGACGCGGATGAGAGCGGTGCTGCTTTCGTCTTATGTATACGATAATTTTGAGCTGTACAATCCGACGGTCTCCATGGATATGATCGTCTGGTCCCTGTGTCTGGGACTCGGCATCGGCGCGGTCGTTTCATTTGTGAACCGGCGCGCGCTGGGAGGACTGGTCAAGAAGCTGACGGCGGACGGGATCGACACGCCGGAGAAGGCGGTGACGCTTGCGGAAGCAGGCTACGGGCGGAATCCTGTCGTGCGGCTGGCACTGCGGACAGGGCGTCCACTGCGCAGGATGATTCTGTGTGCAAACGAGGAGGAGTTCGTGCGGCGCCGTCCGTCAGAGAAGGCGTCGGCGCGCAGGATTAGGAAGCTCTTTTCCATCGAAGCGGAAGAAAAGGTCGTGACCGATTTCAGCCGGGCGCGTTTCTATATTCCGGAGGATCTGCGCTGTACGGCAGAGACGCGCTATGATTTGAAAGGAACAAGTGTTCCGTCGCTAGTTCTGTCGCTGCTGCTGCTTTTGGGGATAGGGCTGGCGGCGTTGTATCTGCTGCCGGAGCTTTTAACGATGCTGGACAATTTTCTTTCGATGATCCGCGAATAAAAAGGAGGAGCAACGGTGACGGGAGCAAGACCGAAGAAGCACAGGAGCACGGCGGCGGTGCTGCTGATTATCACGGGGATCGCGGCGGCAGTGCTGGCGGCGGCGGTGCTGTTCATCTGGCTGGCGGGGATCCGGTATATCCGGGTCGATCATGCGGACGGGTATGTAAAATATTTCGGGCGGGTGGACGACAGCGGAGATCCGCTGAGCGGAACGCTGGTATATGAAAACGGGATCCGCGCAAAAGTTGACCAGGAGAAGTCGGAGATCGTATATTCCAACGGGGATCTGTACGACGGGACGCTGAAGAACCTGCTGCGCGAGGGCAGAGGGCGGCTGATTTACGCGAACGGCGACGTGTACGAGGGCGAATTCTCCGCCGACCGGCTGAACGGAGCGGGGATATATTCCTATGTAAACGGCGACGTGTACGAAGGGAGCTTCAAAAACGGTGTGATGGACGGCGAGGGCGTCTACACATGGGCGGACGGGAGCGTCTATACGGGCGGTTTCCGGAACGGGAAGAAGGACGGCTACGGCGTGTTTGAATGGGTGAACGGTGACCGCTACGAGGGCGGCTACGATCAGGACAAGAAGAGCGGCGAGGGTGTGTTTGAATGGGCGAACGGCGACCGCTACGAGGGAAGCTACGTACAGGACGCGCGCAGCGGACACGGCGTTTACACCTGGGCGAACGGCGAGAAGTACGACGGCATCTTCAAAAATAACGTGATGTGGGGCGAGGGCACGTACACGTGGCCCTCCGGACGCGTCTACCGCGGCTATTTTGAGAACGGCGTCATCGTCCGCGTAAGCGGGACCTGAGCGAAGGGGAACGCGGGGAGACGCGGGGGACGCGGGGGACGCGATGTGGGGGAACTTCTGCAAGAAGTTCCCCCACACCCCCTCAAGAGCTTTCATACTGGATTTCTGTCAAGATACAGCGGCATCTGCTCGCTATCGTTCCGGATGCCGTGCAATGCGCCATAGTATAGCCGGGACTCGTCAGAATTCACTCTGCGCGCTCCTCCTGAAAAACACGTTCGCGCCCGCGCTCCTTGTGTTTTTTTGATGGAGGAACGCCAAACGTCCCCCAGCCAAGGAGAGAGGGCTGCGGGGGAGAGGAACTTCGGTGTTTGAGATGGTTCTCTCCCCCGCAATATGAGATGGATGAGGTTTTCTCTCCCGCGGCAAATCCCCGCACCTCAGTTTCATATTTGAAAAAGGATACCGTACAGCTCAGCCTGTACGGTATCCTTTTTTGTTTCAGCAGAGAAAACGCGCAGGGGGATGTGGGGGAATGGCGCAGACACCCCCAGAAACTTTCAAATTGGACGCCCGGTACCGTACAGCTCAGCCTGTACGGTATCCATGTTTATGACCAAAAGCTTTTGCAAAGGTGTCCGCCGACTTGTGCCAAGCGCAATGCTGCCCGGAGCCTTTTCAAACAGTTTTCCTCTGTATCTCGTCCCCGTATCGTTTTTCCCCGTGCGGCGGGAATCGTTCGGGGAAGCTCGCGGTTTCCCGTGGATGCCCGCCGGGAAACGCGTGGGAAACGCGCGGAGGCGAGCGGAAGGTGCGCGGCGTACATTCCCGGACAATTCCCCGACGGAATCCGCCACCGCGCGTTTGCGCAAATCCGCATTCCGGATGCGGTACAATGTGCACAGCAAAAAAGGAAGCGGATGCGCCGGACTCCTCCCCGGCGTCCGCAAAAAAACGGAAGCGGAAAGGCGGAACATTTCATGAATTCGGACAAGAACAGAAAAGGGACCTCTATTCTTTCGGGCATTCGCTCGGCGGCGCTGGCGCAGGATTTTCCCTACCGGCGGCTGATGCGGGTGCTGGCGGTCGCGCTGGCAGCCGCCCTGATCGCCGGAGCCAGCGTGTTCGGCGTCACGCGCCCGTTCGGGCTTGCGCTCATCGCGGCGTCAGACGGGGTGAGCATGACCGCGGCGGCGTTTGCCGGAGCGGTTCTCGGCGCGGCGGCGCAGCCGGATTTTACGGCGACAGCGGCGGCGGCTGCACTGCTCTTTGCCGCGCGGCTTCTCACAGGCGTGCTGCTCCGACGAGCCGCAGGACAGGGCAGCAGCGGCAAACGGCTCTCCGACCGCAAAAAGCATCCGCTGCCCACGGGACCGACCGGGGCGGCTGAGAACGCGTCAGCACGTGAAAATGCGCGGCCGACTGCGCGCGCGGAGCCGGACGGAGGACGGAGAGGCGTACATAATACGCCGCCGCCAAGCAGGGGATACGCCGACGGACGCCCGCCGGAATCGGGCAGGAATACAGGCGCTTCTTCCCTTCTTGCGGCGGCAGGCATGGCGGGCGCATGGACGTCCGAATCCGTCTGGCTGCGCATGGCGTTCGGCGCGACGGCAGCCATGGTCTCGGGCGCGCTGCGCATCGCGCTGGGCGGCACGTGGCAGCCGAGCACGCTGCTTGCCGTATTCTTTTCGGCGATCGTTGTGCCGCTGGTCACGCTTGCTTTCTGCACGCTGACGGAGCGACAGCTTTCCCTCACCGGCGCGCGGGACGCGGGATTGCTTGTTTTGCTCTTTGCCGCCGTGCGGGCGCTGCGGGACGCAGAGGGACTTCCCTTCAACGCCGGGATCGTCTGCGCGTTCGCCGCGTCGATGCTGGCGGCGCGCGGCGGCGTGACGAAAGACGGGCGCGCTCTCCTTCCGGATTCCCGCCGGATCATGGCAGGGGCGCTCTGCGGCGTCGTCTGCGGGCTGGCGATGGATCCGGGCGGCGCGCCGATCTACGCCGCGGCGGCGCTGGCGGCGGGGATCCTGTACCGCTTCTCGCCCGCTGCCGCCGTCTGCGGCGGCTGGCTGAGCGCCGTCGGCATCTCGTTTGCCGGAGGCGGACTGCTTTCCTTTGCCGCGATGATGCCGGAGGTCACGGTCACGGCGGCGCTCCTTGTGCCGCTGTTCCAGTTTGATCTGATTCCCGCCTGGCTGCCGGTACTCGGCGCGTGCTGCGGCAGCAGAAGTACGGACGCGCCGCGCGGACAGGCGGCGGAGGAGGCGGCGGTTGCGGGCGGACGTGCGGATTTCGGCGTTTCGCGGATGCGCTCACTCTCTACGTCCTTCCATGCGCTCTCCGGAATGCTTGCCGCCGTGTCGGAGAAGCTGCGCCGGCCGGGCGTGCTGGAGCTGAAGGAACTGTGCGACGCTTCATTTGACGAGCGGTGCGCGCAGTGTGAGAATCAATCGCTCTGCTGGGAGCGGGAGTATGCTTCGACTGCCGACACGGTGTGCCGGATGACGTCGGAGCTGCACAAAAACGGGCGCGTCTCCGCGGCGGTGATCCCGCCGTCGCTGGCGTCCCGATGCCACAGGATGAACGATATCCTGGACGCGGTAAACGAGGGCTGCGCGCGGCGCGCGGAGTCGGCGATGAAGACCGACAGAAGCGACGTGTTCGCGGGAGATTTTGAGGCGTTCGCAGCGCTGCTCGACGATGCCGCACGGGATACGGACGACGAATTCGCACCGGACGAGGAGCTTTCCCGGAAACTGCAGCGTTCGCTGAAATATATGGATTTTTATGCGGGAAGCGTGACGGTCTACGGTACGAGACGGCGCCGCATCATGGCGCGGGATCTGGATCTGACGCGCGTGCGGATGGGAGGCGAGGATATACGCCGCGCGTTTGAGAAGGCGACGGGGGCGCACCTCGGCGAGCCGGAATATTCGATCGACGGGGAGACGGTATCGATGCAGCTTTGCAGCGTGCCGTGCGTCCGGACGGAGGACGGAAGCGCGACGCGCGCCGCCGGCGAGAACGGACGGGATACTGGCAGGCGTCCGCCGAACGGGGACTGCGCGATCCGCTTTGAGACGGAGGACGGGCGGTATTACATGCTGATCTGCGACGGAATGGGAACAGGCGGCGAGGCGTCGGTGACGGCGCGCCTGTCGGCAGCGTTTTTGGAGGAGACGCTGCGCGGCGGCGCGAGCATGCCGTCGGCGCTGACGATGCTGAACAACTATATGCGTTCGCGGAGCATGGAATGCTCGGCGGGGATCGATCTGATGGAGATCGACCGCTACACGGGCGAGGCGCGCTTTGTCAAGAGCGGCGCGGCGCCGTCGTTTGTCTCGCGCCAGGGACGGCTGTTCCGGCTCTGCTCCAAGACGGTGCCGATCGGGATCCTGCGCGCGCTGGACGCGGAGCTGATCCGCTTCACGCTGGAGCCGGGAGACGTGATCGTGATGCTGTCGGACGGAGTCACGGAGAATTTCGAGGAATCGCCGTGGCTGTGCGACATGCTGGCGTCGGGGAGCGTGATGAGCGCGCCGCCCGGGGAGATCGCGCAGCGGATCGTGCGCGCGGCGGCGAGCGGCGGTGAGAGAAGGAGGGATGACATCACGGCGGCGGTCGTGAAGATCGCGTGAAAAAACAGCCGGGACTCTTTTGAGTCCCGGCTGTATGTATGCGGCTGCAGAGGATTCTTATTGGATGATCTCGCCGTAAACAACGCCGGAGGCGTGCATCGCGTTGGATTCATCCGTGTCGATATGCATGGCGGCGGCAAACTTTTCGCTGACGCGCACGACGACGTCGCCGAAAATGAGGCTGCGGTCGGCGCTCTGCACCTTCACGCTGACGACCTGTTTGTCGCTGACGCCGAGGCTGTCCGCGTCCGCGGGCGTGAGATGGATGTGGCGCTTGGCGGCGATCACGCCCTCGCTCAGCTCGATCTGACCCTCCGGACCGATCAGCGTGCAGGAGCCGGAGCCGGCGATGTCGCCGCTCTCGCGGACGGGGGCGTCAATGCCGAGCGTGCGTGCGTCGGTGAGGGAGATCTCGACCTGATCGGCGCTTCTTGCCGGACCGAGGATGCTCACCTTGGCAATGGAGTTCTTCGGACCGACGACCGTGACCTTCTCCTCCGAGGCGAACTGACCGGGCTGGCTCAGATCCTTCTTTTTGGTAAGGGTGTGACCCTTGCCGAACAGGACTTCGATGTGCTCCTGCGTGAGGTGAACGTGACGCGCGGAGGTTTCGACCAGAATTTTATTTTCCATAAACGGGATTCCTTTCGTATAACGGAATGGATTTGACAATATTATAGCACTTTCGCGCGGCAAAGTAAAGGGGGAAAAGGAAAGAGCTGCCTGAGATGCGGCATTGTGTGCGGCGGACGGATACCGCTTCCTTTTGCAGCGCTGGATTTTTTAACGGCTATGTGGTATAATGAAGAAAAAAGGGCGCGGACGCCCATTCGCCCGCCGGAAAGGATGCACCATGAAATACACATCCGCTGAAATACTGTCCGTCGGCACCGAGCTTCTGCTCGGCGATATCGTCAACACAGACGCCGCCTATCTGGCGCGGCGGCTGGCGCAGCTGGGGATACCGCTATACCGGCAGTCCGTCGTCGGCGACAACGAAGCCCGTCTGCGGGAAGCTATCGCCGCCGCCTTTTCGCGCGCCGATCTCCTGATCCTGACAGGCGGACTTGGACCGACCTGCGACGATATCACAAAGGAGACGGTCGCGCGGTATTTCGGACTTCCGCTCGTGCGGGACGAAGCGTCCGAGCAGGCGATGCGGGCGTATTTTGCCGGACGCGCCTACACGGCGAACAATGAAAAGCAGGCACTTGTGCCTGCGGGAGCGACCGTTTTCCCGAACGGATGCGGCACGGCGCCGGGGATTGCCGTCGAGGCGGAGGGAAAAACGGCGATTCTGCTGCCGGGGCCGCCGTCGGAGCTGATTCCCATGTTTGAGGAATCTGTCGCGCCGTACCTTGCGCGCTGTTCGGACGGGGTAATGTACAGTCTGAATCTGCATCTTGCCGGGATCGGCGAGAGCGCGGCGGAGGCGCAGCTGCGCGATATCATGGACGCGTCGCAGAATCCGACGGTGGCGCCGTACGCGGGCGAGCATGAGGTGAGAATCCGCATCACGGCGCGCGCGGAGACGGAGGAGGAGTGCCGCACCCTGTGCCGCCGGAAGGCGGACGAGGTGCTGGCGCGGGGGATGGATGCCTATCTGTACGCCGAGACGGACAATCCGACGGATGCGTCGGACGCGCCTGCGGCGGCGCTGCTGGACGCTCTGCGGGAGAGAGGGGAGACGTTCGCCGCGGCGGAAAGCTGCACGGGCGGCATGATTGCCGAACGGATCACGGCGCGTCCCGGCGCGTCCGAGGTATTTCTCGGCTCCGTTGTGTCGTATGCCTGCTCCGTGAAGGAAGCGGCGCTCGGGGTGCGGCAGGAGACGTTCTCCCGCTTTGGGGCGGTCTCCGAGCAGACGGCGGGCGAAATGGCGATGGGCGCGGCGCGGCTGTGCGGCGCTTCCGTCGCTGTTTCGGTGACGGGTGTTGCCGGTCCGGGTGGCGGGACAAAGGAAACTCCGGTCGGGACGGTGTGCTTCGGCGTGTGGGCGCACGGCACGCTCCGCGTCTCGACAGAGCATTTCAATCCGCATGGAACACGAGAACGGATCCGCCGGCAGGCGTCCAGCCACGCCATGCGCCTTGCGCTTGCCGCTCTGCGCGAAGGAGACGCGTAAGAAAACGGTGCGGGGGACGCCGTGGGGGAGACGCAAGGGGGCTTTTTGAAAAAAGCCCCCTTGACCCCTAAAAACTTTCGTACTGGATTCCCGTCAAAAGCACAGCGGAATCTGCTCGCTATCGTTCCGGATGCCGTGCAGCGCGCCATAGTATAGCCGGAATTCATTAGAATTCGCTCTGCACGTTTCTCCCGAAAAACACGTTCGCGCCTGCGCTCCTTGTGTTTTTTGGTGGAGGAAAGTGAAATGCCACGCCACTCCACCCCCAGCCAAGGAGAGAGGGGCGCGGGGGAGAGGAACTTCGGCGTCTGAGATGGTCCTCTCCCCCGCCACCCCGAGGTGTCTGAGATGGTTCTCTCCCCCGCAATGCGAAGCGATTGGAATATTCCCGTGACCTTCCGGCGCTTGCGATGAAACACGAACGCAGGGAAACAGCGCGGAGACCGGTGTGGGGCGCCATTTTCTAAAATCCCCCATCGTATTCCTCTGCGTGTCTCCTCATTTATACAAAAACAGAAATACCGTACAGATCGAGACTGTACGGTATCTTTTTTCAGGTATGAAACTAAGGAATGCGGGAATTTGCCGCGGGGAGAAACCATCTCATTCGCTCGCTGGTGATTTTTGGGGAACGTCACTAACACCTCGAATGCGGGGGAGAGGAACATCTCAGACGCCGAAGTTCCTCTCCCCCGCACCCCTCTCTCCTTGGCTGGGGATGGAATGCTGTGGCATTTCACTTTCCTCTCTTAAAAAACACAGGGAGCGCAGGCGCGAACGTGTTTTTCGGGCGGAGCGTGCAGAGTAAGGTCTGACGAGTTTTGGCTTCACTCTGGTGCACTTTCCGGCATATGGAACGATAGCGAGCAGATTCCGCTGTGCTTTGGCGGGAATCAGGTATGAAAGTTTTCGCGGGGGTGTGGGGGACCTTTTTCAAAAGGCTCCCCACGACGTTCTCCCTCCTGCGTTCGTGTCCTTCAGCGTTCTCTCCCGTCCTTATCCGAGGATGGTGATCGGGATGAGCGCGGGCGTCGGATAGCCGATGCAGTCCGCGCAGAGGACGAGGCGGTTCTGGAAATCGACCTTATCGCCAGCGTGGACAATGAAGGAGATCTCCTTTGCGGTATGAGGCTCCGAGGCGATGCTCGGACGGGTGTGCGGCAGGTAGACTTCCTTTTTGCAGCCCTCAACGGACCAGCCCTCCGGCAGATACCAGCTGAGATTCAGATGGCGCGGGAAGCGGCAGTTTTGACCGTTCTTGAAGAGGATGCGCATGCGGACGGAGCCGTTTGCAGCAACGGTCGGATCGTCGTCAAAGATCACACGGGCGGTGAACAGCGGGAACGGCATGTCAAAGGAACGGCTCGGACGCGCGCAGAGATCCGCGGCGACGGCGCCGCCGTACATCTTCTCAACATCCGCCTCGTCCGCCTTGTTTTCCGCGGCGTGGATATCGATGCCGATGTTGTTCGCCTGCAGCATGACGGGGATCTGTCTCATCACGCGGTTTGTCAGCTCGACGCAGTCCTTCGCAACACCCCAGAGCACGCCCTTGTCGACCGATACGGTCGTGATCGTGTCGCCGATGTGCTGCTTCCAGTCCTGCGGAATGTACGCCGTGCCGCCGAGAATGCCCATGATGGAGCCGATCGTCGCGCCGGTGCAGTCGGTGTCGTCGCCGCAGTTGATCGCGTAAATCATGGACTGCTTGAAATCACCCTCGCCGTAGAGCAGACCGAGAATGACGTACGCCACGTTTGCCGGCGCCTCAAACCAGCCGAGGTCGGCGGAATCCTCCACCACCTTCTCGCGGCATTCCTTCCAGCTCACACCGTTGTCGTAGCAGTCGCAGACGAGCTTCACGGAACGGGCAACGCGGCAGTCCTCGGGAATCTTGGACAGACCGATGCGGATCAGCGCGCGGATATCGTGCTCCACGAACGCGGCGGACTCCACTGCCGCCACAAAAATTGCGGCGTAGGTGCCCTCTCCCATGCCGTGATCCACAGAAGCGTCCTCGCAGGAATAGCGCAGCGCAACGTCCGGCGCGCCGGGCGCCATGCATGCCCATACCTCGGTGCGGATCCACGCTCCGTTGGAGTGCTTCCAGTCGTTTTCATAATCGCCGGAGAGCGGCGGGAGCAGACCGAGACGGAGGTTCGATTTGCCGATGCCGTACTCGTTCCAGTTCGGGGAGATGTAGCCGAGCCAGTACTCAGCGAGCGTGTGGGAATCGAGATGCCACGGACCGTTCTGCTCGCAGGCGATCAGCCAGACAAGCTGCAGATCGAGGTCGTCGTTCGGGAGAACAACGCCCGGCTCGGTGACAAAGCCCTTGATGTCGAGCAGCTGGCGGCCTCCCTCGTACGGAGTGCCCATCGTTCCGCCGATGTTCTTGCCTATCCAGCAGGCATAGATGCGGTCTTTCAGACTTTCATAATTGAAACGGATCATGATACAGTTCCTTTCTCCCGGCGATTGAACGGCCGCGGGAAGCCATGTATTTATACGGATGCATCGTCCGATTTTCCTTATTGTACCACGCACGCGCATCCTTGTACAGAGGTTTTACGCGCACATTTGGATATATCCGACATAAATTCTTTGTTCGGAACTCCTCATTTTTATGTTGACACATGTAGCATAGCGTGATATACTATAATTGTAATACAGAAAGGAGGCGGCGGAATGGAAAAAAACGAGGCGAGGGAGTACACGCGCATGCTGTGGGGGATGCTGCTCGCCATTTTGCTGATGTTCGCCTCCGCCTCCCTCGGCGGAGGGGGGCGCGCCCTCCCGGACGCCGCGTTCGGACTGGAGGACGAGGAGTTCGTCATGCCGGAGAATCCGGTCCTGACCGTGTACGTCTGGGAGAAAGACGATACGGAGACGCAGACGTTCGTGCCGCTTCCCTGGCGCACGCCGGTCAACTGCGGCCCGCGCCTCCGGTGGGGCGAGATAGACTGGTACTGGTCGGGCTCCGTCTGGCAGATGACCGAAACGGATCCCGGCATGCAGGGACTGGCGATCACCTTCTCGACCGCCGGAAACCGCATCGCCGTCACCTGGGAGCACGACGGGGACGACTGCCATCACGCACACGGCTGGCTGTATTCCAGCAGCCTCGACGGGAAGCTCGTCATGGCGCGCGCCGTGCGCTCGTTTGACGGCTCGGCGGAGGGACATGGCGATATTACGGTGCTGTGGCGCGGCGAGGGCGGGCTTTGCTACGATACCGTAACCGCGGAGGACGAGGAGCTCACTACGAAGCTGCACGGCTGGACAACGCTTGCCGACGTGCTCGGGCGCGAGGCGGAGCGCGGCGACGAGAACATCACGCAGGACTGGATGCGCCTGAAGCTGCACGTGACCGTCTACGACCTGCTCGATAATGAGATCGCGCAGGCGACGCTGCGCGTCACTATGACCAGCGCCTGGCGCGGCGCGGGCAAGCGGTGGAACGAGGTGCGTCCTGCGGCGATCGCGGCGGAGGAGAATGGCGAGGACGTGGACCTAAAATATCTCGACTATGTGTCCGTCAAGCCGACGTGGACGGTGGAGCTGGTGGAATACTGGCAGGCAGAGGAATAACGAAAGGACGCTTTCGCGTCCTTTTCTGTATGGTGCGCGCCCGCGCAGCAGCTCATACGCCGGAGGTGTGAGGAGAGAGATCCCATTTCCCGGAGGAGTGAGGGAATCTCATTTGCCGGACTGTGGAGGAAAAAACATATCTCAAACGCCTTGTGCCGCGGGGGAGAAGACCATCTCAGGCGCCTCGTATTGCGGGGGAGAGGACCATCTCAAACGCCTCGTATTGCGGGGGAGAGGACCATCTCAAACGCCGAAGTTCCTCTCCCCCGCACCCCACTCTCCTTGGCTGGGGGGACGTTTGGCGTTCCGCATCAAAAAACACAGGGAGCGCGTGCGCGAACGTGTTTTTCGGGGTGGAGCGGGCAGAGTGAAGTCTGACGGCTTTCGACTTCACTCTGCCGCGCTGCACGAAATCCGGAGAGATGGCGAGTGGATTCCGCTGTGCTTAGACGGGAATTTAGTATGAAAGTTTTTGGGGGTCAAGGGGGCTTTTTTCAAAAAGCTCCCTTGCGTTCCGTCCCCCTGCGTTCTCCTGCGCTTTTTCCTGCGGCGTTCCCGTGTTCGCGTCTCATCACAAACGCCTCGTGATTGCGGGGGAGAGGACCATCTCAAACGCCGAAGTTCCTCTCCCCCGCACCCCACTCTCCTTGGCTGAGGAGATGGTGGCGTGACATTTCGCTTTCCTTCATCAAAAAACACAAGGAGCGCGGGCGCGAACGTGTTTTTCGGGTGGAGCGGGCAGAGTGAAGTCTGACGGCTTTCGCTGCACGCTGCCGCGCTGCGCGGCATCCGGAGAGATGGCGAGTGGGTTCCGCTGTTCTTAGACGGGAATTTAGTATGAAAGTTTTTGGGGGTCAAGGGGGCTTTTTTCAAAAAGCTCCCTTGCGTTCCCTCCCCTGCATCGTTCTCCCCTGCGTCCGCGTCCCTTACGCATTTTCCTTCGTTTTTGCCGGCAGCTTCAGATTCACGAGCACCATGCCGCACAAAAAGATTCCGGCGCCGCCGAGGATGTATCCCGTGACTGGCTCATGAAAGAACAAGACGGACCACAGAAGCGTCAGCATCACATTCATGCTCTGTAGGATCGTCACAAGAAATACAGGCAGCGTCTTCATCGCTTCGGCGGCGAGCAAAAACGCCACGCCGGTAATCAGACCGAGGATGACCAGCCCGGCGAGCGCGGAGAAGCGGAAGCTCCCCATCGCCTCCGCCGTGAAGGGCAGCGGCGCAGCGGTGACCAGCACGCAGACGGCGAACATGGACAGATTCAGATTGCAGCTGTCCATGCGGTCGAGCAGGAGCTTCTGTGCCATGGTGAAGCCCGCCGCGCCGATCCCGGCGATCACAAACAGTACCGTATACAGAAGCGCACCGTCGGCAAACAGCTGCCCGAGCGGTCTGCCGCTCCAGCTGATGAGGGCGACGCCGCCGATGCAGAGAACGACCCCCGCGATGGCGCGCGCCGATATTTTCTCATGCAGAAAGAAGAGGGAGAAAAACAGGATCGCCACGCACTGCATGGGCCAGACGATAATGTTGCCGAAGGAATAGCCGTGCGACACGGCGTAGTTCTCGGCAAAATAGTTGATGCATTTGCATGCGACGCCAATCCAGACGGCGCCGTAGCCGAAGCGCAGCGAGATCTTTTTGCGGCTCAGAAGCATGTATCCGAGCAGAAACAATACGCCGAAAAAGAAGCGGGAAAAGGTGATGACGCCGGAGGAGACCCACGCCTTTGCTAGCGTGACGCAGGTGCCGATCAGGCTGAACATCACCGTAACGATGAAGGTATAAACGTATCCCATCAGAGCGCAGCTGCCTCCGCGCAGTCAGAGCCGGGCCCGGTCCGCGGCATGGGGATCTCCTCAAAGCCGGCAAGCGGCGCACGCAGCCGGAAGTCGAAGTGCTCCGCGTCCACGAACGGGTCGTCGATGAAAACAGAATCCGCGTCAAAGCCGCGCGCCTGCGCCTCGGCGAAAGTCAGATCCACGCCATTCTGCGCGATGTGGAGCGCACCCGGGCAGGAGTAGCGGTTTGCGTGCGCGGCGACGGTCCCCGCGGCGAGCTGCCGCTCGCGGACGGCGTAGGCGGGCTTTCCGTTCAGCAGCATGAGGTTGTTTTCAAAAATCACGGAAAGATGCTCCTCCGCACGCGTCAGCCGCGCCGCCGCGCCGCCGGAGAAGGCAAAAATGTTGCCGCGCACCGTGTTCTGCTCTCCGTAGTGCTGGTGGAAGCAGTTCTCCGAGACGCAGTAGCAGAGATTCCCCTCCAGCGTGATGCCGCTGGAGCCTTCGTCCGTGTACAGCGCCCAGCCGCCGTAGTTGGCGCTCTTGACGTCGTGGATCACGTTGCCGGCAACGACGGTGCCCGGCTGCCGCCCGAGCAGGTAGATGCCGCCCATATCGGAGAGCATTCCCTTGCCCAGGTCGTGGATGTGGTTTTTCAGAATGCGGTTGTGATGCGCGGCGCTGTCCGCGTAGCCCCACACCCAGCCGACGGAAACGCCGGTGTAGAACAGATCGGCGATCTCGCAGTGGGATACCTCGCAGTCCGACGCGTGCATGATGAGCACGCCGCAGGCGGAGGTAAAGCGCCGACCGAGTCCGGTGAAGCGGCAGCGGGTGACGGTGTGTCCGACGCAGAAGCCTTCCGCCTCCGCGCCCGCCGGCGCGCCGCTCAGGCGGACAGCGCCCATGCCGCCGTCGGTCACGACCGTATCCTCCACGCGGATGGCGCGCGTCCGCTCGCCGATGAAGATCCCGTGCAGACCGACGGAGGAGAGGGTGCAGCCCTCAAGCGAGCAGTGTGCGGCGTTCCGGAAGGAGATCACGCCGCCCGCGTTGCATACGGACTGCGGATCGGAGGCGTGCATCACCGTGTCTCCGCCGCCGGTCGTGCCGCCGCGGGAGGCGTAGTCCCCGCGGGTCCACGAAAAGGTGATGCCGCGGACCCGGATGTCTGAGGCGGGCGCGTTCTTTCCCTCCACGAGGAGCAGCTCGCTGCATACGGGCGCGTGCGCCTCGATCGTCTCCGCCGTGATGGACGGGTCGCGGGGAATGTAGTACACCCTGCCCGCCGTGCGGTCAAAATACCAGTCGTTCGGGCGTCCGAACGACTCGGCGGTGTTCTCGATAATATAGGCGAGACCGCTCGGCGTGTCCGGCGTGCCGGCGATGGAGAAGCGGGAGCGGTACGCCATCGTGACGCGCCGCGTCGCCGGATCGTAGGCGGCGACGCGGGAATGCTCGTCGATCCAGAAATGGCGGTAGCTGATGATGCAATCCTCAAAATTGTGGAAATCGCGGATATCTCCCTTCCGGGCGATGAACCAGCCGGAGTCGGCATACAGCGCGGTGCTGCGGTTTTCCACATCCTCCGGGTAGAGGTATCCGCTCTCCGGATAGCGCGTCAGGGACGCGCGCCCGCCGTTGACATACAGATCGGTGAAGCGCATGCCGGCAGGCACCTCGGCGGACAGGCAGCCGACGCCGTTGAAGCGGTCCTCGCGCCAGCCTCCGAGACGGCGCGCGCCGCTGAGAACGGCCTTCCCCGCCCCCTCAAGGGTAACGCCGGAAAGCTCTTCGTCCAGGCGGAGCGGAGCGTCCAGCTCATATGTACCGGGCGCGAGACGGATGGTCAGCGGCTGCCGCACGCCCGCCCGGCGCAGCGCGGCGGCGCGTGCAAGCGCGGCGGAAACGGTCCGCAGCGGCGCTCTCCCGTCCGGCGTGCGGCTGGGAGCGGTGCCGCTCGCCTCGTCGGACGCGTCCGGCGCGGCGGAAACATACAGGGTCGCGCAGTGGCTGAAAGGAAGCATGATGTCTTTCCTCATTTCGTTATTATTCCATAGAACGCGCGGGGACGCATCCCGCTTTGCACATCAAAGCGCGGCGCGTCCCCTTGGATATTCAGATTCTGCGCAGCACCGACCGGACCGCGCCGAGAATGCTCGTGCAGAGCAGCAGGATCCCGACGGCGATCCCCGCGTCGAGCAGAGAAAAATCGCAGCCGCCGTTCATCTTGACGACGCCGACCTTCGTGTCCGGCTCGTCGCGGCGGTAAAACGTCACCGTCATATTCAGGTCGTGGTTTGCCATCAGGCGGTTTCCGCCGCGGATCTCCTTGATTTTTGACGCGATGCGGCAGCATGCGCCTCCGTCCGTGATTTTCATGATAAATTCCTCCGCGCCCAGGCGCCGTATAATGATCCCGCGCAGCGGGTATGCTGTCCGTGGGTCAGGGGGCGCCGCCGTCCGCTCCCCGGCAGGGCGGAAGAGGGAGAGGGCGCGCTCCGTTTTTTCCATTATACCATTGCGCGCCGCGTTTTTCAACCGGTATTTCCTTTTTTGCACGGCGCGAAAAGCCTCCGCGCCGCGTTTTCGGACTGCTTTTTGCGCGCGCCGCCTCAGACGAGAGGCGGGTTGCCGCCGATGGAGCCTACAAGCTCGCGCATGTCCGCTTTGCTTTTGGCAAGGCGCGCGCGTGTGACAAGCTCCTCGCGGGCGACGGCGTCCAGCCCGGCGAACGCCGCCATGGCGGGACCGTTCTGCGCAAGCGCCATCGCAAAGCCGATCGGCAGCTCATCTGCCGGCAGCCGCTTTTCCTGTTCGCTCATATTCCTCATCTCCTTTCGGCATTAGTATGCCGCGCGCGCCGCCGCATTATTTCCGGGAATCGCATACGCGCGTGTCTTTTCCTGCCGCGCGCGGCAGATTGCGGCGTTTTTTGGCGCTTCTGCAAAAATTTCATGCGAAACAGGCGGGGGCGATTCCATCCGGCGGCGCGGCGGCCGTAGCACGGGAAAGCCGCCCGGCGCGAAAAAAGCCAAACGCGTTGCGGGCTGGAGCCGCGTTGCCGGACTGCATGATGCACCGAGCGGGAAACGGCTGAGCGCGGCAATGCCCGGGAAGCGCTTTGATGTATGAAGCCGCTGCGGCTCTCGCACGCCCGGCTGAATGGGCGGCACGCCGGAAGGAATGCGAAAGTCCCCTGCCGTGCGCGGCGCGTCCGGCACCTCCGGCTTCCTGCTGCCTCACGGCACAAACGGCGGACTTATCTGCGCCTCCGGCGGCGGAAACGTACCGCGGACGTGAACGAAGGCTCCGCGCGTTTCCGGCGCACGCCGCGCTTTTTGTGCGGAAAACGCTTTACATCGCGCCGCCAATGGGGTACAATAATAAGGTACGCCCGCACACGGGCAAAATAACGACAGCGAGGCTCCTTTCATGCAGATCAGCGAAACAACGCGCGCCCTTGCCGCCGAGGCGGAAGCGGCGCTTTCCGAAATTTTCCGCGATATTGACGAGACCGCCCGCGCCGGCACGGAACGCGTTCTGGACGTTTTCCGCGAAGAGCGCGTCAGCGAGGGGATGTTCGCCCCCTCTACGGGCTACGGTTACGGGGACAGCGGCAGGGACGCCATCGACCGCATTGCGGCGAAGGTGTTCGGCGCCGAGGCGGGCTTCATGCGCCCCGCCGTCATCAGCGGCACGCACGCGCTCACCATCGGGCTGTTCGCCCTGCTGCGCCCGGGCGATGTGATGCTTTCCGTCACCGGCTCCCCCTACGATACGCTGCGCGAGGTCATCGGCATGGACGGCGCGAACGGCGACGGCTCCCTTGCCGACTTCGGCGTCTCATACGACGGCGTGGAGTTTCTGCCCGACGGATCCTTCGATTATCCCGGCGTCGCCGCCGCGCTCCGAAAATACGGAGAGCGCGTGAAGGTCGTCTTTCTCCAGCGCTCCAAGGGCTATCTCTCCCGCCCCACCCTCACCGTCGCGCAGATCGGCGAAATGATCCGCTTCGTGCGGGAAACGGCGCGCCATCCGCTCTATGTCGTCGTCGATAACTGCTACGGCGAGTTCACCGAGCGCACCGAGCCTGCCGCCGTCGGCGCCGACCTCATCATCGGTTCCCTCATTAAAAATCCGGGCGGCGGCATGGCGGACACCGGCGGATATCTGTGCGGCACCAGACGCGCCGTCGAGCTGGCGGGCAACCGGCTCTGCTGCCCCGGCGTCGGACTGGACGCGGGCGCTTCCCTCGGACAGAACCGCAATATGCTCCGCGGGCTCTTCTACGCGCCGCACACCGTCGCGCAGGCGATGAAAACCGCGCACCTCGCCGCATACATGTTCTCCCAGGCAGGCTTCGCCGTAATGCCCGGTCCCTTCGAGCGCCGCTCCGATATCATTCAGACAGTCTCCCTCGGCTCCCGCGAGGCGCTGTGTGCCTTCTGCCGCGGGATCCAGTCCGCCTCCCCCGTCGACTCACATGTCACGCCGGAGCCGTGGGCGATGCCCGGCTACGCCGACGAGGTCATCATGGCGGCGGGCGCTTTCGTCGGCGGCGCGTCCATCGAGCTGTCCGCCGACGCGCCCCTGCGGGAGCCGTTTACGGTCTTTCTGCAGGGCGGACTGACCTATGAAAGCGGTCGTCTCGGCATCATGGCGGCGTATGAGCAGGCGTGCGCAGGGAAAAATCCTGCCGCGCGCTGACGTCGCAGGGCAAAATCATGAACAAATCATAAATTTTAGCATCGGATTGTAAATTTCTGTGGCTATTTCCCGCATTGTGTGTTATAATAAACAAAGCGGCTGGCAGGGACGTTTTTCTGCCATGCCCGGATGTTGGAAGTTGAGAAAATTTTTTTTGGAGGATGCTATGGCAAAGAAGTACGTTTACCTCTTTTCCGAGGGCAACGCAAACATGCGCGAGCTGCTCGGGGGCAAAGGCGCCAACCTCGCCGAGATGACCAATATCGGTCTCCCGGTTCCGCAGGGCTTTACGATCACGACGGAGGCCTGCACCAAATACTATGAGGACGGCCGGCAGATCAATCCCGAGATCATGGCGCAGATCATGGAATATATCGAGAAGATGGAGAAGATCGTCGGCAAGAAGTTCGGCGATAAGGAAAATCCGCTTCTCGTTTCCGTCCGTTCCGGCGCGAGAGCGTCGATGCCGGGCATGATGGACACGATCCTCAACCTCGGTCTGAACGAGGAAGTCGTCGGCGTCATCGCTGCGAAGTCCGGCAATCCGCGCTGGGCGTGGGACTGCTACAGAAGATTTATCCAGATGTACTCCGACGTCGTTATGGAAGTCGGCA
>JBJDZH010000006.1:0-4050 GCA_051867895.1 Eubacteriales bacterium
ACAGAAGATTTATCCAGATGTACTCCGACGTCGTTATGGAAGTCGGCAAGAAGTATTTCGAGCAGCTCATCGACAAGATGAAGGAAGAAAAGGGCGTCAAGTTCGACGTCGAGCTGGATGCGGACGATCTGAAGAAGCTCGCCAACCAGTTCAAGGCGGAGTATAAGTCCAAGATCGGCTCCGACTTCCCGGACGATCCGAAGGAGCAGCTCATGGGCGCCATCAAGGCGGTCTTCCGCTCCTGGGACAATCCGCGCGCAAACGTCTACCGCCGCGACAACGATATTCCCTACTCCTGGGGCACTGCTGTCAACGTCCAGATGATGGCGTTCGGCAATATGGGCGACGACTGCGGCACCGGCGTTGCGTTCACGCGCGACCCCGCTACCGGTGAAAAGAAGCTCATGGGCGAGTTCCTTGTCAACGCACAGGGCGAGGACGTCGTGGCAGGTGTCCGTACCCCGATGCCCATCGCCGAGATGGCGGAGAAGTTCCCGGAGGCGTTTGCGCAGTTCCAGAACGTGTGCAAGACGCTTGAGAACCACTACCGCGACATGCAGGACATGGAGTTCACCGTCGAGGGCGGCAAGCTCTACATGCTCCAGACCAGAAACGGCAAGAGAACCGCGCAGGCTGCGCTCAAGATCGCCTGCGACCTCGTCGACGAGGGTATGAGAACGGAGGAGGAAGCTGTCCTCATGATCGACCCGCGCAATCTGGATACGCTGCTCCATCCGCAGTTTGACGCCGCCGCCCTGAAGAAGGCGCAGGCGATCGGACGCGGTCTCGGCGCTTCCCCCGGCGCCGCCTGCGGCAAGATCGTGTTCACCGCGGAGGACGCGAAGGAGTGGAAGAAGAACGGCGAGAAGGTCGTTCTCGTCCGTCTCGAGACCTCCCCGGAGGATATCGAGGGCATGAAGGCTGCGCAGGGCATCCTGACGGTGCGCGGTGGTATGACCTCCCACGCGGCGGTCGTCGCGCGCGGCATGGGCACCTGCTGCGTCTCCGGCTGCGGTGATATCGATATGGATGAGGAAAACAAGAAGTTTACGCTCGCCGGCAAGACGTTCCATGAGGGAGACTTCCTCTCCATCGACGGCTCCACGGGCAATATCTACGACGGCATCATTCCGACGGTGGACGCTTCCATCGCGGGCGAGTTCGGCCGCATCATGGGTTGGGCGGACAAGTTCCGCCGTCTGAAGGTCCGCACCAACGCCGACACCCCGCGCGACGCAAAGAAAGCGCGCGAGCTGGGCGCAGAGGGCATCGGCCTGTGCCGTACCGAGCACATGTTCTTCGGCGAGGGCAGAATCGAAGCGTTCCGCGAGATGATCTGCTCCACGACCGCCGAGGAGCGCGAGCGCGCACTGGCAAAGATCCTGCCGATGCAGCAGGCGGACTTTGAGGCGCTCTATGAGGCGCTCGAGGGCACGCCGGTGTGCATCCGCTTCCTGGATCCGCCGCTCCATGAGTTCGTTCCGACGGAGGAAGAAGACATCGAGGCGCTCGCCGCCACGCAGGGCAAGACCGTCGCCGAGATCAAGGCGATCATCGCCTCCCTCCATGAGTTTAACCCGATGATGGGTCACCGTGGCTGCCGCCTCGCCGTCACCTATCCGGAGATCGCCAAGATGCAGACCCGCGCCGTCATCCGCGCCGCCATCAACGTCAAGCGCGCGCATGCGGATTGGAATGTCGAGCCGGAGATCATGATTCCGCTGATCGGCGACGTCAAGGAGCTCAAGTATGTCAAGAAGTTCGTCGTGGAAACCGCCGACGAGGAGATCAAGGCGGCGGGCGTCGAGCTGAAATATCAGGTCGGCACGATGATCGAGATTCCGCGCGCCGCTCTGACTGCGGACGATATCGCGAAGGAAGCGGACTTCTTCTGCTTCGGTACGAACGACCTGACGCAGATGACGTTCGGCTTCAGCCGCGACGACGCGGGCAAGTTCCTCGGCTCCTACTACGACGCGAAGATCTTTGAGAACGATCCGTTCGCGAAGCTCGACCAGACCGGCGTGGGCAAGCTGATGGATATGGCAGTCAAGCTCGGACGCCCGGTTAACCCGCATCTCCACATCGGTATCTGCGGTGAGCACGGCGGCGATCCGACCTCCGTCGAATTCTGCGACAAGCTCGGACTCGACTATGTCTCCTGCTCTCCGTTCCGTGTGCCGATCGCCAGACTCGCCGCCGCACAGGCTGCGATTCGCGCGAATCAGTAATTTGGATTTTTCGCCTGAAAAACAAGCAATTCAGCCTTCAACGACCACATTTCTGTAACGGAAATGTGGTCGTTATTTTTTACTTTGATAGTGAAAAGTACCCCATTTGTCAGACAGTGTGGTATACTATCTATGATGTGCGCA
The DNA here is from genome assembly GCA_051867895.1 of Eubacteriales bacterium. Classification (GTDB taxonomy): domain Bacteria; phylum Bacillota; class Clostridia; order Oscillospirales; family CAG-272; genus SIG701. The sequence goes on from JBJDZH010000006.1 coordinate 2,376, forward strand.
GAGATATTAAACCTATGTTTAGAATGTCTACGGCTTAAAAATCGCGATGAATATACGAAAAGAAGTGCCCGCTCGTATGACGATGAGCAGCGGTGCCTGGAAAGCTGGCTGGGAGAATATATGCAGTTCAGACAGACTCCGGAGGGCAGGAGTGTCTTCCTTTCCATATGTCGGAAAACCACGTTGTTCCTCTTTGAATTATGATCGGCGTACAAAGCGGAAGGCAGTATCTTATGGCGTACACGCCGCGCTTCAAGCGTATTATCTCATTCAGAACGGATAATATCGTATCAGTTAAACAGAGCTGTACGAATACCGGCTGCAGGCGGAGGCTCTAAGGGTAAGACGATTATGAGAAGCAGTTCGCTTTTACAATAAAGCAGGCACCGAGGGGGCTGTTGATTCAGTCTGGCGGTGCCTGTTTTTTTATATGCGGTATAGGTTGATTATTGAATGTCGGTCACCTGATAACCCTGCTCGGCAACAGCCTGCTTCAGAGCATCGTCCGAAACCTCTTTTTCAAGCGTTACAACAGCGGTTCCGGTCTTGTGGCTCACCTCGGCGTTGGTCACGCCGTCCAGTGCCTCCAGAGCCTTTTTGACGTGCATCTCGCAGTGCCCGCACATCATACCTTCGATTTTCAGTGTTTTTTCCATGATTTTTGTCTCCTTTGGGTTTGTGTAATTGGATTGATTCTTGACTTTGTGATCCCGTTTGGAATCATGCATCCGGAAGAAATTCAAGCGCAGCGCGTTGGTGACAACACAAAAGCTGGATAAGCTCATCGCTGCCGCGGCGAACATGGGGTTGAGCTGCCAGCCCAGCAGAGGAATAAAGACGCCTGCCGCCAGAGGAATGCCGATGGTGTTGTAGAGAAACGCCCAAAACAGGTTTTCATGAATATTTTGCAGCGTAGCCCGGCTCAGACGGATGGCCGCAGGCACATCGGACAGGCGGCTTTTCATCAGCACCACGTCCGCCGCGTCGAGGGCAACGTCCGCACCCGCACCGATGGCGATGCCGATATCGGCGCTGGTCAGTGCCGGAGCGTCGTTGATGCCGTCGCCGACCATGATGACTTTCCCTTTTTGCTGCAATTTGCGGATGACGCTTTCCTTTCCATCGGGAAGAACGCCCGCAATCACTTCATCCACGCCGGCCTTCGCCCCGATGGCCTTCGCGGTACGCTCGTTATCGCCGGTCAGCATCACCACATGGATGCCCATGTTCCGCATTTCATCAATGGCCTGAGGGCTGTCTCCTTTGATGGTATCCGCCACGGCAATGATGCCGCAGAGCGCACCGCCTCTGGCAAAAAACAGCGGGGTTTTTCCTTCCTCCGAGAGCTGTTCAGATTTTTCTTTCATTTTTGCGGGTACCGGAATCTGTCCGCTGATAAACTGGAAGCTGCCGCCCAGCATGGCAATGCCGTTCAGGCAGGCGGTCAGTCCGTTACCGGGCAGCGCCTGAAACTGTTCGACCTCGGCTGCCGCCAGCCCATCCTGCTCAGCCCTTTGGTGGATGGCACGTGCCAGCGGATGCTCGCTTTTCTTCTCCAAAGCGTAGGCGATGGACAGCAGCTCCGCTTCACCCATGCCCTCAGCCGGAAGGATATCCGTAACCTTCGGCTCTCCCTGGGTGATCGTTCCGGTTTTATCCAGCGCCACGATCCGCA
>JBJDZH010000007.1:0-73162 GCA_051867895.1 Eubacteriales bacterium
CATTTTCACAAATCACAGTCAACTCCAAACGGGTAACCTTCTTTTCCTCAGCCCATTCATTCAGCCTTTTGAAAAACTCTGTTCCAATTCCTTTGCTGCGATAATCCATTAAGATACCAACAACGATATATGCTGAATGAGCGATGCGGTTCAATCTGCCCTTTTGCGCTGATATGTATCCTACAAGTCTATGATCTGTTTCGGCAACGAGAAGGAAATCTTCTCCTTCCACGGAATCTCGTATGAAAGACTCAATTTGGGGAAGGTCCTTTGTCCTTTCGCCTGGCTCGTATAGCATATACTTTGTTTCATAATCCAATTGATTCATCAAATTCCAAAATTGTTCGGCCTCATCCACGGATAGTTTTCTGTACTCCATTTGTATGCCTTCCGATAATTCCGATTTCTACACCAAAAGCCATCAGCCCAGCTTCTGAAATACGACCGTCTGCTCTTTCATCGAGATCTTGACTACCTGATACCCATAGCCCAGCAGCTCTTTTTGGTTAGTCAGAAAGGAATGGTCGATGGGAAGCCCGGCGATCTGCCCGATCTCGGCAAAGGTCAGCTTGAAGCTGTCTGTGCCGTTTTCTTGGATCCACGCCCACAAAGCATCGTATTTACTCATGGAATTCCTGCGCCTCCAGCTGATAGACCCTGAAAAACTGCCGAATATGTTTGCCTACCAGTTCCATGACCTCCTGCTCACGATCCGGCTCCCGGTCGCAGAGATTTATCCACACGGAAATGGGCAGGCAAAGTTGAGCCGCCATGAGGTCAGGATCGTCGTCAGCCAGCCTCCCCCGACGGATCAGGCAGTTTATCAGCCCGGTGAAATACTTCATCACATCGGAATAATTCTGTTTCGTTTGCAGCTGCGCCAGCTTTGGATTCTGGAACTGTTCAATCACCAACATTTTCCTGGCCTTGCTGATATAGGGGTCATGGAGAATATATCGCATCTGTCCCTGAATCATCTGCACGGCCTCGTCGGGGGTCAGAGGCAGGTGATCGGCATTTTTCTCCCAATCCGTTCTGGCAAAAATTGAATGTGCCGCATACTGTTCCAATACTTCTTCCACCAACGCATCCAGAATCGCCTGCTTGTTCTCGAAATGACTGTAAAGCGATGCCTTCCGAATGCCCACGGCGCTCGCAATCTGGGAGATAGAGGTGGCTTCAAATCCCTGTACGGAAAACAGATCCAGCGACACCTCCAGAATCTCCTGTTTTGTATTTCCACGATCCATAATCGTTTCTCCTCCGCTGCAACAAAACATTCAGATATCCCTGTCATGCATACTGTGCATCTATATTATAGCTACCTATCGTTCGGTAGTCAATAGACTGCATGAATTTTTCAATACGTTTTCTTTCTGCTTTCAGGCATTTCAAATACTCCCTCGCTCGCTCTGCAGCGTCTGGGTTATCACCCAACAGGCGAATGCACAACTTTGTCAGACAGAGAAAAGTAAATGAATTCGCTCACACGACGATCACACGATAAAATAAGTTTATTGTATTTCATATTGATGTGGGGAAAAACCCCTCATTTTCGCCTTTTGCGTTTTATCTCTTTCATTCAAAAGATGCAGCTTCATACGCTTTCCATCTACCGGTTAAGTAACTGTCCCGAACTCGCTTGGCACTGGATAAACGAAGGGATCAGCATACAGGAAATCGCGTGTCGCCTTGGGCATTCAAAAGTGGAGATAGCATGGAATACTTATGCACACCTTTACCCGCACAAGGAAGAGCGCGCGGTGCGGATTCAGGACAGAAAATAATTTCTCGGTGATTTTTCGGTGATAGAAAGCAAAGAAGCCTGATAAATCAGGCTTCTTGCGTATTTGGTGGAGGCGGCGGGAATCGAACCCGCGTCCGAAAACCTCTTGACGCAACTTTCTCCGGGTGCAGAATATCTTTTGTATTTCCCTGCCGCGGCGCCGGTATTCAGGCTCCGCCGCGCGGTAGCTTTTTGATGCATGACCGCTGCAAAAGCTAACTCACGGTTCACGTTCGCTGCTGATTTTACGCCCGATGCAGAGCCGCAGCACTCACTGCACGGACGGACGGCTTACAAGCCGTGAGCTGCCTTAGGCAGCTGCGAGTTCAGAGTTGTTAGCGTTTAATTTTAATTGGGGATGATTTCAGAGGTTCCCCAACCTCTACCCGCTTATTGCGCCTCAAAATCCCCGTCGAAACCTTTACGCCCCCATATCTCAGCACGCGGCTTTTCTGCATACCGCAGCGCTTTTCCTCATTCTTCCCTGCCGCGGGACTTCGTATACCGCTCAATGGTACGATCCGCCTGCTTTTTCGCGTCGTCGTCGCGCTTGTCATACAGCTTCTTGCCGCGGCACAGTCCCAGTTCCACTTTCACGTTGGAGCCGGAAAAATACAGCGACAGCGGCACAAGCGTATACCCCTCGCGCGCCACAAAGCCGTGCAGCTTCATGATTTCGCGCCGGTGCATCAGCAGCTTTCTGTCCCGCATCGGATCGCGGTTGAAAATATTCCCTTTCTCATAGGGAGAGATATGCACGCCGACAGCATACAGCTCGCCGCCGCGCACCTCGCAGTAGGAATCCTTCAAATTCACCTGACCGGCGCGCAGGCTTTTGACCTCCGTACCGAACAGGGCGATGCCCGCTTCGTACCGCTCCTCCACGAAATAGTCATGGAATGCCTTGCGGTTCTGCGCAATCGTCTTATGTCCTTCTTTTTTGATGTTCGCCAATTGCGCATCTCCTCTCCGCGTATTCTGCCGCATTCTCAGGCGCTGTAGGTATTATAACACATCCGTACAGAAATAGCAAGGGAATTTTCTGTTCGAAAAGGTCGTATCCCGTCTGTTCCGAAAAAAGCCGGGAGGTTTTCATATATCACAAATAATCATGTGATTCATGCACAATTTCTGTCATCACTATTTGTTGACAACATCCAATCCGCGTGATATAATAACGCAAAAACACAGAAATCACACAGTCATTTGACACGAGGCGTGTATGGAGTATTTCATTGACAGCGCCAATCCCGGCGCCATAGAGACGATCTGCCGGTATTTTCCCATCTCCGGCGTTACAACCAATCCCTCAATCATCAGCCATGAGCGCGGCGATCTCCGCAAGATCCTGCTCGCCGTGCGGAAAACGATCGGGGACAGCCGCCTGCTGCACGTACAGGCGGTCGCCGGCACAGCCGAGGGGATCCTGGCAGAAGCGCGGGCGGTCCGCGCTCTGGTCGGCGATCCCATGGCAGTCAAGGTCCCTGTATCTCGGGAAGGACTGCGCGCCATGGGGTTGCTCAAATCGGAGGGCTTCACCGTGACCGCGACCGCGATCTTCTCGCCGCAGCAGGCGATGCTCTCCGCCGCCAGCGGAGCGGATTACGTCGCGCCGTACATCAACCGCTTTGACGCCGTGTGCGGAGACGGCGAAAAGCTGGTGCGTTCGATCGCCAATCTGTTCTCCGAGAGCCATGCGCACTGCAAGATCCTCGGCGCCAGCTTCAAAAACATCCTGCAGGTGGAAACGGTCATGGAGGCGGGCGCGCAGAGCATCACCGTCGCGCCGGAGCTGTTTGACGGCATGATCTCCCATCCGATGACCGATCTCGCGCTGGAAAACTTCCGCCGCGACTGGGAAAGCGTATACGGAGAGAAGGGCATCACCGCGCTTCTTTCGGAATAATCCGGAATCGGTCCGGCGCATCCGCTTTTCCACTGCCGACCGCTTTCTTTACTGCGTGAGGACGCCTGGACGTCCCCGCGCAGCTTTTTTTGTTTCCGATACGGTTTTCCGCCAGAAAGCGACGTTCACCTGAGCATGCCCCCTCCTGTGCGAAAAGGCGTTCACCGGCTTTTCTATCCGTTGTCCGTACCGTCTCTGATCTTCCGGATGTACTCCGACGGCGTCTGACCGGTAAAGCTCTTGAATACGCGAATGAAATAGCTCGGATTGCAGAAGCCGCATGCTTTTGCGGCAGAGGCTCCGCTGCTGCCGGACGCCAGAAGCTCCTTCGCAGTTTTCACACGCAGCTGCATGATATACTGATTGAAGCTCAGTCCGAAGCAGCGCTTGAAATCCTGCCCCAGCTTCGACTCGCTGACATAAAATCGGCGCGCCACCTCTTCGCACACGAGCCGCTGGGACAGGTTCTCGATGATATAGCGGATCACGAGATCGAGATATTTCAGTTCCGCGCCGGCGGCGACAATACGGCATTCACCGAGGCGGCAGGCGATATCGTCCAAAGCGATCGCCACCGCCAACTCACACGCGCCGTTCCGTTCCTCAACGCGGAGGCGCAGCATATCCTCCAGGTGCGGAAGGATGGTGCGGATGTGTTCCTCACGCAGTTCAAATGCAAAAAAGCTGTGCGTGAACAATGTGCCGATATGCGGGACCCATTCTGCCGCACGGTCCAGAAACTCCTGCTTGAAGTTCAGAACGAACCGGCTGTACGGCTTTGTACAGTCCAGCATGCGCATCCGGTGCGGCATATACGGCCGGTGCACAACGACATACGGACCGTGCAGCTCCACCGCGTTCGTACCGTTCTCCACCAGCGTATGACCGCTGACGGCTATCTGCGCCTCGTAGGTCGTATGCATATGGTGGTTGACAATGGAAAACGGCTCCGGGGAAACATCGTACCGTACCACCAGCCGGTCGCCGGAATCATCGTACAGCACGCCGTTCCGCATTCGTATATGCTCTCGCATAGTTCCTCCTGTTTGTGGAATATTATTATATTTCTCCGTGTATGTGCAGATTTTTATGAGATATCTTATGATATAATCAATTCAAGGTATGATATAACTGCATTATATCAGAAAAAATCAATCTGTCAAGAATCGAGGAAAAAAACATGAAAAAGCAATGCCGTCTGACAGCGCTGCTCCTCACCGCACTGCTTCTTGCGCCGCTCGCCGCCTGTTCCAAGAGCCCGACTCCGTCGGACACGCAGCCGGACACGTCGTCTGCCGCTCCCGATACGGAAACGCCGGTATCCGGCGAGCCGGATACACCCGCCGTCACGGAGCGCTCCGACTTCAAGGACAATATTCCGGCAGATCTGCGCTTCGGCGGGGATACGGTCAACGTCTACTACCGCGATACCATTGAAGTATACAACGTATACGGAACGGACAACGCAGGGGACGTCGTGACCGATGCGATCTGGCAGCGGAATCTCAGCGTGGCAGAGCGGCTGAACATTGAATTCAATTACATCCGTTCGGCAGCCTCCGGCACAGGCGATGTGGCGCAGTCCATCCGCTCGGCTGCAGCCGCCGGTCTGAACGAATGGGACATCATCCTGACGACGAACAACACGACCGTCACCAACGGCATGGACAACATCATGCTGGAGCTGGAAAAACTGCCGTATCTCAATCTGGAGCAGCCGTACTGGTGGAAGGACGCCATGGACAACGTCTCCCTGACCGGCGACGGCTACCGGTATCTGGTCGGAGATTTCATGCTGCTCAATTTCCTGCGCACCGGCGCCTTCTATTACAACAAAGCGTTGTATGAATCCGTATACGGAAATCCGGAGGAGCCGTACACCCTCGTTCTGGACGGGAACTGGACGTACGACGAAATGCTGGAAAAAGCGCAGGGCGCGTACCATGACACAAACGGCAGCGGAACGACGGACGCCGGGGACACGGTCGGCTACGCCATCGGCAGCACCTATGAGGAGCAGATGTCGCAGTTCGCCGAGGGCTTCGATATCTGCACGTACAAGCGCGGGGACGACGGCTCGGTGACAATCGATATGGGCAATGAGCACATATTCGACGTATCCACCCGGCTGTATGAGATCGCGCATCAGAGCTGCGCTCTGATCGTGGACAACAATCTGTCCGCCGCAGGGCTTCAGTTCACGGAGGGAAATGTTCTGTTCCTGCCCGGTCGCTTCGACCGCGTCATCCAGGAAGCTTTCCGTGATATGGAAGACGATTACGGCATTCTTCCCTACCCCAAATACGACGCGGAGCAGAAGGAATATATCTCGCTCTGTCACAGCTCCTCCGGCTGCGGCTGCGTACTCGTCACGCTTCCGCAGAACCGCTATGAGCTGACCGGCGCCGTGCTGGAAGCGCTCGGCGCGGAAACCTACCGCAGCGTCACCGGCGTATTTCTGGAAACCGCGATGAAAATGAAGTACTCCCGCGATTCCAAATCCGGACAGGTCATCGATATCATTCTGGCTGGCATCCGCAAGGATCTGATCCATGAATATTCCTCCTACACAAGCGGGATCTATAATGTTCTCGTCAAAAACGCGCCGGCAACCGAGGGCGTGTTCATCTCCAGCTATCAGAAAGTGAGCACCGCGGCGCAGGCGTCTCTGGACAAGAACATCGCCAACCTGAAAAACGGGAAGTGACCGTTTCCGCTCACTCGCCTGAACATAAAATCCGCGGGACTTTCCTTTGGGGAAAGTCCCGCGGATTTATTATGACGGTCGCGCGTCCGGAGAAGCCGTCAGACGCTGCCGTACTTTTTCAGCAGAGCCATCCCGTCCGCGATGGTGCCGACGCCTTCCGTGGAGCCGGGCTCAGAAAGAGACATTCCCGCCGCCGCAATACCCAGCCGCACTGCGTCCGCCAGCTCCATGTCTGAGGACGCACCCGCCAGAACGCCCGCGCAGAACGCATCGCCCGCGCCGACGGTCCCCCGGATGTATCCCTGCGGATAATTCAGCCGTCCGTGCGATACATACCGTCCGTGCCGGTCCATGCCGTAGCCGCCCTCCGGCGCATGCACGACCGCCCACCCGGCGACCCCCATCTCATGCATCCGCTCGAGCACCGCAGGCATGTTTCCGAGAAGCAGTTTTCCGTCCCCGCCGCGCAGCGGGATGCCGGTAGTTGCCGATGCTTCCACCTCATTGATGATGCAGTAGTCCGTATAACGCAGAGCGGGCGGAACCAGACGGGTAAAACGGCCGCCGCTCTCCGACACCACATCGATGGAGGTTTTCACCCCGCGCGCCTGGATTCCGGCGAGGAGGCGCGCCATTTTCGTACCGTATTCGCTGTCCGGCTGATCCAGTGCATCCAGAAGCAGAATGTAGCCGATATGGAACAATCCGGAGCGCACCTCGTCCAAACAGACAGGATCCGCGCCGAATTCGCGGTTTGCTCCCGCATAGGTAAAGAATGTGCGCTCGCCGCTCTGCCGGTCGCTCATCACTGCGGTAAAGGCAGTCGGCAGCTCAGACCGCTGCACGCCGCGGCAGTTCACACCGCCAGCCGTCATGCGCTCGACGGCAAAGTCTCCGTCCGCGTCCCGTCCGACAAGCCCGAAGGCGGAAACGGACGCCTCCGGCATCAGCGCAGCCAGGTCCATTCCTACATTGCAGACCGCGCCTCCGGTAGAATACCGGATCCCGTCACAGATCTGCGTCAGCTCGCCGCGCGCCGGATAGCCGCTGATCGGATACAGGCGGTCCACGACGATATTGCCCGCCACATAGATTTCCTGTTTCATATACACCTCCGCTTTTTTGCCTATTATAGCAAAGCAGCCGCAGGATGTCAACCGAAAAAAGTCCAGCAAATGGAAAGCAAAAAAAGCAAAGGGATACTTCCCTTTTTCCGCAAAATATTGTATAATAGACAAGGATACCTCAGAAAAGGATAAACGCGGCATGCGTCGCTGTGCCCTGCCCTGCAAACGCAGATGCACGGACGGCGCGCCGGGGTACACTGCAATTGCGAACATGGGAAGAACTGGAGAATGAATGCCGCGCCTGCACACGCTGCCCACTCTCTCAAAGCCGCACGAACTGCGTGTTCGGGACCGGCTCGCACAGCGCCCGGCTGATGTTCGTCGGGGAGGCGCCCGGCGCACGGGAGGATGAGACGGGCATTCCCTTCGTCGGCGCGGCGGGAAAGCTGCTCGACCGCTATCTGGGCGCCGTAGGCATCGACCGGGAATCCGTCTACATTGCCAACATTCTGAAATGCCGTCCGCCGGCGAACCGCGATCCACTGCCTGCCGAGCAGGATGCATGCATCGGGTTTCTGCGGGAGCAGCTGCAGCTGATCCGCCCGAAGATCATTGTATGTCTGGGCAGGATCGCCGCCATGCGCCTGATCAAACCGGACTTCCGCATCACACGCGAGCATGGCGTCTTTTTCCAGAAAAACGGCTTTACAATGTGCGCCGTTTATCACCCCGCCGCGCTTCTGCGCGATCCCGGCAAAAAAGAGGACATGTATATGGACATGAAGGCGATCGCCGCCGTCCTTGCACGTCCGGACGAGCCCTGATGTGCCGGAAATGCGTGGAAAGCGCGGGAAATATGTACGCGGGAAATATGTAAATAATCTGTGATACGCGCAGATTATCATTGACCCGGCAAAATTCAGCCGTTATACTATTTGTATGACACGCACATCCCGGCATATGCTCTGAAAATACGCGGCGCACGCCGTGAATTCTATGATGGAGAACGAAAATGAAAAGAGCTTTATCCGTACTTCTCTCCCTTCTTCTCGCCTTTTCATGTGTCGCCGCCAGCGCTGCCGCGACGTTTGCGGATGCCGCAACGCACTGGGCGCTTCCGGCGATCGAATACATGGTCGGCAAGAAGATCCTGAGCGGCTATGAGGACGGTACCTTCCGTCCCGAACGCACCGTCACACGCGCTGAGTACATAAAAATGCTGGATGAGACCTTTGGTCTGACGGCACAGACCAGCATCAGCTATACCGACGTTGCCGAGAGCGACTGGTTCTACCCGTACGTCGCCAAAGCCGCCGCGCAGGGATATCTGCTCAACTACGGCTCCTCCCTGAATCCGAACGGCACCCTCAGCCGGCAGGAAGCCGCTGCGCTCCTGGTCCGCTATCTGGATCTGGATGCGGATGCAAAGGCCTCCCCGTCCACCTATGCGGATTACACGACGATCAAAACCGCTTACCGCGACTATGTTCTTCAGGCAACGGAAGCGAAGCTGTTCCAGGGCATCCGCGAGGACGACGGCAGCTATACCTTCCGTCCGGACAAGACGCTGACGCGCGCGGAGGCGCTCACGATCCTTTCCCGTGCCGCCGGCACCATTTATAGAGGAAGCCAGAACGGCACCGACGCGGACGCGGCATCCTCCAACGGTGTGATTACGCAGTCCGGCGTAACCATCTCCGACGCCGTCATCGGCGGCACTCTCATCATCAGCGAAGGCGCAAGCGGCGGCGTGATTACGCTCAGCGGCTGCACCGTCGGCAATCTGATCCTCCGCGGCACCGCCTCCGTCGTTCTCTCGGACTGCGTCGTGGAATCCATGACTGTCGATTCCTCCGTCAGCGGCTACACCGCTTCCGTCTCCCTGCTCTCAGGCAGCCAGATCAGCGAAGCAGAGCTCCGCACGCCTGCGGACATCAGCCTCGCCTCCCGTACACAGCTCGGCACTCTGACCGTCCAGGAGGACGCGCGCCGCTCCTCCGTCAGCGGCTCCGGCAAGATCGAGCTGGCAAAGATCAATGCCTCCGGCTTCGTCTCCGACCAGATGCCCACGCGCTATGAGCTGGCGAAGGGGATCACGGCGACCCTCGCCGGAACTTCCTGCTCCGGCGCCAGCGCATCCGGCTCGCAGAGCGGCTTCACCGCCACGCCCAGCACCTACGCTTCCTCCTCCAACTGCTATCTGACTGCCACCGCAGCCGCTGCGGGAACGGTTTATTACTACTTCACCACAAGCTCTGCCGTTCCCACCTCCTCCACCTTCAACAGCTACTACAACGTTTCCTCTGTCCACGCCAGCTATACGGCAACGGCTAACCTCCCGCGCGACACCAACATCGGCACGACTGCCAATGTCGGCGCCTATCCGTATCTCGTCCTGATGCTTGTCGATTCCGCGGGGAACCGTTATCAGCCTCTCGTGATCGCCAACAAGGCTTCGAGCGGCTTCACCGTCGCCCCCAGCGTATCCGTAAGCGGCGCTTATCAGTATCTCTCCTATACGCCGACCACCGCCGGCACGCTGTACTACTACTACACCAATTCCTCCGCCGCGCTGACCATCTCCTCCTTCACGAACGCCTACAATGCCCTCAGCGCCGGCTATAAGGGAACAATGAGCGCCGCCGCCAATCAGAGCGCCAGCAATCCGATGCAGCGCGCCTCCGATGTTGCCGCGTATTCCTACATTGCCGTCCTGCTGACGGATACTGCGGGCGAGCAGTATCAGCCGCTTGTGATCCCGGTACAGGGCGGCTCGCAGAGCGCCTCGGGCACCGGCTTCTCTTCGGCGCCCGTCTGCGCGGATACCGCCTCCGGCATCACCCTCACCTTTACAGCCTCGCAGAGCGGTACGCTTCAATACTATTTCTCCTCCAGCAGCGTCGTTCCCACCTCCGCACAGTTTGACACCAATCTTGCCATGGTGGGCTCTTCCCTCACCGGCTCCCGCTCGGTGGACAGCGGCAGACCGTATACTGCGCTCCTGACCACCTCCTCCACGGCGACGAGCTATCCCTACGTCGTCCTCCGTCTCTCCACCGCCACCGTCAAATACCAGCCTGTTGTTGTGAAGATGACCGCATCGTCTTCCGTAAACCTGAGCGGCAGCGGCTTCACCTCCATGCCGACGCTCAGCATTTCCAACGGCTACTATTACATTACGCTGCCGACCTCTTCCTCCGCGACAGTGTACTACTACCTGACGAACGCCTCCTCCATCGCCAATTCCACCATCTTCATGACGAACTACAACGCGGCGATCAACACGCCGTATCAGGCGACCAAAACCGGCGGCGTTCTGACCACGAGCGGCTATTATCAGTCGGCGCTCCAGACCATCATTCCGTCCTCCATGTATGGCTCCTACAGCTATCTGGCGCTGATGGTGACAACCGGCATGCAGAACTGCACGCCGATCGTCATTCCGCTGACCGGCTCCGCAAGCACCTCCACGACGGATACGGGCTTTTTGACCGGACCGGTATACAATATCTACTACAGCACAAGGCATCAGATCGAATTCTCCACCACCGCCTCCGGCAAGGTATACTACTATTACACCGATACATCTGAAGTAACTACCGCCGAAGCGGAAAACATGATCGGTCAGATCCTCTTCGGCAGCCTGAGCGGCTCGGAGCTTGCCGGCTACGTGGACGTCAGCGCGCGTTCCATGAAGGCGATCCCGATCAGCGCGGATTCCGTCCCACCGTACGTGATCCTCATCTTCGTCGGCTCGGACAATACCGTTCACAAGCCTGTCGTGCTGCCGGCGGACGGATCCTCCTCCAACTCGCTCTCGACCGGCTTCAACGGAACGCCGACGCTCTCCATGCAGAGCGGTAAGCCCGTCCTGAACTACAGCACGAATCAGTCAGGCAAGATCTACTACTACTTCACCAACTCAAGTTCCATCGCAGGGGATACGAATTCGTTCCTGACCACCTTCATCAACTCCCCCTATACAAGCGGCACCATTGACACCGGCGTCGGCATGGGCATACAGGAACTGACTACGCAGTATTCGGTCAGCGGATATTCGTATGTCGTCCTGATGTTCCAGTCCGCCTCCGGCGGCACCGGCGGCTACTACCGTCCGATCGTCATATCGACCAGCGGCTCCTCCGGCTCGTCCGGTTCCTCCATCAGCTCCGGCAGCGGCTTTGCCGCCACGCCGACCCTGTCCGTGATGCCGTGGGGCGGCAGCGCAACGCTCACCTTCACGCCCACGATGACCGGCACGCTGTACTACTCCTACACAAATGAAAATACGACGAGCGCATGGCTGGAGCCTGTCATGACGCTGATCGGTATCGGCGGAGGCACCTCGACCGGCTCGAGCCTGCTCCAGAATCCGCAGCAGCTTTCCCAGATGATCGCTCTGTACGGCACCGGAAAAGGCGGCTCTCAGGCTGTGTCCGCTTACGGCACACAGCAGTCCGTCGCCCTCATGCTGAACACCGGATACAAGTACCTCGTCGTGTGGATCGCCAACAGCTCAAAGTTGTCCACCCCCGTCTTCCTCCCGATCACCGGAAGCAGCACGGGCAGCGGAACCGGCAGCATGCCGTGGACAACCGGCTTCAGCGCAGATCCGACGTATAATCCCTATTACAGCTTCATCACCTTTACCCCGTCCGTCAGCGGGAATGTGCGGTATGTGTTTTCAAATTCCACGTCTATCGTCCCAAGCGTATCGGAGTTTGAGCAGATGTACAGCCGTGCAAACTATGAAGCCCCTACCACCTGTGGCTCAACCTCCGTCTCTGCAGGAACCGCTGGATATCTGAACGTTCCAAAAAATTACAAATACGCATGGATCATGCTCACTTCGTCTGACGGTACCTCTTATATGCCCTGCTCCGTACAGGTCTCCAACTGATTCCCCTCACATAAAGCAATGCGTTCCGTCCGGATATACATCCGCCGGAACGCATTTCCTTTTTTGAAAAAGAACAAATTTTCGTATCCGCCTTGACATGTAAACAAATGTTCTGTATAATAGAGCAAGAACATTTGTTTTCTTTGAGGTGCGCCATGGACAGGATCGTCCTCCACTGTGATCTGAACAATTTTTTTGCTTCCGTTGAATGCGTCCGGCATCCGGAATACCGCGAGATGCCGCTGGCGGTATGCGGCTCGGAAGCGCAGCGGCACGGCATCTGCCTCGCAAAAAATTATGCCGCCAAGAAATTCGGCATCGCTACCGGCGACACGGTGATGACGGTCCGCAGAAAATGCCCGGACGCCGTAATCGTCGAGCCGCATTATGACGAATACGAAAAGTACTCCCGGCTGATGCAGCAGATCTATGCGCAGTACACCGATCAGATCGAGCCGTTCGGCTGCGACGAAAGCTGGCTGGATGTGTCCGGCAGCACGCTTTTGTTCGGCAGCGGTGCGGATATTGCCGAACGCATCCGCCGGGAAGTCAAACAGGAAACCGCCCTGACCGTCTCCATTGGCGTCTCCTACAACAAGATTTTTGCCAAGCTGGGCAGCGATATGAAAAAACCGGACGCTGTGACCGCCATCCCCCGCAGCTCCTTCCGGGAGATCATCTGGGATCTGCCCGCGTCCGCCATGCTCGGCGTCGGTCCCGCGACCTTCCGCACGCTGGAACGGCACTGCGTCCACACGATCGGACAGCTTGCCGCCATTCCTGTGCAATATCTGCAAAGCTGGCTCGGAAAGAGCGGCAGCGTGCTCTGGCGGTATGCCAACGGACTGGACGATGCGGCGGTCGTACCGGTTTCCCTTGCGCCGCCGCTGCAAAGCATTTCCCGCGGCATGACGCCGCTGCGCGACATCCAAAACGCAGAGGAATGCGCCGCGTTTCTGCGGGAGATGGCGCAGGACGTCGGACGGCGGCTGCGGAAAAATCGCATGCAGGCGCTCGGCGTGCGCGTCTCCCTGCGGGACACGGAGCTGTTCACGCAGGAATTCCAGCAGATGCTCCCCGCGCCGAGCGCGCACACCGACGTGATTGCCGACGCCGCCGTTTCTCTGATGCTGCGGCGCTACCGCTTTGCGCGACCGCTTCGATCGGCAACACTCAGCGTATTCCGATTGATCCCGGAGGATACGCCGGCACAGCTGGAACTTCTGTACGATCTGGCTGCGGAGGAAAAAAAGTGCCGGCTGGAGGACACCATCGATTCCCTGCGCGCGCAGTACGGCGCGCACAGCGTACACAGCGCGTCGTATCTCACCCTGACGCAGAGCGCACTGCTGCCGCAGGAGCGCGCCTGGAATCCTGCTTTTTCCCTCGGGGAAGGCGCGCGGGACGGCTGCGGCGCCGTGTCCGGATAAAAAAGCAGCCGCACCCGTCAGGTGCGGCTGGAAGCGCGTATATCAGACAATTCTGCAAAAGAGAAAAGCTCAGAAGCGATCGACCGGATACAGGATCTTCAGCTGATTGATCTTGCTCTGGTACGCCGCCTGCTGCTTATCCGCCAGGAGCTTGGCGCGAAGCTGTTCCCGGATCTCCTCGAAGCGCACCGGCGCTTCGTCGTTGATTTTGTTCAGCTTAATGAGGTGATAGCCGAACTGCGTGCGCACAGGTCCGCGCACCTCGCCTTCCGCCATCGAGAAGCACGCCTGATCGAACTCCGGAACCATCTGTCCGGGGCCGAAATCGCCCAGATTTCCCCCTTCGGCGGCGGAGGGGCAGCTGCTGAACTTGCGCGCGGCTTCCTCAAAGGTATACTCCCCGGCGTTGATGCGGGAAAGAATGTCGTTCGCCTGCTCCTCATCGGAGACCAGAATATGGCTGGCGTTGACCGTTTTCTCGCTTCTGAACTCATCCGGATGCTCGTCGAAATATGCCCGCACCTCGGCGTCGGTGACGCGCGCACCGGAAACCGCCTTGCCGGCGGCATAATTCACCAGCAGATCCTCCTTCACGCGCGCAAGCTGCGCCTTGAATTCCGGCTCGCGTTCATACAGATTCCGTGCTGCGTCCATCAGGAGCAGCTTCTGGTTAATCAGCTGCTCTAAGATCATCGCTCTTCCCTCGCGCGTATTGTAATTTTTCCCCCGCTGACCGAGGGAGGCGATCATTTCCTCGACATCCGTCTCCGTGACGGTGAGATTGCCGATCGCGGCAAGAACTTTTCCTTCTGTCATCATGGTTTCCCCCTTGTATTTCGTATGATGGATGAATTTCTTTACTGCTGCACCGCGCCGCTGCGCCGGTACAGCGGATAGTATTCCCCGCTGAAAACGAGCAGCATCTCCAGAACGGGGATACGCTGCGCCTCGCAGTACAGCGCGGCGCGGCTGAGCTCCCATATATCCTCCGGCGTGCAGCTGCGCACGTCCGACGCTGTCACGGAAAGCGCCAGCGAAAAAGCGCCGCTGCGCTGCATAAGACCGGGCAGCTGCGGGCAAAACTGTTCCGCGCCAAGCCGCCTCCCGGAGTACAGCATGCGTTCTGCGAGCAGATTCCGGCGGCGGTCGAACAGATAGAGTATGCATACCGGGCAGGAAAAGCGTCCGTGCAGCAGCGCCGCATACATGCCGAGCCGGTCTACGGAAAACGGTTCACCGGCGAGCCGGCGCAGACGCGCCTGCCGGTACGCTTCCTCCGCCAGTGCCGCCGGGAATTCCCGATGCCTGCTCACTCAGTTTTTGAGGCTCTGCATCGGCGCAGGGATCCGTCCGCCGCGCGCGATAAACTTCGCCGGGCTGCGGTCGTTGTGGAGCGCCATGACCGGTCCGCTGCCGAGCAGACCGCCGAAGGAAAGCTCCTCGCCGACCTGTTTGCCGATCGCGGGGATGACGCGGACGGCAGTCGTTTTGGAGTTGACCATGCCGATCGCTGCCTCATCGGCAATAATGGCGGATATGGTTTCCGCCGTCGTATCTCCGGGGATGACGATCATATCCAGTCCCACGGAGCACACGGAGGTCATCGCCTCCAGCTTTTCGATGGAAAGATCGCCCGAGCGCGCGGCGTCGATCATGCCGGCGTCCTCCGTCACGGGGATAAAGGCGCCGGAAAGTCCTCCGACATGCGAAGACGCCATCACGCCGCCTTTTTTCACTGCGTCGTTCAGAAGCGCGAGCGCGGCGGTTGTTCCGTGGATGCCGCAGACCTCCAGTCCCATCTCCTCCAGAATATGCGCGACGGAATCTCCGACGGCGGGCGTCGGCGCGAGGGAGAGATCGACGATCCCGAACGGAACGCCGAGACGCTTCGAGGCTTCGCTGCCGACAAGCTGCCCCATACGCGTAATTTTGAAGGCGGTACGCTTGATGATATCCGCAACAACGGTGAGATCGCCGTCCGGACACTTTGCAAGCGCGGCGCGGACAACGCCGGGACCGGAAACGCCGACATTCAGCACGCAGTCCGGCTCGCCGACTCCGTGGAATGCGCCCGCCATGAAGGGATTGTCCTCCGGCGCATTGCAGAACACGACCAGCTTGGCGCATCCGATGCAGTCGCGCTCCGCCGTCGCCTCAGCCGTCTCGCGCACGACGCGTCCCATCAAAGCGACCGCATCCATATTGATGCCCGCCTTGGTGGAGCCGACGTTGACCGAGGAGCAGATATGCTCCGTTTCGGAAAGCGCCTCGGGGATCGAGCGGATCAGCGCCATATCGCCCGCGGAGAATCCCTTATGTACCAGCGCGGTGTAACCGCCGATGAAGTTGACACCGACGGTACGGGATGCCCGCTCGAGCGTCCGCGCATAGCGCACGGGGTCGCCGCCGCTTGCCGCCGCCAGCATGGCGATCGGCGTGACGGAGATCCGCTTATGAATGATCGGGATCCCGTACATATGCTCGATATCCTCGCCGGTCTGAACGAGGTGTTCCGCATTGCGTGTGATCTTCTCATATATTTTTTCGCAGGAACGCTCAATATCCGAGTCGGCACAGTCGAGCAGTGACATGCCCATCGTGATCGTGCGGATATCGAGATTCTCTTCCTGTATCATGGTGATGGTTTCCATGATATCGTGAATATTCAGCATGTTTTCCTCCGGGCAGCGCCGCTCAGATGCGGTGCATGGAATTGAAGATGTCCTCGTGCATGACGTGAATCACCATTCCGATACTCTCGCCAAGCTCGTTCATCTTTTTTGTCAACGCGGGGAAATCGACGCTGATATCCGTAATATCCACCAGCATGACCATCACAAACATATCCTGCAGAACGGACTGCGTTACATCGACGATATTGGCGTTGCATGCTGCACACGCCTGGCTGACCTGCGCCAGAATGCCGACACGGTCGCGCCCTACAACGGAAAGAACTGCTCTCATGAAATCTGAATGCTCCTTATTTACCCTTATTTTTTACGAAAAATGAAACCGGTTTTGTGTATCCGGAGGCCCGGGCTGCTCTGCGCGGGCAGATCCTCCTCCGGCGATGCGTCTTTCTGTCCGCTGTGCATGCCGGATCCTCCTCCGGCGTGACGGCAGATGCACTCTTTCCCTGTCTGAAAAACGCTCAGATAAAGGGACGGCGATCCAGCACAAGCCGCCACGGCACCGTACTTTCGATCTCGCCGGGAAGCGCGCGCTGCAATTCCGCCACCGCGCACACAGCTCCGAACAGCATATGCAGATCATTCAGTCCGTCGTGCGACGCGGGATCGAGCGAATCCAGCCATGGGATATAGAAACGTGCGAAATCCAGAAGCGCGGCACGAACCTCCCCAAAGCGGTGCGCCGTCTGGCGGGCGGCACGGTTCAGGCAAAAGACCCAGTCGATCTCCCGGAAGCCGACCATTCTCCCGAAATCGGGAGAAATCGTGTGTTCTTTATACATGTCAAGGCAGGAATCGATCATGCGCTCAGGATAGCGCATAGGCTGGCGGGCATACTCCGTATTGAACGTGTAATGGAACCAGCCGCACATGTGCGCGGACAGCGAAGCGGTGCCGCCGTCGACCGTACCGGCGCGGCTCATGCCGTATTTGGGATCGGTATGCTCCCAGAGCCACCGGAAATATGCTCGCTGCCAATCGAGATCCACCTCACCAGCCAGAACGGAAGCCGCATAGATACCCGCGCCCTGATGGGACTGCGGCCATGGATTCCCCGTCCAGTTCAACGATTCCAGGAGTCCGTACAATCCTCCGACCGTCTGATACGGTTTCAGTGCGGTGAGAGGATACCGCGGACGGGCATCAAACAGCTCCATGGCGGCGACGCAGTGCGCAGTCGTATGGATCGGATGATGCGTCGCCTCGGTAAAGAGACCGCTCTCCGGATCCTGGAGCGACGCCAGCGTATCCATCAGCTCCCGGCGGGCTTCTCCGACAGGAAATTCGCCGATCGTATACAGAATATTGGCTGCATCCGCACAGCCGTATTCGTTATTGCCGAGCGCGCGGTCCTGTTTCTGATTCTGCCATATCCAGCGCGCATACGCGCCGCCGCCGAGCGCATGGGAGGCGACGATCCCGGAAATTTTCCCGCTCAGCGCGTCTATATTCATCATAGATTTTTCCTTTCCAGCCTGCCGTGCGGCAAAGTTCGCTTCGCAGGCTTTTCTTGCAGCAGCATGCTTATTTTATCATTATAATAGATGGAAAGCGTACTGTCAAGAAAAAAGACCGTGCCGGAACACGGTCTTTCTGAAAATCATTTTTTGACGGTTGCCTGAGACGCGACATATTCGAGCGTTTTATCGAACAGAATATTCTGCCGGATATTCGCCGGGTCAAAATAGGTCTCCAACTCCGCAACGGAAGAAAGGCCGTAATTCTGGGCATACCGGAGCGCGCCCGCCTGATACTCCTCCTCCGATACGGTGAGCTTTTCCAGCCGGGCGATATCGTAGAGGATCATTTCCTCCTTCAGATACGCTTTGACCTCCGACTCGATCCAGTCGTTGAACTCGCTGACTGACATGCCAAGCTCGTCCGCCGCATACTCGTTCAGGGAAAGCCCCTTCTCCGACGCCAGAGAAGTATAATAGGAAACGTAATTCTGATACATTTCGTTATACTCCGTCTCCGGGTATTTCAGGATCTCGGAGCCGCTTTGCAGCTGATCCCAGACCTGATAGAGGCGGTAATAAGTCCGGTTGCTCTCGTACTGCGCTTCCAGTGATTCCAGCAGCGCCTTCTCAAACGCCTCAACGGTATCGTAGCCGTAGTACTTCTTTACGAATTCGTCCGTATAGTCCGGGAGCTTCTGCTCATAGATATGATTGACTGTCACCTGAAACTGCACCGCCTTGCCGGACATGGTGGCGTTCGGCGTATACGGATCCGGGAAGGAAAGATTCAGCGTCACGATATCGCCCGGCTTTGCGCCGACAAGCCCTTCCTCAAATCCGGCAATGAACATGCCGGAGCCGAGCGTGAGATCGCAATCCGTATCGCTGCCTCCCTCGAACGCGACGCCGTCCATGGTTCCCACGTAGTCGATGTTGACCAGATCCGTCAGCGCAGCGGCGTCCGTTTTCTCCACGACCTCCGCGTAATTGGAGCGCGCCAGAAGGATCTGATTCTCCAGATCGTCCTCAGCCGACCCGATATCCGCTTCCTCAATTTCCAGCCCCTTGTACTCGCAAAGCTGTACATACTGGCTGAGATCGTAGTTATAACGGTCATACTGCTCTGTTTGTTTGCTTGAGCAGCCGGCAAGAACGGACAGCGCCGCTGTGCATGCAAGCGCGCCGGCGAGGAATCTGCTTGTTCTGTTCATTTGACTTCTCCATATCCAGTGATTTGAATGATTCACGCGCGCCGAAGCCAACGCTGCAAACGCGCATACGGGAGCGAAGCTGTGCCCGCTCCGTCATAATGTGATTATTATAGCATATTCTGTCCGCAAAATCTATCGAAAGGTTGTAAATTCTGTGTTATTGGACAGTATTCGCGTGTTTCTCCGTTTTTCCGGGCAGAAAAAGAGGGAGAAACAGAACCGCAGAAAGAGAGATGACGCCTCCGTAGATAAAGATAAACTGCAGATACTCCCCGCAGATCTGCACGATTTCCGAAGGATACGGGCGGAAATCCACTTCTTTCAGAAAGCGCAGCTGATACTGGGTAAGCAGCAACAGCCTGCCAGCCAGATAAAAAGCGGAGGAAACGGCGCAGATGCGGGCGGGCGTTCTGCCGCGCCGTGTCATACGGCGGGCGGCCAGATAAGCGACGGCGACAAACAGCGAGGCAAACAGCCATTCCGACAGATTCATGATCGCCGCGAAAGGAAGCGCAGCGCCAGAAACAGCGCCGGAAAACGCGTCGATACAGAAGGCGGCAAGCGCATCCGCCAGCAGCACACCGGCATGGAGGAGCGCCGGTGCTCCGCCCCGACCGGCGCTGACAAACGCCGCTGTCGCCGCGATGCCTCCCCCGTAGGAGACGGCAGCCAGAATCTGCCGCAGATAATACAGCGCAGACGGCAGGGGCGACGCGGAATACTGGATATCGGTAGCAACGGCGGAATACAGGACCCCGACCGAGCGGGAGGCCGCGCTGCACAGCACAAGCACAAGGGCTGCGCGCCAAAGCAGGGCTCCGGAGGTTTTCTGCTTCATGAGATTTTGTACTACTGCCTTTCCGTGGGATACGCCCGGACTTTTCTGCATTCTCCGCCGGACGCGTTTATTATAGCATACCAGAAGGAAAAATTGTAGTGTGTTTTGTGAATTCGTCTGGCACAAAAGACGGCTGCGGTTTTATTTGTCCGACCGGCGGCATATATATGGCATACACAACCATGTGAGAAACAGGGAGACAAGAAATGTACGAAGAAGAAAAAGAGGAGTTCACCGAAAAAGAGTGCGCGCTGCTGGATTTCCGCGAGGCGATGGATTATGAAAACATGATGCATTGTCTGGATATTTTGACGCGCCGGTATGATTTTCTGTCCGTATATCCGATGGGGACCTCTCTCGGCGGGCGGATGATTCCCATGGTGCGGCTGGGCAGCGAGAAGGCGGCGCGCACCGTTCTGTATGTCGGAACGCATCACGGCATGGAATGGATCACGAGCGTGCTTCTGCTCCGCTTCATCCGGGAATATTGCGAGGCATACAGCCAGAGCAGGCGCATGTACAACATCAATATGCATTATCTGTTCGCTTCCCGCCTGATCTGCGTCGTCCCGATGCTGAATCCGGACGGAGTGCAGCTGCAGCAGCACGGCGCGGATTCCTTCCCGAAGCGCGAGGAGCTGATCGCCATGAACCGCGGCAGCACGGATTTTTCGCACTGGCAGGCGAACGGACGCGGCGTCGATCTGAACCACAACTACAATGCCGGCTTTGCCGAATACAAAGCGCTGGAACGTGCCGCAGGGATTACGGGCGGCGCTCCCACGCGCTTCAGCGGCGAATATCCGGAATCCGAACCGGAGACCGGCGCGATGGCAAGCTACCTTCGATTTGACGGAAGCGTGCGAATGATCCTGACGCTCCACACGCAGGGCGAGGAGATCTATTACACCTCCGGCAGCGTCTGTCCCCCGAAATCGAAAAGCATCGCGCGGCTGCTGTCCCAGATGAGCGGCTATGCCGTATCCGCGCCGGAAGGAATGGCGTCCTACGGCGGGCTGACGGACTGGGCGGTCCGGGAGCTGAACCTCCCCTCCTTTACCATTGAATGCGGCAGGGGAGAAAACCCGCTTCCCCTTTCCCAGAGTTTCAGCATCTACACCGCGATCCGGGAAATGCTGTTCACCGCGCCGATCCTGATATGACCATATCGCCGCAGGGGCGCCGTCCACATGTCAGACGGCGCCCCTGTCCGTTCCAGGATCCGGCGATTTGGGCACAATCCGGCAAAAAAACTTGATTGTTCGGCAGGATTGCGGTATAATGAAACGGTACCGGCGCAGCGCCATGCCGCGGACTGCGCCTGGCTTTTCTCACCGTTTCCGCTATACCCGACGTGTTCACAACGCACCGTAAAGGAACAGGACTCATGAAAGTTGTACTACAGAATCTGACAAAGAAATTTCCAGCGCCCGGCAGAAAAAGCCATGAGGATGTGCTCGCAGTCAACGATCTCTCCCTCGAGATCCCGGACGGCTCCCTGCTCGGACTGCTCGGTCCCTCCGGCTGCGGAAAAAGCACGGCGCTCAATCTGATCAGCGGTCTTCTGAAGCCGACCAGCGGACGCATCTTCTTCGGGGAGGACGACGTCACCGAACTGCCTCCGGAAAAACGCGGCGTAGGACTCGTTTTCCAGAACTACGCGCTGTATCCGCATCTGAATGTGCGCCAGAACATCCTCTTTCCGCTGGAAAACCTGCGCGGGAAGGACAAGCTCTCCAAAGCCGAAATGCGCAAACGGGCGGACGAGGCCGCGTCGCTTGTGCAGATCGATTCTCTGATGGATCGCAAGCCGGCAGAGCTCTCCGGCGGGCAGCAGCAGCGCGTCGCCATCGCCCGCGCACTTGTCAAAATGCCGCGCGTTCTGCTGCTCGACGAACCGCTGTCCAATCTGGATGCACGCCTGCGCCTTCAGACGCGCGAGGAGATCCGCCGCATTCAGCGGGAGACCAAAATCACCACCGTGTTCGTAACGCACGATCAGGAGGAAGCGATGAGCATCTCCGATCAGATCGTCGTCATGCGCTCCGGCGTTCTCCAGCAGCTTGGCAAGCCGCAGGATATTTATGACACGCCGGTAAATCTTTTCGTAGCAAAATTTCTGGGAACGCCTCCGATCAGTGTTTTCCGCGGCGCCGTCCGTGGCGGCGGACTGTACATCGGAGACGACCGCATTCTCTCCGCGGACGGTCTGCCTGACCAGGAGGTCTTTGTCGGGATCCGCCCGGAGGGCTTCCTCCCGACGGACAGCGGCGCGCTTCGCTGCGCGCTGAAAGGCGTGGAGGTCATGGGGCGCGACATCAGCATCATTGCCGCCAACGACGCCTGTACCGCTCCGACGATCCGCGCCATCGTATCCTCGGACGCGCGGGCGCATCTGGACGCCCTCTCCGGCACGGTCCGCTTTGACGTGAAGCCGGGGAAGGTCCATATTTTCTCGGGAAACACCGAAGAGCGGCTGCTCCCCGTCGTGCGCTGAAAGAGAGAGCAGTCATGGAAAAAAACAATCCGAAAGCGTGGCTGTATCTGCTGCCCGCGCTGCTGTTTCTGCTCGTATTCATGGTGTATCCCCTCGTCGACGTATTCATCTATTCCTTTGAGGAGGGCTACAACTCCGCCTCGCAGAGCTACTTCGGGACCGGCTTCTATAATTACTCCTATGTACTGCACGACCCCTATTTTCTGCAGGCGCTCCGGAACACGTTCATTCTTGTCGTCATAACGGTTCCCCTCTCCACCCTTCTCGCACTGCTGATCTCCGCCGCGCTCAGCTCCATCCGCGCGCTGCGGAAGCTCTTCCAAACGGTGTATTTTCTCCCGTATGTGACCAACACGCTGGCGGTCGGTCTTGTGTTCATGATCCTCTTCCGCAAGACCGCGTACACGGACGGGCTTGTCAATCTGCTGCTCGGCTGCTTCGGCGTCTCGCCCATTGATTTCATTGACGGGCCGTACTGGGCGAAGATGTTTGTCCTCTGCTTCTATACGATCTGGACGGTCATGCCGTTCAAGATCCTGATCCTGACGAGCGCGCTCGCCTCCGTGAAGCAGGACTACACCAACGCCGCGCGCATTGACGGCGCCTCCCGCTTCCGCATCTTCACCAGAATCACGATCCCGATGATCTCCCCCACCCTGTTCTATCTCATCATCACCGGCTTCATCGGCGCCTTCAAGGCGTACAGCGACGCCGTCGCTCTGTTCGGAACCAACCTGAACGCCGCGGAGATGAATACCCTCGTCGGCTACATCTACGACATGCTGTACGGAGACAGCGGCGGCTATCCATCCTATGCCTCCGCCGCCGCAATCCTTCTTTTCGCCATTATTCTGACCATCACATGCATCAATCTGCTGATTACCAAAAAGCATGTGCATTACTGACAAGGATATCCGCCATGAGTACTTCTGTGGATTTTGAAAAAGCCGGAAAACGGGAACGCGCCCGCAAAATCTTCTCTTCCGTCCTGCTCTATGTGTTTCTCGGGATCTGGGCGCTGCTCGTGCTCTTCCCGTTCTACTGGATGCTCCTGACATCCGTCAAGGGCTACGCCTCCTACAACGCGGAATATGTGCCCGTATTCTTTACCCTGTCTCCGACGCTGCAGAATTACGTGAACGCCTTCACCGCCGTTCCGCTCGCGCGCTATTTCGCCAATACGCTCCTCTTTACCGCCGCAACGACGCTGCTGATGCTCGCCGCCGTCATTCCCGCCGCGTTCGCCTTCTCGCGGCTGCGTTTCCGGGGAAAGAACGCGCTCTTCACATTCATTCTGTCGCTGATGATGATCCCGAACGAGCTGGCGGTCATTACAAATTTCACGACTGTCACCAGCATGAATCTGCGCAATACCTACACCGGTCTGATCCTTCCCTCTGTCATGTCCGTTTTCTATATCTATCTGCTGAAGGAAAACTTCTCTCAGATCCCGGACAGCCTGTATTATGCCGCCAAGGTGGACGGAACCTCCGACCTGCGGTATCTCTGGAAGGTCATGCTCCCGATCTGCCGCCCGACCATCATCACCATCACCATCCTGAAGGTCATTGAGTGCTGGAACTCCTACGTCTGGCCGCGTCTGATTACGGACAAGCAGGCATACTTTCTTGTATCCAACGGCATACAGGAAATCCGCGAAAACGGCTTCGGGCGCGAGAACATCCCCGCTATGATGGCTGCCGTTGTCGTGATCTCGCTGCCGCTGATCCTTTTGTTTCTTGTGTTCCGCAACCGGATCATGGAGGGCGTCGCAAAGGGAGGCATCAAGGGATGAATCACGCGGCAAAAAAGCTGCTTCTATGGCTGCTCGGCATATCCGCCGCCCTTACGCTGCTTACCGGCTGTCACGGGCGTCGGGAGCAAACCGCCTTCGTCCTGCCCGAGGAGTTTGACACTGCCGGACAATACGAGATCACCTTCTGGGCAAAGAACGACACCAACAAAACGCAGACGCAGATCTATGAAAATGCGATCCGCGATTTTGAAGCCCTGTATCCGAACGTAAAAGTGAATCTGCGCCTCTACACGGACTACGGAAAAATCTACAACGACGTAATCACCAATATCTCCACCGGAACGACCCCAAACGTCTGCATCACCTATCCCGATCATATCGCGACCTATCTGAGCGGCGCCAACGTCGTTGTCCCGCTGGACGCGCTCCTTGACGATGAACAGTACGGTCTCGGCGGCAGCGCGCTCCGCTTCGATTCTCCTGCCAGAGAGGAAATGATCCCGAAATTCCTCAAGGAGTGCTCCATAAATGGAGAAACCTACGCCGTCCCCTTCATGCGCTCGACGGAAGCCTGCTATGTGAACCGGACTTACGTAGAGGCGCTCGGATATACGCTGCCGGAGACGCTTACATGGGATTTCATCTGGGAGGTCTCCGAGGCGGCAACGGAGAAAAACAGCGACGGCACCTACCGTGTCAATTCCCAGAAGGTCCTGATCCCCTTCATCTACAAATCGACTGACAACATGATGATCCAGATGCTGCGGCAGAAGAACGGCGGATACTCCGACAGCAGCGGCAGCATCCTGATTTTCAACGATACGACCCGTTCTCTTCTGTATACCGTCGCGCAGCACGCCGGCAGCGGTGCGTTTTCAACCTTCAAAATCTCCAGCTATCCCGCCAATTTTCTGAACGCAGGACAGTGCATTTTCGCCATCGACTCCACCGCGGGCTCGACCTGGATGGGCTCGAACGCACCGCTGTCTGACATCAGCGCGGAGAGCTTCGTGGATTTCGAGACGGAGGTCATGATGCTGCCGCAGTTTGACCCTGAACATCCCCAGATGATCTCGCAGGGACCCTCCATCTGCATCTTCAACAAGACGGATCCGCAGGAGGTGCTTGCGTCCTGGCTGTTCACGCAGTATCTGCTGACCAATGACGTGCAGATCGCGTACGCCCAGACCGAGGGCTACGTCCCCGTCACCGCCAAAGCGCAGAACAGCGCGGAATACCGCGATTATCTTGCCGCGTGCGGGCAGGACAACGACCTGCACTACGATGTGAAGATCAAAGCGTCCCGGCTCCTGCTCGATAACATTGACAACACCTTTGTAACACCCGTCTTCAACGGCTCCGCTTCCCTGCGCGACGCCGCCGGTCAGATGATCGAAAACGTCACGAAGTCTGTCCGGAGAAAGGAAGAAGTCAACAGCGCGTACATGGAGAAGCTGGAGGAAAACGTGCGTTCCCTCTATCGCCTCGATCAGCACACCGCAGATGCCGCCGGCAGACAGGAGCTCGGTCCTATGCCCCGCGCCTCCGTCGTTCTGCTCTCCTCGCTCGCCGGTGTGTGGCTTCTGATTGCACTGTACGTCGGGAGCGGCGCAATAAAAAAAATAAGGCGCGCCTCTTGACCTGCGCTCTATTTCGTGTATAATAATAAATGTATTCCGGCAAATCAATATCCAAGTTAAGGAGATTTCTGATTATGAAAAAGCTTCTGGCACTGCTTCTGACCGCTTCGCTTGCATTTGCCTTTACCGCCTGCCAGCAGTCAGAGAGCGACAAACCCGATGTAAAATCCGAGGGCGTTATGACCTACGCGGAGTACATTGCCGCCGACCTCGATACGCCTGTCGTCATTGAAACCTACGTACAGGCCAAACAGTCCTGGTGGGACAACAAGGCAACCGTATACACGCAGGACAAGGACGGCGCGTATTTCCTCTACAATATGGCATGCTCTGAGGAGGATTACGCCAAGCTGACCCCCGGCACCAAGATCAAGGTAAGCGGCTACAAGGCGGAATGGTCCGGCGAGATCGAAATCATCGACGCAACCTTTGAGATCCAGGAAGGCAGCTACGTCGCGCCTGCCAAGGATGTGACCGCGCTGCTCGGCAAGGACGAACTGATCCAGCATCAGAATGAGTTTGTCGCCTTCAAGGGCATGACGGTCGAGGCAGCCGGCAAGGATGCCAACGGAAACGACGTCGCGTTCCTGTACAACTGGGACGGTTCCGGACAGGACGGCAACGACCTGTACTTCAAGGTATCTCTGAACGGAGCTACATACACCTTCACGGTGGAATCCTATCTGTGCGACAACACGACGGATGTGTACGCCGCTGTGAAAGCACTGAAGATCGGCGACAAGATCGACATGGAAGGCTTTTTGTACTGGTATGAGGGCGTAAACCCGCATATCACTTCCGTGACCGCCGCGAAATAATCCATATGGAAAAAGGTCGTTCCGCGCGATCAATGTCATTCAGTTAAGCCCAAAAAGTCAGCCATTATGAAAAGCACCCCCTTTGTTAGATAAGTATTGTATACTATCTAATCAGTGGGGTGCTTTACTATGCCAAAAGGAATTGCAAACAAATGATACACACCAGGATTTTAGAAACTGGTGGTAGAAACCATGCGAGACGAAAGGCCTCCGGTTCGGAAGAGAGAAGTCACATGACGGATTCATACCGATTCGCAGCAGACATCGGCTCTCTGAAATGATCTGATACGGACAATCCTTTGCCATTTAATCTTTCCTTATTTTTTCACGCTGTGGCGGGAAAGTCAAAAATTTTTTGGAATTTTTTGTTTTTCCCAGATTCTCCCTTGCGGCAAGCAGACAAAAAAGGCGGACAGCTGTGCTGTCCGCCCCTTTTCTGCCGCCGTTACAGGCGGTACAGGAGACTATCCTATTGGACTCAGATCTCAGGGATCTGGATTTCGACCTCGCGACCGAGCTGGCTGGATCTTGCGATGCCGTCGAGGATCGCCTGGTTGTAGAGGATCTGGGAAGACGGAACCGGAGCGGGCAGATTGTACTTGCACGCGTCGAGGAAGGTGCGGATCTTGCAGTCGAAGAGTCCTTCCTTCTGCTCGAGGACCGGCACCTGAATGGAGATCTGCTCACCGCCCAGCTCGCGGTAGATGGTCATAGGACCGCCGACGGAGCCATTCCAGCAGTCCGTGGACGGAATGCGGAGACCTGCCTTCGTACCGAGGATGATCGTATCGCCGGGGGTATTGATATTCATTGCCCATGCAATACGGAAGTCAAGGATGATGCCGCCCTCCAGACGGATGAACGCAGCGGCGAAATCATCGACGCCGAACTTCTTCGCATATTCCGGATGACCGGTCTTGACATAGTTGGAGTAGTTCGGATCGGTGCCGAAGAAAGCGGACTTATAGCCGGAAACGGTCAGCGGCTTCGGATAGCCGATGGCGTTCAGAACCATATCGAGAGAATAGCAGCCGATATCGGCAAGTGCGCCGAGACCTGCGGTCGCATCCTCAATGAAAGAGGTGCCGAACGGCGTCGGAATACCGCGGCGGCGGCCACCGCCGGTCTGGATGTAGTAAACCTGACCGAGCTCGCCAGACTCAACGATGCGCTTAATCATCTTCATGTTCGCATCAAAGCGCGGCTGGAAACCGATGGAAAGCACCTTGCCGCTCTCCTTCTCGGCGCGGCAGATATCCACCGCTTCCTCAAGCGTCACGCACATCGGCTTCTCCAGAAGGACATTGACGCCCTTCTTCAGCGCGTAGATAGCCGGAATGGCATGCTGACGGTTGTAGGTGCAGACAGAAACCGCATCCAGATGCAGGCTTTCGTCGTCGAGCATTTCCTTATGGGAAGCATAGTCGGTCTTCACGCCTTCTACGCCGTGCTTTTTGAAGAAAGCGGCTGCCTTGCCGGGGATGAGGTCTGCGCCTGCGACGATCTCCACGTCGGGCTGCTTTTTGTAGCTTGCAATGTGAGAATCGGCGATCCAGCCGGTTCCGATGATACCGATGCGCAGCTTTCTGCTGGCGTCAACGGTCTTGACTTCCTGATTGGACATGAATGCGTCAAGTCCTGCCATGGGAGTACCTCCTGAAAAGAAGAAATTAAAATTATAATCAGGTTATAATTTTCAAGCCAAAGGGATCAATCGAGGAAGATCGGATTGGTCCACGCGTACTTGCCGTCCGCATCTATCACGACGGCACGGATATACCGGTAATACGGCTCTCCGTTTCTGTTCGTCAGGCTGATCTCTGCGCGGGTAAGATTCCCGTCGGCGGCTCTGACGATGCGGGTGGGATGTTTATCGCTGTGGAAGCGGACTCTGACGGCAGGAGAGCATTCCACCACAGCCTTGTCCCCGTCCACATAGAAATTGCTGATTTCCGGACCGCAGGAAGAGTAGAATCTTCCCGCCTCCAGAGCAGAGAGGATAGAACGGATATTATTCTCCGCACGCACCATGACCCAGCCGTTGCAGTGCTGCTGCATGCTGTGACCGTCGTCGGTAGCAACGCCATAGATGCGGATACCCTGACCGAGAAGCTCATCCCAGTAGGCGGCGTCCTGATCCATCTCATTTTCCTGCACACAGCCGCTGTTCCAGATCTCCATGGCGAAATTGCCCTTGAGCTTCTCAAAATAGCGGGCAGGCGTGAAGCTCCACTCGGGATGGCAGTAGATCGTCAGGTTGCCGTTTCGGTGGATCTCGTCCAGGTACGGCTGATATTCTTCCTGATTCTTCGCCTTGCCGGATTCCAGATACTGATCCTGCTCGTAGCCGTTGCCGTCCTCCTTCGCAGGACCGATACACACGGAATGGAAGCACCGGCAGCCCTTGCCAACCTCAAAGGGATTGTCAAACTCCATGCCGGGGAGGATCGTGATCGGCACATCGGGCGCAAAGTTGGTGTAGTTATATTTCCGGTGATCGGTGATCGCCAAGAAATCGTACCCATGCTCGTAGTGGAGGCGAATCACCTCTTCCGGCGTACCGCGTCCGTCGGAGCGGGTAGTGTGGCAGTGCAGACCACCCTTGAGCATCTTTTCGCTGCCACCGAAAGCCTGCTGCTGAATCATATGCACGCCTCTTATATTACTAATATCTCTTATATTTATTACTAATATATAGATATATAGAGTTAAGGAAAGCTCACCAGCCGAGCGTAGCCAGATAATGACGGCTCATTGCCGCACACTCGAGCGGCGTTTTATTCATGGACGGGCGATCCTGTTCGACAACGACCCACTTCGCACCGGCATCGACGGAAGCGGCGAGGATCGACGGCATATCCTGAAGACCGTATCCGACCGGACGGAATTCAAAGCCTTCCGGACGTGCGGGCGCCTTGTTCTCAAGGCCGATCAGCTCGTACATATTGGCGTTCTTTTTGCCGGAGAAATCTTTCAAATGCACGATGGGCGCACGTCCCGCGTACTTGCGCAGGAACGCGGCAGGCTCCTCGCCGCCGACGTTCACCCAGCAGGTATCCAACTCCGTCTGGAGCGCGCTTGCCGGAATGGTATTGTACATGATATCCAGTCCGTATTCACCGCCGATCCGGATAAACTCAAAATCATGATTATGATAGAGCAGCGTAACGCTGTGCTTGGCGGCGATATTGCCGAGTCTTTCGATATCGGAAAGCGTCTGCGCGAACTTTGCAGAACCCGGACGATCCTCCTCGCCGAGATAGGGAACGGCAACATAGTCGCACCCGATCTCCTTATATCCGGCAAAGGTCTTGTCCGGATCCGCCAGCATTTCAACAAACGGAACATGCGCGGAAACCGCCTGCAGATCCGCGTCGGCAAGCATTTTCTTTATTTCGGCAGGAGTATGCCCGAACAGACCGGCGAACTCAACGCCGGTATACCCCATTTCTCTGACTGCGCGGAGCGTTCCGGGCATGTCCTTCTGAAAATCGTCTCGGACGCTGTACAGCTGCAGTGCCACCGGTAAAGCCATATGGATCCATTCCTCCTGATTGAATAGTAAATTCTATCACGCATATTATAACGTATCGCTGCACAAAAATCAAGTCCGGCAGGCAGATTTTTCTGTGAAACAGGCAAATGAACCATTTATTCAATCGCCGCGAATAAATCTAACAATCATTCCGAAAAAACTAACAATCAATCCGAAAAAATCTTAGGATTAGTATTGACAATCACGTGAACGCGTGCTATACTATTCCTGCAAAACATCACAGATAAAGAAAGGCAGGTTCCCATGGACAACAATAACAGCTACGAATTCCGCCCGGGAGCACCGCGGAAAAAGCAGCATGTTCCGCAGAAAATCAAGGGCATCGTGACGGCGGCGGTCATCGTCATTGCGGTGCTGTGCCTTGCCGGCACATGCTGGTACACCGTAGACGAAAAGCAGCAGGCAGTTGTTACGACTTTCGGACGCGTCACCTCGACCACCGGTGCCGGCATCCATTTCAAGCTTCCCTTCGGCATCCAGCAGGTGAAGACAGTCGATGTGAATGTCTATCAGAAGATCGAGATCGGCTACCGCACAACGCCGAACTCCACCTCCTATGAGGAAGTCGTCGCCAAAGAAAGCAAGATGATTACCGGAGACTACAACATCGTCAACGTGGACTTCTTTGTGGAATACAAGATTTCCGACCCGGTGAAATATCTGTACAACTCTTCCCAGCCGGAGCTGATCCTGAAAAACCTCGTGCAGAGCCAGATCCGCAACGTCATCGGCTCCACCAGCGTAGACGCTGTCCTGACAGATGGAAAGGCAGAGATCCAGCAGCAGGTCAAAGAGCTGATTACCGCACAGCTTGCCGTGTATGACATCGGTCTCTCCCTCACCGACATCAAGATTCAGGACAGCGAACCGCCGACCGCCTCCGTGATCGAAGCGTTCAAGAATGTCGAGACCGCCAAGCAGAGTGCGGAAACGGCGATCAATCAGGCGAAGGCATACCAGAACTCCGAGCTGCCGAAGGCGAAGGCGACCGCCGACCAGCTGATTCAGAACGCGGAATATCTGAAGCAGAAGCGCATCAACGAAGCAGCCCAGCAGATCGCCATGTTTGAGGCGATGTATACGCAGTACGCCCAGAATCCGCAGATCACGAAGGTACGCATGTATTACGAGGCGCTGACAGAAGCGCTGCCCGGCGTCAAGCTCTACATAAACACCACCGAAAGCGGCAGCACCGACATGCTTCTGCCGCTGGAGAGCTTTGTGAGCGAAGGAGGAAAATGACCATGAAAAAAAGAACGATTGTGCTTCTTGCCGCGCTGGTGCTGATCGTCATTGTCGGCGCAGCCTCCGTTTACACCGTCGCGGAAAACGAACACGCCTGTGTCATGCGCTTCAACAAAATCGAATCCGTTACAAGCGAGGCGGGACTGTATTTCAAGATCCCGTTTGTGGATGAAGTCATGCGATTCCCGAAGACCGTGCTGCTGTACGACATTCCGGAATCCGAGATTCTGACCGCCGATAAAAAGAACATGACGGTGGACAGCTATGTCACCTGGAGAATCACCGATCCGCGCACCTTTTACCAGACGCTCGGCTCCATCACCGAGGCGGAGATCCGTCTGGACGCGCTGACGTACAACTCTCTGAAAAACCTGATGGGTACGCTTGAGCAGAACGATATCATCAATGAAGAGGACGCGTCCGAGCGCAACGATATCTACTCCGGCATCACGGAGGACGTCGCCGCCGTCGCCAAGACCTACGGCATCGGCATTCTGGACATCAAGGTGAAGCGCCTCGATCTGCCCGCCGACAACGAACAGGCAGTACACGCCCGCATGATCTCCGACCGGAATCAGATCGCGGAAAAATACACGGCGGACGGCGAATACGAAGCGTCCATCATCCGCAACGATGTGGATAAGCAGGTGAACATCATCGTATCCAACGCGCAGGCGCAGGCCGCCAAGCTGGAAGCCGAAGGCGAAGCGGAATACATGCGTATGCTCGGCGAGGCATACGATTCCGATGACAAAAAGGATTTCTATGAATTCACGCTCGGGCTGGACGCGCTGAAAGCGTCGCTGGACACCTCGGAAAACACAAAGACTGTCATCATCGACGGCAATTCCCTGCTCGGTCAGCTTCTTCTCGGACCGCAGCAATAAAGAATCGCGGAAGCGCAGGGTGACACCGCGCCTCTGCCGACGCGTACTGATCCTTCTGTTCATCTTCGCGCTGCTCTTCTTCCTCCTCGGACGGGTATCTCGGTCATCGCGGCAGTACGCCCGATGATTGTCCGCACTGCGGAAAGCCGATCGAATAACGAAAAGAGCGGCGGCACACAGAATTGTGTGCCGCCGCTCTTTTTTGTACGCAGGCGGCGCGCCGGTCATTTCCCGGGGAATCACACGGAAAGTTTTACCGGTGCCGTTTTTCGGCGGCGAGAAGCCATGCGGCTTCGGTCTCGGCTTCCTCTGTCACGCAGAGTCCGGCAGCCGTCAGGCAGATGCGCATTTCCGACGGATCATCCGGCCAGATGCGCAGCACTCTGCCGTCCGCGCACAGGTACTCGTCCCGCCCCTTATCCAGAGAAAGGACCGTGCGTCCGCCGCAGCGAAGCAATGCCGCAACGCGCGCCGCGGCAGCGGATTTATCCTCCACATGCAGAAAGGTAAGAGACGAATACACGACATCGAAGCGTTCCTCAAACGGGTAGGTCAGAAAATCCCCGCACACGAGCCGCACATGCGGATACGGCGCCAGATGAGACCGGGCGCGCGCGATCGTTTTCGGCGAGAGATCAATTCCCGTGAAGGATGCAGACGCGGGAGCCGTCCGCACCGCCAGTCTTCCGCTGCCGACGCCGAGCTCGAGAACGGACTGCGTTCCGTCCAGTGCAAGAAGTGCCAAAAACGGCGCGCCGTCCCAGCGATCCATATATGCCCGCAGAGGCGGGGGATCGTTTACCGGATCGTTTTCCTCGTCAATGAGCGCGTCGTAGTGGCGGATCAGATCGTCATACATGAGCAAAACCTCCGTAGAACGAAGAAAGGGATATGCGTCCGGCATATCCCTTTCGACAGATCACAAAATCAATAGGTAGTGACCGTTTTCTTGTTTCCGGTCAGATAATCGCGCTGCAGCGACAGCTCGCCATTGTCCATGCGGAAGATGCGATCGGCATGGTCGGCAATGGACAGATCGTGCGTGACCATGACCAGCGTCTGTCCCATGATGCGCTTCGTCTCAAGCAGCAGATTCAGCACCTCATCCGCGTTGGCGCGGTCGAGGTTACCGGTCGGCTCATCCGCAAAGACGATATCCGGCATATTAATCAGGGCGCGTGCGATGGCGACGCGCTGCTGCTGACCGCCGGACAGCTCGCTCGGAAGATGGTGGAGACGGTCGCCGAGGCGGAGCGTTTCCACCAGCTTGCGGAGATTCTCCTGATAGCTCATATCCGGCTTATTGCACATGACGGTCGGGATCAGGATATTCTCCAGTGCGGTGAACTGCGGGATCAGGTTATGCCGCTGGAAAACGAAGCCCATATTGATGCCGCGGAAGCGTCCCAGCTCATCGGCAGACATCTTTGTGATATCGTTGCCGCGGATCTTGACGCGTCCGGCATCCGCGCGCAGAAGTCCTGCGCAGATATGCAGAAATGTGGATTTACCGGAGCCGGAGGAGCCGATGATTGCGACGAACTCGCCCGGCTCGACCTTGATGCTGACGCGGTTGACGGCGGTGACGACCGTATCGTACTGTTTATACTGCTTGATAACACTCTCCGTCTGGAGCATATATTCTACTGCCATATTCGTTTATCCTCTTCTTCCGTTCGATATTGAAATGGGATTGCCGCGTCAGTGCGCTTCGTCGCCCTCTCCGCTTCCGCCGTTCTCCAGAGTGAATCTGGACTTGATATAGCTGCGGAACGGGAGGTAGGTGGAGAAGAAGCCGCATCCGACCGATACAACGATGCTGATCAGGATGGCGTACCACGGCATATAGAACGCGTAGCGGACGTGCTCCTTCGTGAAATAGGGAAGCATGACGTTGTAGATGTAGAAAAGCGCATAGCTTCCGGCGTAGCTGAGAAGGATCGCAACCACCAGCGACATGGCTGCCATCACAAGACCGCCCTGCAGGTAAATATGGCGGATATCCTTGACCGGTGCGCCGAGCGACTGAAGAATGTTGAACTCCTTCTCGCGCTTGTAATAATACAGCGCCTGTGAGAAGAACCAGACGAGCGGGGATATGAACAGAATCAGGACGGAAATGCAGATATACAGCTCGTTGTAGTGCTTATCCGCGGCGATATTGTCCAGGCTGAGGCGGTGCGTGTTGGATATCTTGACCTCGCCGTACAGGCGACCCCAGTTCCGGACCTCGCTTTCCAGCGTTGCAACCTCCTCGGGCGTCATGCTCTGATCCACATAAATATTCAGAAGGTGCGTGTCGGAGGATTTCTTGGTGACCGCCTCGTAATCCTCCGTATTCAGAAAGACGGGAAGGCTGCCGGAGGGGATATCATGCAGCACCGCGCCGACGGTGTAGGTGCGGTATTCATACTGGAAATACTGGATCTGGCTCTTGAGAAGATTGCGACCGCTGAGATTGGCATCCACGGAACGGATCTGACCGGTCTTTGTGGAGATCTCCACCGTATCGCCGACCTCAAACTTGAACGTCTGGACATTGGAGATAGCGTCTCCGATAATTACGGTATTCTCCTGGGTATAGATCGAATTCAAGTCGCCCGTATAGCTGTATTTTTCCAGCGTACGGAGCTGTTCCTCGGAAAGTCCGTAATACACGACGTCGTTTGTAACGCGGCTGTTCTCGATGGGATTCGTCGCACTGTTGAACAGCACGAGATTCTTTAGGGGCAGGACGTTTTTCTTATCCGTCACAAGATGGGACGCGATCTCGATCGCCTCGATGTTGTTATCCATCGCGCGGACTTCGGTAACGCCCTCCAGAGCGTACAGCTCACGGCTCATCTCCTCGTCATAGGCGTAATCCGTTTTGGACAGATCCACCGTAAACTGGGGGCGCGGATATTCCAGATCCGTCGTATAGATGTCCGCAATATAGAGACCGCAGATAAACAGCGCGCA
Organism: Eubacteriales bacterium; assembly: GCA_051867895.1. Taxonomy (GTDB): domain Bacteria; phylum Bacillota; class Clostridia; order Oscillospirales; family CAG-272; genus SIG701. The sequence goes on from JBJDZH010000007.1 coordinate 35,356, forward strand.
GAAGACGATAGCGGTCGTCAAAAGCTGAACGCTGTACTTGCGGAAACGCCAGATCGAGTAAAACTCATACTGCGTCGGGAATTTCTTGTTGAGCAGGTTGATCGAGCGCATCGGGGAGGTTACGAGGTTCGAGTTATCCTCCGTCACGATCAGGGACATCGGCTGGCGCGTTGACATCAGGCGCATCGGCATCCAGACGGACACAAGCACGACGGCGAGATTGAACAGCGCTACCTGCAGAAAAGCGAGGAACGAGAAGTGGAAGCCGAAGCCGGAGGGAACATAAATGAAGTATACCGTCAGCGTGGAGAGAAGCACCGCCGGGATCAGCGTGACGCAGGAAATGACGAACAGCTCCCAGAACGCCGTGGCGAACAGCCTCTTGAAATCTGCGCCGAACGTCATGTATACGCCGTATGTAAACTTATACTGGTTGACGCGGATATTGTACAGCGCCGTCAGAAGGAAGATCGAAACGGCGAGCAGCACAATCGTGATAAATATGAAAGAAACGAGATTGGCGCGTTCGTTCTTTTCAAAGCGCAGAAGCGGAGTCGTGGAGATGGTGAAGCTCTCCCCTTCCCGCCCGAGCGAGGTCAGGTCCGGAACGTAATTTTCGCGGAAGCGCTGCTCGCTGACGTCCTTGTCGTTCAAAAAGAACAGATACACGTCATAGCGCGTTTTTCCGGTCATGTAGTTCAGGTTTTCGTCGGAACGGATGATCTTAAAGACAATGTCGTTCTTGAAAACCGCGCCGGAATCGTTGAACAGATAGTTCGCCTGATCCACATTCAGATCGCGCAGCACCATGTGGTAATTGTACTCCTCCGTCACATGCTGGTACTCAACCTGATTGTTGTTCGCGGCGGATACGGACATCAGTCCGTAAAACATCTGAATAATGAACAGTGCGGCAAAAAAGCAGGCGTATTGCTTGAAATTGAAGAATACGCTCTTCCACGCAATGGTCAGATTTCGTTTCAGGTACTCAAACAGATTTCCCAACTTCTTGTCGACCGCTGCAAAAGCAGCGCCGTCCTCCTCTCAAAAGCATCCCGCCGGACAGCAGGCGCTCATTTGTTATACCTTTAATTATACCACAGAAAATTATGAAATATAGCATATTTTATGAACAATGACAAATGACGTTATTCGGAGGCGTAGAAAATCACGCGTTTCTTTTGTGTATAATGCACACACTTCCCCCAAAAGCCCCCGAAGCACCCTTGACGCACGCATCCGATTGCACTATAATAATGCCAAAGACAGCGCGAAAACGCGACAGGAGGACAAACTGAATGAAACCTCTGCGTATCCTTGCCATCGGCAACAGCTTTTCCATGAATGCGATGCGGCACCTGCATCAGATCGCGTCGGCGGACGGAGCCGACATCACCGCCGTCAATCTGTACATCGGCGGCTGCTCCCTCGAACGCCACATGAACAACGTCCGGGCAGACGCACGGGAATATGATTATCAGAAAAACGGCGTTTCCACCGGCGAAAAAAAGAGCATCCGGGACGGACTGCTCGACGGTCCGTGGGACTATGTCACCATGCAGCAGGTCAGCTCGCTGAGCGGCGTTCCGGAATCCTACTATCCGTATCTGACAGAGCTTTCCGCCTATGTGCGCGCTCTCGCGCCGGACGCGCAGCAGCTCATTCATGAGACATGGGCGTACGAAAAGGACTCAACCCACGCGCAGTTTCCGCTCTACGGCAGAGATCAGGCGCGGATGTACCGCTGCCTCAGCGAAGCCTACAGGCAGGCGTGCGCCTCCATCGGCGCGCCGATGATCCCTGCCGGAGACGTCATTCAAGCGCTGCGCACGGAGGTGCCGTATTTCCGCTACGGAGACGGCGGCATCTCGCTGAACGCGGACGGCTTCCACCTCACACAGGATTACGGCTGCTTCGCGGCAGGAGCGACATGGTATGCGTTCCTCACCGGCTCCGACATCCGCAAAAACACCTACTCCCCCTCGCCCGCCTGTGATCCGGCGATCCTTGCCGCCATCCGGGATACCGTTTATTCCGTGCTCGGCGGGCGGTGCGCCCCCAAACCCGTACAGGCATGACAAACGAACAGATTCTGCGCACGGCGCTGCTCCAGTCTGCCGCAGAGAGCGGCTGCGATGCGGACGATTTTCTCGCCGGGCACAGCAAAGTCGTCCTCTCCCGGACGCACCCGGCGGCGAGAAAATACCTGGAGCTTCCGTTTTTCTGTGATCTGACCTCCTACGGAAGCTGCGTCGTCGCCTCCGTCTCGCCGGATATCGAGGATTTTGTGCAGAAATACATCGACAGTGGCACGCCGCACGACTGCTTTGAAACGCCCCGTCTCCATCTGCTGGAGGCAGAACTTCAGCGGCACGGGATGAGCGCCTGCTTTCAGGCGGAATACTGGCTGCCGGACACGGATCGCCTGCTTCCTCTTCCCTGCCCGTACGAGACGCGCCTGCTCCTGCCGGCGGATTTCGCCGGTCTGTATCTGCCGCAGTGGAGCAATGCACTCTGCGCGGCGCGCCGGGAGCTGGACTGCCTTGCCGTTGGCGCCTATGACGGCGGGACGCTGATCGGTCTGGCGGGCTGCTCCGCCGACTGTGATTCCATGCGCCAGATCGGGATCGATGTGCTGCCCGCCTACCGGCGCCGCGGCGTCGCCTCCGCGCTGACAAGCCGTCTCGCCGCTGAGATTCTTATGCGGGACAAGGTTCCCTTCTACTGCTGCGCGTGGTCCAATGTCGCCTCCGCGCGCAACGCCATCCGCTCCGGCTTCCGCCCGGCATGGGTACAGCTGACCGCCCGCCCGGCGCCTTTCACCAGGAAACTGGCAGGCGCCTGTCCCGCATCGGAGCCGCCGCTGCAATAATTTCTCAGCATTTTTCCGGCACTCCGATACGGAATCAGAAAAGCATTAAACAAATATCGGCAGAACGGCATAGAAACAAAAAAAGTCAACCAAGAAAGAGAAAATCATTGAGATTCTCTTAGGAGCCTTGGTTGACCTGACTATAGGCTTCCTGCTTATCATCATTGAGAAAATGATGTAAGCGGGAAAGCGGAGATGATGCGGCGGTTGCAGCCGCCGCATTCATCACCGGTCATATTATATCATGTTTCCTGCCCTGTGTCAAGTATCGTGATGACTGCTGCTTTGTTCTTCGGTATCCTGTTTATTTGCCTCGGTCTGGTAAAGCTCTTTTATGTCCTGATTCAAACGAGGAGGAAGTAACCATGCCCACAGATGTCCCCGCGAAACGAAAGACGCACACTTCCACTGCCGTAAAACGCCGCTATAATGAAAAAAATTATACGATTCTGTCTTACAGCGAGGACAAGGAAATCGCCGCGCAATTCCGTGCTGCATGTGCATCTCTCGGCATTCCGCAGGCGCAGGTATTCAAATCCGCCGTCCGCTCTTTTCTAAACGAACATGATCTGAAATAGCCCCTGCTCCAAAAAAGCCGAAGACTAAAAATCTTCGGCTTTTGGATTTATCCACTTGTGAATCGCGTCCTGTTTATTTGCCGCGTTCTGGCAAAGGTCTTGTCTTTCCTAATTTATATTTAAAAGAGGAACGCTCCGCAAGCATGAGCGGGTAATCCCTGATCGGAAGATTCCTGTATCGGACAAGTCCGTGTTCATATGCAACATCGTCTACTTCATATACTTCAGACGTATACAGATCGATCAGCACGGGATCGTCGAACTTATGGCACACGCACACCTCCGCCTGATACGGAATATCGATACTTTGCGATACTCTTTCCGGTAAATAGTACGCATAAACAGGGAACCCGTTCTTCTCAAAGGACAAATGTACAAGGGACAGCAGCTCCAAAGCAGACGGCGTATTGAAATCGACATGCATATACGCCTCTGACGGTCTTATGTCTCCTTGAAATACAGCGGCAAGATTCCGGATCGTTTCATACGATTTTTTGGGTGTATATGTGATCCCGTGCAAAATACCGTGCGCTGCGGGCTTCTGGATCTGCTCGACCGCCTTTGCATACGGTTTTTCCCACATATCTGCCATCTGGAAAAAGGAACTCCGCCGCGCGCCTCCTGCCACATCCAGAAAATACCGTCGCAGCTGCCATACAGCCTGCGCGCGTTCACTGTCGCAGCCGTCCGGGACAAGCCAATGTCCCTTATACGCCCAGGATGGGTATCCTGCCTCTCCCTGCCACAGCTCCACGTCCTGCATCCCCCGTTCGTCCAGCATCCTGCGCAGAAACGAAACAGCTTCCAGATATCTGAATTCGGGAATGGAGGAATAAGCATGATATGCAAAAAAATCTATGTCGCGCTTCTCAATGTGATCCAGAAAAGCTTCGGCAAATGCAAAATCATACGGCTGTGAAATGTCCGCGCCAATTTTTGCATCCGGCACAGCTTTCCGGATGATCGAAGCAGTAAGCCGGACGAGTTCAGCATATCCGGCACCATCCGGACTCTCCGGATACCAGAAGTGTCCGATATTCGGCTCATTCCATATTTCAAAATGCGTCACTCTGGACCGATAATGCTCCGCCAGAGCAAAAACAAAATTCTTCCATGCAGCCGTTGCTTCCTCGCCGTAGAACAGCGGAACGCATCCAACCGCAGTCTCATTCGGAACGCCCGGCATATACAGAGGATTTCCGAATCCGACATTAAACCACGGTATGATCCCTCTCTGCAAAAGGTTATCCACGATGGAATCCAGCCATGCAAAGTCATAGACCCCTTTTACCTTTTCGCATTTGGCCCATCCCGTCTGGCAACGCGCATACTTGACCCCGGTTGCCTGCAGCAGATCATAGCATTTGTCAGCGCGAAACAAGTCCCTATCCAGACACTCAAACCCAATACTCACATAAGATTCGTCAATTTCGTCTGATGAATATGTTCTCAATTTTCCGATTGTTTTCATGACACTTCTCTCCTGCAATCCATGTTCAGAAGCAGCTTTCCGTAACGGATGAATTCTGAAAACATAATCGCCGTGCAGGACTAAAGCCGAGCCTGACGGCAAGCGGAGCTTTCCTGCACTCCGCCCTCGGTCTTACGGGCGCTGCAGGCGCTGCCGGGAGATATTGATCGCGCCCTCCGGGATCACGGAAATATTGTCCAGCGACTTTCCCGTTCCGATAGCGACGCAGGATACCGGGTGATCCGCGACACGCGTGCGGATGCCGGTGACATTGGCGATCAGCCGGTCCAGCCCGAACAGCAGGCTCCCGCCTCCGGTCATAACGATGCCGTTGTACAGGATGTCGCCGATCAGCTCCGGCGGCGTCCGCTCGATGACGGAGCAGACAGACTCCACGATCGCCGTGATCGGCTCCTCCAGCGCGTCCGGCATCTCCATCGAATTGATGCGGACAACGCGCGGCAGCCCCTGCACAAGGCAGCGCCCCTTCACCTCGATCATGCGCGGCTCGTCCCGCTGCCACGCTCCTCCAACCTTGATCTTGATTTCTTCCGCCGTTCTCTCGCCGATCAGCACGTTGTGCTTGCGGCGGACGTAGCGGATGATCGCCTCGTCGAACTTATCCCCCGCCACCTTGATGGACTCGGAAACGACCACACCGCCGAGAGAAATCACGGCAATATCCGTTGTGCCGCCGCCAATATCGACGACCATATGTCCGTTCGGCATGGAGATATCGATCCCCGCGCCGATCGCGGCGGCGACCGGCTCCTCGATCAGATAGGTGCGCCGGGCCCCCGCCTGCGTCGCCGCGTCGACAACTGCGCGCTCCTCGACCTCAGTGATCCCGCTCGGCACGCAGATGATGACGCGCGGCTTGAAAAACAGCTGCGAACCGCAGGCGCTGTGGATAAAGTGCTGCAGCATACGCAGCGTCACGTCGTACTGGCTGATAACGCCGTCCCGCAGCGGGCGGATTGCAGTAATATTGCCGGGGGTGCGCCCGAGCATCTGCTGCGCCTCACGCCCGACCTTCAGGATTTTGTCCGTATTGCGGTCAATCGCAACGACGGACGGCTCCTTCAGCACAATTCCTTTTCCCTTGACATATACAAGCACCGTTGCAGTGCCCAGATCGATCCCGATATCCTTGCTCATCCACGCCACCTTTTCACCTGTCCGGATTCCGTCCGGCTGCCCGCTGTGTATTATATATATTATATCGGATAAAAAGCGCTTTTGCAATGCACTGCCTCAATTTTTCCGCAGATTTGCCCCGTCACGCGAAAAACACATAATATTACGAAAAAGTTCAGGTATTTTTCAGAAAACTGTGTTATAATTGTGTAAATTGCAAAGCGCCCGGCTGAATCCCAGTCTCCGCGTTTTCCAAAACGCGCCGGGTGAATCATTTACCATCGGGAGGAACATGTTTTGATCGAAGTAAAGCATCTGACCAAGAAATACGGCTCCTTCACCGCAGTGAACGACATCAGCTTCACGGTAGAAAAGGGACGCATCTACGGATTTCTCGGTCCGAACGGCGCCGGCAAATCCACAACGATGAACATCATTACCGGCTGTCTCGCCGCCACGTCCGGCGAAGTATGCGTCAACGGGCACGATATCTACGAGGAGCCGGTAGAGGCAAAGGCGTCCGTCGGCTACCTGCCGGAAATCCCGCCGCTGTACACGGACATGACGCCGGAGGAGTTTCTGATGTTTGTCGGCGAGGCAAAGCAGCTGGAGCCGACGCATCTGGATGTGCGCGTAGAGGAAGTCATGCGGAAAACAGGGCTTCTGCCGGTGCGCGGCCGCCTGATCCGCAATCTCTCCAAGGGCTACCGGCAGCGCGTCGGCATCGCGCAGGCAATTCTGGGCGACCCGGAGATCGTCATTCTGGACGAGCCGACCGTCGGACTGGACCCGTTGCAGATCATTGAGATACGGGAACTGATCAAAGCGCTCGGGCAGGAGCATACTGTCATCCTGTCCAGCCATATCCTCTCCGAAATCAGCGCAGTCTGCGATTACATTATCATCATCTCCCATGGCAGGATCGTCGCCAGCGACACCATCGAGCATCTGACCGCCTCCGTGGACGGGCACCGCATCATTACGCTGGACGTCCGCGGGGAGCTCAGCGCCGTGACTGACGCCCTCGCAGAGCTGCAGGGCGCGGTCAATACCAGCGTTTCCTACGGACTCGGCGGCTGTGTGCGCGTCTCGATCGAAACGCCCTCCGAGCGGGACATGCGCGAGGAGGTCTTCCGCCTGTTCGCCGCAAAGGATCTGCCGATCGTGGAAATGTCCACAAACGATGCTTCGCTGGAAGACGTATTCCTGCGTCTGACGGAAGAATCGGCGCCCACCCCGGACGGGGAGACGCCGTCGGAGGACGGCACGGACGGGAAAGACGACTCCGGGGAGGATGCCGCAGATGCGGACTCCCCCTATTACGGAGATGACGATAACAGCGATAGCAAAGAAACGCCGCAGGACGACTACAAGCCGCTCTTCGGCGGGAAGCAGTGAGGTGTGCATACGATGTCTGCGGTCTATAAACGGGAACTGAAATCCTATTTCTGCGGCATGACCGGCGCCGTTTTCATGGCGTTTCTTCTCCTCATGTCGGGAATCTACACAACGGCGCTCTGCCTCAGCGGCGGCTATCCGGGCTTTGAGGTCGTGCTCTCCGCCGTCCTGTTCGTATTTCTTCTGGTGATCCCGATCATCACCATGCGCTCCATCTCCGAGGACATGCACACGCGGACGGATCAGCTGCTCTACGCGCTGCCGCTTCCGCTCTCCTCCGTCGTCCTCGCCAAGTATCTCGCCATGACGACGGTGCTGGCGATCCCCACCGGCGTGATGTGCCTGTATCCGGTGATCCTTTCGTTCTACGGAGAGGTGAACTACGCCGCAGCCTACGGAGCTCTGCTCGGCTTCTTTCTGCTCGGCTGCGCGCTGATCGCCATCGGCATGTTCCTCTCCTCCCTGACGGAAAGCCAGGTGATCGCCGCTGTGCTGACGTTCGCCGCCTTTATCCTCATGTATTTGATGAACGGGCTCTCAACGCTGATTCCTGTCACCGCTTCCGCCTCGCTCATCGCCTATCTGGTATGCGCCTGCGCCGCCGCCTTCATCCTGTATGCGCTGACAAAGAACAAGACCGTTTCCGCCGCGGTCGGCGGCGTTCTCGCACTCGGCATTGCCGCGGCGTACCTGATCCGTTCCTCCGCGTTTGAGGGAAGCATTCAGAAGCTGCTCTCCGCGCTTGCGTTCTTCGACCGCTTCACCAATTTCGCCAACGGTATTTTCGATATAACGGCACTCGTCTATTATCTCTCCGTCGCCGTTCTGTTCGTATTCTTTACGGTACAGTCGATGGAAAAGAGACGCTGGGCGTGAAATAAAGGAGAACGATCATGGAAAACAGTCAGAAGAAACAGAAAATAACGGTCAATTTCCGCGCCCTGAAGAGCGGCTCCTACAGTCTGGCGCTGTGCGCCGCCGCGCTCGTTATCGTGGTTCTGCTCAATCTGCTCGTCGGCGCCCTTCCCTCCTCCGTCACCAAGCTGGACGCGAGCACCGTCGGCATGCTGACCATCAGCGATGAAACCAGGCAGATCGTCTCCGCCGTCAGCGAACCGGTGACGATGTACCTCGTCGCCCCGCGCGGCAGCGAGGACGCAACGATCCGCGAGTTGATGGAGCGCTACGCCGATCTGAACTCCAACGTCCGGGTGGAAACGGTGGACCCGGACGTCCGTCCCGGCTTCACCGCCGCGTACACGACCGATACACTGCAGAACAACAGCGTGATCGTGGAGAGCGGACGCCGTTCCTTCGTGGTAAAATACGAGGAAATTTATGTCACCTCCTACGACAACATCACGCAGGAGGATCTCTACAACTTTTATTATTACGGCATCGAGCCGAAGGGAACGCCGTATTTCTACGGCGAGCTGATGCTGACCTCCGCCGTCGATTACGTTACCTCTGCGATCATTCCGACGCTGTATGCACTGAACGGACACAGCGAAGACACACTCAGCGACACCATGCGCGCCTATTTCTCCACGGACAACATCGTCACGGATGAGCTGGGACTTCTCGGTATCGACTCGATCCCGTCAGACTGCTCCGCAATCCTTATCAACAATCCGAAAACGGATATCAGCGCCTATGAAGCGGAAATGCTGAACAACTATATGCAGACGGGCGGCAACATCATTCTGATTACGGACTTCCGGTACTATACAAGCGAAAAAATGCCGAACCTCGCCTCCGTCACCGCTCTCATGGGCATGCGCTCGGAGGACGGACTTCTGGTGGAGGGCAACCGCTCCAACTATAACAGCTATCCGAGCTATCTGCTTCCGGTCCTCACAGCGGCGGGACCCGCCGAGCTTCTGGAAACGACCAGCATGTACACGCTTCTGCCGAACGCGCACGGGATCGTTCTGACAGGCGAGGGAGACGCCTCCGCCTCCTCTCTTCTCAAAACGACCACCAGTTCCTATGTAAAGAAGGCAGGACAGAATATCACAACCTATGAAAAGGAAGAGGGCGACACGGACGGTCCGTTCTGCGCCGCGGCATCCGCCACGCTGGCGGCGGACAACGTGGAAAGCAAGCTCGTCTGGTATGCGACTCCCGCCATCGTCAGCGATCAGTGGGACTATTACGTGAACGGCGGCAACAGCGAGCTGTTCATGGCGTCCGTCAACTGGATGTGCGAAAAGGCCGTCTCCCTCTCGATCCTCGCAAAAACGATGCAGGTCCAGTCCCTTGTCGTACCGGCGTCCGCCCGCAGTGTGTGGTCTACCGTTATGACGATCCTGCTCCCGATTGCCATCCTTGGCGGCGGCTTCTATGTCTGGCTGCGCCGCAGACGCAGATGAGGCGCGCCATGGCAAAGAAAAAAAGCAACAAAGCGCTTGCTCTGATCCTGATGGCATGCGCCGCCGCTGCGCTGCTGATCGGCTACCGGCTGCTTTCCGCACAGAACAGCGGCGCGTCCTCCGACACGGCAGCCACAAACGACGTGACCATGATTCTGGAACGGAACGCCTCCGAGGTGTCGGCGCTCTCCTACACGTTCTCCGGTGAAACGCTCTCCTTCGTATGCAGCGGCGGAGTCTGGAGCTGCAAGGACGATCCGTCCTTTCCGCTGGACCAGACGCCCGTCTCGCAGATGGCGGCGGCGATCTCCTCGATCGGCGTCTACAGAACGCTGGACACCGGCGACACCGGCGAGTTCGGCTTCGACGCACCTGCCGCGGAAATCACCGTCTCCTTCAGCGACGACAAGACGTACCGCTTTGCCATCGGAGATCAGAATCCCATGAGCGGCAACCGCTATCTGCTTGACCGGGACAGCGGCACCGTCTATATGATCTCCTCCGCGCTCCTGTCATACTTCCGGTACGTACAGGCAGATCTGTTCCTGTACGATACGCTTCCGTCCGACATCGAAGCGGCATATATCGATTCCGCAAGACTGATCTCGGATGACGCGGAAAAATCGCTCCGCGTCGAGGAATCGGAGACCTTCTTCAGCGTCTTCCAGCGTCTTGCTCCGTCCGAATATGCGGACTGGCACGGGGACAGCGAAACGCTGTCGCGCTACGGCATCGGACACGCCTCGCTGACTGTTTCCTACAAGCGCGCAGTCACGATCACCGATACATCCGGAAACGAAAATACCACGCGCGTCGCCGCTTCCTACACGGTGCGCTTCGGAACGGTCACGGAGGACGGAAAGATTCCCTACACGATCGGCGATTCCGCCGTCGTCTATTTAGCGGACGCCAAGCTGTACGACGAGCTGAACGACTGCTTTGACTGAGGCTTCCTGCCTCGAAAGGTGGATCCGACATGAAAAACGGAAAAATCAGAAATTTCCTCTCCCGCATACGTTATAATTCTCCCGTGGTGCTGACCTTCGCGCTGCTTTCTCTCGCAGTGCTCGCGGCGGACAGGATCAGCGGCTCCCGAACGACGGCGCTGCTGTTTTCCGTTTATCGCTCCTCCCCCGCCGATCCGCTCACCTATATCCGCCTCTTCGGACACGTACTCGGGCATGCGTCCTTCGCGCATTACTTCAATAATATGAGTCTGCTGCTCGTCGTCGGTCCGATCGCCGAGGAAAAATACGGCGGCAAACGGCTGCTTCTGTGCTTTGCGCTGACGGCGCTCGTATCCGGACTGCTCCACTGCCTGATCTCTCCGGACACCGCGCTGCTCGGCGCATCCGGCATCGTATTCATGCTGATCCTTCTCTCTGCCTTTGCGGGGGCGGAAAGCGGGACAATCCCGCTGACGCTGATCCTGGTCGCGCTGATTTATTTCGGCGCGGAGATTTACACAGCCGTCACCGAAGCGGATCAGATCTCCCAGCTCGCGCACATAGCGGGCGGTATCTGCGGAATCGTCTGCGGCGTCGTACTGGGCAGGCGGAAAACCGCCTCCGTATAAAAAGAGAAGCAAGCACAAGGGCTATTGCGAAGGCAGCACTCCGACTCCGAAAACGCCTTCTCCCCCTCCCCAACGGAAATCCCGTGATGCGGAAAGAATGTCCGCTTCACGGGATTTTTTGTATTTCGGATATGCGGGCGTCAGAAATCCGCTCAGAGCGCGTTCTCTCCTCCGTACCGTTCGCGGAGATATACGGCGAACTGCGCGGCGCATGGGCTGAGTGCCCGTCCCGGCACACTCACCAGCATGATCTCCGATATCGCGCTCTCATCGCACAGAGGACAGCAGAGCATCCCCTCCGAAACGGCGCCGGACGCCCCGGACTGCGGCAGCACCGCGACTCCGACGCCTGCCTCCGCCAGCGTCCGCACCGTGCGCGCGTCGTCACAAAGAAAACGGATGCGCGCCTCGCAGCCCGCGCTACGGCACAGCTGCTCCACGACCTCCTTCCACCGGCGGTAGACAAGCAGCGGCACCCCGCCCAGCAGCTGCGGCGAAACTGTCTGCGGAACGTCTCCTCCAAAGAATTCCCGCCTGCCCAAAACGGCAAGCGACTCCCGCATCAGCCGCTCCACGTGCAGATCCTCCGCGGCGAACGGCGTCCGCACCACCGCCAGACTGATGAGCCGCGCGCGCAGATCCTCCAGAAGCCGGTAGGTATTCCCCTCGGTAAGCGCAAATGTAAGCCCGGGAAAGCGTGCGCTGTACTCAGCGATCCACGATGCGCCCGGCGATTCGACGACGGAGGACACCATCCCCAGCCGCAGAACGCCGAAGGAATCCGCCCGGCTTTCCTCTGCCGCCACGCGGCTCATTTCAAGGATCCTGCGGGCGTGCTCGCTGAAACGCCTGCCAGCCTCCGTCAGCGTGATCTGCCGCGCCCCACGTTCAAACAGCCGGCAGCCAAGCTCCGCTTCCAGCCGCTGCATCTGCGCGCTGAGCGGCGGCTGGGACATATACAGCTTCTTTGCCGCCGCGCTGATACTGCCGGCGTCCGCGATCGCGAGAAAATACTGCATTTGCTTCAGTTCCATAGGCACACCCATTTCTGTTTTGTATGGTTCCCATATAAAACAAATATTTTCAATATAGCCGTATATATGGTATACTATTTCAGAACACTTTTCAAGAGGCTTGACCGGGAGGTATCTGTGAAAAAACTGTTTGCCTATATGAAGGGTTACGAACGCCAATGCGTGCTCGGACCGCTCTTCAAGCTGCTGGAGGCAACGCTGGAGCTGCTTGTCCCCCTCGTAATCGCCGCCATGATCGACCGCGGCATCGCCGGCGGAGAGCGCGGCTTTCTCTGGCGAATGGGACTTCTGCTTGCCGCGCTCGGCTTCGCCGGACTGCTCTTTTCCGTCACGGCGCAGTATTTCGCGGCGGACGCGGCGGTAGGCTTCGCCGCGCGCCTGAAGCACGCGCTCTTTGCCCATCTGCAGAAGCTGTCGTACTCCGAGCTGGACAAGCTCGGCACCTCCGCCATGATTACGCGCATGACGAGCGATATGAACCAGCTTCAGAACGGCGTCAATCTGACGCTGCGGCTGCTGCTTCGCTCGCCGTTCGTCGTTTTCGGCGCCATGATTATGGCGTTCACTATCGACGTGCGCTCCGCGCTGATCTTCGTGTGCGCGATTCCGGTGCTTTCCGCCGTCGTCTTCGGCATCATGCTGCTCAGCATCCCGCTGTATAAAAAAGTACAGTCCCAACTGGACGGCGTGCTGCGCGCGGCGCGGGAAAATCTGAACGGCGTGCGCGTGGTGCGCGCTTTCTGCCGGGAGGAGGCGGAGATCCGTGGGTTTGAAGAGAAGAACAGCGCGCTCACTGCGCAGCAGAAATTCGTCGGGCGTATTTCCGCTCTGATGAATCCGCTCACCTATATCATCATCAACGCCGCCATCGCCGCGCTGATCTACACGGGCGCGCTCCGCGTGGAAGCGGGCATTCTCACGCAGGGAGCCGTCATCGCACTGTATAACTACATGTCGCAGATCCTGGTGGAACTGATTAAGATGGCAAACCTGATTATCACCATCACGAAGGCCGTCGCCTGCGGCAACCGCATTGCCGCCGTGCTGGAGCTTCCGGCAGGGATGGCGGAGCATCCCGAAATTCCGCGGGAAGCACAAAACGACGACGCCGTCCGTTTCACGGATGTATCGCTGCGCTACCACAACGGCGGCGGCGACGCACTGTCCGGAATCAGCTTCCGCGCCGCGCGCGGGGAAACCATCGGCGTGATCGGAGGCACCGGGAGCGGAAAAACGTCCCTTGTCAACCTGATCCCGCGTTTTTACGATGTGAAAAGCGGCAGCGTAACGGTCGGCGGCATCGACGTGCGCGCGTGGGACACCGGCGCACTGCGGCAGAAGATCGGCGTCGTACCGCAGAAAGCAGTGCTTTTCCGGGGCACGATCCGTGAAAACATGCGCTGGGGCACTCCGGACGCGTCAGACGAGGAGATCTGGGAGGCGCTGACGCGCGCGCAGGCAAAGGAAGTGGTCGAGGGCAAGGAAGGCGGACTGGATTTCCCGCTGGAACAGGGCGGAAGGAATCTCTCGGGCGGACAGCGGCAGCGGCTGACGATCGCCCGTGCCCTCGTCCGAAGGCCGGACATCCTGATCCTGGACGACAGCGCCTCCGCGCTCGATTTTGCGACGGATGCCGCGCTGCGGAGCGCGCTGCGTGCGCTGACGGACGTGACGGTGTTCATCGTCTCGCAGCGCACCTCCTCCATTGCGCACGCGGACCGCATCGTCGTTCTGGACGACGGACGCGCCGTCGGGACCGGCACGCATGAGGAGCTTCTGCATACCTGCGGCGTATACCGCGAAATTTACGATTCCCAGTTCAAGAGAGAGGAGGCGGCACAATGAAAAAGAAAGCCAAAAACATGAACACAGCGACGCTGAAAAAGGTCCTGCTTCACATCAGACGCTATCGCGCGCTGCTCCTCGTCTCGATCCTGCTCGCGGCAGTCTCCGTCGCGCTGACGCTGTACGTTCCGATCCTGATCGGCCGCGCCATCGACTGCATTCTTGCGCCCGGGCAGGTCTCCTTTGCGGAGATCGTGCCGCTGCTGCTCACCGCCCTCCTGCTCGCCGCCGTCACCGCCGCAGCACAGTGGCTGATGAACACCATCAACAACCGCATCACCTACAGCGTCGTCCGGGATGTGCGCAACGAGGCGTTCCGGCACATCCAGTCTCTGCCGCTCTCCTATCTGGACGCGCATCCGGGCGGCTCCATCGTCAGCCGCGTGATCGCGGACGCGGATCAGTTCGCCGACGGACTGCTGATGGGCTTCACACAGCTCTTTACCGGCGTCGTCACGATCCTCGGGACGCTTTTGTTCATGCTGACCATCCATCCGAAGATCACGGCGGTCGTCGTCGTCCTGACGCCCGTTTCCCTGCTGGCGGCGCGTTTCATCGCTTCCCGCACCTACTCCTTTTTCCGGGAGCAGTCGGAGGTGCGCGGAGAACAGACCGCGCTGATCGACGAGATAATCGCCAATCAGAAGGTCGTGCAGGCGTTCTCGCATGAAGCGGAATCTCTCGAGCGGTTCGATGAGATCAACGACCGCCTCAGAAAGTGCTCTCTGCGCGCCATCTTCTTCTCTTCCCTCGTCAATCCGACGACGCGCTTTGTCAACAGTCTGGTATATGCGGCGGTGGCGCTGAGCGGCGCCTTTGCCGCCGTTTCCGGCACGCTGACAGTCGGAGGGCTCTCCTGCTTTCTCAGCTATGCCAATCAGTACACGAAGCCGTTCAACGAGATCTCCGGCGTCATCACCGAGCTGCAGAACGCTCTCGCGTGCGCGGCGCGTCTGTTTGAGCTGATCGACGAGCCTGCGCAGCTGCCGGACGCGCCGGACGCCGCCGTTCTGAATACAGCGGACGGCAGAGTCGAGGTGCGCGGCGTTTCTTTCTCCTACACGCCGGAACGGCAGCTGATCCGGAATCTGAATCTCACAGCGGAGCCGGGGCAGCGGATCGCCATCGTCGGACCGACCGGCTGCGGCAAAACGACGCTTATCAATCTGCTGATGCGTTTTTACGATGTGAACGGCGGCGCGATCCTCGTGGAGGGACACGACATCCGGAAAGTAACGCGCCGGAGCCTGCGCAGCAATTACGGCATGGTGCTGCAGGAAACATGGCTCAAATCCGGCACTATCCGTGACAACATCAAAATGGGACGTCCGGACGCGACGGATGAGGAAATGTACGAAGCGGCGCGCGCCGCCCACGCGGACAGCTTCATCCGCCGTATGGAAAACGGCTACGACACCGTCATCGGGGAGGACGGCGGAAGCCTCTCGCAGGGGCAGAAGCAGCTGCTCTGCATTGCGCGGGTCATGCTGCGCCTGCCTCCCATGCTGATCCTGGACGAGGCAACCTCCTCCATCGACACACGCACGGAGCTGAAAATTCAGGAGGCGTTCGCGCGCATGATGCAGGGACGTACCAGCTTTATCGTCGCGCACCGCCTCTCCACGATCCGCGAAGCGGACCTGATCCTCGTCATGAATGCGGGCGATATTGTCGAACAGGGCACGCACGACGAGCTGCTCCGGAAGGACGGCTTCTACGCGAAGCTGTACAACAGCCAGTTCGCCCCGTAAGACACCTGGAAGCACGCCGGAGCGCGGCAATCCGTCCGGCGGCGCCCCCAAACGCAGGAACGATGTGAAATGTGAAAGAAGACTCCCGTCACGCCGCCGTTCAGGCTCCGCTGTGCGGGAGCCTTGTCTTTGTCCGGCGTACAGTCTGGCAGGTATCAGGGACCGTCGGCGCCGTGCGGTCTGCCGCTTCCAGCCGGAAGCGCGAGCGGCGCGGACGGCGGCGCAGGCTGCTCCCCGCTGCGGATGGCGCCCGAGCGGAACAGTGCAAACTTCGCGCAGGCGGGTCCGATCAGCTCATACAAAACGGACGAGGACAGGATCACCGTCAGAAGCATCTCACCCGTCTCCGGCGGCAGGATCCGCTCTCCCAGAAATGCAAGCCCGATCGCCACGCCCGCCTGCGGGATCAGCGCCAGCCCCAGACAGTTGCGCACCCCGCGCGGCGCATGAGCGGCAAGGCATCCGAGATATGCACCGAGATATTTGCCCACGATACGGATGAGGAAATAGGCGACTCCCATAAGCCCCAGCGTGGCAAAGGATCCGAGTTCCATGCGCATACCGGACACGACAAAAAACAATGACAGGACCGGGGGACTGAAGCGATCCAGCTGCACATACAGCGTTTCGTCGCCTGTACGGTTGATATACACGGCGCTCAGCACCATGCATGCAAGCAACGGAGATACGTCAAACAGGCAGCACAGTCCGGAAATTCCGAGCAGCAGCGAAACTGTCAGAATCAGCCGGTTGTCCTCGCTGCGGCGCGGCGTAATCAGGCGGCACAGCAAAAATCCGCACAGAAAGCCGAGCAGCAGCGCCGCAAGATTCCAGATGACCGGAAAAAGCACCTCCGACGCCCGCAGCGTCCCATCCGAATCCGCTCCGAGCAGCGCGGACACGACGCTGAAGGCGGCAAGACACACCGCGTCGTCCAGCGTCACGACCTGCAAAAGCATATTGACAAAGATCCCGCGCGCGCGGTACTGCCGGATCGTCATCATGGTGCTGGCAGGCGCCGTGGCAGTCGCAATCGCGCCCAGAAGCAGACAGAACGACCACTCCGCGCGGAAAATCACCCGTATGCCTACCGTAACGAAAACGCCCGCAAGAAACGACTCCGCCAATGTGATGCCGACGACGCCCCATCCCGTTTCGCGAATCGTCTCGCGGCGGAAAAACCGCCCGACGCCAAAGGCGATAAAAGACAGCGCCACGTCGCTGACAAAGCTCATGGCATGCACCGTATCCGACGAAATGAGTCCGAGCCCGCACGGTCCGATGAGGACCCCGGCAAGAATGTATCCGGTCACATTCGGCAGCTTCACACGCTTTGTCAGGCGGGTCAGAAGAAATCCCGAAAACAGGATCAGTGCAAGCGAAAGAAGCGCCGCCGCGTCTCCGCCTATCCTTTCCCAGATCGATTCCATCCCGATTGCCTCCGTTTGGCGGCGCATTTTTTTATTTCTCCCTTGCGCGCCGCCGTGTTTTATGGTACCATTATACACACGGAAACCGATAATGTAAAACTATAATATTTTTTACACTCATAAAAATTCATGATAGCAGGAGGAAACTGTATGATCGATCCGAAGCTGTATTCGCTGCTCGCCGTTGTGGAGCTGGAGAGTTTTACGCGCGCCGCCGAACGGCTTTCCCTGACGCAGCCTGCTGTCACCCAGCACATCAAGCAATTGGAAAAGGAGCTGGACGTCCGGCTTCTGAACCGCGTCGGAAACGCCATAAAGCCTACAGACGAGGGCATGATCGTCATCCGCTACGCGCGCCGCAGCATTGCCCTGTACGAGCGGATGCGTCAGGATCTGACAGACGAGCGGCAGCATGTCCGCCGTCTCACCGTAGGCATCACGCACACCGCGGAAAGCAACGCCGTCGCAGAGGTGCTCGGAAAATACTGCTCAAAAAATGCCGGCACCTCCATAACGATCGTCACTGACACCATAAACAATCTTTATGATATGCTGCGCAGCTTTGAGATCGATCTGGCGATCGTGGAGGGCAGCATGCAGGACAGCGACATCAATTCGCTCCTGCTCGACACGGACTCACTGGTGCTGGTCGTGTCCCCCAACAATCCGCTCGCCAAAAAGAGCATGGTCACCGTAAACGAGCTGAAAAAGGAAAACCTCATCCTGCGCCGCCCGTCCTCGGGCACCCGCAACCTGTTTGTCGCCTCCCTGGAAAGCCGGAATCTGTCTCTGGACGACTTCCGCGTGATTCTGGAGGTGGACAATATCGCCACCATCAAGGATCTGATCCGCCGCGATATCGGCGTGTCGGTTCTGCCGCGCAGCGTCTGTCTGGATGAGCTGAAAAAAGGAAAAATCTCTGTGCTTCCCCTCGAAAACCTGAGCATGATCCGGGAAATCAACATTCTGTATCACCGCGACTTTCCGCATACAGACATTCTGCAGAATCTGATGAAGGAGTACGCCAAGACTGTCCGTTTTTACTCGGCATAACGGATACCGATAAAAAAGTCCTGCTGCCCGATCGGGCGGCAGGACTTTGAACCTATTCGCAATCACCTGAGGGTAGAACGGAGTCCGCGGCGTGCCACGGCATAGTACAAAAGCATTCCCAGAACACCTGCCGACACCACTTCACCGGCGCCGACTGTCACGACGAGGAACCAGTAGGCATCCTCAAGTCCGTACACGCGCTGCAGCACGACAGGTACGATCAGCATATTGGCGAGGATCGGCGGCAGAGGCGCGAACCACCGGCTGCGGCGGCGAAGCAGATACGTGCCGAACGCTCCGAGAAGCGTCGCGAGCGAGCCGAACACGATGTCCCACGGCAGGGAGCCGCTCAGCGTATTCGCCAACAGACAGCCGACAAACAGTCCCGGAACAGCGGCGGGCGTGAACGCGGGAAGAATGGTCAGCGCTTCGGACAATCGGACCTGGATCGCTCCGCTTGCAAGTCCGAACAGGGCGGACAGCATCGTGAGCACAACGTACAGTGCCGCGATCAGTGCGGCTTGCGTCAGAAAACGGATCTTTTGCTTCATGGGTCATTTCTCCTTTAGTTTTGTTTTAAGTGAGGAAGGTCTCGAACTCACTGATGCAGGCGGGCGCATCGCCCCCTGCGCGCAGGCATTGTCAGCCGGGCGTTCTTTATTATAGCACGCTTTCCCCACGCAATCAAGAGGGGACACCTATTGTGTATGAATATCCCGGATTCCGAAAATATTTTTTAAACAATTGCACACTCTTCTTGATTTTCGTCATAAAAAAACTTATACTGATATACAGAAGACAAAATTCTCTCAACCGAGTACAACCGGAGGTTCATCATGGCGTATCGTTTTATTCTGAACGAAACATCCTACCACGGCAAGGGCGCGATCCAGAACATCCCGCATGAAGTCAATGCGCGCGCGCTCCGCAAGGCGTTCATCTGCTCCGACCCCGATCTTCTGAAATTCGGCGTTACCAAAAAGGTAACCGACGTGCTGGACGCAGCTTCCCTTCCTTACGAAATATATTCCAACATCAAGCCGAATCCGACCATTGAAAACGTGCAGTCCGGCGTAGCGGCATACAAGAAGTCCGGCGCCGACTATATCATCGCCATCGGCGGCGGCTCCTCCATGGACACCGCGAAGGCGATCGGCATCATCATCAACAACCCCGAGCACGAGGACGTCCGCAGCCTGGAGGGCGCGGTCGACACGAAGAATCCGACCGTCACGACGATCGCCGTCCCGACCACCGCCGGCACCGCCGCTGAGGTTACGATCAACTACGTCATCACCGACGTGGAGAGAAAGCGCAAGTTCGTCTGCGTCGATCCGCACGATATTCCCGTCGTCGCCATCGTCGATCCCGACATGATGTCCACCATGCCGAAGGGACTGACTGCCTTTACCGGTATGGATGCGCTTACGCACGCCATCGAAGGCTACATCACCAAAGGCGCGTGGGAGCTCTCCGACATGTTCCACCTGAAGGCGATCGAGGTCATTTCCCGCAGCTTGCGCGGCGCCGTCGCCAACACCGACGAGGGACGCGAGGGCATGGCGCTCGGTCAGTACATCGCCGGCATGGGTTTCTCGAACGTCGGTCTCGGCGTGGATCACTCCATGGCGCATACGCTGTCCGCTTACTATGATATGCCGCACGGCAAGGCGTGCGCTACCCTTCTCCCGACGGTCATGGAATACAACGCACCCTGCACCGGCGAAAAATACCGCGAGATCGCGCGCGCCATGGGCGTAAAGGGCGTGGACAGCATGACGCAGGAGGAATACCGCCGTGCAGCCGTGGACGCCGTCCGTCAGCTGGCAGAGGACGTCGGCATTGTCACCTCCCTGAAGGGAGTCGTCAAGGAAGAGGATATCCCGGCGCTTGCCGAATCTGCATATGCGGACGCGTGCCGCCCCGGCAACCCGCGTGAAACGAGCGTTGAGGAGATCGCCGCGCTGTACCGTTCTCTCCTGTGATCGCTTTCTGTTTTTCGCCGCAGATTTCTTAGGATTTTTCCAAAGAAAATTGCATTTTCCCCTTGACAAGTACATCTTCTCGTGATATAATAATCAAGCGCTTCGGGAGAATGAAGCGCTTGAGCATGCGGGTATGGCGGAATTGGCAGACGCGCTAGATTCAGGTTCTAGTGGGGGCAACTTCGTGAAGGTTCAAGTCCTTTTACCCGCACCAAGCAGTAGAAATCCGAACCCTATACCAATCGGTAGTGGGTTCGGATTTTTATTATATGCGGACGCTCGTCCAACCCTGACACTTTGTACCTGACTGCTGCTTATACAGCCAGCGGCTCCGGCTTCAGCAGAACGCTGCCTGTCTGTTCCTGCATGCAGGTCGCCATCTTCTCAGTATTCCCGACACCTCCTGCGTGGGAGTTTCTGTATGCTTGAATTGCGTGGGAATGGTGGATGAATCCGTCGATTCTGTTTGATGTGACTGACCGCAGGCTGCGAGTACACAAACCAAAACGGCTGCTGTTAGAATGCGAATCTGTTCCTTTTTTATTGTGCACGCTTCCTTTCTTGCCGCCCCAGCATTTTTTGCGAATATTCGTTTGAGATGATTCGTAACACTCACTGCCGGATTGTCAGTGGTATGGTATGGTATGGTATGGTATGGTACGGTGCCGGTGGTGTGAGCCTGCTCCTGCTTTTTGTGCGGCTGCGTACCTCTACCTTCCCGGCTCACAATTGCTTTCTCCTATAACATTCTATTGGAATCCTGCATGGGCAAAAACGCAGTCCTTCAGCTCTCTCTTGACAAACAGGATCAAAAAGATTATAATCAAAACATATGTTGCGGAACCTGTGTTTTGAAATGAAGCCCGGAAAAGGAGAGATGACCATGCCGCCGAAACCGAAGTATACAAAGGAAGAGATCGTGAACGCTGCGTATGAACTGACGCGGGAACAAGGCATCGACGCAGTGGTTGCCCGGGAAGTGGGAAAACGTCTGAATACATCCGCCTCTCCGATTTTTACCGTGTGGAACAGTATGGAGGAACTGAAAGAAGAGGTTTGGAAGATGGCGCGGAAAAAGTATCAGGAATATATGGATGGTATTTTTGACTATGCGCCGGCGTTCAAGGAATTCGGGATGCGCTGGGTCGGATTTGCTGCCGAGGAGCCAAACCTCTATCGGCTGCTGTTTCTGTCGCGGCGGGAAGCACACAGTCCATATGCCCGTTTCCAGCAGGATTTTGCCGGTATCCTCCTCCCTCTTGTGGAAGAGATCATGAGCACGTTCGGATTGTCGGGGGAGGATGCAGAGGAACTGTTGAATCAGATGATGATATTTGCCAATGGGATCGCGGTTTTTGCGATTACAGATCCGGACAGCTTCTCAAGGGAAACGGTCAGCCGGTCCTTAAGCGAGGTGTGCATCGGTATCGTGATCGCGGACAAGCTGAGAGACGGCACCATGGACCTGTCCGTGGCAAAGGAAATGGCAGATACCTGTGTCGCCGGCGTCACCCCCCGAAAAAAAACAGAGATGCAGAGCGCTCGCCTGAATACGCCGGACGCAGAGCGGAAATAATTCGCGTTTCTTGGGATCAGCGCCGCGGGATCGGTATTGCCCGCGTTCTTTTGCATCGGTCGAAGCTGCTGATTCCGGATGCCCCGACTACCGGACTTGTTCCCCAGACGCGCAGTATCCTGTGACGAATCATAGGAGAACTGCGCAGGCAGGAAAACATGACGGTATTCCTCACCACCCCTTACATGGAGAAAGCGGCAAACGTGACTATGCAGTGATTTCGGACGGGGGAAAATCTCCGCCGAGGGAACGCGCTGGAGCTGAAGCACACCTATGCCAGAGATTTCATCACACTCAGCGGCAGCGGAAAAGCGGCTGTACGGACGGCGCCTGGCGCCGTCACAGAGAAGACAGGAGAGACGTATGGAAAGATTTGAGGCGCTGCGCGGATACTATGAGCATTACGATGAGGATGCACGTCTGACATCCCGGCACGGGAGCGTGGAATTCCTGACGACGGTCAGCTATATTGAAAAATACCTGAAGCCCGGCATGCGCATTCTGGAGATCGGCGCAGGAAGCGGACGGTATTCTCATTATTTCGCGCGAAAGGGCTACACCGTCGATGCGGTGGAGCTGATGGAATGCAATATATCCGTCTTCCGCGACCGCACGGAAGACGGGGAAAACGTATCCATTATACAGGGAGATGCGGTGGATTTGCGCGGGATTTCCTCCGGACAGTATGATATCACGCTGCTGCTCGGTCCGATGTACCATCTGTTTGCGGAGAGCGAACGGCTTTCCGCCATATCGGAGGCGCTGCGTGTGACGAAACCGGGCGGAATCGTCTTTGCCGCCTATTGCCTCAACGAAGCAACCGTGATTCAGTTCGGCTTTCAGAAGGGGATGATCCGGCAGGAGCCGTACCGGCATCTGATCGATCCCGTCACCTTCCGGTGCGCGGCAGAGCCGTCTGAGGTGTTCGCCCTCTGGCGCCGGGAGGATATCGATGCCCTGATGGCGCATTTTCCCGTAGAGCGCCTGCACTATGTCGGCACGGATATGGCAACCAATTATATGCGCGCCTGCGTGGACGAAATGGATGACGAGATGTTTGCGCTGTATCTCCGCTATCATTTCAGCATCTGTGAGCGCGCCGACTGCGTGGGAACGTCGCACCACGTTCTGGATATATTCCGGAAGTCGTAACAAAAAGGCGGGCGGTGCAGTCCGGTGCACATACCAGCGAGGCGAAGCATCCGATGCGGCGGCAGGAGAATCCCTGCCGCTTTTTTATTTCAAAGAACATATTGACAAATATCTATATGAAGCGTATAATAGAGTCAACACATAGATATTCATCGATGGGAGGCGTTCTTTTTGCATCCGGATGAAGTGAGAACCGCGGAGATTTTTAGGGCGTTCTGTGACGAAAACCGCGTACGGATTGTAAGGCTCCTCAGAACAGGGGAAAAATGCGCCTGCAAACTGCTGGAGGAGATCCGTGTGACGCAGCCGACCCTGTCGCATCATATGAAGATCCTCTGCGATTCCGGGATCGTGGTTGGACGGAAGGAAGGAAAGTGGACGCACTACTCCATCTCACCCGAAGGCGCTGAATACGCGCTCAGGTGTCTGAAGGAGCTGACATCGCCGGAGCCTTCATGCGATGAAGCTCCGTGCTGCGAAGATGCATGCGCCTGCGATACTCCATCGTGCGGCGAATGAATCGCGCACTCTGACCCGGCTGCCCGAAAGGAGGCGCATGTATGGAAGCACTCAAAACCGCCTGGGATTTTCTTCAGGCCGAAGTTTTCGGCATGAGGTGGCTGCATCGGCTCATAAACGCCGTTCTGAACGCCTGCGGATTGGACACGACCGGCAGGATAGGCGGCAGCGTTCTGTTTTTCCTTTACGATACGATGAAAATCATGGCGCTTCTGTGCGTTCTGATCGGAGTTATCTCGTATATCCAGAGCTTTTTCCCGCCGGAGAGGACGAAAAAGATCCTGGGACGTTTTCACGGAATATGGGCAAACGGGATTGCCGCTCTGCTCGGCACCGTGACGCCGTTCTGCTCCTGCTCGTCCATTCCCTTGTTTATGGGATTCACAAGCGCGGGGCTTCCCCTCGGCGTGACTTTTTCGTTTCTGATCTCCTCTCCCATGGTGGATCTCGGCAGTCTTGTGCTGCTGATGAGTATTTTCGGATGGAAGGTTGCGGTCGTTTATGTCGCGCTCGGTCTCATCCTGGCGGTTGCCGGCGGTACGCTGATCGAGAAACTGCACCTGGAAGATCAGGTGGAGGACTTTATCCGGAACGGTCATGCCGCAGACACGCCGCAGGAGGAATTGCATTTCCGGGATCGGCTGCGGTACGCGTGGGAGCAGGTGACTGCCACCGCCCGAAAAGTATTCCCGTATGTGCTGATCGGCGTGGGCGTCGGCGCCGTGATCCACAACTGGATCCCCGAAGCGTGGATCGTCAGCATCCTTGGAAACCGCAATCCGTTCGGCGTTATTCTCGCGGCGATTGCCGGGATCCCCATGTATGCCGACATATTCGGCACGATCCCGGTCGCGGAGGCGCTGCTTTCGAAAGGCGCTTTGCTCGGAGCAGTGCTTGCCTTTATGATGGGCGTGACTACGCTGTCCCTGCCGTCGATGATTCTGCTTCGCAAGGCGGTCAAACCGAAGCTGCTCGGCGTTTTCCTTGCGGTCTGCACGGTCGGGATCATGATCGTGGGATATTTCTTTAATCTGATACAGCCGATTATATTATGAATACACGGAGGAATGAGGCATGGCATTACTGCATTTCGGAAAGAAAAACGAAGAAAAGAATGCTCCCGCATGCGCTTGCAGCTGCGAAAGCTCTGAAAGGAAGACGGTCAAAGAAACAGGAAGCTGCTGCGGCAAAGCCGTAAACGGAATCTGCTGCATTCAGGTGTTGGGTGCGGGATGTAAGTCCTGTCATGAAATGTATGAAAATACAAGGCAGGCGGTACAGGCAATGGGCTTACAGACAGAGGTGGAATACATTACCGATATGAAAAAGGTGATGGAATACGGCGTTATGCGGATGCCTGCTCTCGCAGTGAACGAAAAAGTGGTGTCGCAGGGCAGGGTGCTCAAGGCAGCGGATATTGAGAAGCTGCTGGCTGAAATCTCATAATAACAATGCGGCGGCAGGGAGTGGACTCTCCCTGCCGCCTTTTTGCGGTATGCATGGATCGAACCGGCAGCGGATCAGGCTCAGCTGACCGATAAACCGGAAGTTGTTATTCTGCTTTCATTTCCACAAGCACAGCATCTTCGACAGAGAAATAATCATCGGTGCTGCTGCTGTAACCGGCGGCTTTCCATGCTTGCTCAAATGGAATGCTTTCAAGATTGCTTAAGAATACAAAGGTTGTATCAATAGCGGCATTGGGCATCCGTCCGGTGATCTCCAATTTGTATTTATATGTATAGCCTTCTGTTTGCCATGTTCCATCTGCCATTTTATAATATGTTTTCATATTGCCCACATAGGTATGGATGGATTCGGACGGCTGATTGGAACAGCCCACCAGACCCAACACACAGACCAATGCAAAAACCAATGCGGTCAGCTTTTTCATACGCTCACACTCGTTCGTCAGATTCCGATTTTTCCGCTCACATATTCAGTAAAGCACAGCAGAAAAACGTGAAAAATTTACCGGTCGAATCTGCACCGCCCGAACATTCTGCCCGGGCGTCTCAGTATCCCATGCTCCGCGGCGTGCGGTTTTGTGCCGTCTTTTCACATTCGCCGCTATCCTGTCTTATGCGCTCCGGACGATGGGCGGGCGCGCTTCACGCGTGCTGCGATTCGCTCCATGCGGCTGCGCCGCACTTCAGCCTCTGCAGTCCGTCCATGAGAAGGGAGCGGGGGCAGGCGGCGTTCACGCGCAGGAACGCCTGTCCGCCCGTACCGAAATGGCTTCCTTCCGAGACGAACAGCCCCGTTTCCCTCCGCAGAAAATGCGCAAATTCCGCTGCGTCTTTGCACAGAGCGGAGCAGTCCAGCCACATCAGATAGGTCGCCTCGGAGCGAAGCGAACGGATCGGCAGCTGCTCGCGTTTCAGAAAATCCGCCGCGATGTGCTTGTTTTCAAAAATGTATTCGCGCGCCGCATCCAGCCACGGCGCGCCTTCGGTGAAGGCGGCGACGGCGGCGGGAACGGAAAACGCGTTCGGCTCCGCGACCTCGTCGGTGTTCAGCGCGCGCCAGACCTTGTGGCGGAGCACAGGATCCGGTACGGATACGGCGGCTGTATGGATGCCCGCCAGATTGAAAGTTTTCGTCGGAGCGAGGCAGGTGATGCTGTTTTCCCGGCATGTGTCGGAGACGGAGGCGAACGGAACATATTCCCTGCCGGGGGCGCACAGGTCGCAGTGAATCTCATCGGAAAGCACGAGTACGTGGTGCTTTTTGCACAGCTCGCCGATGCGTGCAAGCGTTTCTCTGTCCCAGATCTTTCCGATCGGATTGTGCGGATTGCAGAGGATCATCAGCGAGGTCTGCGGATCGGCGAGCTTCGCCTCCAGATCCGCAAAATCGATGGAGTAATCCCCGCCGTCAAAGAGCAGCGGACTTTCCAGCGCCTGCCGTCCGTTGTTCAGAATGGAGTTGAAAAACGTCCCGTAGACCGGCGTTTGGAGTACGACCTTCTCCGCCGGCGTAGTCAGCTTGCGCACGACGCTTGAGACGGCGGGAATGACGCCGGTACAAAAGATGAGCCAGTCCCGGTCCAGCATGAAGCCATGCCGTGTCTGCCACCAGCGGACATATGCGTCGTACCATTCCTCGGGAATGACGGAGTATCCGAAAATCCCGTGCCCGGCGCGCCTGAGGATCGCGTCCTCGATCTCCGGTGCGACCCGGAAGTCCATGTCCGCCACCCACATGGGCAGTTCGTTCTCACGGACATCCCATTTCAGGGAGTTGCTTGCGCGCCGGTCAATGATCTCGTCGAAATTATACTTCATACACGTTTCTCCGTTCTGCCGGCGAGACAGGCGCACCATTCGCCGTCCTCACGGCAGATGATTCTTGTTTTTCCCGGGTCGATCTTGTCCTTTTCGAGGATCAGCTCGGCGATCGAGTCCGCGCGGATGGTGCCGCCGGACGGATTGAACACGCTGTCGATCCTGCCGCGGATGTCTGCATCCACCGTCGAATACTCGAAGGCAAGCGTCGTGTTCATCAGGCGGCAGTTTTTCATCACCAGGTTGTCGATATAGCACATTCCCTGCAGGCTCTCCACCGTGCAGTTGATGAGCGTCAGATTCTTCGCGTTCCAGCCGAGGTATTCGCCGGAGATGAACGAGTCGTATACGGTAATGCCGTCGCTGTTCCAGAATGCGTCCTTGGAAAGCAGGCGGGAGTTGTGTATTTCCGCGTTCACCACGCCGTCAAAGGAATAATTGCCGTACAGGGTCAGATCGCGGATGGTCATGTCGCGGCTGTTCATCGCGAAATAGTCTCCGCGCGCCACGATCCGCTCCATTTCGACACTGCTGCAATGCCACAGCGTTTCGGCGGCATTGGAAAAGGAGACGTTTGTCAGACGCACATCATGACAGCGGCGGAAATTCTTCGGCGCTTCAATGGCGGAATCTGTGACGGAGACGTGATCCGTGTACCACACGCCCGCCCGCGCCATATCGTGCCAGGCGCAGTCCCTTGCCGTGATATTGCTGGCGTACCAAAGCGGGTACTTCCACTCAAACATGCACCGGTACAGCTCGATGCCGCGGCTCTCCTTCAGGGGAGATTCCCCGTTGGCAAAGACCGTGTCGTATATTTTCAGATCTGTTCCGCCGAAAAGGGCGCGTTCGCCGCTCAGGTATTCCTGATGGATTTCTTTCGTCATGTCTTGTGTCCGCTCCCCTGACCGGCGGGGGAGGCGGTGCTTCTCCTTTGCGATAGTCTGTTTTTTCGTATATAGAATTCTATGATGCCGTTTTTCGCACGGATGGCATT
Organism: Eubacteriales bacterium; assembly: GCA_051867895.1. Taxonomy (GTDB): domain Bacteria; phylum Bacillota; class Clostridia; order Oscillospirales; family CAG-272; genus SIG701. The sequence continues at coordinate 63,389 of JBJDZH010000007.1, forward strand.
TGTGTTTCCCGCATTCGCACCGGAAATGCGGCTTTTGCCAATTTTTGCGGCGTTGCGTCAGCGGAAGAGCACCGCGCGCTGCCCGTCGCCGATGCAGTCAAAGCGCCTGAGGCCGAAGAATCTTTCGGCGATGCGGCATTCCAGAAACGCGTCCGGCGCGCCGCAGAAGGCGATGCCTTCGTCGCGGAGTACGATGAGCTGATCCGCGATCTCCAGCGCGCGGTTTATATCGTGCAGCACGGTCAGAACCGTTTTTCCGCTTTGCTTCGCCCGCGAAAGAAATCCGCACAGGCTGTTCATATATTCCGCGTCCAGAAACGCTCCCGGCTCGTCCAGAAGCCAGTTCGGCGTATCCTGCGCCAAGAGGAGCGCGAAATAAGCCTTCTGCCGCTCCCCGCCCGAGATCCTGTCGAGAAAGGAATCCGAGAGCGGCTCGATCCCCGTCTCGCGGATCGCATTCTCCACCGCCAGCTGATCCGCCGCGGACAGCGCGCCGGTGATGCCGGTATACGGCTGCCGCCCGTAGGATACCAGTTCACGGACGGAAATATCCGGACTGCGGAGAAGCTGCGGCATAACGGAGAGACGCCGCGCGCGCTCGCGGGGTCTCATATGGCGGATCTCCTGTCCGTCCAGCAGGATACTGCCGGTGTAAGGGAGATTTCCGGCAATCGCCCGGAGCAGCGTCGATTTGCCGCAGCCGTTTTTTCCGAGCAGGACGGTGATCGTCCCGGAACACGCAGAAAAGCGGATCCCGCGCGCCACCGTTTTTCCTTTGTAGCCGGTGCAGACATCGTTCAGTTCAATCATGCTGCCCGCGCCTCCTGACAAGTAGATACAGAAAGAACGGCGCGCCGATGAATGCCATAATCAGCCCGACGGGAAGCTCGCCCGGCGCGAACAGCGTTCTGCCTGCCAGATCGGACAAAAGCGTGAGCGTAGCGCCGCAGAGAGCGGCCAAGGGGAGCCGGACGCGCAGGCTTGCGCGGATCGTTTTCCGGATCATGTGCGGCACTACCAGTCCGACAAAGCCGAGAAGTCCCGCAAAGGAAACGACCGCAGCGCACAGCGCGCTGGCGAGGATCACGGTAAGCATGCGCAGCGCGCCGACGCGGATGCCAAGGCTTGCGGCGGCGTCGTCCCCCAGACAAAGAAGACTGAGCCGCGGCGCAAAGAGCATCGAGATGACCAGACAAAGCGCGATCATACATGCGGGGATCGCCAGCTCTTTCAGGGCAATGCCGGAAAAGCTGCCGACGGAAAACGCGAGATAGGAGGAAAGCACATCGGGGTATTTCAGCGACAGAAACGAGATTCCCGCGCTGAAAAGGGAGGATACGGCGACTCCGGCAAGAACGATCGTCGGTTTTTTTCCGTAGCTGCTGCCGGCGTGCGCGACAGACAGAACCAGAAGCGTAGTCAGGAGTGCGCCGGCAAACGCAGCCGCAGGCTGGAGCTGCCAGTGCATCGGGAAAAAGCACAGATTCAGCATCACAAAAAAGCCTGCGCCCGCGTTCACTCCGATTACGTTGGGCGCGCACAGGTCGTTGTCTGTTACAGTCTGCAAAAGAAAGCCAGCGACGGACAGTCCTGCGCCCGCAAGAACGGCCGCCGCCAGACGCGGCAGCCGCAGCCGGAAGAGGATGACCGCCGCGGTGGCGTCGGCGCCGCTGAAGGCGCCTGCCAGCCGCCTGAGGGAAAGCGGGACGCTGCCGAACGCCATGCTCCCGCAGAGCGCCGCCAGAAACAGAGCCGTCAGAATCAGAGCTGCCGCAGCGTTCTTTTTATTCAAAATCTATCTCCGGATACAAAAATTCAGCCAGAAATCTGTATGCCTGCGCCCAACGGGCGTTCGGCTTGAAGTGGAACAGATCCTTTGGCAGATAGCAGTAGCTGCCCTGCCGGACGCAGCGCAGCTCCTTCCATCCGTCGGAGGAGAGCAGGGAATCCATATAGTTTTTCGCCGCCTCCTCGCTGCCCATCGTTGCAATGAACAATGCGTCCGGATCGTTTTCGATGATGGCCTCCAGACTGAGGGAGCCTGTCAGAGCCGAGGCGAAGTCGGCGATGTTGTGCGTGCCGAGTTCATCCAGCATGACGCAGACGAAGTTGTCCGCCGCCGTTTTTGCCTTGGTGGATTTGGCGGAGGTTCCGGAGCGCACAAACAGAATTTCCGGCGTGTGTCCGGCTTCATCCACATAGTCGGCAGTCTTGTCCAAAATCGCCTGGATCTGCTCCCGGATCGCAGTACCATACTCCTGATAGCGCTCCGTCCCACCGGTTATATGACAGAAAACGGAAAGGACCTCGAGATAGTCGTCGAAGGACTCGACGCGGAAGGATGCCGCCGGAATCCCGGCGGAGCGGCAGAAGGCGACGGCATCTGTCTGCGCGGGGAAATCCGCCGTCCCGATGACCAGATCGGGCGCGGCGGCTGTCAGCGCCTCGAGATCGACAGACGTATGCCCGGCGCCGCTGTCGACCAGAACGGCGCCGTCCCCGGCGAAGCCGCGCTCGACGCTTTCACCGACAGTGATGTCGACGGTGCCGCCGGCAGTCACCCAGATATCGGCATAGGAGGAGAAGAGGACGGCTGTTTTCTGCGGCTTTTCCTCCAGCGTGACGGTGGTTCCCGTGCTGTCGGTAAAGGTATACGGAAAAGCGGTGTTATCCCCCTCCGTACTGCCTTCTGCGGGAGGATCTGGCTCCGAACGGGCGCAGGACGCCGTAAACAGCAAAGCAAAAGCCAGAAAGGAAAGCAGCAGTTTCTTCATCAGCAGCTTGCACCGCCTTTGACCTGCTTTTTCAGAATTTCCGCCTTGTCCATGCTGCCGTTCAGGAGCTTGTCCTCCACGTAGTCAAAGCCGAGGCGCGCAATGGTATCGGAGAAGCGCTCTCCGGTGATTCCCTCGCTGCGGAACAGCATGATGGCGCGGTCGACGACTTCCATGACTTCTTCTTCCGTGCGGAAAACCCTGTGCAGCTCGTTCCCCTGCGCGACGCGCTTGCCCCAGCGTCCGCCGATGCAGATTTTGTATCCGGTGGTTTCCTCGCCGACCGCGCCGAACGGGCATTTTCCGACGCAGCGTCCGCAGTGGTTGCATGCGTCCTCGGGGATGACAATCCTGCCGTTCTGCACGGACGCGACGTGGAGCGGGCATCCCTTCTCCACCTGACAGTTTTTGCAGCCGCGGCACTTCGCCGGGTCGATGGCAGGAACGCGCTGCCCGATGATGCCGAGATCGTTCAGATCCGGCTTTACGCAGTTGTTGGGGCAGCCGCCGACTGCGATCTTGAATTTATGGGGAAGAGTCAGATCATGGTATCCCTCATAGAACACGTTATGCAGCTTTTCGGAAAGCGCGAAGGTGTCGATCAGACCGTACTGGCACGTTGTTCCCTTGCAGGATACGACGGGGCGTACCTTGGAGCCGGTGCCGCCCGTTTCCAGACCGTGGTCGGCAAGGAAGGAGAACAGCTCGTCCAGACGGTCGTACGGGACGCCCTGAATCTCGAGCGTCAGACGTGTCGTCATGGTGACTTCACCGGAGCCGTATTTTTCGGCTGCCTCCGCGACGGTTTTCTGTTCCTCGGAGGTCAGCTTTCCGTTGCGGGTGATGACGCGGACGTTGAAAACATCGTCAAAGCGCTTGTCCTGCAGGCAGCCGAGTCCCTTGACGCGCTTGATCTCCTCGGGCGGGAGCTTTTTGCCTGCCCGCGCCGCCTTCACATGATTCACCGTAGCGCCGCCCTCCAGAACGCGCGTTTCGGTATAGCCGGCACGGCGGAGCCGGTTCTGTAGCAGATATCCCCGTCTGCCGCGCCTGCAGACGAGAAGCAGCTTTTCATCCTTTTCGATACCGTCCAGTCCCGCGTCCGCCTTCGTGATATCGACCCATTTTGCGCCCGGAATGCTGGGCTGCGGATGTGCATCGATCACCGTATAGCCGGCTGCCGCGCCGGCGGCGTATTCGGCGGGCGTGAAGGAGACCAGCTCGCCGGACATTTTGTTTTCCAGAATATAGCATGCCGTCACAAACGGATGGATCGCCGTCGAGAAGGGCGGCGCGTAGGCAAGATCCAGCGCGTCGAAATCATCGACGGAAGCGCCCATGGCGATGCCGGTGACGGCGATATCGGTGATCTTGTCGACCGCACCCGCGCCGAACACCTGAACGCCGAGCAGTCTGCGCGTGTCGGCGTCCGCGATCAGCTTCAAAACGAACATGGAAGCGCCAGGATAGTAGTGCGCCTTATCGTCGAGCACACATACGGCGGATACAGGCGTGAAGCCGTATTTTTTCGCATCCGCTTCGGTCAGACCGGTCCTGCCGCAGTTGAGGGAAGGAAGCAGCCTGGCGACACCGGTGCCGAGACAGCCGGGATAGGCGGCTGAGCCGCCGGTCAGATGCTTTGCCAGAATACGCGCGGTGATATTGGCGGTCGAGCCCATCGCCGACCACTGCGCTTCGCCCGTGATGCGGTTTTTCACCATAGCGCAGTCGCCAACGGCGTAGATTCCGTCGAGATTGGTTTTCATGGATTCATCGACGACGACGGCGCCGCGGCTGGTCTCGATTCCGGAGTCTTCCAGGAAGGCAGTGGCGGGACGGATGCCGACTGCCATGATGACGATATCCGCCGGAAGAGTTCCCGCGTCTGTTGCCACGGCGTCCGCTCTGTCCTCTCCGGAGACCGCCAGCAGTCTGGTTCCCGTCAGAACGCGCATGCCGGCGCGGCGGAGCTGTTCCTTGGCGTAGTCTGCCATCTCGGAATCGAATACGTTCGGAAGAATGGTTTCCGCCGCGTCGATCACGGTGACGGAGAGCCCCTTCGAGAGAAGATTTTCGGCTACCTCCAGACCGATGAAGCCGGCCCCGCAGACGACGGCGCGCCGGCAGCCGTTTCTTTCGATGTAGTCCCGGATGCCCACAGCGTCATCCGGCGTCCGGACGGCGAATACGCCCGGCAGCCGGACGCCTTCTATCTCCGGCAGAATCGGGGAAGCGCCGCAGGCAAGGATCAGCGTGTCGTAATCCTCCGTCCCGCAGCTGCCGTTTGCCATGCGGTAGGAGACATTCTTTTCGGTTGGATGGACGGCGGTGACCTCGCATCCGGCGACCACTTCTGCGCCGGTCAGCGCCTGAAATTTTTCGGGAGAATTGACGATCAGTTCGCTGCGCTCCGCGATCTCTCCGCCGATATAATACGGAAGACCGCAGCCGGCATAGGAAATGTCGGTGCTTTTGGTCAGGATCCGCACCTGTGCGGAGGGGTCGCGGCGTTTGATTTTCGCCGCTGCTTTCGTTCCCGCGGCGACGCCGCCGATGATGACAACTTTCATGGGTATATCCTCTCATTAATTTTTTTCTTCTTTTCTGGTGTCTCTGCCGCCGGCGCGTGAAAATGGATACCGGCTTCAGGCGGCGGAGAAAGCGCGTTTTTTGCGCTCGCGGCATGCTTTTTCGTTTTTGTCGGATACAGCGCAGTACAATACATTTCAGTATAGCACGATTTCAGAAATATGTCAACAAATCAGCCATTCTGCGCAGGACGGAAATAGATGGAGAGAGACAAAAAACGACAGCATGGATCCGGTTGCTTGTCATGCTGCGGTGTTCTGATGCCAGTATCCATGGCTATCAAGGCAGTTTTATGGATTTTTCCCGTCTCCGTCTTTTACATAATGCTTACTGAATACAGGAATTCATGATTGCTGCAATAGCCGGCGCATCAAGGAAAACCGAAAGGCGTGCCCCCTGTTCTTCACTGACAGCAAGCCCTTTCGGCTGTCTGAATGATTTCTGCTTTATAATATTGTCTGACTATTTTAGGGGCAATTCAAAACGGATACCCATCGTCTCAGGACCTTGGGTATCCGTTTTTTTGCACTGTTTCAAGCCGAATGATCAGACCACGTTGTAGAAATTCACGTACCAGATAACGTTAAACACAATGCCGATGAAAAGGAACAACAGACCTGTCAAAAGAATACTCCTGTCTTTTGTTTTTTTCATCTCCTTAAGCTTTCTCTCGCGGTAATCCGCATATACTTCATGCTTTTGTCTGCCCATAGGAATAAATGTCAGAGCAACGCTCCTCAGAACAAATCCTATTCCTAACAGAGCGCCCTCGCTGCTGACAAACATCATTCCCGCAACCAGGGTCATCAGAATTCCGGAGACGGAGAATCCATCCGCCAGAATCTGAATATTAACACGGACCGAGTGAGAAAAAAAGCCTTTTGACCAAAACACAGCAACTGTGATGAGAGAAGCAATGGCAAAGCAGATGACATATTTCACCAATAAAGCTTTGTTTTCCTTTTTCATGGTTCAACTGCCTATCTTGTTATTTTACCGATTCTTTGTACTTCTCTTCCTCGGCGTCGTTGCAATAGACAAAGTGTCCGGGAGTAATCTCACGGAAGGAGGGACGATCCACCGAATAATCATGCTCCGCTAAAGGATTGTAGCTGATTCTTATGCGCTGCTTTTCATACACGGGGTCAGGCAGCGGAATGGCAGACAGCAGCGATTTCGTATAGGGGTGCAACGGATGATTGAACAGCTCATCCGAATCAGCAAGCTCTACCATTTTGCCGAAATACATAACACCGATTCTGTCCGAGAAATATTTAACAACGGACAAGTCGTGTGCAATGAACATAATGGTAAGTCCCATACTCTCGCGGAGATCGTTCAGCAGGTTAATGACCTGTGCCTGAATAGACACGTCGAGCGCCGAGATCGGCTCGTCTGCAATAATCATTTCAGGCTGCATGACTACAGCTCGTGCGATACCGATACGCTGACGCTGACCGCCTGAAAACTCGTGCGGATAGCGGTCTGCATGCTCACGAACAAGACCGACGGTTTCAAGAATATCATAAACCTTCTGATTGATTAGCTCCTTGTCGGTCATACCGTTGATGACCAATCCCTCGGCAATGATCTCGCGAACCGTCATACGGGGGTCGAGCGATGCAATGGGATCCTGGAATATCATCTGGATTTCTGTAATCAGCTTGCTCTTCTTCGCAACGCGGCATCTCTGCTTAAACTCCTTCTCAAGCGCCTTGATTGCCACATGGTCGCCCTCAGCAGCCCGGAGCTTCTCAGCATATTCTGCCTGAAGCGCCTCAATACGCGACTTGGAGTAGCGTACATCCACCGCCTTGCAGTCAACCTTTGCATTTCTGATATTCGCTCTGTTTTCATCAACAACGGCACGCAGCTCGCTTTGAATCCGTTCCATCTCGGCCTTGATCTCAGCCTTCCTTTCGCTGCTGACGTTCTGTTCGGCGCGAAGAGCTTTGATCTTTTTCGTCGCTTCAGCGCGGGCATTTGCAATCGCATCCTTGTAGGAGCGCGTTCCCGCACTTATCTTTTGACCCTTAAAGTATACGTTGCCTGAGGTAATGTCATATAGTTTTATGATCGCACGGCCGGTGGTGGTTTTACCGCATCCGGACTCTCCGACAAGACCGAACGCCTCGCCCTTTTTAATCTCAAAGCTTACATCATCAACTGCCTTGAGATCCTTGTGTCCCATTCGGAAATATTGGCAAAGATGGTCTACTTTCAACAATACTTCATTATTGTTCTCCATAATTGCCTCCTCTTTCCTTCATTCGTTTAATTCGTTCGGTAATGACCTTGGGAATCTCTACCTTAGGCGCATTGGGGTGAAGCAGCCATGTGGCAGCATAGTGTGTGGGGGAAACCTCAAACATAGGAGGCTGCATTTCGAAATCAATCTCCATTGCGTATTTGTTTCTCTCCGCAAACGCATCTCCAACGGGAGGATATATCATATTGGGAGGGGTACCGGGGATAGCATCCAGTTTCTCGTTCGTATCGAGATCTGGCATAGAGGAAAGCAGCGCCCACGTATAAGGATGCTGCGGATTGTAGAACACCTCTTCCGCAGTACCGTACTCTACAATCTTACCTGCATACATAACGGCAATTCTGTCCGCCATATTTGCAACTACGCCCAGATCGTGTGTAATAAAGATAATAGAAAGATTACGTTCGCGTTTCAAACGGTTGATAAGCTCAAGGATCTGCGCCTGAATGGTAACGTCGAGTGCGGTGGTAGGCTCGTCGCATATCAGAATATCGGGGTTAGCCGAAAGTGCGATTGCAATCACGATACGCTGACGCATACCGCCAGAAAACTCGAACGGATACTGTCGGAAACGAAGTCTTGCCTCGGGAATACCGACCTCGTCCATAAGCTTGATCGCCCTTTCCTTGGCGATACGCTTTGTAAGCTTATAGACGACCTGGGAAGCCTTTTCCTTGAGATAATCAATGATCTCAATGCAGCGCTTGTCCACATCTACCGTGTCTGCAGCCTGAACATCCGCCTCAAACTTGTTAATCACGCGAGTGATAACGGAAACAATGATGCGAATCTGCTCCTCAGGCTCTACAACGGACTTGGGGACGATCTTCCAGTTTACCTTCTTTCCCTTGGCAAGCAAAGCCTCTCTCTTTGCGGTCTGATGTGCAAAGCGAGCCTCCTCCTTGGGATTGTTCTTTAAATAGAAGAAGTACTTTTCGATTTCTCTGTCAAGCGCTCCGCCGAAGGTATAGGCGATGCTGTCCTTGACAACGGCCAAAGGATCGATCGCCGCACGAACGCTCTTATTCAGATTCTTGGAAAGCGCATTTGCATCCTGCTGGGTAAAGTTGCCTGCCTTGAAGAATTCGATTGCGTTCTTCAGATCGTCAATGGCTTTTTTCTTATTTGCAAGAGTCTTATCGAGCGAATACTGAACCGCGATCTTTTCATAGCTGATGAATGACTCCATAAAATCCTCTGTGAGGAATTTATACGCCATTTCGTTTGCCTCGGGAGCGGGGATCCGGCTGAGGTCCGTATCGGGACGTTTGTACACGTAGTAACCGATTCTGAAGAAGTCATACTTAGGCCGTGCGAGCATCTCTTCAGCCGTTTTCTTGATCTGCTTGAGTATATCAACAGTTTCGGCAGATGCTTCATTTTTGTATGCATTTCCTGCAATAAGCTTCTTGGCAGCATCTACGATCGTCAGCTTGGACCTTTCGAGCGACTTTGCATTGTACAGGGATGTGATATGCGTTTTCAGCGTTTCCTCATATCCCGACACAAAATACTTGTCGTTGATCGACTTCAAATGATTTCCGATCTGATTCAAAAATGATACAGCGTCAACCTTTTGCTTCTTTTCAGTAAGGAAGAGGAAATCCTCAACGAGCGTAATCATCTCCTCTGCCGCTGTGCGCGACTCACTGTAGCTGTTGTCGAGCTTGATCGCCTGAATGGTGAAATCATCAAAAGTCTTGATGTGTTTTTCAACGTCTGCAACGGAAATGTTTGCCAAGTTGCTTTCGGAAAGAGCCGCCTTGATGATCGTCTCGGACAAGGTAACCAGCATTTTGTTGAAGGCTTCGCGCCCTTCCCTGCGGTTCGCCTTATTTTTCAGGAGCATCGCCTCTGTGATCTGCTTACCGATGCGCATAATGGGGTTGAGCGAGGACAAGGGATCCTGGAAAATCATTGCGATCTTGTCTCCGCGCAGCTTGTGCATTTCCTCTTCGGGAATACGCAGAAGATCCTGTCCGTCGTAAAGGATTTCTCCGCCCTCATAAATCGAGTTAACCGCAGAGATTCCCATGATCGCTTTCGATGTAACGGACTTACCCGAACCCGATTCTCCGACGATCGCCAGCGTTTCTCCCTTGTACAGATCGAACGAGATATCACGTACCGCCTGCACCTTAC
>JBJDZH010000008.1:0-18233 GCA_051867895.1 Eubacteriales bacterium
TTTGCACGCAGTACCTGCCACGGCCTTACCGGCAAAGACTGCATCAGCCACAGACACTTGCCCTCCAGTGAAACCGAGGGTGCTGCCATATCATTCATAGAAGCAAGCATACATACGACCCCGCTGAGCAGCACAGGGATACAGCCCGCCCGTTCACCAAACACCTGATCCAACACCGAAAGAGCAGCACTGCCCCTCCAGAGCATGAATACGCCGCAGATCGGAAGCAGGAGAATACCCAGACCGCAGTTGAGCATATAGATGGGGCTGGAAGTAAACCGTCCGAACTCCTTTGCCAAAAGTGCCGCAGCAATGCCCTTCTGCTTCATTGGGCGTTCTTTATATTCCTTTCTGACGGTATGCCCCGAAGACGTCGCTATTCTCAGGAAGCTGCGGGCAATGAGTGCCCACATCAGCGCAAACAGACCCAGTATTACTGCCGATACAACTGCCATTGCAAAGGCATCACCGTTGCCGACTCTGCCAAACAGGTACAGCGGATAGACCGCGCCTTTTATCTTCTCGCCATAAACAGCGGCATTTGCGATAAAGTCCTGAAGCAGGGCCTGGGCTTTGAAGTAAAAGAAATAGTATCCGCCGATAAACGCCAGAGATATCACAACTGTGATAAAGCCCTTATGCTTCAGCTTCAGGCTGATTTTGGCCACCACCCAGCCCAAAGCGCAGGAAAGCGTCAGAACAAAAACAGAGATCAGCAGCATCAGAAGCACACCACCGAAAACCGCGCCCACTGACGCAGATACCGTGACCCAGTAGACAATGACCGCTGGGAGGATCACGACCAGCGAATACATAAGCCCCATGAGATAAACTGTCAGCAGTCGGGATGCCATAATCACGTTGACCGGAATTGGCAGCGACAGCATAAGGTCGTTGTCCTTCGACAGATACAGACAGGAATAGGTGTTAAACACGCTTCCGAAAACGCCCAGCAGCACAGCCAGCAGTCCCATCAGCGCAAAAAAGAGCCAATCCAAACCCGAAGCGGAAAGTGCTCCGCAGATGGACAGAGAGAGGTATGCAAACAATCCGCCCAGAAAACCAACCATGATCCCGATAAACAGGATGAAATATACGGCCGTTCCCACTTTGGAGCGGGCGCGATTCTTTTTGGGGTCATAGAAGTAATTGCGGAATATTTCCGTCAGTTGTTTTTTCAGAAGTAGCTTCAGCATGATTCTCCCTCCAGTTCCAGGAATACCTCCTCCAGAGAATCGTCACCCTTGACTTCTTCCATGGTTCCGGAGCGGATCAGCTTTCCGCCTTTGATGATGGCAACCTTATCGCACAGCTTTTCCGCCACTTCCAGCACATGGGTGGAGAAGAAAATGGCGCCTCCCGCGTCACAGACCTCCCGCATCATCCCCTTGAGCAGATGGGAGGCCTTGGGGTCAAGGCCCACGAAGGGTTCGTCCATGATGATGAGCTTCGGCTGATGCAGCCACGCCGCAATGATCGCCAGCTTCTGCTTCATGCCGTGGGAGTAGGCGGCGATGGGCTGCGCAAGGTCACCGGTCAGTTCAAAAAGGTCGGCATATTTCCGGATGCGTGCCTGCCTGTCCTCAGCGCTGACGCCGAACACATCCGCGATGAAGTTCAGATACTTGATGCCGGTCATGTAGTCATACAGATCGGGGTTGTCGGGAATGTAGGCGATCTCCCGTTTGCAGGCAAGCGGGTCCGTTTGGATGGACTTTCCGTCAATCAGAATCTCACCCTGGTCAAATTGCAGAATCCCCACCACGGATTTCAGCGTTGTGGTTTTCCCCGCGCCGTTGTGGCCGATAAAGCCATAGATTTCACCGGGGTGAATATGTAAGTTCAGATCATCTACGGCCTTTTTCTCGCCGTATGTTTTGGTCAAATGGTTAATTTTCAGCATTTTATTCTCCTCCGCACGACTATTTCTCTGTTCCCATCACTGTTTCGCCAGCATGGCCGCACCCGCACAGGCGAGTCCGATGCCAAGCAGGATGGCGGCAGTCTGTGCCTCCAGACTTCCCAGGCAGGACAGCACCACAACGGCAACGCCCATGGCCAGGGTCACAGCCTTGAAAATGACAGAAATGATCTCGCGAATCGCCTTTTTTTCCATATCTGTTTTCTCCTTGAATCACCGGGTATTTGAGTTGAGTTTCAGCTTACACTCTATATTTTACAAAAGCGCGCCGGCTGCATATAGGCCCTTTTTGTATGCGTATGTGTCCGTTTTATAGATGCTGCAATTGTTTCTTTACTCGCATGTAGATGATAACTGCCAATACCCAGGCGCAGAGGATCGTCAGCACGCCGGTCTCGCTGACAAAGTACATTGTTCGGGGCATTGAAGATTGAAAAAATCAAAAAAGAAAATGATATACAGACTTACAAGGAGATAGTTGCATTTACAGAGGGAAAGAACATGGATGAACTCCACAAAGCAGTGGAAGTAGGAAAGCGTCCATACCAAAATGTATTAAAAGTCATAATCAGTGCTGTTGTTACGGCGGCAGTTTGCTTTTTAATCGGGTTTATGATGCACATATTCTTGAATTGAGTGGATTGTTTTAAATACCCGCACACTTTGCAAATTACGCCAGATATGGCATGACAATGGCTTAACATCTATAGCATTGCGTTTTGGCAAATCGGAACTCGCCCATTCTGCTGCTCCCCCTTCCCAAACCGAACCCGTTGCGCCTGGCTTCGATTTGGCTTTGGGAGCAGGCTTAACAGCGGCATCTATAGTGTTGCGATGTTACATAAAATCGGCAATCTTCGACAGAAGGTTGCCGATTTCCTTATTACTGATTCACTATTCACTCATCACTGAAATATGTGGGGCCGATTTTGGGAAAGCAAAAGGTAATAGGAATCGTGAAAAAGGACGGCGTCCGCTTCGTGGACAATTGAAAAGCCTATCGGACGGCACTGACAGTATTCCGCTCTTACTTCCGGTATAACAAAAATCACCCGCCCCGAAATCGCAGGATTCCGGTGGCGGGTGGTGTGCTTTTAGGATAATGCGGGAGAGCAAAGCGATATAAATCACCGAAAAGGATCCCCTGCGTCATGCCGCTGTGCCGCAGCCCCCTCGCCGATCAGCGCCATGAATTCCTGCTGCTCCGGCGCCGGAAGTCTGACTCTGATGGCTCCATACCGCACAAGCATCTGCTCCGACAGAATACAGTCCCGACAGATCCTTTTTCGCATACGCCTGTACTCCTCCGTATTCAGAAGCCAGGTCAGATAGCGGGGCAGCACTGCAGTGCTGCTGCACCGTATCCAGATACACCGCGCATGCGCCGCCTCCGGAGGTGCATCCTCCAAAAGACGGACGGCACCTGCCGGAAGCTCTGCCAGAATATCATATTTCCGGGGAGTATATTTCCTGCTGCAAATGCCTAAAACTGCAATCGCGCTGAGAGGATATGTTCTGCCTGTCTGCATGCGTCCCGCGTTCTCCTCAGCCCCAGCGTTATTTTCCCACGCGAATGCTTCCGTTCGCGCGGGTCAGGGTACGGAGTGCCGTTTCCGTTACATAGGAACCGACAGGCTCGGAGGATAAAAAGATGGTCCTGGCATTCTCCTTCATACGACGTCCGCTCAGAATGATTGTGAGCTCCAACTGAAGCGCTTCGCCCACGGGCCGGTCCATCTCCACAATGAGCATCTGCGGAGCCATATACTTGTCATAGAACGACGCCTGCGCGCGATTGGCAATGCTTTCCTTGATGTCCGCTGTAAGCTCCTCTGTCGTTGCCGCCAGAGCATCCGGATATTCCGTCGCCAGAAAATCCTTCACCTCATGAATGCGAGGATCAGTGATGTTGAAAACGGAGAAAAAAGAAAGACTGTCCTCCAGTTTTGTCCTGTCAAAAATACACATGAGCTTCCCTCCCGGATCGATTTCAGATCCTGTATTGACTACGATCGTATGAATAGTATAACACACGCACATCAGGAAAGGAAGAGTACATTTCACCGGCGTTTTTGTTCCAATCTCACGGAGTTGGGGCGCAAAACGCTGAAAAAATGTTCCAGCTGCGATACATTTTTTCCGGCGCACCGTTATATCGGACGTTTTTATTCGCTGTACTGTCTGGCGGCAGAGCTGTATTTGCGGTAAAACATACCAGCCAGATCGCACGGCTCCAGAATTTTCACATGGTGCCCGAATTTGAAGAAATAGTTCTCTGCCTGCTGCCTGGTGCAGTCAAATTCATATCTCCCGTCCTGACTTCTTGCGACATACTTCGGACGCAAATGCAGCATTCTGTGATAGAGCTTCTCGCCCTCCGGCGTGAACTGCACAACAATCCTCTCTCCGCCGTTTGTTTCGGAAAGGTACTGAACGCCTCGTTTTTTGATCGCACTGCCGAGCAGGTTCTCATCATCTTTGGTAAGGGCTCCCGAGCCGGAACCACGTCTGCATTCCTTGACCGATGACAGACGAACGGCGCCGATCTGCCAATCGGTATCGGGCTTGCTGCTGATCATTCCAACAAGATAATTATACAGATGCTCCGGATCCTGCTGAACCGCAAAAGGTTTTATGTAGAGCACATTATTTTCGACAACATACGCCGCATAGTTTTTGGTGGTATCTCTGACTCTTCTCGTACTGTGCAATATCAGCTGTACTACACGTCCTTTGGAAATTCCCATGGCGAACTCTTCAAGCTCTTTACTATAAAATATCCGTTCCCGTTCGACAAAGGGCAGTTCCGCATATTCTTCAAGCAGAACATCCAGATACCGACCGATTCTGTCATCATAATACTCCTTTTCGCGCTGTGCCTCCGGCGATGCCAGGATCTTCCTGCTATCGCCATCGATCCGAATCTCACCCCGATGTCCATGGTGTTTTTTTCTGAGAGCTATTTCCTTCTGCAAGGATTTGCGCATATCGGCAATAAGCAGATCCGCCGCTTGTTCCATTGCTGCCGGCTCCATTGTACCGAGAATGCCCATCAGCCTGTTTTTCTCATTGGCAAGAGTCTGTGCAACCGAGGCATGTGCCGTACATCTGTAGCCACGGAATATACGGTTGACCATGCCGGACCAATTCGGTTGATCCAGTGCGCTTTTTTTCACGTGCGGTACGCGAAATACCTCCATATCCTCCAGCAGAACGTTATACGCGTGATCGCTCAGATTGATGCGCTGTTTATTGTCAACCGTGTTCCCGGTAAAGCTTTCCCCCTGATGTTCACACTCAAAGCTCAAATCAGAAAAATACACAATAACCTCCCCGGATGTTACGTCTGCTGCCGACCCAAACAGTCCCGGCAGCAGACGAAAACTTCTTTGTATCCATAAGTATCATAGCATACCGGCAGCGGTATGTCAATGATTTCACAGCTTCTGACACCGCGGCGAGCCCTCCGATGCGACTCTCACAGAGCCGAATCGACGGATATCCGTACCCGACGGAAATCAGCACATTTTCTCCTGATAATCTTGCAATCCGCTCGATTTATGATAAAATAAAATATGGTATTGTTCTGCATGACAGGAGACAATCGGAGGGTGCAATATGGCAAATCCAGATAAAGATTTTCAGCATCTCGCCACCGCGAAAATAGCGAATTCCATCCGGCAGATGGACAAAAAAAGCACATCCAAAACAAAATCATCCAAAACCGCCGAACCGCATCGGCACAAAAGGCGCCCGGTGCTCCTCACAGCGGTCTGCCTTCTGACTCTTGCCCTTGGCGGATTTCTGGTGTATAGGATGCTCTCCGCCTCCTCGAACCCGGTCACTGTATCCGTCTCACTCAACGGACAACCCATGAAAGCCGGAGGCACATATACGGTGCGGCCGGGGGACACGATCACCGTCGAGGCAAACAGCAGCCAGGGAACGATTGAAACGATCCGTTACTGCTGGGGGGACGACGTCGATTCGGAAGTGACAGAGGAACACGCGCAGCAGATCACGATCAGCGTTCCGGAGTACGATCCCGGGCACACGGAAGTGCTGCGGACAGGAGCAGCCGCCACACAGCACAGCGACGACGCCAGTATCGTGATAAAAACCGGCTGGAACACGTACACGCTTGTCTATGCCGACGACATATATCTGAAAAGCAACGGACAGCGGATGCAGCAGTCGAGTCCTACCGAGCTGGTTCCGGGCGCCTCCATACAGATCTGTTCCTCCTTTTCCGCCGACACTCTGGATAGAATAGAGTATCGCTGGAATGCAGAAGACGTCTACACCATCCTGGATGGGAAATCGACCGGCTATGCAGAAACTATCACCGTTCCGATGGATTTTGAGGCAGGAAAAACGTACACTCTTCACGTCAACGCTCTCCTCTCAAACGGATTATGTTTGGACGGTAAACGCCCGGGAGAAACCACGGCAAGAGTCTATCCCATACATATTCCAAACAACTATGTCGCCGGCAAGGCAGTCCGGGTTTTTGTCAACGATGTTGAAATACAGAGCGGCTCAACGACAGCCGTAAAGGCGGGCGCCACTATCGAAGCGAAATTTTTCCCAGCGGACAAAGTAGTATATACGAACTATAAGTGCGACAATAATCAAACAGAAGTTGGTAAAACCCCCTTTCAGCAATTTATTCTGTCCGAAGACGCCCAAAAAGGTGATATCTTTACCATAAAACTCAATGCATGCTATACGGACGGCTACTGGATTGACAACAAAGAGGAAAACGAAACTGTATCTCTGATCTATCGTTTTGAGATTGTGGACTGACCGGGGAGGAATATGAATGCCCGACAAAAGCAATAAGCAGGAGAACCCCGGCGAAAATACTATCGACCGGACGAACAGGATCAACAAGTCCTATGAGGCGTACTTTTCTTTATACTACGAAAATAATGAAGCTCCTTATTTTCAATCCCTTGTCGCCGAAAAAATCAAAGAGCTTCTTTCCGGGGGCATTTTGCCGGATGACTCCGAGCTGAAATACAGTCTGGGTAAATTTCTCTTTCGTGAAATGATACCCGACACCGAATGGATGGCGATCCAGCTGCTGGAAGATGCATCCTCCGGCGGCGTTTCCGAAGCGGATGAGCTTCTGCAGACCATAACAAAAACATACCGCGCGGAAGCAAAAAAAGGAGATGTGCATTCGCAGTCGATTCTCGGACGCTGTCTGGCTCTCAGAAATTCACACAGCCGCACAGCAGGCGATTGGCTGGAAAAAGCCGCGGCGCAGGGAGACAGCGAGGCGGAGCTCTGGCTCTCCGTCTGTTATCTTTCCGGTTTATGCGGCCGCAAAAAAAATGTGAAGTCAGCAGTGACATATGCGAATAGAGCATACAGCCATGGGAATCATCTGGCGGCATATAATCTCGGATGTTTTTTTGCCGACGGCACATGCTGTGTCAAAGACATGAACACAGCGGAAAAATATTGGAAGATTGCCCTGGAGGCAGGGCACCCTCAGGCGGCAGCAGCATTGGAGAAGCTGCACACCGGAAACACATCCGGATTATCCAGCGACGGCTCCATGACGCTGCTGATAAGCATGGCAAAAGATCAGAAAGAGCTGAAAGAAGCGGCGAAAACAACAGAAAACAACACAAACTGTAAATTGGACAAAATGGAGCAGAACTCCAAACAAAGGCATCAGGAAAACAGCCGCATTGTCGCCGAAGAAAACGAGAAAACCAGACAGCTTATTGAAGCACTTGCGGAAAACATGAACAGCAGATTTGACCAAATGGAGCAAACCTCTGAACAAAGACATCAGGAAGATATCCGCATTACCGCCGAAGAAGCCGAGAAAACCAGACAGGTTATTGACGACAGAGCGGACGCACTCGAAAAAATCATAAATAAGATTCCGGAGCGGGTTTTCAACAGTATCAGCGAGCAGCTGAACAGCGTCACTGAGAAATACCGGGAGAGCCTCTTGCAGTTTGAATCGCTGCACAGGGATCTCACATCGAAAATCGAGGGACTGACTGAGCAGATCGAACATTTTTTCGCCGAAATGGAGCAGCAGAGCGTCAAGGCGGCAGAAGCGTCCGAATGCGAAGAACTGAAAGCCTGCCACACTGAGGATCTGAAAAGGATCTTTGGCGATTACTGGGATAACGGACAGCTTCTCGATTCCTCAAAAGAGAGTCTGATCGCCGCAAGAGTACTGCTGTCCTGCGCGGGAAGGCACCACCTGATGGACTGCCGCGGCATTGTGATCTCCGCCACCTCAGCGTTGGAAAGAGAGATGAAGGCTCGCTTCTATACCGGACTCAGAGGCTATCTGATGTCGGCAAAAGACGAAAACGGCGCGAGATTTTATCCCTATTTCGGACAGCTGCCGAAAAAGCTCAAGATGAAATATGACAAACTCGTCGGTCAGTGGGTGGACAACTTCACAATGAATGATGTCTATTACATTGTCTACCCCAGGAACGTGAATAGAGGTATCGAAACAGACAAACCCGAAACGGAGATAGCTCTTACCAGAGCGTATCTGAAAACCATTCTGAGCACCGGCTATGACTGTGATCCAGCCGAAAACGCCTTTCTTCAGCCCCTCCCGGGAAAAACGCAGTCATACTGCAGCAGCATCAACGAGATCGCTTCAAAATACAGAAATCGCGCGGCGCATGCAGAGGACGTAGACGAACAGCTGGCGCAAAAATGCTGTCAGGAGGTGATTGGCGAAGCCGGGGAGGATATCCATCAGATCGAGGGAATCCTGCTGGAGCTTCTGAAGATGACAGGAAAATTCACGCATTCGTGCTGATATCCGGCACTCCATACAGCATAAAATACAGCCCATCTTCCAACAGTGGAACAAAATTCGGGCTGTATTTTTTATTTTTCTGTATTTTTGAAGTATATATGCGATTTTTATGTCATTTTTGCATCCGCATTGGAACATTTTCGCCGCGGAAAGTTCCTCTTTTCGTTCCAGCAATAGTATGGTATACTGTGTTCACGTTCAAAGGCGATAACAAAAATCAAAAAACGAAAGGAACAACCATGATGAAAAGAACACTTTCAATCGTACTGACCCTGATCGTTTTTGCTGCTTTCCTGACTGTACCTGCCTTCGCCGCCCTCCAGATCGGCTCGAAAGGAAGCGACGTGAAGTGGCATCAGAAGACTCTGAATTTCCTTGGATTTGACTGCGGCGAAGCAGACGGAGTCTACGGGGAAAAGACAACTGACGCGACCAAAGCATTCCAGAAAGCATACGGTCTTGCCGAGGATGGAATTGCCGGATCAAAGACTCTGACGGCCGAACAGGAAGCCATCCAGGACATCCAGACCAAGCTGACCGCGCTGGGATACGGCAAGCTGACCGCCGACGGTCTGCCGGGAAACAACACGGTCGCAGCCCTGAAAGCCTTCCAGAAGTCGTCCGGGCTGACCCAGAGCGGCATCTATGACAGTTCAACGGCTCGGAAGCTGAACGATGCGTATGCCAAAGTGAAAGAGGAGCGGGAGGAAGTACTCGACGAATTCCGTGAAAACTGCCTCGAGTCGTGGACACTTCCGCTCAAAGTCGATTTCAAGTCCATCACGGGCAGCCGGAAGTTCGGCTCTTCCAGGGACGACGGAAAGCGGAGTCACGCCGGTGTGGATTTTGTGGCCGACGCAGGCACGGAAGTCTACGCGATGACCGCCGGGACCGTTCTGCAGGTGTACACCTTCTTCGAATCGACGAAGGCCGTTGAGGTGAAGAACACAGATGGCTCTATCCTCCGCTACTGCGAGATTTCACCCTCGGTCAAGAAAGGTGATAAAGTAGAACAGGGGGAGCTGATCGGGACGATTATGAAAGCCGACGGGGGAACCGAAATGCTTCATCTGGAACTGTATTTCGGCGATGCAAAAGGCAATCTGACCCAGCGTTCGAACACAGTATATACATATGTGAATAGTAAAAAATTCCAGAGAAGATCCGATCTGATGGATCCGACGTTCCTGAAAGACCTCGACGCCCTGGAATAAGTCTCAGGCTCCACTTCCCCGCGCGCGAGCAAGCCACGCCCCCGAAATCGCAGGATTTCAGGGGCGTGGCTTTTGTTTGTACAGTCGTACCTGTTTTCGCACCGTTTGCCGCCCGGATCATTCCTTATCCGAGGGGGCTGTCCTGCTGTACGGAAAGCCAGCGTCGTACAGCTTGCGATCCACCATTTCCTTTTTGAATTTCATGGGGGACAGGCCTGTAACACGCTTGAATTCCCGGCAGAAATAGTATTCGCTGGCATATCCCACGCGGTGCGCCACCTCATGGATCGGATACATATCCGACTCCAGAAGTTCCATGGCGCGGCTCAGACGCAGCTGCTTGATATACTGCAGCGGCGCCGCCTGGTACAGTCTGTGAAACAGCTTCCGGAAATACACCTCGCTCATATCCGCCATCGCCGCCAGCTCGGATACAGAAATATCCCGTTCCGTATAATGCGAGCCGATATACTCAACAATGGCGTTCATTTTCTCCGTTACGCTCCGCGGCAGGTAGTCCGGATGATAGTGGATCTGCATCTCATACAGCACCTGATAGAGGATGGATTTGATCTTGGCGCGGTAGCCGATGTATTTTCCGTCCCAGAAACGGCTGGCGGTCTGAAACAGCTCGGAATACGAGGGCATCTGCGCGCTGCGCGGGATGTCGGAGGACGGGCGCAGGGACTGGCAGTCCAAGGCATGCATTGACCGCTCAGCGCACCGCCTCATCCCGGCATTTCTGCCACAGGCGGCGCACCTTTTCCGTATAATCGATCTTCACGACAGACGTCGCCTTTCCACTCACGCGCATGCAAAAGTCCGGCGCGTTCAGCCGTTTCTCCATAACGGCTGCGATCTGCGCGCGGCAATCGGGAAAACGGCGGTAGAAGCCGCACAGGGCGGCAAAGCCCTGCATAAAGAACTGAAACGCCAGATCCTCCCGATCCTCTGTCAGCTCGCACGCCTCAAACGGGATTTCCGCCGTATATGCCGGATCGGACACAAATAAAAGAAGCAGCGGGATCGCTTCGCACACGCCCAGCAGCTCCAGCAGCACCGCCGCCGACAGCGCGTACGGATAATTGTATTTGCGCCCGCTCTGCACCATAGCGCCGCTTTTGTCCGCCGCCATCTCACAGAGCGGTCCAACCGCCTCCGAGAACGGAACGCCCACGCAGCCAGCCAGCCCGAGCGCAAGCGCCGCATGACGCCGCAGCGCCTGATCTTCACCGTGTATCCACGAAACGAGATGCTCCCGGAGCTTTGCGCCATGCACAGACGCGGACCAGATCGCATATCCCGGACGGTTTCCGGACAGCTCCTCCTTCAGCCATGCCGGATCGTCCGCCCACATCTGCGCGCCGCTCATCCGCTCGCTTGTACGGTCATCGCCGATGCGGATCACGGCAGGGGCGGTCTCCTCCGTCAGGCACCGGCTGGCAAGCAGCTTCGGGCGCAGCGCGTCATACGGCACCTCCCGCGCACCGCATCCGCGGCGGATCGCCTCCATGGCGAGCAGCGCAGCGGCTTCTCCCGATTTCTGCATATCGTACTGCATCCGCACGGCGGACGCAATGACATGATCGACGGACAGGCAGCGTCCCGCGACGAGAAGTCCCCCAAAGCCGCGCGGGATCAGCGCACCGGCAGGCACCGGAATCGTCAGATTGCAGCCCCACATCGATGCCGTTGTGTTCCAACGGCGGCAGAGCGAATCCTCCAGCGCGTTGTCCTTTCCGTGATTGTCCAGGTTGGAATACCCCCAAAGCACCGGCTCCGGCGTTACGCGTCCGGCAAGGACGTCCGCAAGGCGCACCGTTTCTTCGCCGACGATCCGTTTTCCTTCGCGCAGACCGATACGCTGCGCGGTCGCCAGATATCGCAGTCCTGTATCAAACCGCTCCCGCAGATGCGCGGGGTCGCCGCCGCTTGCGAGGATCGCATGTCCGAGCGCCGCCGGGTCGTACTGATCGACCGTGCCGCTGTCGGAATTGACGTAGCGCGCGATATCCTTCTCTTCCCGGTACACCGCATACATGTTGGAGTAGGGCTGATAGCTGCCGTCGGACGCTCTTCCCCCCATCATGGGGACGCCAGCTGCCGCGCACACGGAACCCTCCGCTGTCGCGTCGATCACAAAGGAGGCGTATGCTTCCACACTTGCGGCGTCTGTCTGATAACGCACGCCGCGCACATGATTGCCGCTGCACAGCGCGTCAGTAACGGTCGCTTCATACCGAACCGTAACGCCCGCTGCGCGGAGCGCGCGTCCCAGCGCCATCCGTTTGGGAAGATCGCCGCGCTTTCCCATGGGGACAACCGGCTGCGTATGAGCGATCTCCTCCGCGGCACGGTCCAGCGCTTCATATGCGCCGCCGGCAATGCCGAAATAGTAGCCGAGAACGCCGCCCGCCGTTCCCATACCGCCGAGGCAGATCCCGTCCTCAAGCAGCAGCACACGACCGCCGAGACGCGCCGCCACCCATGCCGCGACCGCCCCTGCCGTTCCGCCGCCGCACACGATCACGTCATAATCCGGCTCCTGACGGACAGCAGGCGCGCAGATACGGAGCGGCGTTCCGTGCGGTGTCCACATTTCGCCGAGATGCACGCCTGCGTCATACGCCGCCGTCACCGCCCCGAAAGAGGCGGACGGCGCCCAGTACAGCGTTTCGCCGTACGCACCGCCCTTTCCGGCAGGAAGCACGGACGGCGTCATCGGGGTGACGGCGATGCGCGCGCCGCTTTCTCCGGGAATGGAGGCGCACAGCTCCTCTCGCGCGCCGTCGTAATCTCCGTCCCGGACGGGGACGGAAAGAAAATACTCCCCTTTTCTGTTGCCGGAGACTGCTCCGGAAACAGAGGACAGATCGCCGATCACGTTTGCGCCGAGCAAGACCTCCGTTCGCGGCCGCTCGATGCCAAACCAGACGGCGCTGACAAACGAAGCGGTCGTGTCCAGTATCGCGCCGCAGCGGAGCGCAAACTGCCCGCCCATCGAATGGAATGCCACCCGATAGCCGTCCGGGCTGGAGGTGATGTCCGTGACGCGCGACGCGGCATACAGCACCGCGCCGCATGCGAGAAAACGCCCGCAGATGACCGGAGAGACGGCGGGCAGACTGATCCCTCGCTCGCCGAGGATGCCGCGCCGGCGCAGCTCGCCGGCAAAATCCGCCCCGTCCTCCGTCTGCGGCACGTATGCGTCTGTGTCTCCGTCTGTGTACAGTGCGTCCGCAAACTCCGCGGCGCAGCTCTGATCTTTTTCGATGACGGCGGCGCGGACACCGCGTTTTGTCAGCGCCCGCAGCGCGCCGCATGCGTATACGCTCGCACCGAGGATCAGAATGTCCGTGTATCCAAGTTCCTGCATATCTTCCCTCCACAGCCGCCGGCACTCTCCGGCATCATGCGCCGCATTGCCGCGGCTCAGCTTCTGCTTAATGATACCATGCTTTTGCCTCCTCTGTCGTGCTCTTTTGCGATGATTTTGTCCTCATTTTTGATATTTTCCCCGCTGCTCTTGCAAGGCGCGGTTCCGGCAGTTATAATGAAAACAGTAACGACACTCGATAAAGGAGGAGTTCCGTGCAAGCCTCTCAGCCATGTATCCGGATCCTGCACGCGGTGTATAACGAACAGAGGAGCTTCCCGCTGATCCGCTCTTCGCCCGATGCGAAACTGGTCCGTATGGATTCCGGGAAAGTCCTCTGGACGATCGACGGATGCAGCCGCCGCGTGAGTGCGGGAGATATTGTTCTGCTCTCTCCCCTTGACTGGCGTCAGTTCACGCCACAGCCGGGTACCGCGCCCTTCGCCATCACACAGATGTGCATCCACCCCGCAAGCGTCCCGCCCGCCATGATGAATCTTTTCTATCTCCGCCCGGCAGGCTTTGACAACGTGCTTCCGCGCAGCTCCCCGCATTTTCCGCATGTGGAATCCCTGTTCCGTCAGATCGAGACGTGTGCAGAGCAGAAGTCTCCCTCTCCGCTCGACGCGGAATTCCTGAGCGCCGCACTGGACCTGCTGTGTGTCCGGCTCCGCTATATCTATGATTCCTGTCTGTCCGCAGTGAGCGCGCGGCAGAGCCGTTTTCTGTTCGATATTTTTCACTACATTGACACGCACCTCGGAGAGGAGCGTCTGAGCACGTCCGTCGTTGCGGAGGCATTCTACTGCACGCCGGCGCATCTCTCCCGCACCTTTCATCAGCTGGCAGGGCTGTGCCTGTCCGAATATATCCGCCGCGTCCGGATCCTGACCGTACTGCGTCTTTTGTCCGACACGGACCGCTCCGTCCTCAGCGCCGCCATGGAGGCGGGCTTTCGTTCCTCCTCCGCCTTCTACAAGGCCTTCCGGGAGGAAACCGGCATGACTCCGCGCGAATTGATCCGCGGGTGACGCTTTTGCCGCGCCGTGCAGACGCGCAACGCCCCCGCCCGGCAAAAAGCGGCTTCCCACCGGAAATGCTTGATTGTCCGCTGTTCCGGTGGTATAATAGAAAACAGTCCCTCGCTCGCGCCAGCCGAGCGAAAAGCAGCCGGACAATTTCTGTAATCTGAGGCAAATCCCATGCTGAATCAGTTTTCAAGAACGGAGCTCATCCTCGGCCGCGACGCCATGGAACGGCTCCGGAACGCAAGAGTGGCGGTCTTTGGAATCGGAGGCGTCGGCGGCTATACGGTCGAGGCGCTTGCCCGTTCCGGCGTCGGCGCACTCGATCTGATCGACGACGACCGTATCTGCCTGACCAACATCAACCGCCAGATCCTGGCGGTGCGGAGCACCGTCGGCAAATACAAGGTGGACGCCGCCGAGGAGCGCATCCGCGATATCAATCCCGCCTGCACTGTCCGCACCTACAAAACCTTTTTTATGCCTGATACAAAGGATCAGTTTGATTTTTCCGAATACGATTATGTGGTGGACGCCATCGATACCGTGACCGGGAAGAAAGAAATCATTCTCTGCGCAAAGGAAGCGGGCGTTCCCGTCATCAGCTCCATGGGCGCCGGAAACAAAATGGATCCCACCGCATTCCGGGTAGCAGATATCTATGAGACCTCCGTCTGTCCGCTTGCACGCGTCATGCGGAATATCTGCCGCAAAAACGGCATCGAGCATCTGAAAGTCGTCTATTCCGAGGAAAAGCCGATCCGTCCGGTGGAGGATATGGCGATCAGCTGCCGCGCGCACTGCATCTGTCCGCCCGGGACGGCGAGAAAATGCACCGAACGGCGGGATATTCCCGGCTCGACTGCCTTTGTTCCATCCGTCGTGGGACTGATTATCGCCGGAGAGATCATAAAGGATCTCACCGCATTCGACAGGGGCGACAGATAACGTTCCCAAGGGCGGGCGCACTCTTTTGGGAGCGGCAGTCCGGTGCCGCACGCTTTTCTGCCGGACACATATCGATTTTCCCGTAAACACACGATTTTCACATTTTCACAAAAGGAGAACAGAATGAGCATGTATTCTATACTGCGCACGCCGGACGAATACCGGATCGAATACGGCAGCACGCCGGAGCACGGTGCGGCGCTCCGTTTTGCGTCCGGCGACGGACTGAAAATCTATCTCTCTGCCTCCGGCTGCACGGTTCGCTTCGTCCGTCTGAGATGGCGCGAAAAAACGGAGGATGACTGCCGGGTCCTGGGCGACGAATGGGAACGGCACTACGGCATGGCGGAATGGCGCGGGATCGTCCCGGAACGCGTCATGCCGTGGTATATGCTGGTATCCGGCAGAGAGGGCGTGCAGGGGATCGGCGTCAAGGTGCGTCCCTCCGCCATGTGCCACTGGCAGCTCGACCGGAGCGGGATCACCCTCGTACTGGATGTGCGCAGCGCGTCGGAGGGAGTCCGCCTTGACGGCAGAGAAGTGATGCTTGCCGAGGTCGTCAGCGCCTTCTATCCCGCAGCGGGCGCCTTTGAGGCGGCGCAGCGCTTCTGCCGTCTGATGACCGATTCGCCCGTTTTCCCCGGCGAACCGGTGTACGGCTCCAACAACTGGTACTACGCGTACGGAAAAAGCTCTCATACCGAGATTTTGCAGGACAGCGAATTTGTCTCCTCGCTGACGAAGGGGATCGAAAACCGCCCGTGGATGATTATCGACGACGGCTGGTCGCCGAACGCCACCTGCGGTCCATGGGATACCGGGAACGAGCGTTTCCCCGATATGAAACGGCTTGCAAAAGAAATGAAGGAAACCGGCGTCAAGCCGGGCATCTGGTTTCGCCCTCTCTTTGACGATTCCCCGTTCTCCGCTCATGCGCACCTGCAGCCCGGTATGCCGCATACGCTGGACCCGACGGATCCCGCGGTGCTCTCCTACATCTCGGAAACGGTACGGCGGATCCGGGACTGGGGCTTCGGAATGATTAAGCATGATTTCTCCGCGCATGATATCTCCGGCGTCTGGGGAAGCGGAGGACGGCGGATGTTCGTTCCGGACGGACGCCGCTTCGCTGACAACAGCCGCACCACCGCCGAGGTCATCAAGGAGGTTTACAAAACCATCTACGAAAGCGCCGGCGGAATGCTGATCCTGGGCTGCAACTGCCTGAACCATCTCTGCGTGGGCTATGCCCATATCAATCGCTCCGGAGACGACACCAGCGGGAGAGATTGGGAGAGGACAAGAAAGATGGGCATAAACGCGCTTGCTTTCCGCCTTTGCCAGAACGACAGCTTCTTCAAGGTGGACGCCGACTGCGTGGGTCTGACCGCGCAGGTGCCGTGGGAGAAAAACAGACAGTGGCTGGATCTTCTCTCCCGGAGCGGCACGCCGCTCTTCGTTTCGGCGAAAATCAGCGATGTGACCGCGGAGATGCGCGGCGCCCTGCGGGAGGCGTTCGGACGCGCGGCGGTTCAGGAAAGTGGCTGCGAGCCGCTCGACTGGCTCCACAATACCTCCCCTGCCGCATGGAAGGCAGGCGGAGAAACATGGGCATACGACTGGGAGGAGTCCTTCGGCGTGGATCGGAACGCATGAGATCGTCCGCTGTGCATGCCGGTGACGCCGCTGCCGCATAATATGCGCCGCCTCCCCGGGCAGGCTTCGAAAAACGGAACGCCTGCCTCTGTCCGGAACGCCGCACCGCAGGCGGCAAGAATCTTTCAAGCAGGTGAAAAGACCATGATACTGGAAACAAAGCGGCTTCTTCTGCGTCCGTGGCAGGAGGAGGATGCAGAGGAACTGTACCGATACGCATGCGATCCCGCCGTCGGACCGAGCGCAGGATGGCCGGTACATACGAGCGTTGAAAACAGTCGGGAGATCATCCGGACCGTTCTGTCCGACGAGGGTACGTTCGCGGTGGTTCTGAAGGAAACCGGGCTGCCTGTCGGCAGTATCGGAATCATGCAGAACTCCAACATTCCGACAAAGCAACACGAAGCGGAGCTGGGCTACTGGATCGGCAGACCGTACTGGGGCAGAGGATTGATTCCCGAGGCGGCGGAGGAATGCCTGCGCTACTGCTTTGAGGAGCTTTTGTGCGA
Source organism: Eubacteriales bacterium (assembly GCA_051867895.1). GTDB lineage: Bacteria > Bacillota > Clostridia > Oscillospirales > CAG-272 > SIG701. Next base: position 17,461 of record JBJDZH010000008.1, read on the forward strand.
ACGGGTATGGTGCGGATATTTCGACGGGAACGAAAAGTCCCACCGCGTGCAGGAAAAATGCGGCTTCCGGTATCATCATACCGAAAAGGACAAGCCGTGTCCTCTGCTCGGCGATACCCGCACCGAGCATATCTCCGTGCTCACAAGGGAAGACTGGCTGAAAAAAGAAAGGGAGAGACTCCGTTGAAGCGGCTGTATCTGATCGGCGGCACCATGGGCGTCGGAAAGACGACTACCTGCCGGATCCTGAAAAACAGACTGGACGACTGCGTATTTCTGGACGGCGACTGGTGCTGGGATATGCACCCGTTTCAGCTCACCGAGGAGACCAAACGGATGGTGATGGACAACATCTGCCATCTGCTGAACAATTTTATTCGCTGCACCGCCTATCAGAACATCGTTTTCTGCTGGGTGATGCATGAACAGTCCATCATTGACCGCATCCGGGATTCGCTGCCGCTGGACGGCGTTCTGCTGCATACGGTATCGCTGGTATGCCGTAAGGATGCGCTGGAACAGCGGCTTTGGCGGGACGTGGAAAACGGCATCCGGACAGCGGACGTGATCGCACGGAGCACGGCGCGCCTCCCCCTGTACGACAGTCTGGACACCGTCAAGATCGACGTCTCGGATATCTCCGCCGATGACGCGGCGGACATCCTCCTCCGTCTGTAAGCTGTCCCCGCCCGGTTCCGGGCGCCCTGCGCACCTGCAGAAAGGGGCTGTATCAAAACACCCCTAAAAAACAAGGAAAAGAGGACGAAAGCAGT
>JBJDZH010000009.1:0-17861 GCA_051867895.1 Eubacteriales bacterium
GGGTATTTAGTCCAAAAGTTTTTGGGGGTCAAGGGGGCTTTTTTCAAAAAGCCCCTTGCGTTCTCCCCGCGTTTCCCCTGCATTTGCATCTCAAACGCCTCGGGGTGGCGGGGGAGAGGACCATCTCAGACGCCGAAGTTCCTCTCCCCCGCAGCCCTCTCTCCTTGGCTCTCGGGGGTGGGGCGTACTTTGGTGGGTATTTAGTCCAAAAGTTTTTGGGGGTCAAGGGGGCTTTTTTCAAAAAGCCCCCTTGCGTTCTCCCCGCGTTCTCCTCGTTCCCTTTATGCCTGAATTTTGAGGGCGAAGCGGCGCGCGTCCGGCTTCAGCGTGTAGTCGATACAGTACGCGAGGCGGCGCGCCTGCTCCGTATGAATCTCCAGCGAAGCGACCTTATCCGCATCCGCCGTCAGCAGAAGCTGCCCGATGCGCACGCCGTCCGGCGTCACCTCCGGCTGCGTCAGCGTCACGAAGCGCTCGACAAACGATTCCGGCGTGCCGTCGTACTCATAGCTGTCTGTCAGCAGGATCGCGTCGTCCGTAAAGGCGAACACGCGCGTCAGCTTCTTCAGCTCCGGCACCGTGTAGCCGCGGCTGAATTCCACCGTGAACACCCCGTCCTCAAAGGACGAGGACGCGCGGTGCTGTGCGCCCGCCGCCTGATAGCACCCGTTTATGACCGGCACGCTGTGCCCGCGGGAGCATGCGTGGAAATCTTCGTACCGGCGGCTGCTGAAATACGCCTTATTGTATACGCCCGAGCCGAGATCGCACAGCAGCTGCGTCCCGCCCTTCGCTACAATGAATGAGCCGAGATCGTTGTGGTTGTGCGGCTCGTTATTCGTGCCGCCCTTCGCCGCGAAGCCGTAGCGCTCCGTCGTCCGGATCAGCCACTGCGCCTGCGGCGCATAATCGGTGCGCGCCGGCAGCGCTGTGTCCGTGTACGTCTCATCATACCACAAAAACTGCCGCAGCGAATAGGACCAGCCGCCGCAGTCGATCGCGGACAGCTCCTTCGGAGGCAGCGCGACCGTCGCGGGATATTCCCTGTGCAGATAGTGCAGCAGACCACGGTTGTAGCTGCTGGACGCCCCGCCGTCGGAAAAGCTGACCGTGACGTGCCCGTCCAGATATACGCGCTGGCTGAAGCTGGCGATCTTTTCCACCTTCGGATCGGCGAAATAGTCGATTTTCCCGTCCGTGAACTGCCGGAGCAGATCGGCGATATGTACAAAATTGCCGAAGCCGTAATGCCAGTAGCCATAGCCCTCCTGACATACGCCGTCATCGGCGAAGCCGGCAAGATAACACGAGAGCGCCTTCTCCACGCGGGGACGGATTGCCTCAAAAAGATCCGGCCGCTGATACAAAAACGCCGCGCACACGTTGCCTGCGCATACCGCCGACCAGTTATTCGTCACCGTATCCCAGTGGAAAACGCGTCCGTCCGTGTACGGCGTGATGATGCGCCGGTCGATCTCGGCGCGGATGCGGCTGCGGATCAGCGGCGGCATCCGGTCGGCAAGCAGATAGTCGATCTCGGCGAGATCCATGCCCGTGACCGCAGCGCCCAGATCGATGTGATCGGGCGAATATTCCGTAAACGTCTTCATGTGGGCGGGCAGGCACCAGGTGTACTCGTCGAGCATCGCCCAGATTGTGTCGAGCAGGCGGGTGAAGTATTTCTCCTCATCGGGATAGATGAGGGAGAGCAAAGCCGATGTGCGCAGAGACCTGCCGCGGGCGTTGTGCGGCGCTTCATATTCCCGGCGGCTGCCGGTCGTGTGGAACAGAATGAATTCGCTGAACTTGCAGGCGGGGATGTCCGCCGTGCATGCTGCCTCCCAATCGGCGAGCAGCCAGTCGCGCATGTGTTGATACGTGTCGGCAGTACGGACGCGTTCCCAGAACGCTTTGTCCTTCGCCGTCGCAAGAAGCATCATAGTTTTATCCTCCTATAAATAAATATCCATGAATTTTCGTTCGCCGGCTCCATGCAAATCACAGGGAGCGCCGGGGGAGGGAAAGGGGAGGGGGAGTAATCAAAAACACAGTGAGCGCGGGCGCGAACGTGTTTTTCGGGAGGGGCGGGCAGGGTGAGGTCTGACGGGGTTCAGCTGCACTTTGGCGCGCCGCACGGCATCCGGAGGGGTGGCGGGCAGATTTTGCTGTGCTTTGGTGGGAATCAGTATGAAAGTTTTTGGGGGTCAAGGGGGCTTTTTTCAAAAAGCCCCCTTGCGTTCTCCCCCTCTTGCGTTCCCCTGCGCGTTCCTCCTCATTCCCCTTATGCCTGAACCTTCAGCGCGAAGCGGCGCGCACCCGGCTTCAGCGTGTAGTCGAGGCAGTGCACCTCGTTCTGATCGCCGAGGTGCGTAACGGCAAAGGATTCCACCGTGTCCATCTCCGCCTGTACGAGGATTCCGCCGATCTTCACACCGTCCGGGGTGATCTCCGGCGCCGTCGTCGTCACGAACCGCTCCACAACGGGCAGCTCGCCGTCCGCCTCGTACTCGTCTGTCAGCAGGATCGCGTCCTCCGTAAAGGCGAACGCGCGCGTCAGCTTCTTCAGCGCCGGCACCGTGTAGCCGCGGCTGAATTCCACCGTGAACACCCCGTCCTCAAAGGACGCGGATGCGCGGTGCTCTCCGCCCGGCGCCTGATACTCACCCGCGATGATCGGCACGCTGTGCCCCCGCGAGGACGCCTTGAAATTCTCATAACGGCGGGAGCTGAAATACGCCCGGTTGTACACGCCGCCGCCTACATCGCACAACAGCTGCTCCCCGTCCTTCGCCACGATGAACGAGCCGAGATCGTTGTGATTGTGGGACTCGTTGTTCGCGCCGCCCTTCGCCGCAAATCCGTAGTGCGCCGTCTTCCGGACGAGCCACTGCGCGGCAGGCGCGTAGTCGGTGCTCTCCGCCGCCGGATCGGCGTCCCGGAGCGCCTCGTCAAACCACAGAAACGCCCGCAGATGCAGACACCAGCGTCCGCAGCTGTCGTTCGTATACGAGAAGCGGCGCGGCGGCAGCTCCACTGCGTCGGGATATTCGTTTTTCAGATAGTGCAGAAGTCCGATGTGATACCGCCCTCTCGGTCCGGAGTCGGAAAAGCTGACCGTCGCATTGCCGGTAAGGAACATGCGCTGCGCAAACTTCGCGATCTGCTTCACCTTCGGATCGGCGAAATAATCGATCTCTCCGTTTGTGAAGTCGCGCAGAAGATCCGCGAAGCATGTGAAGAAGCCAAAGCCGTAATGCCAGTAGCCGAAGCCCTCCACACAGATGCCATCCTCCGGGAAGCCGGCAAGGAAGCAGGAGAGCGTCGCCTGCACGCGCGGCAGAATGGACGCAACCATCTCCGGATGCATGTAGAGGAACGTCGCGCCGACGCTGCCGACGCAGACCGCAGCCCAGTTGTTCGTGCATTTCTCCCACCAGTAGCGCCGCTCGCCGGTGTACGCGGCGATGATGCGCCGGTCGATCTCGGCGCGGATGCGGCTGCGGATCAGCGCAGGCAGACGGTCGCCAAGCAGATAGTCGATCTCGGAGAGCGCAAAACCGGTCTCCGCGGCAAACAGATCGATGAACTCCACGACATTCTCCGTAAAGCTGGGCATGTGCGCAGGCAGCACCCAGACGTACTCGTCGAGGATCGCCCAGATCGTGTCGATGAGGCGCGCAAGATATTTCTCCTCATCGGGATAGATGAGGGAGAGCAGAGCGGATGTGTTCAGCGAGCGGCGGCGCGCAAAATAGGACGCCTCGTACTCCTTGCGGCTGCCGGTGACGTTGAAAAGAATGAATTCGCTGTATTTGCACGCGGGAATGTCCTTCGTGCAGTTCTCCTCCCACAGCCGGAGAAGCTCGTCGCGCATCGGTTTGTACGCGTCCGAGACACGAACCTTCTCCCAGAAGGCGGGATCCTTGGCCTTCGCAATCAGCATAACAGATTCCTCCGTGTTTTCCTAATGAAATCAGATCCAACATACAGGGTATGTACCCGTGCGCATTATAGCACAGATAGTTGGCGATTACAAGAACGCGCGGGTATTTTCAGGCGAATAATTCACGCGCCCTCCCGAACGCTTCCCCAAAACAAAAAAGAGCTCCCGCCGCGGCAGTGTCCCCGCCGCGCGGCAGCTTTTTTCTTTGCAGATTCCGGGGAAAGCGCCGCTCAGAGCGTCTTTCCCGCCGCGCCCTCCAGCGCGCGGCGAAGCGCAGCCGTATCGGCGCAGATGATGCCCGCACCGGCAGCGCGCAGCGTTGAAATATCCCGAAATCCCCAGCAGACGGAAATGCAGTCCATCCCCGCATTCGCCGCCGTGCGCACGTCCACCTCGGAATCGCCGATATATACCGCCTCCTCCGGCGAAACGCCCATCTCCCGCAGCGCGGCAAACACCAGATCCGGCGCGGGCTTCGTCCGCAGCCCGTCCCGCGCGCCGGCAGCAACCGGGATCAGCCCGCCGAAGTACGCCGCCGCCAGCTCGCGCACCGCAAAATCCGCCTTGTTCGAGACGATCGCCATCGGCATCCCTGCGCCGTGCAGCTCAGCAAGCAGCTGCATCACGCCGGGATACGGCTTCGTCGCATCGTTGCAGTGCGCGCCGTAGTAGGCACAGAACGTCCCGTATACCGCCTCCCGCACGTCCGCGGCGGTTCCCGGCGGCACCGCGCGCTCGATCAGCTTTCGTATCCCGTTGCCGACGAAACGGCGCACTTCCTCGCGCGTCCGCGGCGCAAGCGCATGCTGCGCCAGCGCATAATTCGTCGCGCCCGTCAGGTCGTCCAGCGTATCCAGCAGCGTCCCGTCCAAATCCCATACAATCGCCCGATAGGCATACCCCATGGCATCCTCACCTGTTCCGACCGTCCCGGAGAACGGTTCTTTCCTTATCTTTATATATATCCATAGTATATCCGCGCGGCGCAAAAATACCGCCGTACCGGACGTTCTCCGCGGCGGCGCGCCCATATTTCATTATACCACACGGCAGTGCGGCACGCAAGTGTGCGCCGCACACAGAATCGTGTTGACAAATATAACGGCAGGTGTTATAATCTAAAAAGAGTACATATGGAAGCAGTATGGATTCGTTTTTTTTGTCACTTTTATTGAAAACGAAAGGCAGCGCCGCCGCCCCTCGTTCCCCGGCGCCGCCCTGCCGCGTTACCTGGTTACAGGAAGGAGTCCGCCCTATGATGAAAATCCGTTTTCTCGCGCTCGCCTTCGCTTCCGCTTTGCTGTTTTCCGCCTGCCGCGCCGCGCCCGCGGAGGTGGATCCGCCCGCTTCCGACACCTCCGCGCCGGACACCGCCGCCCCCACGCCGGATATCTCCCTCGTCGCGGACGGCGCGACCGACTACATCATCGTCCGGGGAGATCTCTCCTCGCAAAAAGAAACGGACGCCGCCGTCTTTCTGCGCAAATACATCGAAAAATGCGGCGTGAAGATCAAGATCACCACCGACTGGGAGGGCAACGGCAAGTCGGAGCATGAGATCGTCGTCGGCGATACCGTCCGCACTGACGGGGACGGCAATACGCTTGACCCGCATTCCGTCGGCGAGGAGGGCTACTTCGCCTACGCCTCCGGCGGACGCATCTACCTCGGCGGCGGCTCCGACGAGTCCGTGCAGAAGGCGGTCGAGGCGTTCCTCGCCGAATTCTTCGGCTACGCGGGTGATCCCGATACCGCCGCAGCCGTGACGACCGTCACAGTCCCCGGCGACTACTGCGCCGCTGTGCGCCAGACGTATGCACTTGAAAAGGTGGAGATCGGCGGCCAAGACCTCTCCGGCTACACCATTGTCGCCCGGGACCGCACGCAGAAGAAGATCGCCGAGCAGATGCAGGCGCGCTTCTATCAAGCCTGCGGCGTATGGCTCCCGATCGCCGAAGAGGATCCGGCGGGCGCGTGCATCCGCTTTGATACCTCCGCCGCCGACCGGGAGGGCTATTTCCAGATGGACGTGCTGGACGGAGACCTTGTCCTGCGCACCGCCCTCAGCGGCGGTCTCGAACGCGGCTTTTCCCAGTTTTGCAGCCAGTATCTGAACCATGCGAAAGGGACTCTCAGTATGAACGACACATTCCATTTTGAAGCCGATATCGGCTCCTATGTCACCTACAGCGAATTCGGCGCCGTCGGCGACGGAAAGACGAACGACATCGCCGCCATCATCCAGGCGCACGAATATGCCAACGCCAACCATCTCGCCGTCAGGGCGGACGCCGGCGCGACCTACTACATCGGCGCGGCAAGCGCGGGCGCCGTCATCCGCACCGACACCGACTGGACCGGCGCGTCCTTCATCATCGACGACTCCGACGTCGGACTCGACCGCCGCAGCGTGAACATCTTCAACGTCAAAAGCATCAAGGAAACCTATACCATTACCGGTCTGACGACGCTGGAAAGAGGACAGGCAAATCTCGGCATCATGCTGCCGGAGCCGTCCATCGTCGTCATCAACAATTCTAACGTCAAGCACTACATCCGTGAGGGAAAGAACGCCAATTCCGGCTCCGACCAGACGGACATCGTCCTTGTGGACCAGGACGGCAACATCGACCAGAACGCGCCGCTCATCTGGGATTACGAGCAGGTCACGGGCGCGTACGCAATCCCGATCGATACCGAGACGCTGACCATCAAGGGCGGCACCTTCACCACCATCGCCAACAACCAGCCCTCCGCCTCCACCTACTACGGCCGCGGCATCAAGATCAACCGCTCCAACACCGTAGTGGAGGGACTGACCCATTACGTGACCGGCGAGGGCGACACCGGCGCGCCGTACTCCGGCATTCTCCAGATCAGCGACTGCGCGAACGTCACCGTAAAGAACTGCACCTTCACGGCGCACAAAACGTACCAGAACAACGCGAAGGGACTCGGCACCGTTTCGCAGGGCACCTACGATATCTCCCCCTCGCGCGCCGTCAATCTGACCTTTGAGAACTGCACGCAGACGACGGACATCCTCAATACCGCCTACTGGGGCATCATGGGCTCCAACTTCTGCAAGAACATCGTCGTCGACGGCTGCACCTTCTCCCGCTTCGACGCGCATCAGGGCGTCGCCAACGTCACCATCCGCAACTCCACCCTCGGGCATCAGTGCCTGAACGCCATCGGCTGCGGCACGCTGACGGTCGAGAACTCCACGCTGTACGGCTCGAGCTTCATCAACCTCCGCGGCGACTACGGCTCCACCTGGGAAGGCGACGTCATCATCCGGGACTGCACCTGGATCCCAAGCTGCGGCAAAGGCGTGGGCAATACCGCCTCGCTGATAAACGGCTCCTATTCCGGCTTCCATGATTTCGGCTACGAATGCTACATGCCGGCGAACATCACCATCGACGGACTGTATGTCAAGGACGAAAAGCACAGCGCCGCCTACAAGGGCATCTACCTCCTCGGCAACATCACCTCCGCTTACACAAGCGAAGCATACGAGAAGAAGGTGGCGGCAGAGGGCTACCCGTACCATATCACCGAAACGATCACCATTCAGAATTTCCGCACGGATACCGGGAAGTCCTGGATGCTCAGCCCGAACAAATTCATGTACCGCAATGTCGTCGTGAACGACCTCGACGCGGCGAAATGACCGCACACCGCACCAGAGGAACCGCTCCATGAAAAACGGAATCGTCACTTTTCTCGTCTGTCTGCCTCTTCTTGCGCTGCTTGCCGCCTGCGGCAGCTCCCCGGAGGAAAGCGGCACCTCCGCTCCCCCGGAAACCGACGCGCCGCAGAACGAACTTCTCCTCTTTGACGGCGCGGCAACCGACTACGTCATCATCCGCGGCGAGGACGCCGACCAGAAGGAGACAAACGCCGCCATCCGGCTGCGCGACGCGCTGAAGGAGCGCGGCATTCAGACAAAGATCGCCACAGACTGGGAGGGAAACGGCGTTTTTCCCCATGAGATCGTCGTAGGACAGACCATCCGCACCGCCGCCGAGGGCAACACCCTCGATTTTCACTCCGTCGGTCCCGAGGGATACTTTCTCCGCGCCGCCGGAGAACGGCTGTACATCTGCGGCGGCTCGCCCGACGCAACCGCTCTCGCCGTGGAGGAATTCCTGACCGAATTTCTCCCGGAGGATCCCATCCCGATGACCGCTCCGCTCTGCATCCCCGCCGGCTATGAGCGGATCGTCCGGCAGGAGTTCAGCATCACCTCGCTGACGCTGAACGGCACGCCGCTGGGCGAATTTGCCGTCTCCGTGGAGACCAGGGACACCAAAGGAAAGCTCGCCGCCCGCGCCATGCAGGACGCTTTGTATGCGGAATGCGGCGTATGGCTGCCGCTTCTCTCGCGCGGCGAGGAGTGGGACGGGCATAAAGTCGTCCTCTCCGCCGACGCGCCCGCTGTCCCCGGCACCTTTGAAGCCTGTGCCGAAAACGGAGACCTGATCTTGCGCACCGACGTCGCGGGTGCTTTCCGGCGAGGCATCCTCGCCTTCCTCGGCGACGCCGTCGGCGGCAAGTCCGGCAGCGTCGAGCTGGGAGCGGACTACCGCTTTACCGACGCGGTCGGCAGCTACGTTCTCTACAGCGACTACGGCGCGGTGGGAGACGGGAAAACAAACGACATCGCCGCCATCGCGGCGGCACATGCCTACGCCAACCAGAACGGTCTCGCCGTACGCGCGGACCGCGGCGCGACCTACTACATCGGCGCGGCGGACACCGGCGCCGTGATCCAGACCGATACCGACTGGAGCGGCGCGTCCTTCATCATCGACGATTCGGCGGTGCCGCCGGATAAGCGCGGCGTCTATATCTTCTCCGTCCGTTCCGCTCTCCCCTCCTTCTCCGTCCTCGACCGCCTGCAGGGAACGACGATCCGGGAGGGACAGGAAAGCCTCCCGCTGACGCTGGAGCAGAGCTGCGTCCTTGCGCTGTATGACGACAACACCCGCCGCTACTTCCGCGAGGGCGTCAACGCCAACAGCGGATTTGTCCAGCAGGAGATCTTCGTCGTCGGCAAAGACGGCTCCGTGGACGCGGGAACCCCCGTTGTGTGGGACTGGACCGGCGTCACCGCGGCGCAGGCGTACCCCATCGACGAACAGACGCTCACCATCCGGGGCGGCACTTTCACCACGCTGGTCAATACCCAGAAATCCGAGCCGAAGTTTTATCAGCGCGGCATCGGCATCTTCCGCTCCAACGTCGTCATCGACGGCGTCTCGCATTACGTGGAGGACGACGGCAGGGCGAGCGCTCCCTACTACGGCTTCTTCAATACGGAGAAGTGCGCCTATGTGACGATTCAGAACTGCACCCTCACCCCGCACTGGACGCACATCAACGATCCCCTCGGTCACGGATTCGCCCCGCAGGGCACCTACGATCTCTGCTCCACCATGGCGGCATACCTGACGTATCAGGACTGCTCGCAGTCCATCGACATCATGGACGACACATACTGGGGCATCATGGCGTCCAAGTTCTGCAAGAGCATCACGCTGGACGGCTGCACTTTCTCCCGCTTCGACACGCATGAGGGCGTCGTCAACGCGACGATCCGGAACTGCACGCTCGGCTATCAGGGACTGAACGCTATCGGCTTCGGCACGCTGCTCGTGGAAAATACCACCTGCCTCTGCGACGACCGCTTTATCAGCCTCCGCAGCGACTACGGCTCCACCTGGAAGGGAGATCTGATCCTGAAAAACTGCACCTGGACGCCCGGCGGCGGCAAGACGCTGACCTCCGGCTCCTCGCGCGCTCTGATTACTGGCTCCTACAACGCCTTCCACGACTACGGCTATGCGTGCTACATGCCGAAGAATATCGTCATCGACGGACTGCACATCAACGACGCCAAGAACGCCTTCGGCTATAACGGCATCTACCTGCTCGGCAACATCATCCCCGCCGATACCGGTGCGGCGTACGAAAACAAGGTCCGTCAGAACGGCGGCCGCTTCTACCATATCACGGAAACGCTGACCGTCTCGGGCTTCACCTCCGAAAGCGGCAGGGACTGGCGTCTTTCCCCCAATGAATACATGTACCGCGACGTCGCCGTAACCGACCTCGATCCATAAATTCCGCAGCCAAATATTTTCCATATGAAGGAGAAAAACAACATGAAAAAATTCCGGCTGGCTTTACTGGCCTGCGCCATGGCGCTTCCCATCGTCCTCGCTTCCTGCGGCGGTGAAAAAACCGGTCCCTCCGACACCTCCGACACCTCCGCGCCGGACACCGCAGCTCCCGCGCCGGAGCTGTCCCTCGTCGCGGACGGCGCGACCGACTACATCATCGTCCGCGGAGACAACTCCACCCAGGCGGAGACCAACGCCGCCATCTTCCTGCGCAAATATCTGGAAAAATGCGGCGTGAAGATCAAGATCACCACCGACTGGGAGGGCAACGGCAAGGCGGAGCATGAGATCGTCGTCGGCGATACCATCCGCACCGCCGAGGACGGCAATACCTTCGACGCACACTCCGTCGGCGAGGAGGGCTACTATGCCCTTGCCTCCGGCGGGCGCATCTACCTCGGCGGCGGCTCCACTGCCTCCGTGCAGAAGGCAGTCGAGGCGTTCCTCACCGAATTCTTCGGCTATGCGGGCGACCCCGAAACCGCCTCCCCCGTGACGGCCGTGACGATCCCCGGCGACTATCTGAAAGTCGTCGGTCAGGAATATGCGCTCCAGGCGATCACGGTCGCCGGCAAGGACCTGAACGGATACAAACTCGTCGTGGAAAGCAAGGACACCAAGGCCAAGAGCGCGGCGGAAACGATCCAGTCCTCCCTCTATTCCCTCTGCGGCGCATGGCTGGACATCGTCGGCAAGGACGAGACCTGGGACGGTCCCTCTGTGATTCTTTCCGCCGACAAACCCGCGAAGACTGGCTATTTTGAAGTAACGGTAGACGGCAGCAACCTCGTCCTCAAAACGGATGTCTCCGGCGGATTCAGCCGCGGCTTCAACCAGTTTTTCAAGCAGGAACTGGACGGAAAGACCGGCACCGTAGCCCTCGACGCGAAGTTCTCCTTTGACGCCGACATCGGTTCCTTCGTCTCCTACAGCGAGTTCGGCGCCGTCGGCGACGGAAAGACGAACGACATCGCCGCCATCATCAAGACGCACGAATACGCCAACGCCAACCATCTCGCCGTCAGGGCAGACCCCGGCGCGACCTACTACATCGGCGTGGCGGACGCCGGCGCCGTCATCCGCACCGACACCGACTGGACCGGCGCGTCCTTCATCATTGACGACTCCGTCGTCGGCACCGACAAGCGCGGCGTGAACATCTTCAACGTCAAGAGCCTCAAGGAGACCTACACCGTCACCGGTCTGACGACGCTCAAAAAGGGACAGGCAAACCTCGGCATCACGCTGCCGGAGCCGTCCATCGTCGTTATCAATGATGCCAACACCAAGCGCTACATCCGCGAAGGCATCAACCAGAACAACGGCAGCGATCAGACGGACATCGTCCTCGTGGACAAGAACGGCAACATCGACCAGAACGCGCCGCTCATCTGGGATTACGAGCAGGTCACGAGTTCATACGCGATCCCGATCGATACCGAGACGCTGACCATCAAGGGCGGCACCTTCACCACGATCGCCAACCAGGCGGACTCCTACTACAACTACTATGCCCGCGGTATCTCCATCAACCGCTCGAACGTGGTGCTGGACGGTCTCGTCCACTACATCGAGGGCGAGCTGGATCACGGCGCTCCGTACTCCGGTATCCTCCAGATCTCGAACTGCGCGAACATCAATGTGAGAAACTGCACCTTCACGGCGCACAAGACGTATCAGTCCAAGGATCCCAAGCAGGCGTCCATGATGGGCACCTACGACATCTCCCCCTCGCGCGCCGTCAATGTGACCTTTGAAAACTGCACGCAGACGACGGACATCCTCAATACCGCCTACTGGGGACTGATGGGCTCCAACTTCTGCAAGAACATCGTCCTCGACGGCTGCACCTTCTCCCGCTTCGACGCGCATCAGGGCGTCGCCAACGTCACGATCCTGAACAGCACCCTCGGTCACCAGTGCCTGAACGCCATCGGCTGCGGCACGCTCCGTGTGGAGGGCTCCACGCTCTACGGCTCGAGCTTCATCAATCTCCGCAGCGACTACGGCTCCACCTGGGAAGGCGACGTCATCATCAAGGACTGCACCTGGATCCCGAACTGCGGCAAGGGCGTCGGCAATACCGCCGCGCTGATAAACGGCTCCTATACCGGCTTCCACGACTTCGGTTATGAATGCTACATGCCGGCGAATATCACCATCGACGGACTGTATGTCAAGGACGAAAAGCACAGCGCCGCCTACAAGGGCATCTACCTCCTCGGCAACATCACCTCCGCTTACACAAGCGAAGCATACGAGAAGAAGGTGGCGGCAGAGGGCTACCCGTACCATATCACCGAAACGATCACCATTCAGAATTTCCGCACGGATACCGGGAAGTCCTGGATGCTCAGCCCGAACAACTTCATGTACCGCAATGTTGTCGTGAACGACCTCGACGCGGCGAAATAATCTGAGAAACAGGAATACACAGATGAACACAGCAGTCAAAGCATTTCTCGCCTGCGCGCTCGCCGCGCTTACGCTCACCGCGTGCGGAGGAGGCGGTACGACGGAGCCTCCCGCCTCCGACACCTCCGCGCCGGACACTGCAGCTCCCGCGCCGGATCTCTCTCTCGTCGCGGACGGCGCGACTGATTACGTCATCGTCCGCGGGGACAGTTCCTCGCAGTCCGAGACCTCCGCCGCACTCTTTCTGCGCAAATATCTGGAGAAATGCGGCGTGAAGATCAAGATCACCACCGACTGGGAGGGCAACGGCAAGGCGGAGCATGAGATTGTCATCGGCGAAACGCTCCGCACCGCCGAGGACGGCAATACCTTTGACGCGCACTCCGTCGGCGAGGAGGGCTACTATGCCCTTGCCTCCGGCAGCCGCATCTACCTCGGCGGCGGCTCGACTGCCTCCGTGCAGAAGGCGGTCGAGGCGTTCCTCACCGAATTCTTCGGCTATGCGGGCGACCCAGAGACCGCCTCCGCCGTGACGGCAGTCTCGGTGCCTGCGGACTACAAAACGGTCGTGCGCCAGACCTACGATATCGAAAAGGTGGAGATCGCCGGCAAGGATCTCGCCGGATACACCATCATCGCGCAGGACCGCACGCAGAAGAAGGTCGCCGAACAGATCCAGGCGAGCTTCTACAGAACGTGCGGCATCTGGCTCCCGATCGAATCGGAGGGAACGGCGGGCGCGCGCATTCTCCTCGAGAACGGACAGACAAAAACGGAAAAGAGCTTTGAGGCAGTCGTGGAAAACGGCGACCTTGTGCTGCGCTCCGACGTCGAAAACGGCGTCGCCCGCGGCTTCTCCCGCTTCTTCTCCGCCAAATTCACAAATGCAAAGGGGACTGTTTCCATGAAAACGGACTTCCGGTATGAGGATCAGATCGGCACCTATGTCACCTATAGTGAGTTCGGCGCCGTCGGCGATGGGAAAACGGACGACTTTTCCGCCATCGTCAAGGCGCATGAATACGCCAATGCCCACAACATGACCGTCCGCGCGGACGAGGGAGCGACCTACTACATCGGCCGCCACACGACGACTGCCGAGATCCAGACGAACGTAGACTGGAGCGGCGCGTCCTTTATCATCGACGACTCCAAAATGGAGGTCGAGATCCGCCAGACGCACACCTTCCACGTCTCCCGCACGACGCAGCCGATCGATCTGAAAAAGATGGGCGTCACCAGCTTTAAGAAGGGCGCGCAGTCGCTCGGCGTGACGCTGGACACGGACTGCTACGTCTTTGCAACGAATGAACTGAAAAAGCTCTTCATCCGTGAAGGACTGAACCAGACCAACGGCACGACGCAGACGGATTGCTTCATCCTCCACGCCGACGGAACGGTCGATCCCTCCACGCCGATCATCTGGGATTTTGACAACCTCTCTCAGCTGGTCGCCTATCCGATCGAGGAGGAAACGCTGACCATCAAGGGCGGCACGTTCACAACGATCGCCAACCAGGCGGAATCCAAGTACACCTACTATACGACCGGTATCGAGGTCGCGCGCTCGAACGTCGTCATCGACGGTCTTGTCCACTACGTGACCGGCGAGCTGGATCACGGCGCGCCGTACGACGCCATCATTCAGGTCAACAACTGCGCCAACGTCATCGTGAAAAACTGCACCTTCACAGCGCATCTGATCTATCAGACGATCGGCTCGGCAAACTTGCCGGTTTCGATGGGCTCCTACGATCTGCGCTGCTACCGCGCCATCAATGTGACGTACATCGACTGCGACCAGACGACGGACATTCTGGACACGAAGTACTGGGGTCTGTTCTGCTCCGACTTCTGCAAGAACCTGACGCTGGACGGCTGCACCTTCTCCCGCTTTGACGCGCATATGGGCGTCACCAACGCGACGATCCGGAACTGCACGCTCGGACACCAGTGCCTGAACGCCATCGGACACGGACTGCTGACGGTGGAAAACTCGACTCTCTACGGCTCCTCCTTCATCAGCCTCCGCGGCGACTACGGCTCCACGTGGAACGGCGACGTCGTCATCAAGGACTGCACCTGGATCCCGAACTGCGGCAAGGGCACCGGCGTTCAGACCTGCCTGATCGGCGGAAGCTACTCCGGCAATCACTACTTCGGCTACGAATGCTAC
This sequence comes from Eubacteriales bacterium, assembly GCA_051867895.1. GTDB lineage: Bacteria > Bacillota > Clostridia > Oscillospirales > CAG-272 > SIG701. The sequence goes on from JBJDZH010000009.1 coordinate 14,726, forward strand.
ATGCCGCAGAACATCACCATCGACGGCTTGAAGATTGTGGAGAAAAAGATCAGCGCCGCCTACAAGGGCATCTACCTGCTCGGCAACATAACCTCTGCCTACAATTCCGACAGCTTCACCTACAAATTCCCGTACCACGTCACAAAAACGATCACCATCAAGAATTTCGAGTCGGAAGCCGGCAAGAAATGGATGCTCAGCCCGAACAAATACATGTACCGCGACGTCGTTGTAAACGACCTCGATGCATAACCGCTTTCGCAGAAAAGGACGCTGCCTTCTCGGGCGGCGTCCTTTTTTCCATCACCGCAGCACGCCGCTTCCGCGATCCGCTCCGTATGCGGCGCGGCAGGACGGAAAAAACGCGCCGGAAAGGAAGGGATATCCGCTGTCTTTCTTGACACAGCGCGTTTTTTCTGCTATCATGGCATCAGGTATACCGAACTGCACCGGACATCGTTTTCAGGATTTCCGGCGTACGGCGTGCAGTCCTGTGCGCCGCACGCGCCAACATTCAGGGAAAGGATACGAAGAAATGGTTGAAAAAGCAAAAGGGATCCACCCCCGCATAGAATACGGAAAAGAGGAGATCGAGGCGTTCAAGCGGGCGCTCCCGGAATCCCCCGCGTTGCAGGCAGAAGTGGAATCCATCCGAAAGCGCTGCGACGAACTGATGACGAGAGAGCTTCTGACGGAGGAATACGCGAACGCCGTTTTCTCCCAGCACGGCAATTTTTATGAGGTCGGCGCGCAGATCTGCGATTTCGCGGAGAAATTTTCCTTCATGTATCAGCTCGGCGAGACGAAATACGTGCCGAAGATGAAGGAGGCGCTGCTGCATTACGCTTCCTTTGCGGCGTGGACCGGACCGTCCAACATAAAACGGAAGACGCCGTGGCACTCCGACCTCTCGACGACGCGGATCGTATACGGCTTTGCGGTTGCGTACGACTGCATGTACGACGCCTTTACGGAAAAGGAGCGGGAGATCATTCGGGAAGCGATGCTGAAGCTCGGCATCCATCCGCTTCTGTCGGACTGGATGTACGACGGGAGCCGCGTCCACGCGCTCGATTCGATGGGACACAACTGGTGGTCTGTCTGCACCGGTCTGGCGGGCGTCGCTCTCTGCGCGATTTACGATGAGGTGGACGGTTCGCTCGGCATTCTGCTGGATGTTCTGAAATCCCTGCGCATGTTCTGCGAGTACAAGGGAGACAGCCTGCTCAACAAGGTGGCGAATTTTGACAGCGAGGGGATGTTTTACGAAAGCCTCGGCTATTTCAATTACGGCGCCGGGGAGATGTGCCGCTTCCTCTTCACGTGGAGGCGCTGCTTTGCGGACGACGGGGAATCCGACATTCCGATTCTGGAGAAGATCCCCTCCGCGTATCTGTCGATGGTGTATCCCACCTCGGGCAGCGAGCGCAATCTGTACGTGAACTTCGGCGACAGCAATCTGAGCGGCGGCGGATTTATCGCGCTGCCGAGATATCTTTTGCTGCTCGGCTGCGGCGGAAGCGATCTGAAGCGGTATTACTGCCGCGCCAGACAGAGAAAGGATCTGCCTGATCTGCTCTATCCCGGCATTCTGGACAGCTGGGACGGCGTGTCTCCCACCTATCCGAAGACGTCGCTTTTCTCCGGCACGGGGATCGGCATCCTGCGCTCCTCCGACGCGGAGGACGCGACGATGCTGGCAGTCCGGTGCGGCTTCACATGGAATCACGCGCACGACGATGCGGGCACGTTCATTCTGTTTGACAAAGGCGAGGCGATCCTGTGCGATTCCGGCACCGTTGGCTACGGACGTCCGGATTACATCCGGCATTACTGTGCTGCCGAGGCGCACAACGTTGTGACGATCAACGGCGGCGCACAGTGGAAGGAGACGCAGTACCGAGGCAACAAATTCCCCGGGACCGTCTCCCGGCATATGGAGGACGGAAAGCTCGCGTATCTGCTGGCGGACGCGACCGGTCCCACGTGCAACACCTGCATGCGGAACCACCGCAGCTTTCTGCGTTTGGACGATGATCTTTTCGTGATTGTGGACGAGCTGTACACCTACGAGGAATCGGAGTTTGCGTGGCTGCTGCACTATAATGGTGTGATGACCGAAGAGGGGAACACGATGCGCATCGCCTCCGGCAAAGCGAAGGCGGCAGTGACGACGGTTTCGCCGTCGGAATACACGCTGGAACGCCGCAGCCACGATGACAAGGAATACGCCGCGCTCCGCCTGACGGGAAAATCGCGGCTGTGCAATCTCATAAACGTCGTCTCGCTCGGCGAGGCGTCGGTGACGGCGCTGAGCGGTGCGGACTGGTACGGCTGCCGCATCGCCTCCGGCGGGAACACGTACACGGTCTGCTACAATTTTGAGGCGGACGGACGCCGGATGCACGTCAACAGCAACAACCGCATGGCGGGATGGGACACCGACGCGTACATCCTTTGCGACGTCAACGACGGTGAGCGCGTGATGATGATCTACGGCAGCTATCTCCGCAAGGACGGCTTCTCCCGCTTCGAGTGCCTGCAAAAGGAAGACCGGATCCTGTAAATGGGACGGGGGACGCGGGAGACGGGGAGAAACGGGGAGAAACGCAAGGGGGCTTTTTGAAAAAAGCCCCCTTGACCCCCAAAAACTTTCGGACTGGATACCGGTCAAAGCACAGCGAAAGTTGTCCGCCATCCCTCCGGATGTCGTGCAGCGCGGCAAGGTGCAGCGGAAATCGTCAGACCTCACTCTGCCCGCCTCTCCCGAAAAACACGTTCGCGCCCGCGCTCCCTGTGTTTTTTGATTCGGAACGCCCTGTGTTTTTTAATTATGGACGCAAACGCCCCATCTCCCGCCAGCCAAGGAGAGAGGGCTGCGGGGGAGAGGAACTTCGGCGTTTGAGATGGTCCTCTCCCCCGCACAGCGAGGTGTTTGTGAATCATCTATCATACAGGTTTTCCCGCAATCCCGAGGAGTCTGAGATTCATCCATCATATGGGGTTTTCCGCAATCCTTCGGCGTTTGAGGTGAGCCGCCAATGCAGGGAGACGCAGGAGAAACGCGCGGGGACGCGACGCAAGGGGCTGTATCAAAACACCCCTAAAAAACAAGGAAAAGAGGACGAAAGCAGTA
>JBJDZH010000010.1:0-8054 GCA_051867895.1 Eubacteriales bacterium
TGGCCGGACTCGAACCGGCGACCTGCTGATTACGAATCAGCTGCTCTACCAACTGAGCCACAGTAGCGTCTCTTATGTCGCTTTGATATTATACTACAGCTTATCCGCAATGTCAAGAGTGAATTTTCATTTTTTCGCGTCAGTGATGATAATCGTGCAGCATTTCCGTGTATTCGGTATAAACGGCGGAATACTTCCGGTACTCTTTTTCGGTGAGCTTCCCGGCGCGGTACAGCTCCTCCGTGCGCGCGCCGAGCTTTTTGCGCGCCTCGTGCGCAAGGCTCTTATAATTGTTGGCAAGATTGATCTTCATCTCCCCGATGAGGGCGTCCAGCTCCGCCGACGCACGTTTTTTCAGAAAAAACAGCATAAAATTCCCCTCGCTTATAGAAAAAAGGACTTGCAGTGCAGCGTTGCGCACGCTATAATAATATTGTAAACATATTCACCGTCAGGGAGGACTTTTTCATGAGCGCATTCTGGTCGGATTTCAAGAAATTCATCTCCAAGGGCAACATTCTCGACATGTCCGTCGGCGTTGTCGTCGGCGGCGCGTTCGGCAAGATCACCGCAAGCCTTGTGTCGGACATCATCATGCCGCTGATCAGCCTGGTCGTCGGCGGTCTGGATGTGACCGATTGGAAGATCGTGCTGAAGGAGGCGGTTCTGAACGCGGACGGCACCGTCGCGACGGCGGAAACCGCGCTCCGCTACGGCTCGTTCATCCAGACGATCCTGGACTTTCTCATCATCGCGCTGAGCATCTTCGTCGTTCTGCGCGTCATCATGCGGGCGAAGAACCGGATGCACGAGGCAGAGGAAAAGGCTGCCGCGGAAGCAAAGGCCAAGGCGGACGCGGAAGCAAAGGAAGCCGAGGAGAAGGCAAAAGCGGAAGCAGAGGCAGCGCAGCAGAAAATCGCCGCTGAGCGCGCCGAGGAGCTGGCGCTCCTGCGCGAGATCCGCGATTCCCTGAAAAAATAATCCAGCGAAATGTACGCGCGGAGGAAGCTTCTCTGGAAGCTTCCTCCGGTTTCTTTTCCGGGACTGACGAATGCATCCGCCGTCAGAATTCCGCCTCATGCGCGCGGAAAAAATCGTGCAGAGCACGGACGTTGGGCAGATCCACCCAGCGGCGCTCAGCGACGGGGCGCGCGTCGAGATCATAGATCTTCGCGTCCGGCATCGCGAGCAGCACCGGCGAATGGGTCGCGATCACAAGCTGGCAGCGGAAAAAGCGCACGGAATCGTACAAAAACGACGCCAGCTTTTCCTGATATACCTCCGAGAGGCTGTTTTCCGGTTCGTCAAGCAGATACAGGGCGTTCTCATGGATCGCTTCCATAAAATACTGCAGGGCGTGCTCACCGTTCGAGCCGCCGTCCGCCGGGCGCGCCAGCCGCTCTCCCACATACCGCGACGGAGTCCGGTGCAGCGCGGCGTTGTACCGCTTCAGCTCGTCCACGCCGGACAGGGATTGCAGCCGGTACGGATCGTGCTGCGCGCGGTTCCGCGTCTGCCAGTAATCGTCGATCAGCCGCTCCCGCTCCGCGTCGATCTCCGCATTTGTCCGCCGCCCGCCGAGAATGGACTGGAACACGTCGTCGCTGGTGATGATCCGGCTGGCGTTCTGCATTTCTTCCTGGTTTTCCAGCGTAATGCGGCACATGGCCGCGTAATCCTCAAAAAACGGCGTCCGGTTGAAGGGCGACGTCCGCGCAAGACACAGCTTTTCTGCCAGCACGTTCAGAAGCGTCGATTTTCCCGAGCCGTTGCCGCCCGCAAAAACCGTCACCGGCGCGAACACGATCTCATCCAGCCCCATCGAAGGAAAGATCCCGAACGGATACCGGCTGCCGTAGCAGGTCATGCTGCCTTTTTTCTTATCATGTGCCAGACGCAGAAATTCCTGCTCATGATCCGGCAGCGTCGCCGAACGCAGATACAGCATACCGCACCTCTCGCCTTTTTTTCTATTGTATCATAGCGCCGCCGGGATGTCAAGGACGGCGCGGGGGGGCGAAAAAGAATCCGCACAGCCCTTGACAAGCGCGCCGACGCGTGCTATACTGTGTATATTCAGTATACAGAAAAGGCTGTGAAGGGAAGGAGTACCGTTCACGACAGTCCGAAGAGAGCGGCGGAGGCTGGGATCGCCGCGGCAGGTCGAACGGAAAGTAGTCCCGGAGCCGCAGTCCGACGCAGGGCTTACCGCCCGGCGAAGGCGCTGCCGTCCTCCCTCGTTACGGGATAACGGATCCTCGGGTCCGTGAGTGCGCCTGCGGGCGAAATCGGGTGGTACCGCGTTTTCTGCGTCCTGATCCAGTTTGGGATCGGGCGCTTTTTTTGTCCGATCAGATAAGGAGAAAAGTATGAAAAAAGAACTGCCGAAGACCTACGACCCCGCCTCCTTTGAGGGGCGGCTTTACGCGTCCTGGTGCGAAAACGGCCGCTTTACGCCGCAGATCGACCGTTCCCGTCCGCACTACTCCATTGTGATGCCGCCGCCGAACATCACCGGTCAGCTCCACATGGGACATGCGCTGGACAACACGCTGCAGGATATTCTGACGCGCTACAAGCGCATGTGCGGCTACTGCACGTTGTGGCTCCCCGGCACCGACCACGCCTCCATCGCGACGGAGGCGAAGATCGTCGAAGCCATGCGCAAGGAAGGGCTGACAAAGGAAGATCTCGGGCGCGAGGGCTTCCTTGCGCGCGCATGGGACTGGAGAGCCAAATACGGCGGACGCATCATCGAACAGCTCAAAAAGCTCGGCTCCTCCTGCGACTGGAGCCGCGAACGCTTCACGCTGGACGAGGGCTGCTCCGAGGCGGTGCAGGAGGTGTTTCTGCGCCTGTATAAAAAGGGACTGATCTACCGCGGCAACCGCATGGTCAACTGGTGCACCACCTGCAAGACCTCCATCTCCGACGCGGAGGTGGAATACGCCGACCAGGAAGGCAAATTCTATCATCTGCTCTACCCCGTGAAGGAAACGGGCGAGATGCTGGAGCTTGCCACGACCCGTCCCGAGACGATGCTGGGCGACACCGCCGTCGCCATCAACGCAGACGATCCGCGCTACGCGCATCTGCACGGCTGCCACGTGACGCTGCCGCTTACCGGGCGCGAGATCCCGATCATCTGCGACGAACACGCCGACATGACCAAGGGCACAGGCGTTGTGAAGATCACGCCCGCGCACGACCCGAACGACTACGAGGTCGGCGAGCGCCACAGCCTCCCCCTGATCCGCGTCTTTACCTTTGACGGCAGAATGACCGGCGCCGACGACCGCGCCGCCTATCTGGAGAGTGTCGCGCGCGGCACCGCCGCCGTCGGCGAGCCGGAGGTGCTGGACTGCGGCAAATACGCCGGCATGACGACCGACGAGGCAAGAACCGCGATCCTTGCCGATCTGCGGGATGCGGGACTGCTGAAAAGCGTCGAGCCGCTCGCCCACAGCGTCGGCACGTGCTACCGCTGCCATCACGTCATCGAGCCGATGGTCTCCAAGCAGTGGTTCGTCAAAATGGAGCCGCTCGCCAAGCCCGCCATCGAGGCGGTGCGCGACGGACGGATCCGCTTCGTGCCCGAACGCTTCGCGAAAAACTATTTCCACTGGATGGAGAACATCCGCGACTGGTGCATCTCCCGCCAGCTCTGGTGGGGACACCGTATCCCGGCGTATTACTGCGACAGCTGCGGGGAGATGATCGTCTCCCGCGAGGCGCCCTGTGCATGCCCGAAATGCGGCGGACACATGACGCAGGATCCCGACACGCTGGACACATGGTTCTCCTCCGCGCTCTGGCCGTTCTCCACCCTCGGCTGGCCGCAGGAGACGGAGGACCTTGACTACTTCTATCCGACCAACACCCTCGTGACCGGCTACGACATCATTACCTTCTGGGTGTCGCGCATGATCTTCTCCGGGCTGGAATACACCAAAAAGATCCCGTTTGACACGGTGCTGATCCACGGTCTTGTGCGCGATGCGCAGGGACGCAAGATGTCCAAATCCCTCGGCAACGGCATCGATCCGCTGGAGATTGTCGACAAATACGGCGCGGACGCGCTCCGCTTCGCCCTCGCCACCGGCAACAGCCCCGGAAACGACATGCGCTTCTCCGACGAAAAGATCGAGGCGGCGCGCAACTTCGCCAACAAGCTGTGGAACGCCGCGCGCTTCGTGCTGATGAATCTGGAGATCGACGACATCGAGCTGCCGCCGCTGTCCCGCCTCGCGGCGGAGGATAAATGGATCCTTGCCCGCCTGAACGAAACCGTCGCCGGCGTCCGCGCGAATCTGGACAAATATGAGATCGGCATCGCGCTCGGCGCGCTGTACGACTTCGTGTGGGATGTGTACTGCGACTGGTATATCGAGCTGTCCAAGCCGTCCGTCGCCCAGAAAGGCACCGCGCGCTCGCTGGACGCACAGAACGTGCTGGCGTACGTGCTGCGCGAGATCCTGACGCTGCTGCATCCGTTCATGCCGTTCATCACCGAGGAAATCTACCTGAATCTGCCCGGCGCCGCCGACACGATCATGACGCGGGACTATCCCGCCGTGCGCGAGGATTTCCGCTTCCCGGAGGAAGAGGCGAAAATCGCGCGCGTCATCGACGCCATCACGCAGATCCGCGCGCGCCGCGCGGAGATGAACGTTCCCCCGTCCCGCCGTGCGAAGCTGTTCATCGTGACCAAATATCCGGAATCCTTCGACGAAACGACGCATGCGTTCTTTGAACGCCTCGCCTCCGCCTCGGCGGTCACGCTGTGCGCGGGATATGAGGAGGACGGCGCGGTCCAGCTCATCACGGACGCCGCGACCATCTATATCCCGCTCGCCGATATGGTGGACTTCGCGGCGGAGCGCAAGCGGCTGGAGGGCGAGCTCGCCGCCTCGGAAAACGAGATCAAGCGCGCTCAGTCCAAGCTGGCAAACGAGAATTTCGTCTCCCGCGCCCCGGCTGCCGTCGTCGACGCGGAACGCGCCAAGCTGGAAAAGTACAAGGCGCAGTCCGACGGCATCCGCGCCGCGCTGGATGCTCTGCGCGGCAAATAACCGTCCGCCGCGGTTCCCTGTCCGGTGTTCCACTCCGGTGTGTCTTATCCCCCACGCCCTGCGTCCCTGCTCTCCACGGGACGCAGGGCGTCTCCATATCCGCCAAAAACCGGCATATATCCCGGAAAGCCCGGAGCTTTCCACAAAAAATCCGCTTTGTTTTTGTGCAAGCTGCGGCATTGACAACTTTAGCTGCCCATGTTAGAATGTACTATGTATACTATATAATTGTCTCTTTGCGTGCCCGCCGGCTCACAGACGGCACGCGTTCCGAGAGCGTGAGCGGAAAGGTTTGGACTTGATGATACGCAGCATTCTTCGCACTGCCGCTGCATCGCTCCTGCTCCTGTCGGCACTCATAGCCCCGACGGCAGCCGCATCGCAGAAATATCTGGCAAATATCGATTTTGAGAATCAGAAAACCGGCAAAGCGCCCGCAACCATCGGCGCCATCTCCACCGTTCCTCTCGCCGGGACAATCACCGTGGATGACCTGAACGGCAACAAGGTGCTCGCCTTCCGCCGCACGACGGCAAACGGCAATACCGCCGCCTATGTGGATATCCTCATGGGTTCCAAGGGATTCGCGTCCTCCTACTGCATCTCCTACGATATCATGATCCCGGAGAAGCTCTCAGGCGCCGGCACCTGGCAGGTTGCCTGCTCGCGGCAGGTGCCGCCCGCCGGCAATACGCAGTTCCAGCAGACAGGCACACTGAATCTGGCAACCGGCAGCCTCACGGACAAGTCGGAAGCCGCCGTGCTTGAATTCGGCAAGTGGTACAATATCTCCGTCGTGTTCAATGAAACAGATTCCAAATACGACGTCTATCTGGACGGCCGGCTGATCGTCGACGCCTCTCCCTACAGCATCGACACCTCCGCCAAATATCCGGAGCGGCTCCGTATCGGGCAGAATCAGTCGACCGGCGACTGCCTCGTCTATGTGGACAACGTCAAGGTGTACAACGCCGCCATCCCTGAATCGATCGCTGCCCCGGATATTCAGGTGCTCGCCGCCGCAGAACAGGCAGAGGAAAGCGCCGCCATGTTTGATCTGCCCGTATGGACGCATCAGTACGACGTCAATACCATCGTCGTCGTCTCCGTCGGCAGCGCCAGCATCCTCCTTGTCCTGGTTCTCGCCGCCATTATCCTGAAAAAGGGTCGTGCCGCCCGATGAAACGCTTTTTCAGCTGTCTTCTGCTGCTTCTCCCGCTTACGGCGCTCTCCCTTCCCATCCAAGCCGCAAAGGATCCGTGCGTCTACGAATGCAGCTTTGAGAACACCACGGTCGACAGGCTGAAAGCGGAAGGCTACATCGGATTCGCACCGAAAAGCGGCGTCATTGAAACGACCACGCTGGACGGCTCGAGTGTTCTCCGCTTTTACCACCCCGCGCTGGAACAGTCGGAAGACTGCTTCATCGATCTGCTCGGCGGTAAGATCGCCCAGGTCGGGCTTGAGTCGCTCTACTGTCTCTCCTACGATTTCCGCTACACCGGTGAGCTCGGCTGCCCCTGGCAGATCCTCTGTTCCCGGCAGGTGCCCGCCTCCGGCGTCCAGTTCCAGCAGGCGTCCAGCCTTGAGGCAGGTGCGAAGATCACCGATACGCCGTATACGCTGGAGCCGGACCGCTGGTATACGTTCAGTGCAGTCATGGATGAAGAGAAGAATCAGTACGATCTGTATCTGGACGGCGTGCTCATAGCGGACGCAGTTCCCTATTCGATCAGCGACCAGACCGCCACGCTGCCGGATCGGCTCCGCATCGGGTTTTCCGGCGGGACCGGCGAGGCAACTGCGTATGTGGACAACATCCGCATCACGAACGGCGCACTGCCGGATCGGATCGCCGAACCGGACATCCGCCTGATCGACGCCGGGGCGGAGAGCGCCGACACCTTCCCGCTCCCGCAGTACACGAAAGCAGTCAGCGTCTCAAGACCGTTCTGGTTTGCAGCCGGAACCGCGGCTTCCCTGATTCTGGCGGCGGTCGGCATTCTTCTTCTCAGAAAGCTGAAGGAAAAGCCGTGATTTTGCACACGTTTTTTCAGTTTTTCACAAAAATCACCATTCACCATTGTGCGTTTTCGACAATTGACTTCCTCTTTGAAACGCGATATAATATTTTCAGGCTTATGCCAATTCAGTAAAGGAGATTCACCATGAAAAAGTTTTTCGCAATTGCCCTTTGCGCGTTCATGATGGTCGCGATGATCGCTTCCGTCAGTGCAACCGATTACGTCTTTGAGTATGACTTCGAAGACGATGTGGAAGGCGACTGGATCGCCATCGACAACTCTCTCAAGACCTATCCGAAGCAGTTCTCCATTCAGGTCGTCAAGTTCGACGGCGACATGTGCATGAAGTTTGACCGCACCGGCTACGTAGAAGGCGCCGGCGACAAGGACTGCTTCTCCGACATGTTCATCGGCGGCACGCAGACCTCCTGGGGACTGTATCCGAGATTCGTCTTCTCCTATGATGTTTACTTTGAAAAGCTGACCACCTCCGAGGCTTCCAGCTCCTGCTGGCAGGTCGGTATGCTCCGTATGGCTGCTCCTGCGGGCACGCAGTTCCAGCAGAGCTTTTCCGTCATCGGCAATCAGCTCGTTGAGAACGCGAAGGCTGACGCGCCTCTGATGGAGATCAAGGAAGGCAAGTGGTACAACTTCGCCGTTGCTTTCGACATGGAGAACAAGTGCTTCAGCATGTATGTGGACGGCGACCTGGTCTGCGAAGATCTTGACTGGGACTGCTCCGACACCTCCGCAAGCGAAGCGACCCAGATCCGTCTGGCATGGAACGCCTCCACCGGCGACTACTCCGCTGACGGCGTTGCTTACGTCGACAACTGGAAGGTTTACCTCGCTGACAAGCCCGAGAACGCTACCGGCAAGACGGTTGAGACCTCCGCTCCTGTGACCGAGGCTCCCGCTACGGAAGCTCCCGCAACCGAGGCTCCGGCCACCGGCGCTG
>JBJDZH010000010.1:8154-16854 GCA_051867895.1 Eubacteriales bacterium
TCATGATGGTCGCGATGATCGCTTCCGTCAGCGCAACGGACTATGTCTTCGAGTACAACTTTGAGGATGATGTGGAAGGCGACTGGATCGCCATCGACAGATCCATCAATGTTGCTCCGAAGCAGTTCTCTATCCAGGTTGCCAAGTTTGATGGCACCATGTGCATGAAGTTTGACCGCACCGGCTACGTGGAAGGCGCCGGCGACAAGGACTGCTTCTCCGATTTGTTCGGCGGCGGTTCTGAGTCCGTCTGGGGTCTTGGTCCGCAGTTCGTGCTCTCCTACGACATCTATTTTGAGAAGCTCACGACGGGCGACAACGCCACCGTCTGGCAGGTCGGTATGCTCCGCATGACCCCGCCCGCAGGCACCCAGTTCCAGCAGAGCTTTACCGTTATCGGCAACCAGATCGTCGAGTACGATAAGGCTGACCAGCCGCTCATGGAGATTCAGGAAGGCAAGTGGTACAACTTCGCCGTTGCTTTCGACATGAAGAACCAGTGCTTCAGCATGTATGTGGACGGCGACCTGATCGCAAAGGATCTCGACTGGAACTGCGCTGACACCTCCGCGACCGAGGCTGAGCGCATCCGTATCGCCTGGAACGGCGGTCTTGGCGACGCTTCCGGCGACGGTATCGCTTACGTCGACAACTTCAAGGCGTACAACGCTGACAAGCCCGAGAACGCTACCGGCAAGACGATCGAGACCTCTGCTCCTGCAACCGAGGCTCCCGCTACGGAAGCTCCCGCAACCGAGGCTCCGGCCACCGGCGCTGTGACCACTCCTGCTCCCTCCGGCGGTTCCTCTACTGCTACCGCTGATATCGCTGTTGTGATCGCTGCTGTTGCCGCAGTTGCCGCTTCCGGTGCTATCATCGTCAAGAAGAAGCACTGATTTTGCAAACATAACGAAAAAGAACCGCATTCGTGCGGTTCTTTTTTTGCGGAATCAGAAAACGCGCCTATCGTCCCGGGCGACAGAAAGCAAAGCTGTGCGCCACTGGAAAGAGGAAAGACGGTCGAACGGCGGCAGGCAAAAGCATGCGGCTTTTATACATTGGATGGCTCGAGCAACAGGGAGAGCAGACGCCGGCAGAACCGGATGCGCGCCTCTCCCGGCTCGCTGTTCAAAATCTCCACCGTTCCGGCTTCCGCTCCTCCGCGCAGTCTGCCGCGCAGCGAAAGCTGATGCTCCGTTTCCCGCGCCGTCCCCGCGCCGCCGTCGTACAGAGCCTCCGTATGCGCCGCCCGCGCGATCTGCGCACGAACGAACGGATAATGCGTACAGCCGAGTACGACGGCGTCCGCCGGGCGCGTAAGATACGGCGCCAACGTATCCGAAAGATACGATTCCAGCTCCGCTCCGCCGAGGATCCCGTCCTCGACCATGCGGGCAAGGCGCGCGCACGGCACCGGAACGATCTCCGCTTCCCGCTCATGCAGCTCCATCAGATGCCGGAATTTCGCCGACGCAAGCGTCACCGGCGTCGCCATGACGAGGATCCGTCCGCCTGGATGCGCCGCTGCCGCCGGTTTGATCGCAGGCTCCATGCCGATCATCGGAATCGAGGCGAATTTTTCCCGCAAATAGGAGATGGCTGCGCCGGTCGCGGTATTGCACGCGATCACGACCGCCTTTGCGCCGCGCGCCGTCAGCTCGGCGACATGCTTCTCCGTCAGCGCGCGCACCTCCTCCGGAGATCTGCTTCCGTACGGCGCGTTTGCCGAATCGCCGAAATACAGATAATTCTCCTGCGGCATCCGGCGCATCAGCTCCGCCAGAACGCTGATCCCGCCGACGCCGGAATCAAAAACCGCGATCGGCTCCTTCGCCGCTCCCATGACGTTCCTCCGTTTGTTCTGTTTTTTTCATTGTAGCACAAATGCGCCTGCAATGCAATAGCCGAATACCGGCGCACTTCCTCCGGACGTGCGTAAAAATCCAGAAATGTCCGCGCGGCTATTGTTTTTTTGATAAAAATATGGTATCATACTGTATACTGCTTATACAAATTGATGAACCCGACGATTACGCCGAAAGGAAGCTCTCTACGTATGCGCAAACGCACTGTCAAGCACACCGTACCCGCACGCGCCGCTGTCTGGATCCTGGCGCTGTTCTTGCTTCTTCCAGTCCTGTATCTGCCCGTGACGCCCGTTTCCGCCGCCGCCAAGCTCACCGAAACGGTGAACCTCTCCCGTCCGCAGAAAAATATGTCGGGCAGCGGCTACTACTGGGACAACCGCAAGGACACTCTGACGCTGGACGGTCTGTATATCGATACGACGGACGATTACGGTCTGCGCATTCCCGACGGCGCGACCGTGATCCTGAAGGGAAAGAACTATATCACCGCCTCCAAGGCTGCGCTCACCTGCGCCGGCTCCGTCAACTTCAAGGGCAGCGGTTCCCTCATCCTCACCTCCGGCGACATGGGCATCTATTTCTACTCGACCAACGACGCCACCGTCGCGCGCTTCCTGGAGGGGACCTATGAGATCACCGCCGCGGGCGACGGCATTCACAGCGAATACACCTCCCTTTCCTTCGTGGACGGAAAAATGAACATTTCCTCCGCCTCGGCGGACAGCTTTGCCATCAACGGACGAACCGTGAAGCTGTATGGCGGTTCCGTGACCGCGGACAACTCCATCCATGCCTCTCTGACACTGGACATCCAGGCGCTGAGCCTGCGCGTGGAATCCGGCAAAGCCGCGCTCTCCGCCGGGAAAACTCTGTCGCTGAATAAGGTAGCCGTCACCGCCGGCAGCGCCGCGTCCTCCATGAAGCAGATGGAACAGTACGGCGGCGAAAACTGCGTGTCGCTGAAATCGACCGCCAACACGCTGGGAACCAGCGTTCTGTTCGGCGAAAACGTCCCGAAATTTGTGGATATTCTCGTGATTCTTCTTCTGGCGCTTCTGATCGCCGCAGGGATCGCCGCTCCGTTTCTCCGTTCGCGGCAAAAAGCAAAAAAGGCGATCGCCGCAGCTGCGGCAGCGGAGGCTGCCCAGACGCCGCGCAAGGACGCACCCGGTACGAACAAGCCATAATGCAGACAGGGGAACGCCACGGCGTCCCCCTGTTCTCATTCTCATCCGATTCATTCTCATCCGATAAGGAAGAAAAATTTCTATGAATGATTCACCCAACCGGTCGTTTCGCCCGTACAGTCCCGGCTCCGGCGGCACTCAAGCGCCATACGGGGGGAATACGACAGCGCGTCCCGCGCAGGTACGCCCACAGAACGCCCAATCCGCGCGGGGCGCGGCTCGCCCACAGAACACCCAATCCGCGCGGAACACGGTTCGCCCGCAGAACGCCCAATCCGCGCGAAGGCTGCAATCCTCCGGCGGCACACCCGATACGGGAACCGCTTCTCCGCGGTCCGTTCCGCGCCCTCTCCCACATCCGCCGCCGGCGGCATACCCTCGCGCGTCAGCGCCCAGTCATACGCCGGTGCCAAAGAGCGCCGGAAAGCCCAAGAAGCGGTACATCCTGCTTGCCGCTCTGGCTGCGGCGGCAATCATTTTGTCCGTTCTCCTGCTGACATGCAGCGCGCTCCGGCGGAATGCGCCGTCGCCGGACAGCGCAGAGCCTGCCGCCGCGCTGCCCCAGACGGATTCCGGCGCGCCTGTCACCGATTCTCCCGCCGTACCCCCGCCGGAAACCACCTTGCCGGAAACCACCTTGCCGGAAACGGGCTTGTCCGAAAGCGCGCCGGCGGCGGGACCCGTCGCCGTACATCCCGTCCTTGCCGAGGGCGCCGTGTCTCTGGGCGAGCAGATCGACAGCGGCTTCGCGGCGCTTCTGTCCCTGTCCACCGGCGAGATCACAGCGCAGAAGGACGCCTTTGCACGCATGTATCCCGCTTCCATGACCAAGATCATGACGCTGCTCGTCGGATACGAGCACGCAGGCGATCTGAACGAGACGTTCACGGTGACCAGCGCCATCATCGATCCGCTGTACCGCGCAGAAGCGTCTCTCGCGGGCTTTGCGCCCGGTGAATCCGTAACGATACGCGATCTTCTGTATGGCACGATCCTTCCCTCCGGCGCCGAGGCGGCGGTGTCTCTTGCCATCCATACGGCAGGCTCCGAGGAGGACTTTGTCGCGCTGATGAACGAAAAGGCGCAGGAGCTGGGACTGTCCGACACCCATTTCACCAACTGCACCGGACTGCACGACGCAGAACACTACTCCACCTGCGCCGATGTGGCAGCCATTCTCGCCTACGCGCTTCAGTACGAGGAATGCCGCGAGATCCTGTCCACCTATCAGTATACGACGTCGGCGACGGAGCAGCACCCGGAGGGCGTTCTGCTGACCTCGACGGTATTCTCCCGCATGTACGGGGACGAGGCGGACGGCGTGACGATCCTCGCGGGAAAGACCGGCTATACGCCCGAAGCCGGGCAATGTCTGGCAAGCTACGCCGAGCGGGACTCGGACGGCGCGGGATTCATTCTCGTCACGTCGGACGCCGACGGAAAATTCGAGCCTGTATTCGACGCCATACAGCTGTACTCAGACTATGCAGGCTGAGTCCGGCAAATGACAAAAGCGGCAATCAGAACAGCTTTCACTGTCCGGACTGCCGTTTTTTGTTTTTCAGAGCCGCATCACACAAGCGAAAGCCATATCCCCGCCATGACCGACAGCGAAAGAACCGGCACTACAAGCCATATCCAGTCGCGCCGCAGGGTATTGCGGAAATCAAACTTCTGCCCGCGGGCAATGCGGTAGAAGAGACGGAGCAGCGCCGTCTCCAGCACCACAGCCGCCATCACGGCAAGCACCAGCGCGCCGATGACGATCCAGAGAAGGCTGCCCAGTCCGGCGCTGGACGCGAATCCGAGAACGCACGAGACGAACAGCGCGCCCGCGGAAACGAGAAGGGAGCGATGCGGTGCAAGCACACGATACCGCCCGTCCGGCGACGTGCCGAGCGCCGCTGCCAGTCCGAGGAAAAGCGCCGCTGCCGGGATCATGGCAACAGACGGGATCAGGACCCACACGACGATCAGCACGATCCCGATCCCCAGAAAAAGGAGGTTCCATGCGAAGCGGCGCAGCATTATTCCGTCTCCTTCCAGCGGACGCGGATCGCCTCCACCGCAAACGGCGCGATATGCCCGCGCACGGTGCATCCGTCCAGGGCAGCGTCAGCCAGGATGTTTTCGTTTGTGTCCACATACTTCGCTTCGGCGATCGCGGAGGCGAAGGTAAGCGCGAAATCCGTTCCCTCTCCGGTGATGTCACAGACACGGACGAGAGCGCCCTTCCCTTCCTCCGGCGTCTTGAGCGCGTACACGTGTACGCCGCCCTCGACGGTGAGGAAGCTGCCGCTCATCGGCAGTGTGCCTGCGCTGCGGCGGACCGAGATCGCAGCCACAGGATGGTTGAAGCGGTCAGACTCCGCAAAGAGCGTCTGCGGCGCGGCGCTGTCCAGCGCGCCGAGACCGATGCGGAAGTGGTGCGGTCCGAATTCTGGAATCGGATCCGGGTCGTAGGAGGCGCGGATCAGATTGACCCCAAGCGCATTCTCATGCCCGCGGTAGCCGTATTTCGTATCGGTGACGAGGAACATTGCCGGACCGTCCTGCGGCACAGCGGCGGCGAAGGACAGAGCAGGCACGTCATGCGCCTCGTCCGGACGGTCGATCGTGCCGAAAGGAACGTCGTAGCGGTAGGTGCGCGGCTTATAGGCAAACGGCGCAAGGAAGCTGAGCTGCGGGATCGCTCTGTCTCCGCCGACCTCGCGAAAATCCGCCGTCACGTCGAAATCGAGCACGGAGCTGTTCTCCGTCAGGGACACGGTTGTGCGCAGGCAGGACGCGCTGCCGAACGGGATCTCAAAGCGGATCCACTGACGGATGCCGCCGCAGCTTTCCTCCGTCACGCGGACGCGCCCGGACTCATTCAGGCACTCGACGCGCATCGGATCGCCCTCACGCCATGACGTCATGCCGCGGCAGCCGTTTTCAGTGATGTAGCGGAACATGGCGGACGGATCGTCGATCAGCTCGCGTCCGCTCTCCTTATGGACGAGACTCATGAGGAGCATCGTCTGCCGGTCGAACTCCGCGCGGATGCGCCGGTTCTCCAGAACAAGACGCTCTGCCGGGAAGTATTCGATCCGCGGGTCGCGGGTGCTCGCAAACGGCATCGGTCCTGCGTCCGCCTCATCCAGCGTATAGGTCGCGTAGCCGAGCGCAGGAACATGCACACAGGCGGCGATATTCGTATAGCGGTGTCCCCAGTAGCCGGCGCCGGTCGCGAGCAGCTTATGCGGGACGCGCGTTCCGTCCGGCTGCGCGATCACGATGCGTCCGGTATTATAATTCCAGTCCCATGCCGTCAGCGTTACGACGCCGTCGTAGTCGTTTTGCGCCGTATTGAACAGATGGAAGATACGCTTTCTGCCAAGTCCGCGCTCGGCGGCGTTAAAGCCGTACTGCGCGCTCTCGCCGACGCCGAAACCAACGCCGGCTCCCTCGGAATTCGAGGCGTGATCCTCCGTGACCTCGATCGGCGTCGTATCGATCGCCGCGGCGATATGCCGCATCGAGAGATTGGCGGTCGCGCCTATGCCCGCCATCGCCTGCTGGAAGATGCCGAGGGCATACTCGCGCGTCTCCTCGACGCCGGAGCCGGGCAGAATATCGTGGAAGTGATTGAAAAGGATCCGCTCCCACGCGTCGTCGAGCTGCTTTTTGTGATCCGCTCCGCCAAGCGAAGCGGACGCGGCATCCAGCGCCTCGGCTTCATAGATGCGCGCTTCGGCAATGCGGTTCGCCGCCTTGATTTTGGACTGCGAGGTATAGCAGCCGGTGAAAATGTAGTTCAGCTCCTGTTCCACAACGGGCAGCTTCGGCTGGAACTTTTCCAGCTCGGAGAAGAAGGCGTCGAAGGTGCCGAATGTGATCGTCGGCTGGAGGGGCCAGCGCATCATATCCGCAATGCGCTCCACGTCCCGGCGGGTCGGTCCGCCGCCGTGGTCGCCGACGCCGTAGACCTTCAGCATCACGTCCACACCGT
Source organism: Eubacteriales bacterium (assembly GCA_051867895.1). Lineage (GTDB taxonomy): Bacteria > Bacillota > Clostridia > Oscillospirales > CAG-272 > SIG701. Next base: position 15,201 of record JBJDZH010000010.1, read on the forward strand.
GGCTGTCGCAGTACAGCGGCACATCGCAGAGCATATCCGGCACGATGTCGGCGTTGTACCACTTTGGCTCGCGGTAGACGAGAACGCTCTTGCCGCTGCGCGCGCGCCATGTGTACAGATAATGTCCGTTGTAGCCGCGGCAGTGATACAGATACTTCACGCCGCCGTCCGCGAGCACCTCCGGCATGGAGATATTATGTCCGAACGTGTCCGGCTCGAAATCGATGCGGATAGAATCCGGGGCGATGTCCAGCAGCTTCGAGAGATACTGCCGGGAATAGAGAATATGACGGGCGAGCGATTCGCTTCCGGTCATGTTCTTGTCCGCCTCGACCCATGCGGACGCCGTCACCTCCCAGCGTCCCTCGGCGACGCGCTGCCGGATCTCCGGCAGAAGCTCCGGGGCATATTCCTCGATAATGCGGTAGGTAGACGCCTGCGACTGCGCGAAGGTCATCTCCGGATATTCGCGCATCAGCTCCAGAACGGTGCGGAAGGTGTCGATGGTCACGGAGACCGTCTCCTGAAAGCCCCACATCCAGTTCATATCGATATGCGCGTGCGCGACGCAGCGGATTTTGTACTGCTTCGCGTCCGCAGAGAGCGGGAGAAGGCGCTCCTCCGCCTCTTTGGCGGCAGCGTCCGTAATCACGCCGTCACGGCGGATCGACGCAAGCAGAGCGTCCGCGGTGCGGTCGAGCAGCTCGTCGTACTTGTGCTCCAGTACCGAGGAAAGGTTGACGGCGTACATCATCTCCGATGCGATCCGGTCTGACCAGTATGAATTCCGGCGGGAACGGATCTGCTCCATTTTCCGATGCAGTTCCATAGGCTATATTGCCGGGGATATCCGGCTCTCCTTTTCTGTATTGCGAAACCATTGTAGCATAGTTTTCCGGAAAATAAAACCCCTCGCAGGAATGGTCGGGGGTCGTAAGAAAGTAATATCGTTTTTTGCAGGAACGGCATGGCTTCGGTCATGCCGTTTCCTCTTTCACAAGTTCATTCAGCGGGATAAAGCCCACAAGGTCATAGGAAATGCGGATGTTCTGCCGCCGCTTGCCGCTGCTCTTATCAGGTGCTTCAATGTAGATCGCCTTGACAAGCTCCCGCAGGGCGTAGGGGGTAAGCTCCTGCAAATCCTCGTATTTGTGTACCCGTTGGATAAACTGCTCCAGGTTCTCAATCTGTCGTTCCTGTACTTCAATCTCCTGCTGTAAGCTCTGGATTTCCACTTTGAGTTGCGTCTGCTCGTCCTCGTAAGTCCTGCTCATCATGGAAAACCGTTCATCCGTAATACGCCCAGCCACGTTGTCCTCATAGATGCGGATAAACAGGCGGTCAAGCTCCGTCAATCGCTTCTCAGCCTGTTCCAGACGCTTTCTGTGTCCACGGATGGCTTCCTCGCTGGACAGGCGGAGCTTTTGCTCCATGACCTCCCGGAAGTGCTTCTCATACCGTGTCACATAGAAAATGACCGCTTTCATGTGCATCCAGACCAAATCTTCCAGAACAACCGCCCGGATGAAGTGAGCCGAACAGCTTCCCGTGTTGCTGCGGTAGTTAGCGCATACAAAGTGATCCTGCCGCTTCTCAAAGTAGTTGGTGGTGCAGTACCGCATTTTCGCTCCGCAGTCGGCACAGTAAACCATGC
>JBJDZH010000011.1:0-163529 GCA_051867895.1 Eubacteriales bacterium
CATGTAAAAAAGACACGTTTTACTTTATTGAAAACGTGTCTTTTTCAGTGCCCTTGAAAACTAATGGTTTTCAAGGCTTCGATGGTGGAGATAGTCGGGATCGAACCGGCGACCTCTTGAATGCCATTCAAGCGCTCTCCCAGCTGAGCTATACCCCCTCAGCGACCCCATCCGGAATCGCTTTTCCATTATAGCATATCCATATCCGGAATGCAAGTGTTTTTTTCATTTTTACATAAAAATCTTGTCAATGGGACATCATGCCGCTTTCTGCGCGCCGCGGACGATGCCGTAGTAGGCGCGCGAGGTAACGCGGTACACGATCAGGTAGAAGAGGGCAAACACGCCGATGGCGACGGCGGTCACGATCAGAAACAGCGTTGTGTTGGTCAGGGAGAACAGTGTGAGCAGCCGGCGCACGAGCGGGAAGGCGAACGCCATATGCATCGTCGCGGCGCCGAGCGGCAGAAAGAACACGGTCAGCACCTGCCTGTTGACGGTCGAACGGATCTCGACGTCCGTCATGCCGACCTTCTGCATGACGTCGAAGCGCGCCTGATCCTCGTAGCCTTCGGTGATCTGCTTGTAGTACATGATAAGTACCGCCGCCAGCAGGAACGCCAGCGCCAGAAGGATCGCGAGGCAGAACAGCCCGGCGTACATGCTGTAGTAGTCGCTCCGTCCCATGCACTCCACAGTCATCCGGAGATACTGGTTCGCGCCGCCCAGACGGTCCAGAATATCACCGGCGAGAGAGCGCTGCGCGTCCTCGTCGGCATCGACGTCGAAGGCATAGCGCGTATACAGCGCGGGAGAACTGCTTTCCTCTGCCGCTTCGCCGCAGGCGGAACGGATCGACTCCGCGTCCGGCAGGACAAGGTACAGAACCGGGCACGCGTCCAGAGCTGCCTGTTCTCCTGTTTCCAGGGTGAAATCGATCTGTTCGCGCACATGGAAGACGGGACCGTCCCAGAGACGGATGGTATCGCCGGATAACTTTCCCTTCTTCATGCAGGCGAGCACCTCGCCGGAACCGAGCGTCCGGTTCTCCCCGGTACAGCGGTTATAGTCCTCCAGCGGGATCAGAAAGGCGGTGACGGGGGAGAGGGAATCCGCGCCCTGCGCCGTGTCCGGATTTTTCAGCCAGCCGTCCTTTCCATAGCCGAACACATTGGCGTAGCGGTAGCAGAGCGCATTCTCCGGCTGCATGCCGTGCGCGGCGAGCACCTCGTTCACCGTGCTCTCCAGCTCTGCAGACTGTGCGTCCTCTGTCCGTACTGCATAGGAGAACATACGCGGATACATGCCGCGCAGGATCTCCTCCGAGCCGATATACAGACAGCTGGTCGAGGAGAGCATCACCAGGACCATGGTCGCAAGGATCGTGATGGAGGCAAGACCCGCGCCGCTGCGGCGCATCCGGTAGATCATGCCGGAGACGGTGACGAAATGACGCGGCTTATAGTAGTAGTGCCGGTTCTTTTTCAGAATGCGCAGAACCGTGACGCTGCCGGCGATAAAGCAGCAGTACGTTCCGATAATGACGAGAATGACTGCGACGAAGAACAGCGAGACCGCGCTGAAGACGTCCTTGACCAGTACGGCGATGGCGTATCCGCCGCCGAGCGTCAGAATGCCGAGTGCCGCGAGCAGGAAATTCCCGCGCGGCTCCCGCTCGCCGGCGGAGGAGGCGTGCAGAAGCTCGATCGGATTGACGCGGTGCAGTCCGATGAGGGAACGAAGATATACGCCGAGAAAAATGGCTGCATATACCGCCGCGGCGAGGAGGGCGGCGTCCCAGCGGATCGGAAAGGAGAGCGGCGCCTCCTCGCCCATGATACGGATCATGGCGAGCTGGGCGAGCTTGGAGAGGAGGATGCCCGAGGCAAGTCCGGCGAGAATGGAGATCACAGCAATGTACAGCGTTTCCCGGGCGAGAACGCGGGCAATGTTGCCCTTGTCCATGCCGAGGATATTGTACAGTCCCAGTTCCCGCTTGCGGCGCTTCATGATGAAGCTGTTCGTGTAGAACAAAAACAGAACGCTGAACAGCCCGATCACGCCGACGCCGAAGTGCATCCACAGCTGAAGCATCTCGCCGCCGCGCAGCTGCCGGATCTCGCCGTCCCGTGCCAGGAACAGAACAATGTAGAAGAGCATGACCATCGATGCTGCCGTCAGGATATAGGGCAGCGTGATGCTGCGGTTGTTTTTCAGGCTGAGACGTGCCAGCCGTGCGTGCAGAGAGCGCTTCATGCGCCCTCACCACCCTTCTGGAGCATGCGGAGCGTATCGGAGATGCGCTCGTACATCGCCTCATCGTCTGCGTCTCCGCGGTAGATCTGATGGAACAGTTCGCCGTCGCGGATAAACAGGACGCGGCGCGCATGGCTGGCGGCGCGCACGGAATGCGTGACCATGAGGATCGTCTGACCGCCGCGGTTGATCTCTCCGAACAGACGGAGCAGTTCGTCCGAGGAGCGCGAGTCGAGAGCACCGGTCGGTTCGTCGGCGAGCACCAGCTCCGGACGGGTAATCAGCGCGCGGGCGACGGCGGCGCGCTGCTTCTGACCGCCGGAGACCTCATAGGGGAATTTGTCCAGAAGCGGCGTGATGCCGAGCTGCATGGCGAGCGGGGTCAGGCGGTCCTCCATATCCCGGTACGGCTTCTGCGCCAGGACAAGCGGCAGAAAGATGTTGTCCCGCAGGGAAAACGTATCCAGCAGATTGAAATCCTGGAATACAAAGCCGAGGTGTTCCCGGCGGAATACGGCGATATCCTTTTCCCGGATGGCACTGAGATCCATGCCGCCGAGAAGAACGCTGCCGGATGTGGGGCGGTCGAGCGCGGCGATGATGTTGAGCAGCGTCGTCTTGCCGGAGCCGCTCTCGCCCATGATGGCGACGTATTCACCCTTTTCGACGGTGAAGGAGACGCCGGAGAGCGCCTGCACTTTCGCCGCGCCGAAACGGCTGGTGTAGATTTTTTTGACGTTTTTGACTTCAAGAATCTGATTCATGATGCATCCCTTCCGGCGCCGGACGAAACGGGGGTACCCGCCGCGTCCGAGCGTCCTTTTTGCTGACGGATTCATTATAGCACACGCCTCGCCCCCCTTTCCATGGCTTTTCCTTACGGAATGCTTACATTTCTGCAAGCTGCGCCGTGTCTTAACAATATTTAACCTTGCCTTAACGCAGGCGCGGTTTTGGATTTTACGCGTGCGCTGTATACTGATAGCGCAGTAAGAAATAAGAATGCAAATGCAGAAATGAGGGAACTGATATGAAAAACATTCGAATCCTTGCCGCGCTCACCGCTATGGCGGCAGCGCTGTCTCTGGCATCCTGCTCCGGCAATACAAAAATCAATCTGGTCTCCCGCGAGGAAGGCTCCGGCACGCGCGGCGCATTCGTCGAGCTGCTCGGTGTGGAGGACGGAAGCGGAAACGACGCCACCGCTGCCTCCGCGGAGATCACGAACAGCACCGCCGTCATGCTCTCGACAGTAGCCGGCAACAAAAATGCCATCGGCTACGTTTCGCTTGGCTCCCTGTCCTCCGATGTGAAGGCGATCTCTGTGGACGGGGTGGCTCCTACGGTGGCGAACATCAAAAGCGGCGCCTACAAGGTAGCCCGCCCGTTCAACGTCGTTTATAAGGAAGGCTCGCTCAGCGTGCAGGCAAAGGACTTTCTGAACTTCATCATGAGCGCCGAGGGACAGAAGATCCTGACCGGCGCGGGCTGCATCGCGCAGGAAAACGCGCCCGCCTATACCGCCTCCGGTGTCAGCGGAAAGATCACGCTTTCCGGTTCCACTTCCGTTTCCCCTGCGATGGAGAAGCTCGCTGAGGCGTACAAAAAGCTGAACGCCGGCGTGGAGATCGATATTCAGCAGACTGGCTCGGGCGCCGGAATCACCGCCGCGACGGACGGCATTGTCGATCTTGGCATGTCCTCGCGCGATCTGAAGAGCGAGGAAGCGGAAAAGCTCACCTGCCTGACGATCGCCACGGACGGCATTGCCGTGATCGTCCATCCGGATAACCCGCTGACGAACCTTTCCTCCGATCAGATCCGCTCCGTCTTCCTCGGGGAAACGACGGACTGGTCTGAGCTCCGCTGAGGACGCGCCATGAAGCACACTCTCCGGGACTCTCTCGCCGCCGCCGGATTTCTTCTCTGTGCTCTGCTCTCTGTGGCGGCGGTTGCGCTCATCTGCCTTTTCCTCTTTGCGAACGGCATACCTGCCATTGCGAAGATCGGACCTCTGAATTTTCTGCTCGGTACCGAGTGGAAGCCGTCGCAGGATCTGTACGGGATCTTCCCCATGATCCTCGGCAGCCTGTATGTGACCGCGGGCGCGCTGATTCTCGGCGTGCCCCTCGGCATTTTCTCCGCCGTGTTTCTGGCGCGCTACTGTCCGAAAAAGCTCTACCGTCCGATGAAATCGGGCGTCGATCTGCTCGCCGGGATTCCGTCGATCGTGTACGGCTTCTTTGGACTGACCGTTCTTGTGCCCGCTGTGCAGGCGCTGTTCGGCACGGGCGGGAAGGGGATTCTTACCGCGTCCGTGCTGCTCGCTTTTATGATCCTGCCGACGATTATCAGCGTGACCGAATCGTCTCTGCGCGCCGCGCCGGAAGCGTATTTTGAGGGTGCGCTCGCGCTCGGTGCGACGAAGGAGCGCGCGATCTTCGGCACGCTTTTCCCTGCGGCGAAAAGCGGTATTCTCTCCGGTGTGGTGCTCGGACTCGGCCGCGCTGTCGGCGAGACGATGGCGGTCGTGATGGTCGCGGGCAATCAGGCGGTCATTCCGCAGAGCCTTCTGTCCGGCGTGCGCACGATGACGTCGAACATCGTTCTCGAGATGGCATATGCCGGGGAGTTCCACCGTTCCGCGCTGGTTGCAACTGGCGTCGTACTGTTCGTGTTTATCCTGCTTGTCAATCTGTGCTTCTCCGCCGTGAAGAATCTGAGCGCGCCGGATAGGGTGCGCAGGCGTGGAAAGCGCTCCGGCGCGGGCTCTGCAGAGAAAACCGCCCAGCCTGCAATCCAGAAGTCTGCCGCCAAATCCGACACGGCGCATTCGTCTGTCTGAATACCGGAACAGGAGACGGAAAAACGGTGCAAAGCGTTTTTTGTATCTCCTGCCGAGGAAAGGAAGCTGTCATGCTCTCAAAGAAAACGAAAGCCGCGCGGCATACAGGCTCCGCCGTGCTGCGCGCGCTGATCTGGGGCAGCGCCGCGGTGACTGCCGCGCTGCTGGTCACTCTCGTCGTCTATATCGCCGTCCGCGGCGTGCCGCAGCTGCGCCCGTCGCTGTTTTCGCTTATCTATACCTCGGAGAATCTTTCCATGCTCCCGGCGCTTCTGAATACCGTGACGATGACGGTGCTGACGCTCATTCTTGCCGTACCCGCCGGCGTTTTCGCCGCCGTATATCTGACGGAATTCGCGCCGCACGGTTCGCGCATCGTCCGCGTCATCCGCATGGCGGCGGAAACGCTTTCCGGTATCCCGTCCATTGTGTACGGTTTGTTCGGCTTTCTCGCCTTCGTTGTCGCCGCAAGATGGTATTTCTCCCTTGCCGCCGGTGTACTGACGCTGGCGGTCATGGTGCTGCCGACAATTCTGCGCACCGCAGAGGAGGCGATTCTCGCCGTGCCCGATTCGCTGCGGGAGGGATCGCTTGCGCTCGGCGCGTCGCGGGTGCGCACGATCTTCAAAATCGTGCTTCCCGCCGCCTCGCGCGGTATCCTCTCCGGCGTGATCCTATCCATCGGACGCATCGTCGGCGAGAGCGCCGCGCTCATCTTCACCGCAGGCACCTCGCCGGAGATCGCGCTCGGTCCCTTTGATTCCGCCCGGACGCTGGCGGTTCATATGTACTGTCTGTTTTCTGAGGGGCTTCATACCAACGAGGCGTATGCGACCGGCTTTGTGCTCCTTCTTCTGGCGGCAGGAATCAACGCCGCCTCCGGCGCGCTGGCAAAACGTCTGTCGGACGTATGAATCCATGGAGAATTTGTGAATAGCTATGGGAAAATTTGATATACACCACCTGAACATTTATTACGGAGATTTCCACGCGGTAAAGGATGTGTCGCTGGAGATACCTGCGCAAAGCATCACGGCGTTTATCGGTCCGTCCGGCTGCGGCAAATCGACGGTGCTGCGTTCACTCAACCGCATGAACGACCTTATCGACGGCTGCCGTGTCGAGGGAGAGCTTCTGCTGGACGGCGAGAACATAAGCGGCACAATGGACGTCAATCTGCTGCGCCGCCGCGTCGGCATGGTGTTCCAGAAGCCGAATCCCTTCCCGATGAGCATCTACGACAACATTGCTTTCGGCCCCCGCACGCACGGCGTCCGCTCGAAGGTGAAGCTGGACGATATTGTCGAGCGATCCCTGCGCGACGCCGCGCTGTGGGACGACGTGTCCGACCGGCTGAAGAAAAGCGCGCTCGGACTGTCCGGCGGTCAGCAGCAGCGGCTGTGCATCGCACGCGCGCTGGCGGTCGAGCCGGAGGTGCTGCTCATGGACGAGGCGACGAGCGCCCTCGACCCGATTTCAACTTCTAAGATAGAAGACCTTGCAATGGAGCTGAAAAAAAGGTATACTATTATTATGGTAACGCACAATATGCAGCAGGCAGCGCGCGTTTCCGACAAAACCGCCTTTTTCCTGCTCGGCTCCCTCATTGAATACAGCGATACGGAAACGCTGTTCTCCCGTCCTGCCGATGCCCGGACGGAGGATTACATCACCGGCCGCTTCGGCTGACGGAGGATTTGTTTATGCGGCGTAAATATGAGGAAGAGCTGACGGAGCTGAAAACGGCGATGGTGCAGATGGGCGCTCTCTGCGAGGAGGCGATCTCCCTCGCCATCCGCTCCCTTGAGACGGGCGAGGAGGCGCTGCTTGCCCGCGTGAACGAGACGGACGCGTCGATCGACCGCGCACAGCGGGATATCGAGGCGCAGTGCATGCGCATCCTGCTTCTGCAGCAGCCGGTCGCGCGGGATCTGCGCACGATTTCCTCCGCCATGCGGATGATCTCCGACATGGAGCGCATCGGCGATCAGGCGTCCGATATTGCAGGCATTGCGCGGTATGTGCTCTCGCGCGGTCCGCTCGGCGACGGAAAGCTGAAGCAGATGGCGGGCGAGGCGGTGTCCATGGTGACGGATTCCATCGATTCGTTCGTCACGGACAGCGCGGAGCGGGCGCGGCAGGTCGTGCTGCACGACGATGTGGTGGACGGCCTGTTCGACGAGATCAAGCGCTCCCTGATCGAGACGCTCCGCGCGGACGGCGCGGACGGGGAATACTGCCTGGATTTGCTTATGATCGCCAAGTATCTTGAACGGATCGGCGATCACGCGGTCAATATCGCCGGATGGGTGGAGTACGCCCTGACAGGCGAGTACGATACGGACGCATAACGCGTCCGGGTGCGCTGCCGGATTCTGATTCGGAGTGATTTTTATGAAACAGAAACGCATCCTATCGGTACAGGATATCTCCTGCTTCGGCAAATGCTCGAATACCGTCGCGCTCCCGATTCTGAGCGCGGCGGATGCGGAGACGGTCATTCTTCCGACGGCGCTGCTTTCCACGCATACGGGAGGCTTTCCCGGCTTTACTTTTCTCGACCTGACGGAGGAGATGGAGCGCATCACGGTGCACTGGATGTCGCTCGGGCTGCGCTTTGACATGTTCTACAGCGGATACTTCGGTTCTGCCGCCCAGCTGGAAACAGCGAAGCGTGCGCGCGCCGCGCTGCTTGCCGAGGGCGGACGGACGCTGGTCGATCCGGTGATGGGCGACGGCGGACGGCTGTATCCTCCCTTTGACGAGTCGTTTGTGCGCGCGATGCGCGCCTTCTGCCGCGGCGCCGATCTGATTACGCCGAACGTCACCGAGGCGTGCCTGCTTGCGGACGTGCCATATACAGGGGAGGCGTTTGAGCCGGCACGTATGGAGGCGGTCTTTGCCGCGCTCGTCGCGCTCGGCTGCCGTGCCGCCGTCGTTACCGGCGTTTGCTTTGGGGAGGATGAGATCGGCGTCGCATACCGCAGCTTTGATACGGGAGAAAAGGCGACGCTGTCCGCGCCGCGCTCCGACGCCCCGCTGCACGGCACGGGAGACGTGTTCGCCTCCGCGCTTGCAGGATATCTGCTTGCCGGCTTTCCCATGCGGCAGGCGCTCTCGCATACGCTGTCCTTCGTTTCCGCCTGCATACGCGATACGGAGGAGGACATACAGGCGCACTGGTACGGCGTGAAATTTGAGGGAAGGCTCGGTATGATCTCCGGCGATATCCGCGAATTCCGCCTGTGCGAGGCGCTGAAGAACGGAGGGGCGGAGCCGTGATTACACTGGAGGAGCTGAAAAAGAACCGCGAGATTAACACCTTCATCACCCGCGCGGACGAATCGCTCGCCGCGCTCGGCTTTACGGAGCACAGCTTCGCACATGTGACGAAGGTGGCGGAAACGGCGGGCGATATCCTGCGAACGCTCGGCTTTCCGGAGCACGAGATCGAGCTTGCCCGCGTCGCGGGTTATCTGCACGATATCGGAAATCTGGTCAACCGCGTGGAGCACTCACAGTCCGGCGCGGTCATGGCATTCATACTGCTTGAGAAGATGGACATGGACGCCGCCGACATCGCGACTGTCACTACCGCTATCGGCAATCACGACGAGGGCACCGGCGTGCCGGTCAACGCGCTCGCAGCCGCGCTGATCCTTGCCGACAAATCGGATGTGCGCCGCTCCCGCGTGCGCAATCGGGATAAAACGACCTTTGATATCCACGATCGCGTCAATTATTCGGTCGAGCGTTCCTGCCTTGCCGTATCGGAGGATAAAACGGAGATCACGCTTTCGCTGTCTGTTGACACGCATTACGGCTCGGTGATGGACTATTTTGAAATTTTCATGGATCGCATGATCCTGTGCCGCAAGGCGGCAGATAAGCTGGGCATGGCGTTCCGGCTTGTCATCAACGATCAGCCCCTGATTTGAAACGGAAAAGGAGGACGCCATGATCTACCTGCTTGAGGACGACGACAGCATCCGCGGCTTCGTCGGCTATGCGCTTAACAACTCAGGGCTGGAGACGGAGTCGTTTTCCCGTCCGTCTCAGTTCTGGCAGGCGGTGGAGCGGCAGATACCGGGTCTGGTCCTGCTCGACATCATGCTGCCGGAGGAGGACGGGCTGGAGGTGCTGCGCAGGCTTCGCGAACGGCAGGACACAAAAACCGTGCCTGTCATTATGCTGACCGCCAAAAGCACGGAATACGACAAAGTGATCGCGCTCGATTCCGGCGCGGACGATTATGTATCGAAGCCGTTCGGCATGCTGGAGCTGATTTCGCGCATCAAGGCGCAGCTGCGGCGCGCCGGGACGCAGGCGGGCGAGGAACAGAAGGAGTACCGCATCGGCGCTCTGTACGTCTGCCCGGCGAAGCACATCGTGCGCGCGAACGGGCAGGACGTTTCGCTGACGTATAAGGAATTTGAGCTGCTCTGCCTGCTTGTCTCCAGTCCGGGCACGGTCTTTACCCGAGACCAGATCCTCCAGCGCATCTGGGGATTTGAGTTCGACGGGGAAAACCGGACGGTGGACGTACATATCCGTACCCTGCGCACCAAGCTGGGCGTATGCGGCGACCTGATCGAGACGGTGCGCGGCATCGGCTACAAGATCAGCGCCGGCTGAAACGGAGGCTTCTATGACCAAACGGATTTCCAGAAGCATTCTGCTCGTCGCGTTTGCGGCGTTTACCGTGTGCTTCGTATTCATGCTGTGGGGACAGTACAAAAACGACAAGGACGCACTGTTTGAGCGGCTGCGCACGGAGGCGGCGTATATCTGCCGCGGCGTGGAGGAGGAGGGTGACGCATACTTCGCCTCTCCGGTCCGCACGTCATCCCGCGTGACGCATATCGCTCCGGATGGCTCCGTCCTGTACGACAGCGCAGCTGCCGCTCCGGAGATGGAAAATCACGCGGACCGCGAGGAGATCGCGGCGGCTTTTGCCGACGGCGTCGGGCAGAGCGAACGCCGATCCGACACGCTCGGTGTGACGACGGTCAACTATGCCGTTCGGATCGCGGACGGCTCAGTCATCCGCGTGAGTGCCGGACGGCAGACCCTCGGCGCGCTGCTGCTTTCCATGCTGGCGCCTGTGGCGGCGCTTGTCGTGTTGGTCTCCCTCTGCTCTGTGGGACTCGCCAGCGGCATCTCTGCGCGCATCGTCGCGCCAATCAACGAAATCGACCCCGAAAACCCGGATATCGACGAGCGCTATCCGGAGATCGCGCCGCTTCTGCATAAGATCAGCCGGCAGAATGAGCTGATCCGCAAGCAGATGGCGGATATGAAGCGGCATCAGGAGGAGTTCCGCGCTATCACGGAGAACATGGACGAGGGCTTTATCCTGATCGACCGGAAAACGGATATCCTGTCCTACAATGCCAGCGCGCTGCGTCTGCTGGGACGGGAGCACGCGGGTGACAGCGGCAGCGTGTTTGCCCTGAACCGCGCACCCGCGTTCCGCGCGGCGGTCGGCGAGGCGCTGAGCGGACGGCACAACGAAAAGACGCTGGAAACGGACGGGCGGACCTATACGCTGATTGCCAATCCGGTGACGGAAAACGAGCAGACGGACGGCGCAGTCATTGTGATTCTGGACGTGACGGAAAAGCGCCAGCGCGAGCAGATGCGGCGCGAGTTTACCTCGAACGTCTCGCATGAGATGAAGACGCCGCTGACTTCCATCTACGGCATCTCCGAGATGCTGATGAACGATCTTGTGAAGCCGGAGGACGTCCACCGCTTTGCGCAGAGCATCCACAGTGAGAGCGGACGGATGATCTCCCTCATTGATGACACGATCCGGCTCTCTCAGCTGGATGAGGAATCCATCCCGTACGAGCGGGAGAATGTGGATCTCTACAGCGTGGCGGAGGAGACGGTCGCGCGCATGCGTCCGGAGGCGGCCAAGCGGAACATATCGATCTCGCTGGAGGGCGAGTCCCACGTAATTAACGGGATCCGGACGATCTTGGGCGAGATCGTTTCCAATCTGTGCGACAACGCGATCAAATACAACCGCGACGGCGGCAGCGTCCGGGTCTCGGTGACTAAGGAAAACGGCAGAGTCGTTCTCGCAGTGGCGGATACCGGCATTGGCATTCCGAAGGAGCATCTGGACCGCGTATTTGAGCGCTTCTACCGGGTGGATAAGAGCCATTCGCGTGAGATCGGCGGAACGGGACTGGGGCTGTCCATCGTCAAGCATGCCGCTGCCTATCATGGGGCGGAAGTGAAAATCGAGAGCCGCGTAGGCGAAGGAACAACGGTGCGGATTCTGTTCTGACGTGCGCCTTGGGCAAAATAAGGAGGGATCCGGAGTGGATCAGAAGAAGATCGACCGGCTGAACGAGCTGGCGCGCAAATCCCGCGCGCAGGGTTTGAGCGACGACGAAGCGCGCGAACAGAGCGCGCTGCGCGCGGAGTATATCGCCGCATACCGTGCATCCCTGCGCGGGATTCTCGAAAACACCTATATCGAGCGCCCGGACGGGACGCGGGAAAAGCTGCAAAAAAAGAATACGCCCCGCTCATGACGGGACGAGGGAGACTGTCCTTGCGGCACGGCTTTCACAGCCGCGCATTCAGCGCGGATACAGAAAAACAGGGATATCGACAGGCGGAGAAATCTGCCCGGCGGTATCCCTGCTTGGTTTATGAAGGTTGGGGCGGAGGAGGAATCCGTGTTGCCGTGCCTGCTTTGGCTTTCAGCTTTTCCAGCAGGCGGATCAGCGGGACTGCGAGGAGCAGCGCGGCGGCAAAATTGCCGGCGGCGTGCGAGATATCAAACGGAATGCCGGAGACCCAGTAGGCGAAAGCGGAAGCCGGTCCGCCGCGGAAAAACCACGGGATCGCCGTCAGCGCACCGAAGGAAAAGCCGTAGGCGCCGGAAAGCAGCGCCCATCCAAGCGATGCCAGAATGCGCTGTCTGCCCTCCACCGGACGGCGGGACGGCGGAACCAGCATCACCAGTCCCCACAGGATCAGCCAGATATACAGATAGGATATCCACCAGATGCCGAATCCGTAGAGCAGTCCCTCCAGCAGAACGAATACCGCAATGCCCCAAAGGGCGCCGCTGCGGTACACGCGCGTCCACACGATGATAAAGAGCGAGACCAGCTCGATATTCGGAAGCCCTGCAAGAACGATCTGAGAGATGAACAGCAGCGCGCCGAACATGGCGCCCAGCGTGATATAGGCGATCTGCGCCGCCGCTTTGGTGCGTGCGCGCATCAGTAGCCGGTTTTCAGCGTGATCTCAAATTTGTCTCCGTCTGCGATCGGGGTCGAGTCAACGCCCGTGAACAGATCCTCGCCGCCCTTGGTGAAGCACCACCACTGCTGCTTGGCGTCATCCGCCGTGATGCCGTTCACGGTTTTGACGAAGAGGCCGTAGGCGCTTTCCTCTCCGGCGACCAGTCCTTCCTCCTGCTCGAGCGCACCGCGCAGGAACTCTGCGTCGGTCCGGATCGTTTTGGTCACGGTGTCGGCGCCCTCCACGATGATCTCGACCGTGATGGTTTTGGAGCCCGTCTGGATTTCTGCCTTATGGCAGGCTGTGCACAGTACTGCTGCCGCGATCAGTACCGCAAGAACGACGAGCACGGAAATTTGAAAGTTCTTTTTCGTCTTCATGCCAGTTCTCCTTATAGAATAATGATATGGATCGCGCGAGAGGATACAGCTGCGGCGATGCCGCTCCGACGATCCGCGGAATTTCTGTATCTTTGGGAGCAAAGTCTTTCGGCTGACGGGCATGACTCCTTTCCATCTTCCCGCACACAGGTGCAGTGACAGCGTGTCCGCGGCGGACACGGGATCGGAGCGTCCGATCACGGCGACGGGTTCGCGGCGGATTCGCACCGCCTTCCTTTTTCTCCCGCCCTGCGCGCAAGTAGTATAGCACGCGCAGCCCGGCATGTCAAGACGGCGGAGGGGAGAATTGCTGCCGGAGCGGAGGAAATGAGGAAAAATGCCCACGGAGCGGCGATCATCACCGGCTTGTTTTGGCAATAAATCACGAAAGCAATTTATTTTTCTCAAACCTATTTACAAGCAGCCGGATTCGTGCTATGATATAGCCGAAAAAAGCAGGTCTTTAAGAGCGGTACCGTGATGCCGACAAGATTTGATGGAATATTGCTGCCCTGCGGGCGGCGTCTGTGCTGAATCTTGTCGAAAGACAGGATTTTTTTTTGCGAGGATTGCCATGTATCAGTTCAAGGCTCTGGTAATGGACGAGGCGGCGGTCGGTCGTGCGCTGCGCCGCATCTCCTATGAGATCATCGAACACAACCGCGGCGCGGAAGGGCTCGCCCTCGTCGGCATCTGCCGGCGCGGCGTTCCGCTGGCGGAGCGCATCGCCGCCAATATCGAAAAGACGGAGGGGATCCGCGTTCCCGTGGGGAAACTGGACATCACCTTTTACCGGGACGATATTTCCGAGCACGCGCACCCCGACCCGGTGCTTGCCGGGACGGAGCTTCCGTTTGAGATCACGGGACGACGCATCGTGCTGGTGGACGACGTGCTGTATACCGGACGGACCGCGCGCGCCGCGCTGGATGCGCTGCTCGCACACGGACGTCCCGACGCCATTCAGCTCGCTATCCTCTGCGACCGCGGACACCGCGAGCTGCCGATCCGCGCGGATTACGTCGGAAAGAATCTGCCCACCTCAAAGGCGGAGATGGTCGTCGTCAAGACGCCGCCGTTCGACGACGAGGTGTGTGTGGAGCTGCATGAAATGGTTTTCTGACAGGCTGGCGGCGATGCTCGCCGCGGACTGCCCGGATAAATAATTCAGGAGGGATACTACTTTGAAGCTTATCTACAACGTCAAGGACAAACCCAAATTCGGTCAGCTGATTATCTTCGCGATCCAGCAGCTGCTTGCGATCATGGCTGCCACGCTGGTCGTCCCGGTCATCACCGGACACGGCATGAGCTCTGCCGCCGCACTGTTCGGCGCCGGCGTCGGTACGCTCGTCTATGTTCTCTTTACCAAGGCAAGCAGCCCGGTGTTCCTCGGCTCCTCGTTCGCTTTCCTCGGCTCCATGGCGGCTGCATTCGCCGGCGGCGTGTCCATGCAGCTCGGTTATCTCGGGCTGATTCTCGGTGCGATCTTCGCCGGTCTTGTGTATGTTGTGATCGCCGTCATCGTCAAGCTGGTCGGCGTGGGCTGGATCAATAAAATCATGCCTGCGGTCGTGATCGGTCCGACGGTTGCGATCATCGGTCTTTCTCTCGCCGGCAACGCGGTGGGCGATTTGTTGAAGGGCAATGTCACCCATACGGTCGTCAACACAGAGGCGGTCGTCCTCGACGGCGCCGCCATGCTGGTGGAAACGGAAACGCAGGTCATGACGTGCTCCGTGTTCGCGGCTCTGATCTGCGGTCTTGTCACGCTGGCGGTCACGATGCTCTGCGCGACGTTCGGCAAAAAGTCCATCCGCCTGATCCCGTTCATCATCGGTATCCTTGCCGGATACGCAACTGCCCTGATCTTTACCGTGATTGGCAATGCGGCGGGCATTGACGCGCTCAAGGTTCTCAACTTCGCACCCTTCACGGCGCTGGTTGCCGATGGGGTAACGATCAAAACTTTCTTTGACATTCCCGATTTCACCTTCCTGACTGCGTTCGGCGGCTTCGGCGAGCTGAGCGGCGCATATATCGCTTCCATTGCGGCAGCCTATGTCCCGGTTGCCTTCGTGGTATTCGCGGAGCACATCGCGGATCACAAGAATATCTCCTCCATCATTGAAAAGGATCTGCTCGAGGATCCCGGTCTCTCCCGCACGCTGCTCGGCGACGGTGTCGGCTCCATGGTCGGCGCGTTCTTCGGCGGCTGCCCGAACACTACCTACGGCGAGTCGATCGGCTGCGTGGCAATCACCGGCAATGCCTCTGTTGTCACGATCATCGCGGCGGCTGTCGGCGCGATCCTGATCTCCTTCATCAATCCTTTCGTTGCTTTCGTCAACTCGATCCCCTCCTGCGTGATGGGCGGCGTCTGCATCGCGCTGTACGGCTTCATCGCGGTCAGCGGTCTGAAGATGGTTCAGAAGGTCAACCTTGAGGAGCACCGCAACCTCTTCGTGGTCTCCGTGATCCTGATCGCGGGCATCGGTGGTCTGACGCTCAGCTTCGGCCGCGTTACCATCACCTCGGTCGCCTGCGCGCTGATCCTCGGTATCCTTGCCAATCTCATGCTCTCCTCCAAAAACGAAAAGACGGATAAGTAAGTCGATTTTGCAAACGTGCCAGAAAAGCATCCGCCGCACGGCGGATGCTTTTTCATTCCGAGTGTCCTTTCGTCTGCCCGGAAAGACAGGAACGATGTACAGCAGAGCTTTGCTGTCGATGCCTCTGCCTTTATGCGTTTTCAGGTGCAGATCCGCCGGGGAGACAGTAAAAACTTTGCGGACATGCGGAAACATATGCCTTTTTCTTCCGTCCAATAGAGCGAAGACCAACCAGACAAAAGGAGTACCGGTATGCTTGGAAAGCTGAAACGCGCGGCAGCCGCGTGTCTTGCGCTGCTTTGCGCAGGCGCTTCCTTGACATCATGCGCCTGCCAGTACGGAAAGGAGTCGGTCATGATACAGAACAGCTCCGGCGGTGGATGGACGGTCAAGAACACCGCGCCGGACATTCCCGAGGCGCTCCGCACGATCACCGTGGAGAACGATACGGCGTGCGGAGGCATCATCGATACGGACAGTGTGTTCCGCATTACCACCGCAAAGGAGACGAGCGCGTCGGAGCTGGCGCGCTGCCTGCGCGTCACGCCGGACGCGGACTGGGAGATCACGGGGGAGGGAATGGAATTTCTCATGCGTCCCCGCACGGCGCTTCTTGCGAATACGCTGTACCGATTTACCGTCGCCGAGCCGGATAACGATTCGCCCGCGCTTCTGACGCCTGCTTCCTTTGTGTTCCAGACGGCGGATACACCGCGCATCACAGGCACGTTCCCGGCGGATTACGCGGAGGGAGTTCCCGCTGATACGGGGCTCGAGCTGTATTTCAGCGGCGTGCTGGATGCGGAAGCACCATACGCTTCCCTCATTTCCATAGAGCCGTCCGTTCCGTTCCGGACGGAGGTGTACGGTCACGGCAAGACGCTTGTGATCGTGCCGACGCAGAAGCTGGACGCCGCCACGGCGTATACGGTTACCGTTCAGGCAGGCGTCGCATTTGCCGACGGAAGATCGACGGCGGAGAAAAAACGATTTACCTTCCGCGTCGCGGAGACCGATGAAGCGCAGCAGCTGACGCTCGGCTATGACGAACGGGAGCTTGTCTGCCCTGTCGGAGAGCGCGCTTCCTTCCATTATTATATATACGGCGCGGACGGCGATCCGATCGCGGCGGAGGACACGCTCTGCGTCGTTTACCGGTATCCGGACGCCGCTGCCGCCGCCGAGGCGCTGCTCGCCTATGAGCAGAAGGCGGACGGCGGATGGCGCGAGTTCGTATTCCCGACGGATTCGCTGGAGAAAGTGGGCGTCTATACGCTGCCCACGGAGAACAGTGCGACGTCCGTTCGCTATGGAACGCAGCCGTACTCTGTAACGCTGCCGGAACTGGAGCGCGGTTGCTATCTGGTATCCTTCACCGCCTCCGGCAGCTCCGTCGGGCAGGATTTTGCGCTGGACGGACAGGTGATCGTGCAAGTCACCGACATCACCGCCGCGACTGCCGCGGCGGGGGAGGATCTGATCCTGTGGGTACACAACGGAGGAGCGCCGATGTCGGACGCGCCAGTTACGGCGTACCTGTATGACCGCGTCAGCGGCTGGTGTCTGCGCGAGCGCGGAGACGGCGCGAAAACAGTGGAGTCTGCGTCCGCCGTGACGGACGGGGAGGGCTTGTGCCGGCTCCGTACCGCTCAGCGCGGCTGCGCGCTGGCGGTGATCGGCGAGGGCGCGGATTCCCGGTATCTCTGCATCGGAAACGGGAGCACGGAGACCGCTTCACGCCGCGTGTATGTCTATACCGACCGCGAGGAGTATTTCCAGACGGATACCGTCCGTTTCTGGGGTGTCGTCACGCCTGCCGACGGACTCGATTCCCTGCGCTGCACCTCCAACGCCGCGAGCGGCTGCACCGTCGCCGTATCGCCGGACGGAACCTTCAGCGGCAGCCTGCCATATGCGGACTACGCCGGCTACGGCGTCAGCCTTTCCTTTGCCGCGCCGGACGGCGCCAGCCTCGCCAGCGTGTATAAATCGATATCCCACGAGGAGAAGCCGGTCTATACTGCTTTTGTAACGATGGATCAGCCGTTTTACCGCCGGGGCGCTTCTCCGTGCGCGGAGCTGTCCGTTTCCTTCTTCGACGGAACACCGGCAGGCGGGCTCCGCTTTGCGTGGAACGCCGGAGAGTTCGGCTCCGGGGAGGCGGTGACGGACGAAGCGGGGATCGCGCGCGTCACGCTGAACGCGGGCGCACTTTCGCCGCGCTCGACTGCGCCGCTGACGGGCTGGGTGAATTTTGAACTGATCGGGGACGAGGCGTCTTCGCTGCGCGCGCATGCTTCCTTCCTCTATTTCCACAGTGATGTGATCCTGGAAACGGAGCAGGCGGAGGACGGCGTTCAGGTGTCGCTTTGGCAGCTGGATACCTCCGCGCTCACCGATGCGGCGGATTACTACCGTCTTCGCGACGCTCTGAAGGGAGAGAGCGCAGCGGGGGAGATCACATATTCACTGGTCCGTTCCTGGACGGAACGTATCGTGACCGGTACCCGCTACGATCCGATCACGAAACGGACGGAGGAGCTGATTCGCACCGAGCGTCACGAGGAGACGCTCGGATCCGCAGCTGCCGCATTCACCGACGGGCGGCTCCTTTTGCCGTATGTGGATGAGCCGAGGAGCGATTCCTCCTATACGTATCTTCTTACCTACCGCGACGGCGCGTATACCTATACGTACCGTCTGAACGCCGTCCGTCCTGTCGTCCGCACTCCACTGCCGGAGGAGGAGCCGTATGTTCTGACGGCTTCGCGCGCGGACGGCTCGAATGCGGGGGAGGGAAGCGGCAGCTTCGCGCCCGGCGAGAGCGTCACGCTGACTGTACAGCGGGGCGGCGTGATCCCGGCGCAGGGCAGGACGCTGTTTGTCTACATGAATCCGGACGGCGTTGTCTCCGTGCGCCTTGCTGCGCAGACGGATACGGTTGCCTTTGACGGAGCGCTGTCCCCGTATTCCCGCGCAGCCGCGCTGTATTTTGACGGCAGGGAAACGGCGGCAGCTCTGACTTACGATATGCTGTACGATTACGCCGCGCGCAATCAGCTCACGCTCTCCGTGGAGCCGGAGTCAGAGCGGTGTCTGCCCGGCGCGCAGCTCGGCGTGACGGTGCGCGTCACAGATGCGGAGGGAAACGCTGCGGTGGGTGCACAGGTGCTGCTCAGCGTTACGGATGAGGCTGCGTTTGCGCTGTGCGCGCAGCAGCTTGAGCCGGACACGCCGCTGGCCGCGCTGATCCGCTTCCGGCAGATCGGCTCCGCCGTGGACGCGCGGTATTCCATTCTGAATCCGCCGTACCGGATGCCCGTCGCCTATGCGAAGTACGGTATGTTCCGGATGGCGGCGGCAGAGACGGCGGACTGTGCCGCGCCTGCCGAAGCGGCGAATGGCGGTTCCTCTGTGTATGTCCGGCAGGAGTTCGCCGATAATGCGTTCTTTTCGAGCGCCGTGAGCGGCGAGGACGGCTGCGCGCGCTTCAGCGTCCGCATCCCGGACAACATCACTACATGGCGGCTCAGTGCCGTTGCATGCGCGCCAAGCGGAGAGACGGAGACGCCGGTCAACGTGTCCATGGGCGCCTCGAAGGGCGCCGTCGTATGCACGCTGCCCTTCTTCGTGTCGGCGTCGCTCAATTCCCTGTACATCTCCGGGGACGATATCGCGCTGAACGCGCGCTGCAGCGGCACCGGGAAGATCGGGACGGCGCGCTTCACCGCCGCCCTGACGGACAGCGCCGGGACGGAGCTTGCCTCCCTTACCGGCGAGGGCGGACAGAATGAAACGGTCCGATTCTCCTTCGGCAAGCTGCCGGCGGGCGAATATGAGGTGACCATTGCCGCGTACAGCGGAGAGCTTGCGGACGCGGTCCGCCATTCGTTCACCGTTGTGGATTCGGCGATCCTTCTGCCGGTCAACCGTGTCCTCTCCCCGGCGGAAGCGGCGCACCTTTCGCCCGTGCTCTATCCGCTGACGCTCTGCTTCTTTGACGCGTCCGATTCGCTGATCTGCCGCACCGTTGACTCTCTGTTGTATGCGCAGAACGGACGGCTGGACGCGAAGGCGGCGGCGCTCGCCGCCTTCCGGATCTGCGAAAAGCTCAGCGGCTCCTGCGGCATCTATGCGGATGAGATCGGGACGCTGAGCGGCGAGCTGAATCGTATCTCCGGCGGCTGCCGGCTGTACTCCTGGGCGGAGGAGGATCCCGTTCTGACGGCGAAGATATGCCTGCTCTCCGCCGATGTGCTTTCCTACAGCGCTGTGCAGTCGTATGCGGAATACCTCACCGGTGTGCTCGCCGCAACGGAGGAGGGGCGAGAGGCTGCCGCCGCCCTGATGGGGCTTGCCGCGCTCGGGCAGCCGGTGCTCGGCGATCTGCGCTACGCCCGCAGCCGCGCGCAGGAATTCTGCGGTGCGGACGACGTCGCGCGGCTCTATCTCGCCGCCGCCTTCGCGGTGCTCGGCGATCGGGACGCGGCGTCGGAGCTGTATACGGAGTGCGCGCGCGTGCTGCGCGTTGAGGATGCGGACGGCGTATACTTTCGCGGCTCGACGGCGGAAGAAACGCTGGAGCTCTCCTATGCGGCGCTGCTCTGCGCCTCTCTTACCGATGGGAGCGAGGCAGGGGCGTTGATGGAATACCTGTCGGACCGCGCCTCGGCGTATGAGATGTATGTGCTGGAGCAGGCGGTTTACGCCGCCGCGTATGCGCCCGACGCCGTGCAGGAGAAGGAGTTCACCTATGTGCTGGACGGGGTCGCGCATACAGAAAAGCTGAACGGACGCCGTCCGTTTGTGCTCACGCTGAACCGCGATACCTATGCGTCGTTTGCGGTGACGGCGGCGGACGAGGATATCCGCGTCCGCGCCCTGTATACCGGCACGCCCGGAGAGGCGTGCGCGTCCGCGGCGGAGAACATATCGGTCAACAAGACGGTGGAGCCATGTGAGGGTAAAACGAATTTCTACCGTGTGACCGTCACGGTGACCGGCTCGACGGACAAAACCAGCTACTCGGCGTCTCTGACCGACCGGCTTCCCTCCGGCGCGCGCTTCGTGCGGCTGGAAAAGCAGAGCTTTACGGGCAGCGCCCGTACGTACGGGTGGCTCTGGGAGGACGGCGGACAGGTGCGCGGCACGCTCTGCGTCTGCAATCCTGCTGAGCCGTCGACCGCGGGGCGGAGCGCGATGGAGTTTACGGCAAGCTATTCGTACATCATCCGCGCGTATACGCCCGGCGAGTTTGTGTGCGAAAGCGCGTATCTGGTGGAAAACGGAAGCGGCGCATTCGCGGCGAGCGAGCGCACCGGCGTGACGTTTGACTGAAAACCTGCAAGTCGGGGAGGAGCTTGGGACAACAGGCTCCTCCCCGTACCCTTTCGGATACGGCTGCCGGACAAAAGAGTTTTCCGCCGTGCGCGTGGGAACGGTGGATTTTTTGTGTATATATGTATGGAGAACGGAATGGGAGAAGATTCAGATGCTTGAAAGACGGGGAGGACGGCGGCGGAAGAGACTGCTCGCGGCGGCGGGAGTGCTCGCGGCTCTGGTGCTGACAGGCGCCGCATTGGACGCACGTCTGAGGATACGGACGTATACGGTCTGCTCGGAGAAGCTCAGCGGCAGCGTGCGGATCGCTCTCGTGACCGATCTGCATTCGTGCCGGTACGGGAAAGAGGAGGCGGAGCTGATCGCGGCGCTGGACGAGCAATCGCCGAATCTGGTGCTGCTCGGCGGCGATATCTGCGACGACGAGCTTCCGCAGGACAATGCGGAGGCGCTGCTGCGCGGGATCGCCGGGCGGTATCCATGCTATTATGTGACCGGGAACCATGAATACCAGAGCGGCGATATCGATGCGATCCTCGCTATGTTTGCCTCATACGGCGTGACCGTGCTGAGCGGGAAGTCCGACACGGTGGAGGTGAGAGGGCAGTACGTCAATATCTGCGGCGTAACGGACCCGGACGCCGTGCGGTATACCGGCGCGCCGGATACCAGAGAGCAGCTCGTGGCGCTGCGGGACGTACACACCAACGGGTACTATACGATTCTGCTGGCGCATCGCCCCGAATGGATCAGCATCTACACGGAATACGGCTTTGATCTGATCCTGTCGGGGCATGCGCACGGCGGGCAGTGGCGGCTGCCCGGGATCATAAACGGTCTGTATGCGCCGGATCAGGGCTTTTTCCCCGCCTATGCGGGCGGCGAATATACAGTCGGTTCAGCTGTCATGATCGTCAGCCGGGGACTGGCGCGGGAAACCACATGGATCCCGCGGGTTTTCAACCGGCCTGAGCTGGTCGTCGTTGAGCTGCGCGGACAATCATAACTGTACGGCGAAAGGAGGCGGCGGCGTGGAGGAAAACGACTGGATCGCGCTGCTACGGGCGCGGGATCCGCGCGGCATGGAGGAACTGCTGCGCCGGTGCGGACCGCTGATGCGGTATGTCATTTCCCCGATCCTGCCGGATGCGCAGGATCAGGAGGAGTGCCTGAGCGAGACGGCGATGCGTGTCTGGGATAAGATCGCGCTGTACGATCCCGCACGCGGGAGTATCCGGAGCTGGCTGACGGCGCTGAACTACCTCCGCAGCAGGCGGCGTCAGGGGGATATCCGAGAGATCACGGAGGAGGAGCCGTCGCGGGAGCCGGGACCGGAGGAGATCGTTTTGCTGCGGGAGCGGCAGGCGGCACTGCGGCGTACTCTGGATGCACTGCCGGAGAAGGACAGAGTTTTGTTTTATCGGAAATATTACTATCTGCAGTCTGACGCACAGATCGCCGCCGAGCTGGGTGTGACAGAGCGGAGCGTCGAAGGGCGGCTGTACCGCCTGAGACGGCGGCTGCGAAAAACGCTGGGAGGGGAAGAGCATGTGTGAGCGCGACTGGAACGCTATGGATGAGGCGGCTTTCGACGACGTGCTCCGGCGCAGTCTGGACGATGCGCCGCCGGAGGATGTCGTGCGGCGCGTCACACCCTTCCGCCGGGCGATGACATGCATTCTTGCCGGTCTGGCGCTGGACATGCTCCGGCTGAATTTTCTCTGCCTGCAGTATCTTCTTCCGGCGGCGGGCACGGTGCTTATGCTGCTGGGATTCCGCGCGCTGCGCCGGGAAAACGGATGCTTTCGCGTCTGTTGGATCCTGACGCTTCTGCGGACGGCGTATCAGCTGCCAGCGCTGATGCTGAATGCCACCGTGTATCAGGAGGCGGCGTATTCGCTGCCCGTTTTCACCGTGCTGAGCTGGATGAGCGGCGCGGCGGCGCTTGTGCTGCTGCTTTGCTTCTGGCGCGGGATGCGCACTCTGCAGCGAAGCGCGGGACTGCCGATGCATGCCCGGGGCGCAGCGGCGCTGGCAGTGTGGTATGTTCTGATCTGTGTCCTTGCTCTGGTGCAGTACAGCGGGATCGTGATCGGAATCGTGATTCTTTTCGCATACGGATGCATCCTGCGCAGTTTGTATGTGCTGATGAGGGAGGTGGACGAGGCAGGATACGCGATCCGGACGGCGCCGGTCCGGCTGCCGGACGGCGCGCTGGCAGGTGTGATCACCGCCGTGCTGGTCATTGGCATCGGCTGCGGATATCTGTTCTTTGGAAAGTACGATATGGCGTGGGCGCCGGCGGAGGAGTCCGCGGATGCGGAGACGGCGGAGATCCGGGCGCATCTCTTATCGCTCGGCTTTCCGGCGGAGGTGCTTGCGGATCTGAGCGATGAAGATATTCAGGCGTGCAGCGGCGCTTTGCGGGTGGTTGCGGCTGTACAGGAGCATCCGGTGAACGACGGACGCACGGTAACGGAGCGTACCGGGGACGGACTTTCCGTCCATACGGAATACGATGTGAAGGAGCTGCGGATCACGGGTGTTGCCGTTGAGCTGCCGGGGGAGCGCGAGAGCTGGGAGATATTCCACCATTTCCTCTGGACGGTGAATCCGGGCTTTGCAGGAACGGAGGCGATGCAGCTCTGGCCGACCGACCGGCTGGCGGGCTGGCGGATCGACGGCGAATGGAGCGGACGCGTACTCTGCACGCTCGACGGGCAGGAGATGGTATCTCCGTATGATTCGCTGGGCAGCGAAACGTACGAGTCGGACACGGTTCTCTGGGGCAGACAGACCTCGGACGCGGTTTTCGCCGCCTTTTCATTCCCCCGCGCAGCGGAGCGCTGCCGGGGATATGTATCCTACCGAGTGCTGGAGCTGCAGGACGGATGGATCGTCGATTCATGGGTCAATTATGTCCATCAGAGCAGCTGGATGCAGTATCCGGTAGAGACGGCGGCGGGCTGGCGGATGCAAACGTCGATGACGTCGCGCGGCGCTTTCCGGGTGGTACAGGACGCACTGCAGTTTTATCCCCCCGAGCCGGACGCGAAGCCGTTTGGCGCAGAGTGAAACGCATTTCCGAAAAGAAAAATCCCCGGCGTACGGTGCTTGACCGAACGCCGGGGATTTTGGACGTGCAGGGAGAGGGATGCCGTGCAAACGGAAGCAGGGAACGAGGCGGCGGAGGCGTATGCTCCGGCGCTTACGCTGCGGAGGGATCAGGAGGTGCTCCGGCTCACGCGGCGCCGCACGATTTCCGTGCAGACGGTCATCAGCGCCAGCAGCGCTGCGAGATACACGGGCAGGAGCGCCATCGATACATGCTGCGCAAGAAAACCGAACAGCGGCGGCATCAGTGTGGAGCCGCAGTATGCGCTCGCCATCTGGATCCCCATCATTGCCTGGGATTTTTCCGCGCCGAACGTGCGCGGCGTCTGATGGAGCATCGCCGGGTAGATCGGCGCGCAGCCGAGACCGAGCAGTACAAGCGAAACAGGGACGCGCGCCTCGCCGAGCGGCACAAGCATCACTACCGCGCCGGCGGCGGCAGCCGCCTGTCCCAGCCGTATCATCGCCGGATTGTCCAGCTTCATCGACAGAAATCCTGCCGCCGCCCGTCCGGCGGTCAGCCCAAGATAGAAAAGCGACGTCCATCCGGCGGCTGTCTCCTTGGGCGTTCCGTAGAGCAGCGTCGCGTAGCTGGCGCTCCACAGCCCTGCGGTGAGTTCCAGGGCGCAGTAGCAGAAGAGGGCGATAAACGTCGGCGCTGCGAGCGGGACCCGCGCGGCCTGACGCAGGGTGAGCAGCTTCGGCTTTTCTTTGATCTCCGCGTCCGCGCTCTGCGCGTCGGCGCGTTTCCACGCCGGGAGCGATGCGAACAGCACAGCGGCGAGCACGCTCTGCATCGCGGCGATGGTCAGATATCCGCCGCGCCAGCCGCCCTGCGTGCCGAGCCACAGCGCCATAATCATCGGACCGGCGGAGGCGCCGATGCCCCAGAAGCAGTGCAGCCAGTTCATGTGCCGCGCCTTGTAGCGGAGCGCGACGTAATTGTTCAGTGCGGAATCGACCGAGCCGCCGCCCAGTCCAAGCGGTACGGCGAGTACGCACATCAGCGCAACGGAACGCGCCGTTCCGAAGCCGAACAGTGCAGCGGCGGTCATCGCTACGCTGACAGCCGTGACCTTCGCGGTGCCGAAACGCGCGATCATCCGTGCGCTGAGCAGGCTAGAAACGACGGTGCCCGCGCTGACGATCAGGGAGATCACGCCCGCCAGCGATACCTGCGCTCCCAGCTCTGTGCGGATCGCTGTCCATGCGCTGCCGAGTACGGAATCCGGCAGTCCGAGGCTGATGAACGCTATGTAGATCAGAATCAGGATAAACATCGCGCGTCACTCCCGTGTGAGAATGTCCGCGATCCGCGCGCAGGCGTGTCCGTCGCCGTACGGATTGGAGGCATGGCTCATGGCGTCGTAGGCTGCGGAATCCTCCAGAAGCAGCCGGAAATTCTCGTAGATCACCGCTTCGTCCGTCCCGACGAGCTTCAGCGTCCCGGCGGCAATACCCTCCGGACGCTCCGTCGTGTCGCGCATGACAAGCACCGGCTTGCCGAGAGAGGGCGCCTCCTCCTGAATGCCGCCGCTGTCCGTCAGCACCAGATAGCTGCGCGCGAGGAAATTGTGGAAATCCAGCACCTCCAGCGGCTCGATCAGACGGATGCGCGCGCAGCCGCCCAGTTCCTCAGCCGCCGCCTCGCGCACGGCAGGATTCATATGGATGGGATAGATTGCTTTTACGTCCGGGTGTTCGTCTACGATGCGGCGGATCGCGCGGAACATGTGATGCATCGGCTCGCCGAGATTCTCGCGCCGGTGCGCCGTGATGAGGATCAGGCGGCTGTCCGCCGCCCAGTCCAGCTGCGCATGCGTGTAGCCTTCGCGCACCGTGGTGCGCAGCGCGTCGATAGCGGTGTTGCCCGTTACGTGGATCGATGCAGGATCGCGCCCCTCGCGCAGCAGATTCTCCCGCGCGGTCTCCGTCGGGGCGAAGTTGTAGCGCGCGGCGATGCTGACCGCCTGCCGGTTGAATTCCTCCGGATACGGCGACGCGAGATTGTACGTGCGCAGTCCTGCCTCCACGTGCCCGACGGGGATCTGCATATAAAAGCAGGAAAGCGCGGCGGCAAAGGTCGTCGTCGTGTCGCCGTGTACGAGCACGACGTCCGGGCGTTCCGCTTCCAGCACCGGGCGGAGCTTCTCCAGAATCGCGCAGGTCACGTCGAACAGCGTCTGCTTTTCCTTCATGATGGCGAGATCGTAGTCCGGCACGACGCCGAACGCCCCGAGCACCTGATCGAGCATCTGCCGGTGCTGCCCAGTCACGCATACGACCGTTTGCAGCTGCGGGCGGGATTTCAGCTCGCATACGAGCGGGCACATCTTGATCGCCTCGGGACGCGTCCCGAAGACAAGCATTACTTTCTTCATAGAATCCCCCATGGGAGAGGCAGGCGGGGATGGAAATAAGCCCATTCCGTGCCGCTCCGTTCAAACTTACATATATATTATTGCTCCTGACCGAGCGAGCGGAGATATTCCTCCAGAATATCGGCGGCGTCGCCGACAAAGCGCACGCACGGGCGCACCCGGTAATATTCCGCCGTCCGCGCGTCGGGAACCGGACGCGTGTCCGTTTTCAGCCCCGCGAGCAGCTCCCGGCAGACAATCGTGCCGTTTTTCTCCCGGAACTGCGCCGCCAGCCGCTGCACCAGTGCATATTGCTCCGCCTTTTTCTGCGGATCGGGCGTGTCGGAGCCGGAGAGCAGCCCCGCCGCCATAAACATGGCGCTGCATGTGCCGCATACCTCGCGCATCCGCCCCATGCCCGCGCCGAACGACGACGCGAGACGCATCGCGGTGGAAAAATCCAGCCCGATCACATCGGCAAACGCGCCGAGCACCGCCTGCGCGCAGCCGTACCCCTGCATAAACAGCTCCTGCGCGCGTTCGCGCCGGGATGTCTCCATACCGAATCCTCCGTTTTCGTCAACTGCATAACAAAAATCCTGCGGCGATGCCGCCGCGTGATACAGTATAGCATGAATTTCGGCGGCTGTCAACTATTGCCTTTCCGGAGGAGTGCAATATTAAATCCACTTTAATATTGCACTCCGGTTACAAACCGGCAAAATCTCTTGCAAAAAAAACCTGCATAGGATATGATATACACGCAGGGGAAACCCTGTAATAAAAATTCTTCAAGGAGCACAGAAAAAGATGAAAAAGATTCTTTCTCTGGTCCTCGCCATGCTGATGGTGGTGAGCGTTCTCCCTGCAGTTTTCGCTGCGGATGACGTCGCTACTACGGCTGCCGAGGAGGTCTCTCCTTACCAGGCAGCGGTTGACTTCCTGGGACTGGAGCAGATCTGGATCTACCACGGCACCGCATCCGGTGCTGCTGTCAACGAGAAGGTTACCCGTTGGCAGATGGCTCTGTTTGTTGCTCGCTTCATCACCGGTGAGACCGATGATAAGTATTGGGCAACGGCTGAGAACGATTCCGGCTTCACCGATGTTGCTGAGTTTGAAGGCAAGTCCGAGGCTTCCCTCGGTGCTATCTCCTTCGCTTCTCAGAAGGGCATCGTGAACGGTATCGGCGGCGGTCTCTTTGATCCCGAAGGCGGTATCGAGTACCGTCAGGCGATCACGATGATCGTTCGTGCGCTCGGCTACAACTACAAGGCTTCCGGCTATCCGTGGAGCTACATCAACAAGGCTCGTGAGCTCGGTCTCCTTGCCGGCATCTCTGGTGTTGGCTATGAGGACACCATCTCCCGCGGTGTTGTTGCTCAGCTGCTCTACAATGCGTTCTTCGCAGATGTGGACGGCAAGACGGTTGCTGAGAGCGTGTTCGGCGTTGGTTCCGCTGTGGTTCTGATCACCGCGTCCAACAATGTTGTCTATGAAGGCAACGCTGCCACGGTTCTCCGCGACAACTATGTTCAGTTCGCTGCTCTTGACGCTCAGGGCGAGCCCACCGGTGCGAAGTACCATGTTTCCATGGACAAGTTCGGTCTTGCTGACAAGAAGGCTGCTAACGCGGCTGTCGGCACCTCCTACTTCGTATACTACAAGGACGGCTGCGCTGACATCATCTACGCTGAGCCGCTGTCCCAGATCTACTGGAACCTCGGCAACGACAAGCAGGAAGTTACTGCTTCCTCCGCTGGCGGCAGAAACTATGTCACCATCGACGGCAACAAGTATCAGGTTGTTTCTCAGTACACCGATCTGAACAAGCAGCAGGGTTGGAACCAGGATTCCGCCGGCACCGATCAGGTTAAGGCTTACCTGCCTTACGGCGCTACCACCTATTCCTACAACTCTGAGTACATCATCGCTTCCAACGGCGATATCTACCACATCTCCGATCCGACCACTCCGTACGCTTACTACAGCGCAGTGACGGATATGTACTACAAGCAGGACAACGGTCAGTGGAAGATCTTCTCCGACGCTGAGATCGCTGACCTGCTGACCAAGGCTACTGAGGCTACCAAGGGCTTCAAGCAGGTGACCTCTGCCGGCGTTTCTGCTTACTCGCAGGTTATCGCCAGCGACAGCAGCATGGACGGTTACATCGACCGTATCACCGTTAAGGATTATGGCTTCGGTCAGATCTCCTTCGGTAAGCACAAGAACAAGGACAACAAGGATCAGGATGACTTCACCGTTAAGTACTCCTCCAACTACCAGAACACTCTTGACAAGGCTACTGCCCAGATCAAGAACGGCTATAACGGCGCGATGGGCAATCCGTTCGTCACCGAGTATAGATGGACTGGTATCCAGAAGGCTGACATCCCGAACGGCTCCTACATCCTCTACTACATCGACGAGATCAACCGCGAGATCGATGTTCTTGAGGTTATCGGCGCTAAGTCCGGCGACGATGATGATTCCTATGTGATGAGCGCATATGTCCGCGGCTTCGACGTTGCTAACAACGCAATCTATGTCGGCACCGAGAACACCCAGCTCACCATCGGCTACAACGCACTCTCCAAGTCCCCGATCAAGAACAAGGATCAGGGCGGCTCCGGCAAGAACCTCGCAAACAACTACAACATCCTCAAGGATAAGTACAACACCTATCAGACCTTCGTTATCGTTGACGGCGTTGTCGTCTACATCACGGCTGGTTCTGAGTCCACCGACTATGTGATCATCGATTCCTTCGTTTCCTTCGAGGACGACGGCATCGTTGCCAACGCATGGAACACGGTGAACGACACCTACGAGCAGATCAAGATCTCCGCTTTCAATGGCTGGACCATCGGCGGTCTTGACTACTACCTCTACTACCTCAGCGGCCTGTTCCAGGGCACGCAGATGAATCCTGCTTACCAGCAGATCATCCCTGTTCAGACCTACACCCTCTACCGCGTTGTTTACCAGAAGGACGGCGTGTACAACCTGACCGACGCTACTCCGCGTGCGCAGGGCGTTGACGTTTCTGTCAACAAGTACGGCTACATCCTCGGTGTGGACGGCAAGAACAACTTCGCTGCTGCGAACTATGTTGCTACCAGCACCACCGACTACTGGATGATCCTTGACACGACCGGTGCTCAGCCTGTTGTCTACACGGCATCCGGCAAGCTCAACCCGATCAACCTCACGGCTCTCAACGCCTACAAGGGCACCGCTACGGACTATGTCTTCGCGGCTACGGCTAACACCACCGGTCTTGACGACCTCGACTCTCTGACCAACAGCGTCTCGTTCATGATCTACAACAAGGACGTCTACAAGTACATGAACGACTACTACCTCACGCAGACCAACCCGTTCCAGTATGGTCTCTTCATGACCAATGCTTACACGGGCAAGGTTGAGTTCGTCTCCATCGATGCGAAGCTCATCGCCCAGTACGGCAACTTCAACGGTCTGAACTATGTGGAGAGCCTCCTCACTGAGGGCGCTATCTACAAGGTTTCCGACAACACTCTCTCCAAGCTCGACACCTATGCCCTTGCTGATGTGGCGAACTACTATGAGAAGACCGCTGACTATGTCGAGATTACGGACGGTACCGATGTGATCGCGCTCGCGGCCGGCACTGCTCACACCTATGCTGAGATCAGAACTGCTGTTGCGAACGTCATCCTCGAACAGATCAACCCGGCATGGAAGAACACTGCAACCTGGGTCCAGATCCAGAACCGTATTGCTGAGCTCGCGAAGGGCGTTACCGTCTATGCTCAGAACGCTGCTAAACTGCTCGTAAGCTCTGAGGCAGACATCAACGAGGTTCTCGCTGACACCGCTTACAACTATCAGGTCAACCTGATCGTCAACAAGAACGGCACCGCTATCGCTTGGGTTACCAAGACCACCGCTGGTACTTCTACCGGTGCTCTTACCCAGACCCTTGCTGTAACCGGTGAAGGCGCTTCCTTTGCTACGAAGGATACCGCTACGGCTCTTGTGGGCTATGATCTCACAATCGCTTACACCTATGACATGGTTTCCAAGACTCTCACGCTCAATGTGACTGTTCCTGAAGGCTTTGCTCTTGAGGCCGGCGATGAGATCCTTGGCTGGATCGGCGGCGCAGACGTTGCAGCTACCAACATCGTTAACGGTGCTGATGTCGTTGCGGGTGGCGCTACGTATCCGAGCGTTGCTTCCTTCGATCTGGTGTTCACCGGTGTGGATTCTATCCCCACTGACCTGCACATCCAGGTTAACCGTGCAAACCTCGATGAGGTTTACTACGAGTTTGAGTTCTAATTCCTAACCCCGCGAAAAAAGGCATCTTCGGATGCCTTTTTTCTTTTTGCTCTGCCGCAGATTCCTCAGAGGACTTTTTTCAAAAAAACGCACCTGTCCGTTCTGAGCGCGGACGCGCCGTCATATCCTTTAGTAAACGATTTGTGAAAGAGGAGTTTTCCAATGGATAAAACGGACAAAACCAACCAGACGCCGCTTCTCTCCCGCGAGGAGCAGACGATGAACGCCGCCGTGCTTCAGAGCGCCGTTTCGCACGAGGCAAGCGAGGACTTTGCGCTGCCGGACTACATGCCCGCGATCCGGCGCGTCGTTTCGGTCGAGGCGCGCGCGCTGCCGGAAACGCGCTTTCTCTCCGGCGCGGCGCTGGAATTCGGCGGGACTGTCGCGTATTCCGTCCTTTACGTCGGCGAGGGGGAGGAGCTGTTCTGCGCGCCGCTGACGAGCGAATACAGCGGCTCGGCATCCCTCGGCGAGGCGTCGGTCGCGGACGCGTCCCGCGTCGGGATCGATACGGCGTGCGAAAGCGTATCGTGTCGTGCGACGGCGCCGCGCCGCCTGACGATACGCTGCCGCATGCGCACGCGGCTCTTTTCGTTTGCGGAGCGCTCCGTTTCCGATCATGTGCGCGAGGTATCCGGCGCGCGCCTGACTGCGTCGGATGAAGCGGCGCTCGAGCGGCGTGTTGCGAGTGCGGGGGACGCGGCTGTGTATCGCGGAGAAATGACCGCTGCCGCCTCCGGAACGCTTCCGCTTTCCGCCGGCGCCAAGATTATCACATGTTCCGGTTCCGTGCGGGTCGATGAAGCGCGCGCCGCTGCCGATTCCGTCGTGGTCTCAGGCGACGCCATCGTCACCGTGCTGGCACTCGGCGCGGACGGGAAATTCTTTACCACCTCGGCGAAAGCGCCGTTCAGCGAAACGGTCAGCGTGCCGGGCGCCCGTGAGGGGAACGCCGCGCGGGGTTGGGGACGCGCCGCCGCTGTCAGCGTTCAGGCGACGGAGGACGGCAGCGTGCCGTGGGAGCTGGAATACGATCTGGAAGCGGAGAGTGTGCGCCGCATGACAAAGACCTACACGGCGGACGCGTACTCGAGCGCATGCGGCTGCGAGACGGAGGAGACAGATACGGACAGCCTGACACTGCTCCGCTGCGGCGTCGGCGCAGTCAGCGTCAGCGGCGAAAGCGGAAGGCAGAGCAAGGCGGAGCCGGGCGAGTATATTCTGGACGCCGCGGCGTCGGCAGCGCCGGATCACGTCGAGCGTCAGGGAAAGCGGCTGATCCTGCACGGCATCTGCGCGGTGTCGGTGCGGCTCGCGGGCGGCGGGGAGGTTGCGTGCGAGGAATTCACACTGCCGTTCCGCTATGAGGTGAATGCGGACGCACCGCAGCTGCCCGGCGACGACGCGGAGCTGCTGTGGCGCTGTCAGGCGGAGGTCTGCGCCGCGTCCGCGCGCATCGACGGCGACAAGATCGGCGTGAATCTGGAGCTTTGCGTCAGCATGTGCGTGCTTGCCCGTGAGCGCATCCGTTTCGTCAGCGTCATTGCGCTGGATCGAACGGCGTCCTCGCCCGTGTCGGAATGCACCGTGCGCATCGTCTATCCGGACGCAGGCGAGCTGCTCTGGGATATCGGAAAGAGATATCGCATTCCTCAGCGCCGCCTGCGGGAGGCAAACGCGTTGGCGGAGGATGCCGCGCTCAGCGACGGCAGCCCGCTTCTGATCGGCTGACCGGCGCGGGACCGCGCCGGATGCCGGAAGCGTGTGCGGGGGAAATCAAAAAGGGATGCACCGGAATGGTGCATCCCTTTCGTTTGTGTGTGGTCTGTCATGCAGTATGGGTCTTTACGCGGCAGACCGCGTGCAGGCTTATCTGCCGAGAGCAGCGGCGCCGATGATGCCGGCGTCGTTGCCGAGGCTGGCGATCATGATCTTCGTTTTCGGCTCGCGGTCCTTCGTGTAGACTTCCTTGAAGACACGCTCATTCAGCGGCTTGAGCAGATAGTCGCCCTCGTGGCAGATGCCGCCGCCGATGGACAGAACGTCCGGCTGGAAGATGTTGATGATGTTCGCAATGCCGCAGGCGAGATAATCGATATATTCGTCGACGACCTCCGCGCCTGCCGCGTCGCCCTGTCTGGCGGCGGCGAACGCCGTCTTGCCGGAAATGCGGTCGAGATCGCCGCCGATCATCTTTTCCATGACCGTGGCACGACCTGCCTTGCGGCATTCGTTCAGCTTGTCGCGCGTCATGTTGATGAGTCCCGTCGCCGAGGAATACGCTTCCCAGCAGCCGCGGCGTCCGCA
This sequence comes from Eubacteriales bacterium, assembly GCA_051867895.1. GTDB lineage: Bacteria > Bacillota > Clostridia > Oscillospirales > CAG-272 > SIG701. Next base: position 32,813 of record JBJDZH010000011.1, read on the forward strand.
GGAGCACGGACGGCCGTCCTTCTCGATGACGATATGTCCCAACTCTGCGCCCGCGAAGTTGAAGCCGGCGTAGACCTGTCCGTTCAGTACGATGCCGCCGCCGACGCCGGTTCCGAGCGTAATCATCACGGAATACTTTGCGTCCTTGGCAACGCCCGCCATGGCTTCCGCTTTGGCGGCGGCGTTGGCGTCGTTTTCAATATAGACTTTCGTCCCGTCAAGCATGCCGCTCAGCTTCTCGCACATCGGATACATGAAGAAAGGAAGATTGTTCGCATATTCAATGATGCCTGTCTCGCCGTTTGCGGTGCCGGGCGTCGCCATGCCGGCGAATGCGATGTCCGCCATGGTGAGCTTCGCATCAGCGACGAGCTTCCTGCACAGTCCGGCGATGTCCGCCGTGATCTCGTCCGCAGGACGCTTTGCGTTGGTGGGGATGCTGTCCTTTGCAATAATCTTATAATCGGAGTCCACGATTCCGGCGGCGATGTTCGTGCCGCCGAGGTCAATGCCGATCGTATACATAGTTCGTTGTACCATCCTTATGAATTTATCGTGCTTATCGTGCGCTATCACCATTATAGTGGATTCAGGTGGAAAAGTCAACGGAGAAGCGCGTCTTTGTGTAAAAAATGCCGCGCAGCGTCAGAGGACGCGAATTCACAAAAAATTAACTTCCGTACCGCTTCCGGACAGAGGGCGGGTGTTGAAAAACTGACTGCTTTGGTATACAATATTGTAGGCAGGAAAAAACACACCATATTGATATATAATCTCTGCAATTACCAAAGGGAAGGAAAACAAAAATTCTATGACGAATGAAGCAAAACGGTTTGTGTATGCCGACAACGCGGCGACCACGCCGGTCGCTCCCGAGGTCGTCCGGGAAATGCAGCCGTATTTTGAGCAGTGCTGGGGCAATCCATCCAGCATATATAAAAAGGGACTGGAGGCGAAGCACGCCATTACCGACGCGCGGAAGCGGATCGCCGCGCATCTCGGCTGCACCGAAAAGGAACTGTTCTTCACCTCCTGCGGTTCTGAGTCCGATAACTGGGCGATCAAGGGCGCTGTGATGGCGAGCGGCAAAAAGCATGTCATCACCACGAAAATCGAGCATCCCGCTGTGCTGCGCACGGTCGATATGCTGGAGAAATACGGCTGCCGCGTGACGCGCCTGGACGTGGATTCCTACGGTGTCGTCCGGCTGGATCAGCTGGAGAGTGCGCTGGACGGCGATACCGCCGTCGTCGCGATCATGACCGCCAACAACGAGATCGGCACCTTGCAGCCGATCGCGGAAGCTGCCCGCCTCGCGCATAAGGCAGGCGCCTTGATGTTTACCGACGCCGTGCAGGCGATGGGAGCGATCCCACTGCAGGTGGACGAGCTGGGCGTTGATCTCCTCTCCTTCTCGGGGCATAAGATCAATGCGCCGAAGGGAATCGGCGGTCTGTATATCCGCCGCGGCGTCCGTATCGGTCGTTTTCTTGACGGCGGCGGACAGGAAAGCGGCAGACGCGGGGGGACGGAGAACGTTCCGTATATCATGGGACTTGCCCGCGCGGTTGATCTGGCGCACGAACGCATGGCGGACAATGAGCGCATCCGCGCGATGCGCGACCGTCTGATCGCAGAGCTGACGAAGATCCCGTACTCCCACCTGAATGGGCATCCGACGAACCGTCTGCCCGGCAATGTGAACATTACATTCCAGTATATCGAGGGCGAAAGCATGCTCCTGCTGCTCGATATGGCGGGAATATGCGTTTCCACCGGCTCTGCATGCTCCTCTGCTTCTCTGGAGCCGTCTCATGTGCTGGTTGCGTGCGGCGTTCCCGTAGAGGATGCGCATGGCTCCCTCCGCATTTCGCTCGGTCATATGAACACAGACGAGGACGTGGATTATATTTTGGAAACGCTGCCCGGCGTGGTGCAGCGCCTGCGCAGTATGAGCCCGATCTATCCCGGAAATTTGAAATAAGAAAGGAACGTCCTACCCGGACGAATCGTATATTATGGATTACAGCGAAAAAGTACTCGACCATTTTTCCCATCCCCGCAATGTCGGCGAGATACCGGATGCGGACGGCGTCGGCACGGTCGGAAATCCGAAGTGCGGCGACATCATGAAAATGTACCTCAAGATCAACAACGGCGTGATTACCGACTGCAAATTCCAGACGTTTGGCTGCGGCGCCGCTATCGCCACTTCTTCCATGGCGACGGAGATGATCAAAGGTAAGCCGCTTGAGGAAGCGCTGAAGCTGACGAACAAGGCGGTCGTCGAGGCGCTCGACGGACTTCCGGCGGTGAAGATCCACTGCTCCGTTCTGGCTGAGGAAGCAGTGAAATCGGCAATTGCCGATTATTATCAGAGGAACAACATCCCCTACGACGCCAAGGTGCTGGAGTGTACTGAGGAGGCGTGCTGCCACCTCGCTGCCAAAAGCGCGGAGGAATAAAAATGCCAAAGAGGAACGCGGCGCGTTCCTCTTTTTTGGCGCGGCCGCCTTCATAGAGCGTTCATGGCGGAGTCACAGCTTCCGTGGACTGGCCGCTGCTGCTGTGCGCGATTGTTCTCGCGGCGTTCACCGAATGATGATACTCTATCCACATCGGGATCACATAAGCTGTCATATTCAGGGAATTTAGGAATTTAACTGTAAATTAAGGGCGAAAAAAGGATACGCTCCGCGGAAAAGTTTTCGATTTGTACAATTTGCATATATGTAGAAATTTCACGCTAAATTTTGTGCAAATCAACAAATGCGTTCTCGCGCAGGCAGGATGTGGAGATTGGCTGCATTTGGATATATCCAAAAATCGATGGGTAAATCGGATTTACACACTTGATCGGAGACTGTGCCAAAGATCGATTCAGCCCGGCAGAATGGGACGTCCGGAAAGATGGAATGCCGGAAATCCTACCCAACAGGTAAATTGCAGTTACCCATCGGGCGGCGAATTCGGGGAGTCAGGCAGAGGTGCGCGCATGTGAAAAATGCCGGTTTTTCCGGAGAGGTGCCGCCGGCGCGAAAACTGCGACTACGAATGTCTTTTTGCGCGGCACCCCGACTTGACATTTTGCCGGGTATATGCTATCATATCTGCATATAAAATAAAGGGTGAATCCTTGGATTCTCCGTTATTTTTGACGCAGATTCCGCCCGGAAAAGGCGGAGGCTGCGTTTTCGCCGCCGCAGGCGCAAAGACAGCGGGATCGTTTCCTATTATTTATATAGCGGACGTCCGTTTTTCTGTGTACGGCGGCAAAGCCCGGGAGCCTGATGGTTCGGCGTTTCCGGGTAGGTCCGGGATCATCGCCGAATCTAAAACAAGCAGGAGGAAGGTTCTATGAGAAGAAACCACCACAACAGGCTGATTGCTTTCTTGCTGTCTCTCATCATGCTGTTGGGCTGCGTTGTTCCTCTGTCCGCCGCGGACGCCGCGCCCGCAGAGACAGACGGGGAAAACAGCAGTCTGACAACGACGACGCTGAAGGAGATCAGCGAAGCCCTGAATGCCATTTCCTACGCGGAGTATCGGGAGAAATACTCGAGCATGTCGCGCGGGACGAAGGAAATCAAGGTCGATCTCGCATCCTATGATAAGGAGAAGACCACCGCTGCCGTCGAGATGCGCTCAAACTTCTCCGACGACTTCGGGACCACGCAGCCGAAGGCGATCTACATAGGCGACTCCGGCAAGATCACCTGGCCGGTCGAGATCCCTCAGACGGGACTTTATGCCGTTGAGCTGATCTACTGCTCCGAGTCCGACAAGACGAACTCCATCGAGCGTATGTTCTACATCAACGACAAGGTGCCGTTTGCGGAAGCACGCTATATTCTGATGACGAAGTACTGGATCCATCATTACGCCGAGAACGGGCGCTTTGCGTTCGATACCAACGGCAATGAGCTTCGTCCTTCCACTTCTGTCAAAAGAAAGTGGACGACTCAGTCCCTGATTGACTCCAACGGCTATTACGCGGAGCCGTTTGAATTCTACTTTGAAAAGGGACAGAATACCATCTCCCTTGAGGCGGTGCGTGAGGATGTTGTGATCGCCGGCATCCGTCTCTATCCGTATACCGATCTTCCTACCTACGAGGAGAAGCTCGCCGAGTATACGCAGAAGGGCTACACCGAAGGAACGGATAAGATCCATCTCGCAGCGGAGACTCCTTCCGCCGTTTCCGAGTATACCATTTATCCGATTTATGACAGAACCTCCGCCATTACCGAGCCGCAGCACGCCACGCTCATCTACCGCAACACCATCGGCAGCGAGAAGTGGAAGACGACCGGTCAGTGGATCGAGTGGGAGTTCGATATCGAGAATGCCGGTCTCTACACGATCGATCTCCGCTATAAGCAGTCGGAGCTGAGCGGCATGTATACCTCCCGCCGCCTGACGATTGACGGCGAAACGCCGTTTGACGAATGCAACTACCTCCGCTTCGATTATGATACGGACTGGCATGTCGGTCCCGTCTCGGACGGCTCCGATAATACGCTTCAGTTCTATCTGGAGCCGGGTCATCATACCATCCGCCTGGAGGTCACCCTCGGCGCCATGGGTGACATCGTTCGCCGCGTCGCCGAATCCGTCAACAACATCAACCAGTGCTACCTGGACATTATGAAGCTGACGGGCGCCTCCCCGGATAAGTACCGCGACTACGGCTTTGCGCGCGTCATGCCCGACACGATCGAGAATATGATCCTGGAGAGCATCAATCTCTACGAGATCATCGATTACCTCGAAAGCATGAACGGCGTCAGAAGCCAGTATTCCGCAACGCTGAGCCAGGTGGCCCGCCTGCTTGAGAAAATGGGTACGGACGAGGATGAAATCGCCCGCAACCTGAAGCAGCTCAAGGACTTCGTCGGTACGATGGGTACCTGGGTCACCAACGTATCCTCCCAGCCGCTGGAACTCGACTACATCCTCATTCAGGGTGCCTCTGCAGAGCTTCCGCGTGCGAACGCGAACTTCTTCCAGAACGTCGCGCATGAGATCAAGATGTTCATCGGCAGCTTCTTCACCGATTACAACTCCCTCGGCGGCACCGGTGAAGCGAGCGACGCGGAAGCCGTTACCGCATGGGTCGTTACCGGACGCGATCAGGCGCAGATCATGCGCAACCTGATCGATGACCGCTTCACGCCGGACAGCAACATTTTCGTCAATCTGAAGCTCGTTGCAGGCGGCACACTGCTGCCCTCCGTCCTTGCCGGAATCGGACCGGATGTCGCGCTCGACGGTGCAGACCCGATCCAGTACGCCATCCGCGGCGCTGTCCTTCCGTTGAACGATTTTGATACGTTCGATGAGGTGTGCAGCCGCTTTACGGAGGCTGCGATGATCCCGCTGACTCTGTACGGCAAGACCTACGGCCTGCCGGAAACGCAGTCCTTCCTCATGATGTTCTACCGCAAGGATATCCTCGCCGACCTCGGTCTTGAAGTCCCGAAGACATGGGACGATCTGATGGCAATGATCCCGGTCCTCCAGTTCAACAACATGGAAGTCGGTCTGCCGAACAACTATCAGATCTTCCTCTATCAGATGGGCGGCGACCTCTGGACGGATGAAGGCATGAGAATCAATCTCGATTCCAATACGTCGCTGGAAGCCTTCGAGGACATGTGCAACATGTTCACGCAGTACTCCCTGCCGTACACCTACAGCTTTGCAAACCGCTTCAAGACCGGCGAGATGCCGATCGGTATCGTGGACTACACGCAGTACAACCAGATGATCCTCTTCGCGACGGAAATCGCAGGTCTGTGGGATATGGTCCCGATCCCCGGCATCATGGATGAAGACGGCAACATCAACAACGTCTGCGTCGCCGGCGTCGGTTCCATCGTCATGATGGACGGCTGCCGCGATCTCGAAGCTGCATGGAAGTTCATGGACTGGTGGGTCGATCACGACTTCCAGGTCGACTACTCCAATGAGCTTGTCGCCATCATGGGTCCTGCCGCCAAGAACGCAACTGCGAACCGCCAGGCGCTTGAGGAGCTTCCGTGGTCCTCCACTGAGTATCAGAACCTGAACCGCCAGATGAATAACCTGACCGCTATCCCCGCATATCCGGGCAGCTACATCATCGGTCGTTATACAAACTTCGCTTTCCTCGCCGCGTATAACGATCTTGCGGATCCGGTCGATTCCCTCCTTAATTATATCAATGCCATCAATAAGGAAATTACCCGCAAACGCAAAGAATTCAACTACGAGACGCTTGAGGTCGGTCAGACTCTCGCCGAAAAGCGCATGGATCAGGCTTCCGAGCTGATGTCCACGCTCAGCGGCTATGAGAGTGAGATTACTGCTGCAAGCGAAGCCATCGCAGCCGGCGACGTCGCCGCGCTGAATGCGGCAGCCGACGCCTTTGAGCGTGCGGGCACCGACGAAACACTTACCACGCTCGTCGGATATCTCAGAGACGCGGCGAAGGCGCTCGCGTCCTACGAAAAGTAATATATTTCCCCGCGGCACGAAAACATTCTGATTAAGGAGAAAATGCAATGTCAAAGAAATCTGCTTCACAGGCAGTGACTCGCACAGAGATGACAAAGGCGCAGTGGACATGGTTTCAGATGAAGCAGCATAAGGTCGCGTACCTGATGGTCGCCCCCTTTATGATCATCTTCTTCCTCTTTACTGTCATCCCCGTCGTTGCCTCTCTGCTTCTGAGCTTCACATCCTTCAACATGCTGCAGATGCCGAAATTCCTGTTCTTCGACAACTACATCACGCTGTTCCTCGACGACGATCTCTGGGTCATCGCTCTGAAGAACACGCTGATCTTCGCAGCGATCACCGGTCCCGCATCCTATATCCTCTCCTTCCTCGTTGCATGGTTCATCAACGAGCTCTCCCCGAAGGTGAGAGCGGTCGTCACCCTGATCTTCTACGCGCCGTCTATTTCCGGTAACGCATACCTGATCTGGCAGACGCTGTTCGCGTCGGATGCATACGGCTGGGTCAACGGTAAGCTCCTTTCCTGGGGACTGATCGACTCACCGATCCTGTGGTTTCAGAACGAAAAGTACGTTATGGGACTTTGTATCATCGTCGCACTCTGGACCTCCCTCGGAACTGCGTTCCTTTCCTTCATCGCAGGTCTTCAGGGCATCAACGTCAGCCTCTTTGAGGCGGCGGCGGTCGACGGTCTGAAGAACCGCTGGCAGGAACTCTGGTACGTTACCCTCCCGTCCATGAAGCCGCAGCTGATGTTCGGCGCCGTCCTTTCCATCACCGGTGCGTTCGGCTTCGGCGGTATCGTTACCGCCCTCGCCGGCAACCCGTCCGTCAATTACGCGGCGTACACCATCTCCCACCACCTTGCCGAATACGGCAGTACGCGTTGGGAGGTCGGTTATGCGTCGGCGATCTCTTTCGTCCTCTTCCTTATGATGATTGGATCGAACATGGCGGTAACGAAACTGCTTTCAAAGGTGGGACAGTGATATGAAGAAATTAAGAACCAGAAAACATCGCGTCGTCCTCAACCGCAGCGTCGGCGGCGACCTCGGTATCACCGTTGTTCTTGCGATCTTCGGCGTGTTCATGTTCCTGCCGATGCTCTACATCCTCATGAACTCCGTCAAGCCCCTTGACGAGCTCTGGATCTATCCGCCCCGCTTCTACGTCGTTTCTCCGACCTTTGAGAACTTCAGAAGCCTCTTCAGCCTGATGGGCGACTCCTGGGTGCCGTTCTCCCGCTACATCTTCAATACGGTGTTCATCTCCGTTGTCGGTACTTTCGGCAACCTGATGCTCTCCTCGATGGCGGCCTACGCGCTCGCAAAGATCCCGTTCCCCGGCGCCAAGTGGATGTTCAAGCTCGTCCGCACCGCGCTGATGTTCTCCTCCACCGTTACCGGTATCGCGAACTTCATCGTGATGTCCATGCTCGGCTGGGTGGATACATACTGGGCGATCATCGTTCCTGCCTTCGCTTCCTCCCTTGGTCTCTACCTGATGAAGCAGTTCATGGATTCTAACGTGACGGCGGAAGTGCTTGAAAGCGCACGTCTGGACGGCGCGTCCGAGTTCAAGACCTTCTGGACGATCGCCATGCCGATGGTCAAGCCTGCATGGCTGACGCTGATTATCTACTGCTTCAAGGATCTGTGGAATGCCGGCGCTTCCATCTACGTCTACAGCGAAGAGCTCAAGTCTCTGAACTACGCCATCTCCCAGATCACCGCAGGAGGCGTCGCACGTGCTGGTGCATCCGCAGCAGCATCCGTCGTTATGATGATGGTGCCGATTATCGTGTTCGTCATTTCCCAGAGTAATATTATTGAGACTATGGGCACAAGCGGTATGAAGGACTAAGGAGGTAATAATAATGAAAAAATTATCACGCGTCCTGCTTATCCTGATGGCCCTGGTCACGATCTTTTCCGCTGTGGCGGGCGCGGCAGCGCCGTATGCTACCTACACCTATTCCTCCACCGGCTTCGTCCTGAACTCCCCGGAGGCGTATGTGCCGGATATGGTCGTCGATTCCAGCTATATCGGTCTTTCTACTCCCTTTGATGATCCGCGCGACCTCTTCGTCGATCCTGACATGAACGTCTACCTGGTGGACGCGAAGAATAACCGCATCATCTGCATGGACCGTTATCTCAAGCTCCGCTTTGAGATCAAGTCCTTCGTCAACTCCCAGGGCGTTCCCGACTCGCTTGCCGACCCCTCCGGCGTGTTTGTAAACGATAAGTACATTTACGTCTGCGACTCGAACAATAACCGTATTGTCATGTTCCATCGCGACGGCAGCTACTATAAGATCGTTCCGCAGCCGGTCAGTGACCTCTTTGACGAGGGCGCTATCTACAAGCCGGTCGCAGTCGCGGTCGACTCCTATGGTCGTCTGTTCGTCGTCTCCTCCACTACCTATCAGGGTATCATCGTTATGAGTGAGGACGGCGGCTTCCACGGCTTCATCGGCGCACAGCAGGTATCCATCTCCGCTATCGAGATCCTGTGGAGAGAGCTGCAGACCGATGAGCAGCGCTCCTACTCCTCTCAGTACGTCTCCACCGAGTTCAATAATATCACGATCGACAAGGATAACTTCCTGTATGTTACGACCTCCTCGATCAAGGAGTCGGATCAGCAGGCGGCCATCCGCTCCAAGAGCAAGAGCGGTACGAACGCACCGGTCAAGAAGCTGAACGCTTCCGGTGCGGACGTCATGAGACGAAACGGCTTCTATCCGCCGTCCGGCGAGGTTCGCGTCTCCAACTCCGTGCTTGACTCTATCACCGGTCCGTCCAAGATCATCGACGCCGCGGTCGGTCCTGAGGGCACCTGGTCCATCATCGATGAAAAGCGCTCCAAGGTCTTTACCTACGATAAGGATGGCAACACGCTTTTCATTTTCGGTGACAAGGGTATCCAGACCGGTAACATTGACAGCATTGAGGCGATCGTCTATCAGGGCGACAAGATCCTCCTGCTTGACAAATCCAAGGACTCCATCACAGTTTACCGCCGCACCGAGTACGGTGACCTTCTGATTAACGCCCTCGCGCATCAGAATGCGCGTAAGTACGACGTGGCGATCGACGACTGGACCGAGATCCTGAAGCGCAATAACAACTACGACTCCGCCTACATCGGAATCGGTAAGGCGCTTTACCGCAGCGGCGACTATCAAGAGGCAATGGAGTATTACAAGTCGGCGTATGAAACGACCAACTATTCCGACGCCTTCAAGGAAGTCCGCAAGAACATCATGTCCAAGTGGCTCCTTGCAGTCATCATCGGCATCGTTGCCATCTGCCTCCTGATCGGCAAGTTCTTCGGATACGCTGCCAAGATCAACAAAAAGGCGCAGCTCAAGGTCGGACGCAAGAGCCTCAAGGAGGAGATGCTGTATCCCTTCCACCTGATCTTCCATCCGTTCGACGGCTTCTGGGATCTGAAGCATGAGAAGCGCGGCTCCATGCGCAGCGCGTTCCTCATTCTGGTCATTACGATCCTCGCGTTCTGCTACCAGTCCGTTGGAACCGGCTATATCTTCAATCCGCGTCAGTCTTCCTACCTCAACATCTTTGCGCAGATCCTTTCCGTGACCGTTCCGCTGCTCCTGTGGTGCGTTGCGAACTGGTGCCTGACGACGCTGTTTGAGGGCGAGGGCAGCCTCAAGGATATCTTTATTGCGGCATGCTATTCTCTGACTCCTCTGCCGCTGCTCATTATCCCGTCCGTTATCCTCTCCAACGTGCTGGCGAAGAACGAGGGACAGATCATTTCCCTGCTTTCCACGATCGCATTTGCGTGGATGGGCATCCTGGTCTTCCTCGGCATGATGGTAACGCATGACTATTCCATGTTCAAGAATATTCTCACGAGTATCGGCACCATCGTCGGCATGGCGTTCATCATGTTTATCGCGATCCTCTTCTCGAGCCTGATGGCGAAGATCGTCAGCTTCATCTCCAGCATCATTATCGAGATCAATTACCGCCTGTAACCCGGGGAAAGGAGTAAAAGAATGAATATAAAGAAATTGGCTTCGGCAGCTCTGTCCCTGGTTATGGCGTGCGGCGCGATCGTTCCCGCCTCGATTCAGCCGGTCTTCGCAGCATGGGAAGACAAGGTGGACGAGGACGGCAATCCGATCATTGATTACCTTACCAAGGTGTACGCTACCCCGGAAGAAAAGCTCGCCGATATGATCCTTGTCAAGGAGCAGAACGGTCATCAGATCTGGTATGAAGAGTTTACCGGCGAAATCGCGTATGTCGATCTTGCCAGCGGTCAGATCCTGTTCACCAATCCGTGGGACGTTGCCGCGCCCTATGACACGACCGGTTCTGCTTCCACCAAGCAGCAGCTCCTCTCTCAGATTCATATTTCCTATCTGGACAACGGCGTCGAAAAGTCGATGTACAGCTACACGGACGCGGCGCTGCGCGGTCAGATCCTTCTCAAAAACATCAAGAACGGCGTTCGTGTCGAGTACACGATCGGCGAGGAGCAGACCATCCGTCTCGTCCCGCGTCTGATTGAAAAGAGCCGCTTTGAGACCCTGATCCTCGACTACATCGAAGACAACTGGATCCATGATAAGCTCGCTTCCTTCTATACCCTGAAGGATCCCTTCGACTTGAGCCTCACTGAGCGCGCCATCAAGGAAATGCGCGCCAAGTTCCCGATCACCGAAAAAATGGCAGTTTACGTCTGCGACCCGGATATTAAGCCGCGTGAGCTTCAGCAGCTTGAAGGGTATATCAAGACGTTCTGCACCGCTTATTCCTACGAGGAACTGGATAAGGACCATCAGGCAACCGGCTATACCGGTGAGGATGCTGCACCGCCGCTGTTCAAGCTGGCGCTGGAGTACACCATCACCGAGGATGGCGATCTGGAAGCAAGACTTCCTGCTAACGGCATCCGTTACGACGAATCCGCCTACAAACTCAAGACCGTTACGGTTCTCCCGTACATGGGCGCCGGCAGCAATAACTTCACCGGTTACACCTTCATTCCGGACGGCGACGGTACGCTGATCCGTTTTGAGGATGTCAAGGGGTCCACCTACAACATCTCCGGCAGCATCTACGGCCCCGACTACGCATACCATAAGATCTCCAATCAGCACACTGAGGTTATGCGCTGGCCGGTATACGGCGTTGTGACCAACTACACGCGCAACTGGACTGAGACCTATGAGGAGATCATCTCCGAGGAGACCGTCGACGAGGAAGGCAATGTCGTTCCCGCCGTCAAGCAGAAGGTCACTGAGAAGAAGAGCTACGCCGAGGATAAGGGCTTCCTTGCCATCATCACCGAGGGCGACTCCCTGGCTTCCCTCATGAGCGTCCACGGCGGCACGCTCCACTCCTTCAATACCGTCTACCCGATGTTCACCCCGCGCCCGAGCGATGAGTACAACCTCCGCGCTTCGATCTCCGTCGGTGCGAACACCACCTGGACCGTTGAGTCCAAGCGTAAATACACCGGCAGCTACCGCATCCTTTATAAGATGCTTACCGACGAGAATATCGCCAAGGAGAAGAATCTGAAGGATACCTACGCAGCCAACTATATGGGCATGGCGAACGCCTACCGTGATTACCTCTACTCCAACGGCACGCTGACCATGCTTGAGGATACGACGGCGGATATCCCGCTCTATATCGAATCCTTCGGCTCCATGGAGACCACAAAGCGCATCCTTTCCTTCCCGGTGACCGTCGACACGCCTCTGACCACCTTTGAGGACATCAAGACGATGTACGACGAGCTGAGTGAAGCTGGCGTCGGCAGAATCAACTTCCGCCTGACCGGCTTTGCCAACGGCGGTATGGATTCCACCGTTCCGTATAAGCTGAAATGGATGAAGGTCGTGGGCGGCTCTGATGGCTTCAGCGACCTGCTCAGCTACTCCAAGGAGAAGGGCTTCGGCGTCTTCCCGGATTTTGACTTTGAGTACGCAAAGATGGACGAGATTGGCGACGGTCTCAGCCTGCGCAGCCACGCAGTCAAGACCATCGACGACCGCTATACCTCCAAGCGTTATTACGACGCCGCTACTCAGTCCTTCACCAACGACTACTCCCTCTGCATTTCCGCTTCTGCGTTCGATCACTTCTACACGAAGTTCAGTTCGAACTACAAGAAGTTCGACGTCGATTCCATTTCCGTGTCCACCCTCGGTACGGAGCTCAACTCCGACTTTGACGAGGATGAACCGTACAACCGTGAGGATTCCAAGCAGTTTACCATCGAGCTCCTCCAGAAGATCGATGCGGACTATAAGAACGTGATGGTGGATGGCGGCAACGCGTACACGCTCCCGTATGCCGACCACATCGTCAAGATCTCCACCAACAGCTCCAAGTTCGTGCAGGCGAGCGAGGCGATCCCGTTCATGGGTATCGTTCTCCACGGTGCAAAGTACTTTGCGGGCACCCCGATCAATATGGAAGGCGATATTTCTTCTGCCGTCCTGAAGGCGATCGAGAACGGCGCCAGCCTGTACTTCATCCTCTCCAAGCAGAACACAAGCGAGCTGAAGGAGGACGTTGAATTCTGCCAGTACTACTCCGTTGCCTATGACATCTGGAAAGATGAAGTCGTTGAGTACTACAAGCAGTTGAACGATGCAACAAAGGATCTTCAGACCTCCCTGATTGTCGATCACGAATTCCTCTATGGCGAGAGAGTCCCGGATCCCGATGAGCTTGCAGCCGATGAGGCAGTTCTTAAGGCTCAGGAAGAAGCCGAGGCGCTTGCAGCTGAGGAAGCTCTTATTAAGGAAGAGCGTCAGAAGAAGTATGCGGAGCTCCACGGTGAAACCGTCGAGGATCTGACCGAAACCGAAGAACCGGATGAGGAAGAAACAGACGACGAGGACACCGAAGAACCCGCAGAAGAGGAAACCGCTGAGCCGGAAGCTGAACAGCCTGCGGACGGCGCATATGTCAAGACCAAGTACACGACGACCAAGGGCTCCATCGTCCGCGTCGAGTATGAGGGCGGCGTAAACTTCCTCCTCAACTACAATTCCTTTGACGTAACGGTCAAATACAACGGTCAGACGTACACGATCGCCTCGCTTGGCTTCGTGCGCATCGGCTGAGAAAGGGGAGTTAAGCAATGAGTGCTAAAGTAAAGAACGACGATATCTTCGGCGCATCCGGCAAGAAGAGAAAACGCGGCGCTTCCCTTGACGTCAAGAAGGCACGTGCCGGCTGGTGGTTCGTGCTGCCCTTTGTCCTCGGTTTCGTCCTTTTGTACCTGCCGATCATCTACGATTCCATCAAGTACAGCTTCCACGAGATCCGCATCCTCTCCGGCGGCGGCTTCCGACTGGAATGGGTGGGCTGGCAGAACTACAGCGACGCGCTGTTTGTCGATCCCTCCTATGTGCAGACTCTGACAAGCGGCATCAAACAGTTGATTATCGACATTCCCGCAATCGTCATTTTCTCCCTGTTTGTCGCTATCCTTCTGAACGGCAAGATCGCCGGACGCGCAGCGTTCCGTGCTATCTTCTTCATCCCGGTCCTTCTGACGACCGGTCTGATTGCGGACATCGACAACGCCAACATTCTCATGGATAACATGGAATCCGAAAGCGGCATCGATACCGGTGCGGGTACCAACACCGTCTCCGAGATCGTTTCCGTCATGGACGTTCAGATGCTCTTCAACAACATGATGATCGGTACGGAGCTGGTCGAATATGTTGTAAATCTGGTCAACAACATCTTCAACATTATCAACCGCTCCGGTGTTCAGATGCTGATCTTCCTCTCCGGACTTCAGTCCATCTCTCCCGCCATTTACGAATCCTGCTCCATCGACGGCGCAAGCGCATGGGAAACTTTCTGGAAGATCACCCTTCCGATGGTCAGCCCGATGATCCTTGTCAACACCGTCTATACGGTCATCGACTCCTTTACATCCTCCAACAACAACGTCATGAGATATATCTCAAACGTCAACCAGCAGGCAAACGGAAACGTTCTTGCTTCTGCCATGTCATGGATGTACTTCCTGCTTGTTATGCTCATCATAGCAGCGGTAGCCGGTGTCCTCAGCGCGTTCGTATTCTATCAGAGAAGAGATTAAGAGAGGAGGTACGCATACATGAATAAAGTCGAAACGGCTCCGAGAGTCACAAAGGAAACCAAGAACAAGATACGTGTGGAGTTTGAGCGTACTCCCCTTCTGGAGCGTCTCAAAGCCAAGTTCGTAAACGTCTACTTCTTCAAGAGAGTCCTCGTTTACATCTTCAAGTTCCTGTTCCTGCTCGGCATTTCCTACGTCATCCTCTTCCCGTTCTATTCGAAGATCGCATCTTCCTTTATGAGCCCTGAGGATTTCGTCGATGTTACGGTCCGCCTGATCCCGCGTCATCCGACGCTCAGCACCTATAAGGCGATCATCGTCGACAACAACTACTTCACCGCATTCTTCAATACATTGTGGCTGTCCGGACTGTGCGCGGTCCTCCAGACCTTTGTCTGCTGCCTTGTCGGCTACGGTCTGGCAAAGTTCAAGTTCCGCGGAAACAAACTCCTGTTTTTGCTGGTTGTCTTCACGATGGTCGTGCCGCACTCCACTTTGCAGCTCTCCATGTTCATGAAGTTCCGTTATTTCGATATCGGATTCGGAAAATTCAGCATTCTTAACTTCCTCGGCGGCGGTCTGATCGATTCCGTGGCGATCCTCAACGATACGTCCATTAACCTTATCAACACCCGCTGGCCGCTGATTATCCTCTCCGCTACTGGTCTCGCCTTCAAGAACGGCTTGTATGTCTTCATGCTCCGTCAGTTCTTCAAGGGCGTTCCCGACGAGCTGGAAGAATCCGCTTATCTGGACGGCTCCGGCGTGTTCAGAACCTTTGTCCAGATCATCCTGCCGCTTTCTATCCCGGTTCTGATTACGGTCTTCATGTTCACGTTCTCCTGGCAGTGGACGGATAACTTCTACACCAACGTGTTCTACACCACAACTGGTCCGCTTCTGATGCCGAAGATCGTCAAGGTTCCGAAGTCTCTCGATACCGCTTACGCCGGCGAAAACATGTACGTCGCGGCGATCCGCAATACCTGCGGTATCCTGATCCTGCTCCCCCTGCTCATTCTCTACTCTTTCATGCAGAGATACATCATTCAGGGTATCGAGCGCTCCGGTATCACGGGCTGAGTTCTGTTCCTGACAAAAAAGACGCTGAATTCTTTCAGCGTCTTTTTTTTGTTTTTTGTATATATAAAGCGCGGCATACGGAGACGATCCGTATACCGCGCCGGGAAAACAAGAATTACCGGAGCATGCCAGAGAGGATGCTCTCTGCGGAAGCAAGCGCCTCAGAAATTTTTGACAGATCGCGTCCGCCGGAGGTCGCGCTGTCCGGGCGTCCGCCGCCCTTGCCGCCGGTGACGGCGCTGACAGCTTTCAGCAGATTGCCGGCATGTGCGCCTGCCTTGACGGCATCAGCGCCGCATACAGCGAGAAAATTCAGCTTTTCGCCTTCGTGGATGGCGATCACACCGACTGCATCGGGCGTCTCTTTCAGGGTGTCGCAGAGAGTGCGGGCTGCCTGCATGGACATGGCACCCATATCGGCGGTAATCAGAGAAAGGGAGCCGATGTGCTTGGCGTGCGCGAAGAGGGCGTCCAGCTTGGAGGCGGCAACTTTGGCGTTCAGGGATTCCACCATGCGCTTTTCTGCACGCAGCTCATTCTGAAGCTGGGCAGCGCGTGCGGGCAGATCGGTCTCATTCTGGGCTTTCAGCTCATGAGCAGTCTGTGCCAAAAGGGAATCCTTTTCAGCCAGCAGGCGAAGCACGCCGCGTCCCGTGACTGCTTCAATTCTGCGGACGCCAGCCGCGACGGAGGATTCGGAGATAATTTTGAACAGACCGATCTTGCCGGTGTTGGAGCAGTGCGTGCCGCCGCACAGCTCCGTCGAGAAGGTGCCCATTTTGACCATGCGGACGACTTTACCGTATTTTTCCCCGAACAGAGCCATGGCGCCGTTTTTCCGTGCTGTGTCAATGTCAGTCTCGACCGTAACGATCTCGTTGGCGGCGAGGATGTTGGTGTTCACCAGATTTTCGACAGCCGCCAGTTCCTTGTCGGTCAGCGCGGCGAAGTGGGTGAAGTCAAAGCGGCAGATGGTGTCGCTCACATAGGAGCCAGCCTGCTCTACGTGATCGCCGAGAACGGTCCGCAGCGCCGCCTGAAGGAGGTGCGCCGCCGAATGGTTGCGCATGATGGCCTGACGGCGCATGTCGGAGATATCCGCCATCACCGTATCGCCTACGGAGAAGATGCCCTGGACGACCGTGCAGAGGTGAATATATACGCCGTCGGATTTTTTCGTGTCGTATACGTTTATCATGCGGCCCTCGGCGTAGATGGTTCCTTCGTCGCCTACCTGACCGCCTCCCTCTCCGTAGAAAGGAGTACGATCCAGAATGAGGGAGCAGTCTCCCTCGCTGACGCTGTCGACCGCCTTGTCATCCACAAGAATGGCAAGAATCTTCGCCTCGGAGCGGAAGTCGGAGTATCCGGTGAACTCAGTTTTGGGGAGATCCGCCAGCAGGCTCTTGGAGGATTCGCTCCAGCCGCTGATGTTTGCACGCGCTTCGCGGGCGCGCTGTTTCTGCGCCTTCATCAGTGCCTGGAATGTCTTTTCGTCAATGTGGAGATGGCTCTCTTCGGCGATCTCACGCGTGAGATCGATCGGGAAGCCGAAAGTGTCGTACAGCTTGAATACTTCCTCACCGGAGATGGTGTCAGCGTTCTGCTCCACGGCGCCGCGGATCAGGTTGGAAAGGATGGAAAGCCCGGCGTCGATGGTCGCGTCGAAGCGTTCTTCTTCCATGGAGAGGACGCGGCGGATATAGTCGGCGCGGGAGGAGAGCTCCGGGTACGCGCCGCAGCTCTCGGCGATCGCCACATTCACCATATCGATCAGGAACGGGCGGGAGATGCCGAGCAGCTTGCCGTGGCGGCAGGCACGGCGGATGATGCGGCGCAGCACGTAGCCGCGCCCTTCGTTGGAGGGAATAACGCCGTCGGAGATCATGAACATCGCGCTGCGGGTGTGGTCGGTGATGACGCGGATGGAGATATCGTTATCCTTGTCCGCGCCGTAGGTCTTTCCGGAGATCTCGCAGACCTTGTCCAGCACCTTGCGGATGGAATCCACTTCAAACATGTTGTCCACGCCCTGCATCACACAGGCAAGACGCTCCAGACCCATGCCGGTGTCGATATTCTTCTGGGCGAGCTCGGTATAGTTGCCCTGACCGTCGCTGTTGAACTGGGAGAACACGTTGTTCCAGATCTCCATAAAGCGGTCGCAGTCGCAGCCGGGACGGCAGTCCGGGGAGCCGCAGCCGTACTTTTCGCCGCGGTCAAAGTAGATCTCAGAACAGGGACCGCAGGGACCGGTGCCATGCTCCCAGAAGTTGTCCTCCTTGCCAAGGCGTGTGATCCGTTCGGCGGGAACGCCGATGACCTTGTTCCAGATCTCAAAGGCCTCCTCGTCCTTTTCATAGACGGACGGCCAGAGCTTGTCCTCAGGAATGCCGAGCCATTCGGGGGAGGTCAGGAATTCCCATGCCCACGGAATCGCCTCATTTTTGAAATAATCGCCGAAGGAGAAGTTGCCGAGCATCTCAAAGAATGTGCCGTGCCGAGCGGTGTGGCCGACGCGCTCCAGATCCGGCGTGCGGATGCACTTCTGGCAAGTGGTAACACGCTTGCGGGGCGGCGTGACCTCGCCGGTGAAGAACTTCTTCATCGGCGCCATGCCGGAGTTGATGAGCAGCAGGGACTTGTCTCCCTGCGGGATCAGGGGAAAGCTGGGCAGGCGCAGATGCCCTTTGGATTCAAAAAACGAGAGGTATTTTTCTCTCAGATCGTTCAGAGATGTCCACTCCATGGAAAAACTCCTTTATATTGCAATCAAGATGGATATTGATTTGGATACAGATAATTTATTATATCACTTCCGCAGGAAAGTGTCAACGGTTGGCGGAAACGGCGGGAGAACTTTTCGGAAAGTTCCCATGCTCCGCAGGATTTGTATTGCACATGGGAATACAGTTACGCGGATTTTGAAATGCGGCGCACGGCTGTGCGGAAATGAAGATTGTTCTTTACAAAAACATGGGCAGGTATTATACTGATAAGGAAGAAAAAGCCGGCAGACAGCGCCGGCGGATACAGAAAAAACATACTGCAGGGAGGTAATCTATGGAACGAATCTGTCTGATCGCATCGGACGGCAAGGGCAGGATCGCCCCGGAGATCTATGGACATTTCGCCGAGCATCTCGGAGGTGTGTTTCGCGGCGGGCTATGGGTAGGCGAAGATTCCGATGTGCCCAACATCCGCGGCTTCCGCCGTTTCGTGGTGGAGAAATTCCGCGCGATCCGACCGCCGGTCCTTCGCTATCCGGGAGGATGCTTTGCCGAAACGTACAACTGGCGCGACGGCATCGGTCCGCGCGCTCATCGTCCGAAAACGCTGAACTGGTGGTACAGGGACGACCGGCGTGTGGAAACGAATGAAGTCGGCACGCATGAATTTGTCGATTTCTGCCGCATGACCGGCGCGCAGCCGTATCTGGCGGGGAATCTCACTTCCATGACGCCGCTTGACTTGCGTAACTGGATGGAGTACTGCGATCTGCCCGCGGGAACGACGACGCTTGCCGCCGAGCGGGCGGAAAACGGGGACAGCGAGCCGCTGGGGATTCGTTTCTGGGGCATCGGGAACGAGAACTGGGGCGGCGGAGGCAATATGACGCCGGATATGTACGCGCGCGAATATGTCCGCTATGCCACCATCTGCCACTCCGCGAACGTCAACGGAGCGCGCTACGTCGCCTGCGGTGCAAACGGCTTCGATGTGGCGTGGACGGAGCGTTTTATGCGTGCGTTTTCCGAAAAGCGGGCTCCGCTGTGGGGACTGTCCTTCCATTATTACTGCGGCGGAGCGGGTGATCCGGTTGCGTTCACGGAAGCGGAGTGGGATACGCTGGTCGGCCGCGCCGCGCAGATGCAGGAGCTGATCGAGCGGCACAAGGCGGCGATGCTGACCTTCGATCCGAAGCGGGAGATAAAGATCGTTGTGGACGAGTGGGGCTGCTGGCATCCGGACGGAAGCGGTCCGAGCCGGGGATACAATCTGTTTGAGCAGCAGTCCACGATGCGAGACGCCGTGATTGCGGCGCTCACGCTGAACATCTTCAACAACAACTGCGACGTGGTCGCGATGGCGAACGTTGCGCAGTTGTGCAACAACCTGCACTGCCTGTTCCTCGCGGACTGGGAGTACGAGATCGTAACGCCGACGTATCATGTGTTCGATCTGTATAAGGAGCATCAGGGCGCGCGCCATATTCATACCGCCGGCGCGTCGGACAAGCTGTCTGTCTCCGCCTCGGAGAAAAACGGTGTTGTCACGGTGACGATGGCGAATCTCAGCTTCGGCGAGGCGCGCGAGATCGAGCTGTCCTCCTTCGACGTGCCGCTGGGCACGCAGGCGGTCTGGACGGTGTTGGCGTGCGAGGATCCGCACGCGCACAATACCTTTGAGACGCCGGACACGGTGACGCCGGGCGTGCCGCAGACGCTGCCCGTGCGGGAGGGAAAATTGACGCTGACGCTTCCCGCTGCGGCGGTCGCCCGGCTGGAGATCCGGTTCTGAGCTGCCGCGCAGGCGGATAGCCGGAACGGATCCGGCGGCTTCCCTTTTGCGGTCGCTTTCCGGAAGGGACGGGGAGTGCTTTTTCTGGTTTTGCAGAGTACCGTTCGGGATAACGCTCCCCGCTATGTTTTTTTGGAAAATAAAGGGGAACAAAGCCGCACGGACTTCGTCCAAAAAACAAACGACTCCGGAGGTATTTATGCGGAAAAACATCATCTATACCGCTGCGCATGTGCTGTTCAGCATCGTTCTGTTCTGGCTTCTGACGTTTTTGCCGGATCTCGGCGCAGGGCGGGAGTGGGAGCATTACAGCATGGAGCTTCTTTTTATCTGGTATCCGGCGGCGTGTATCATCGGCGGCGTCCTTGCCGGTCTGATCCCGCGGATCCCGCGGAAAACCCGCGTTCTGTGCGCGGTGCTGCTCGCTTTGATCGGGGCGCCGGGCGTGGCGCTCTCCGGCGTATGCCGACCCGCCGGCATCGCGCTGGAGGTCATGATCTATGCAAGCGGAGTGCTCTTAGGGCGCCTGTTCGCTGGCGTGGCAAGCACCTGCCGGAATAACCGGATACGGAGAGAGAAGCGCTGAGATCGGTCAGAAAAGCCGTGCTTTCGCCCTCTCCGGACGGAACAGAGGCTCAGAAATCGGGCAGACAGGATCGTCTTTACGCGGGGCGCGGAACGATTTACCGTTCCGCGTCCTGTTTTTGTGCGTTTCCCGTTGACAAAACGGCGGCGGTATGCTACACTCGCCATGGAAACTATCCGAGTACGTGAAGGAGGAATCGGCAATGAATGAAAATCGGGTGCTCCGGTATGCGGGAGAGGCGCGTAACTGGAGCGAAGCGCTGCCGCTCGGCAACGGCAGGATCGGCGCGATGATGTATTCCGGCGCGCTGACAGACCGGATCCGGCTGAACGAGGATACGCTCTGGTCCGGACGGCCGGAACCAAACAAAAAGACGTTTGACACATCGGCTCTGCCGGAGGTGCGGCGGCTGATTGGTGAGGGAAAGTACGCCGAGGCGCAGGACAGGATCTCCGCCGCCATGCCGAACACGCATTCGCAGGGATATCTGCCGGCGGGCGAGGTGCTGGTGGAGCTGATCGGCGCGGATACACGCCCCGAGGAGTATGTCCGGGCGCTGGACCTGGAGACGGCGGTTCTGTCAGATTCGTATACGCTTGTGCGGACGCGGCAGGGACAGCATCAGGTGGTCAACCGCGTGACGCGCGAGTCGTTTCTGTCCGCGGCGGATCAGGCACTGGTGTACCGCGTACATATGGAGCATCCGGCGGATTTCCGCATTGTGACCGCGTGCGATCTGCGGCATACGGTGCAGGCGGAAAACGGCGTTCTGACGCTGGACGGCGTCTGCCCGGTCGAGGCAAATATGTATGATACGGTCGTACGCTATGAGGGCGAGAGCGTCTGCTACCGCATCGCCCTGCGCGTCGTACCGGACGACGGAAAGCCGTACGGCGCGGGCGCGGCGCTGTGGCTGCGCGGCTGTACCGGCTTCACCATGTACCTGACGATCGAGACGTCGTTTGCGGGCTATGACCGGATGCCGCTGAGCGAGGGACGCGAATATAAGGAGCGCGCTCTCGCCGTTCTGGACGCGGCGTGTGCGCGTTCGTATGACGAGCTGCGCCGCCGCCATATCGAGGATTACGGCGCGCTGTTCGGGCGCGTGTCGCTTACGCTGGGCGACGCACCCAGGCGGACGACGGATGAGCGGCTTCTCGACGCGGCGGACGATCCGGCGCTGGCGGCGCTGCTCTTCGATTACGGGCGGTATCTTCTGATCTCCTGCTCGCGTCCCGGAACGCAGGCGGCAAATCTGCAGGGAATCTGGAATGAGATGCCGATCGCGCCGTGGCACTCCAACTACACGATGAACATCAATACGGAGATGAACTACTGGCCGGCAGAGGTGTGCGCGCTGCCAGAATGCCATGAGCCGATGTTCCGCCTGGTGCGCGAGCTGGCGGCGCGCGGCAACAGCATGGGATACCGCGGCTGGGCATCGTGGCACAACTCCGATTTGTGGCGGTATTCGCTGCCGTCTACGCGCGGCGTGCAGTGGGGCTTCTGGCTGATGGGCGGCTTCTGGTCCTGCCGCCATTTGTGGGAGCATTATCTGTATACGCAGGACGAGGAGTTTTTGCGAAAGGCGTATCCGCTCTTTACCGGCGCGCTCGACTTTTTGCTCGACTGGGTCGTGAAAACGCCGGACGGACACTGGACCACGTGCCCCTCTACCTCGCCGGAGAACAGCTTCCTCGACGGAGACCGGCGCGCATCGGCCGCAGCCGGATGCGCCATGGATCTCTCGATCATCCGCGAGCTGTGCGAGTATACGCGCCGCGCGGCGGAGATCTTAGGCGAGGATTTTACGCCGTATGCCGATCTGTCCACGCATCTCCAGCCGCTGTCCATCGGGGCGGACGGGCGTCTGCTCGAATGGGGAACGGAGCTGCCGGAGGCGGAGGCGGGACACCGGCACGTGTCGCATCTGTACGGCGTGTATCCGTCCGATACGCTGCGTCCCGGCGACGCATGCTATGACGCTGCCCGCAGGTCGCTGGATTACCGGATGTCGCACGGCGGCGGTCACACAGGCTGGAGCAACGCGTGGATCGCGTGCCTCTTCGCGCGCTTCGGCGACGGAGAGAAGGCGCATGAGCGGGTTCTCCAAATGTTCCGTCAGTCGATTTACCCGAATATGCTCGACGCGCATCCGCCGTTCCAGATCGACGGCAACTTCGGCATCACGGCGGCGATCGCCGAGATGCTGCTGCAAAGCAGCTGGGAGGACGGCGCGTGGACGCTTTCCGTCCTGCCGGCGCTTCCTGCGGCATGGAAGCGGGGTGAGGTGCGCGGTCTGCGTGCAAGAGGAGGATTTATCGTATCGATCCGTTGGGACGAAAACGGCGTGGATACCGGGGTGGAAAACTCGTGCGGGCTTCCGTACCGGATCCGCCGTCCGCAGTGAGGCGTGCGGGGAGCAGCTGCTCCCCGCACTTTTTCTTGCGTCCGTCCTTCACAGAGCGCGCCGCTATTGATTTTCGGCGGCAGATACTGTATAATACAACTCATGCCGCGTGTCGGATAGGCAGCCGCGGCGCCGGAGCGTCCGTCCGGCATTTTTTCATCCAAGGAGGCGGAAAGGCTTGCTGTTCGGAAGACAAATCAATCGCTATTACCTGCGCTATGCGCCCGCTTTGCTGCTCGGAGTGGCGGCGCTGATCGCTGTCGATTATTTCCAGCTGATCGTGCCGGAGCTGTACCGGATGGTCGTCAACGGTCTGAACGAGGGAACAGCGGAGGTCGGGGGCGCCGCGGTGCCGTTCGATATGGATTTTTTGCTCGACCGGGTGTGCCTGCCGATGATCGCCGTGATTCTGGTCATGGTCGTCGGACGGTTTGTGTGGCGCGTATGCTTTTTCGGCGCGGGACTGCGCGTGGAGACCGATCTGCGCGCGCGCATGTTCGCGCACTGTGAGGAGCTGTCGCAGCAGTATTATCAGGAGAACAAGGTCGGGAATCTGATGTCGCTCTTTACCAACGATCTCGATACGGTGCAGGACTGCTTCGGCTCGGGCGTGCTCATGTTCTGCGACGCTTTGTTCCTCGGCGTACTTGCCGTTGTCAAGATGGCGCGCATGGATCTGCTCCTGACGGGACTGTCGCTGATCCCGATGGCGCTGCTGATGGGGTCCGGCGTCATCGTCGGACGGTACATGATGAAAAAGTGGGAATACCGGCAGCAGGTGACGGCGGAGCTATCCGATTTCGCGCAGGAGAGCTTTTCCGGCATCGCGGTCATCAAGGCGTTTGTCAAGGAAACGAAGGAGCTGCTCGCCTTCAGACGGCTGAACCGGAAAAATGAGGACGCCAACGTCGAATACGTCAAGGCATCCACGCTGCTGAACATCACCGTCACACTGTTCGTCGAGTCGGTGATCTGTATCATTCTCGGCTACGGCGGCTGGCTGATCCACCGGGGCGTGTTCAACGCCGGACAGCTGGTGGAGTTCATCGGCTACTTTACCGCCATTGTCTGGCCGATTATGGCGATCTCGCAGCTGATTGAGATGCAGTCGCGCGGGAAAGCGTCGCTTGGACGTATCACGGCGCTGCTGGAGGCAAAGCCGGATGTCGCAGACAGCGAAAACGTCCGTGACGTACCCGCTCTGCGCGGGGAGATCGAGTTCCGTTCCCTGACCTTCCGCTATCCCGGCGGGGAGTTTGACGTTCTGCGGGATGTGTCGTTCCATATCCTTGCCGGCGAGAACGTCGGCATCATCGGGCGTACCGGTGCGGGAAAGACGACGATAGTCGACCTGCTTCTGCGCACGTACAATGTGCCGGACGGGACGGTATTTCTTGACGGTCACGATATCAACACGCTGCCGATCCGGACGGTGCGGAAATTCGCCGCCTATGTCCCGCAGGACAATTTCCTGTTCAGCGATACGATCGAGAACAATATTTCCTTTGCCTCGGACGGCGGAGACGCGGCGGCGGTCGAGAACGCCGCCCGGCTGGCGGACGTCCACGACAATATCGCCGCCTTCGGGCAGGGCTACCGGACGGTGCTCGGCGAGCGCGGCGTCACGGTGTCCGGCGGGCAGAAGCAGCGCATCAGCATTGCCCGCGCGCTGATGAAGGACGCGCCGGTGCTGATTCTGGACGATTCGGTCTCTGCGGTCGATGTGAGTACGGAAAAGGTGATCCTCGACAACCTCCGCCGCGTCCGTGCGGGCAGGACGACGATCCTGATCGCACACCGCATTTCGACGGTCGAGCGGATGGATAAGATCGTGTTTCTCGACGACGGGCGTGTCGCTGCGGTTGGGACGCATGCCGGGCTTCTCGAAAGCTGCGCGGCGTACCGCGAGATGGTGGAGCTGCAAAAGCTGAGCGGCGCCGCGGAGAGCGGGGAAAAGGAGGAAGCGCTGTGAGGGAATTCTATCCGCTTCTTGCGGTCGGTGCCATTACCGGCGTGATCTCGATCGTTTTTCTGATCGCGTACCTGTCGATCCAGGACAAAAAGGAGACCATCGGCTTTGACCGCAGCATGAAGGACGCGGAGCTGCTGCGCCGGCTGATGCGGTATGCGCGCCCGCATATCGGGAGCTTTGCGGCGGTCCTTGTGCTGATGCTTTTTTCCATCGCGTACGATATTCTCTCTCCGATGATCGTCGGCAGGATCGAGGATATGCTCAAGGGCTCGTTTGCGATGCGGCAGCTGTTCTCGGCGGTCGCCGTGTACGCCGGGATTCTCATTGTATCGCTCGTATCCTCGTATATTCAGGCGATGATTCTGCAAAAGACCGGTCAGCGCATCGTCTCCAGCATCCGCGAGGACGTGTTTTCACACATTGAGAGCCTGTCGCACGCACAGCTCAACGCCATGCCGGTCGGCAAGCTCGTTACGCGCGTGACAAACGATACCTATGCGCTCTCCATGATGTTTACGAACATTTTTGTCAACCTTGTAAAAAATGTGTTTGTGATCCTCGGCGTGCTGGCGGCGATGCTCTGCCTGAATTACGCTCTGACGCTGATGGTCCTCTGCTTTGTGCCGTTTATCGTACTGTTTACCGTCATTTTCCGGAAATTCTCACGCCGCGCCTACCGCAGTGTCAAGGACGCGACAACGGATATCAACACCTTTCTCTCCGAAAACCTCTCGGGTATGAAGGTCATTCAGCTTTTCAACCGCGAGGAGCGCAAGCGGATGGAGTTCAAGGAGAAAAACGACGCGCTCGGCAGCGCCAAGCGGCGGCAGATCTTTGTGTTCGGCATCTTCCGTCCGCTCGTGTATATGCTCTATATCTCCTCGGTCCTCTGCCTTCTGTATCTCAGTGGGCGCGGCTATATCCGGAACGTCGTGTTCCTCGGACAGACGATCGGCAGCGGCACGCTTGTTGCCTTCTATATGTACATCTCCAAGTTCTTCAACCCGATTCAGAGCTTGGCGGAGCAGTTCAACTGGCTGCAGTCGGCGTTCGCCTCGGCGGAGAAGATCTTCACGATCCTGGACATTTCCCCGCAGATCACCGACGCGCCGGATGCCATTGAGCTGGAGCATGTCGAGGGTGAGATTGAGTTCCGGGACGTGTGGTTTGCCTATGTCCCCGGCGAATGGGTGCTGCGCGGCGTTTCGTTCCGGATCCGTCCGAAGGAGACAGTCGCCTTTGTCGGCTCGACAGGCTCCGGAAAAACGACGATCCTTTCGCTGCTCTGCCGCAATTATGATATTCAGAGGGGAGAGATCCTCGTCGACGGGATCGATATCCGGAGAATCCGGGTCGCCTCACTGCGCCGGCATTTCGGACAGATGCTGCAGGATGTGTTTCTGTTCTCCGCCACGATCCGGGACAACATTCTTCTTCGCGAGGAGGGCGTCTCCGACGAGGAGATCATGAAGGTCTGCCGCTATGTCAATGCGGACGGCTTTATTTCGCGCCTGTCCGGCGGACTGGATGAGGAGGTGCGGGAACGCGGCAGCAATTTCTCCGCCGGGCAGCGGCAGCTTCTGTCCTTTGCACGCACGATTCTCCATAAGCCGGAGGTGCTGATCCTGGACGAAGCCACGGCGAATATCGATACGGAGACGGAGCTGCTGATTCAGAATTCGCTGGAGAAGCTGATGAATATCGGCACCATGCTGATCGTGGCACACCGTCTGTCCACGATCCGGCACGCGGACAATATCATTGTGCTCTCTCACGGAGAAATCGTCGAGCAGGGCACGCATGAGGAGCTGCTTCGGACAAAGGGGCGCTACTACAGCCTGTACATGCTTCAGGAAAACCGCGAGCGGCTGCTCAGCGGACAGCCGCAGGGGGGCGCCGCGCCGCAGAATACGTAAAAAAAGCAGGGCTTTTCAAAAGCCCTGCTTTTTTCAGTCTTTTACAGAAGAGACCGGTATGCCTCAAAATAGCGCAGACCGAACTCGCGCAGCGCGGCGGAGCAGAAATGCAGTCCGTCCGGCTTGGGGGCAAGACCGACGGCGGAAACGACAGCTGTGCCCGGATGCGAAGCCGCGTACGTGTGCAGCTGTTCGTTGACGACCGCGTAGTACGCAGCCGCGCCGTTTTTGTAGTCTTTCAGATAGTCGCCCAGTTCCCCTGTGACCAGCGGCGCATCCGTGCCGATATCGCGCCGCAGCTGCCCCATGATAGGAGCAAAGCGTTCCGCGTAGGAGGAGGCGCGCTCCATGCTTCCGCTCTCCGCTTCGCCCTGATGCCAGAGGATGCCGGCAAGTGTGCCGGAGCGCATGGCGAGCTTCGTCTGCATGACGGCGTTGTCGTACAAAAGACCGCCGACTGCCCAGTCGGAGAGGGAGGTGCCGCCGTCCGCACAGGGGACCAGTCCGATCTCCTCGCCGAAATACTCCGCGGCGGCGTGTGCGAAGCTGGCGGAGAGTCCGACGCCGCTGTGGAACGTCCCGCGGATGGGTCGGTCAAAATGGATCGGTTCCGTCATCGGCTGAAAGCGTCCGTTGCGCAGCATGCGGCAGCGCTTGTCCGCGATATCCGGCACCTCGCCGAATTCGCCGCGTCCCGCCATATTCGATTGTCCGATCAGAAGAAAAACTTTCATGGCAGTCCTCCGTTACCGTATGCCGTTTGCTTTTGCCCAGGCGCTGATTTTGTCGTAGACGGGCGTCTGTGCGCCGAAGCGCCGCGCAAGCGCGCAGACACGATGGACGAGTCCGTCCATCTCCGTCGGGTGTCCCGCCAGAGCGTCCCGCTGCATGGATGTCGTGGAATCCGGCGTCAGGGAGCGCATGATCGCCATGTTGGTGCTGCGCAGATCGTCGCCCACATCGATGCCCATGGCGGCGCCGAGCGCACCAACCTCATCCACCAGGGTAAGAAAGGTGTCCTGCGCTTCTCCCGTGCGCAGAAAATCGGCGCCGCGCGCATGGCAGTAAAGTCCTGCCGCACCCATGGGGGAGACAAAGCTGAATTTCCGGAGTGCCTCGCGCCGGATATCCTCGGTGAAGCAGGCGTCGATGTCCGCTCCGCGCAGCTCTGCTTCCGTTTCGCGCGCACGCGCGCTCAGATGACGCGTCTGTCCCGGCCGGTAGCCGAAAAAGACGCGGAAGATCGGAGACGGCTGTGAGACGACGCCGGGAGACTCGATCATGCCATAAATATAAATGCATCCGTCGAGAACCTCCGCGCCGGGAAGCTGCTCGGAGAGCAGCTCTCCGGTACCGAACACATTCAGAATCGGGATGACCAGCGTTTCCGGTCCCGCCGCGCGGGCGAGCAGCGGAAGCATCTCCGGAATGGAATAGTATTTGACGCACACAAAGATGACGTCCGGCGTGCCGGTGTATTCCTCCGCCGTGCAGAGCTGCGGATGCGGCAGGGTGAAGCTGCCGATCCTGGACGAATGCAGCGTCAATCCGTTTTCCCGCATCGCGGCAAGATGCGCTCCGCGGGCGATAAAGACGACGTCGTGACCGGCGCGCGCCAGATAAGCGCCGAGGCAGCCGCCTGTGCCGCCCGCGCCGAGAATCAGGTATCTCATGGGTTCCTCCGGAACATCGGTGAATGTTGTTTTGCTGCCGCCGAAGCTGCGGCATACGCCGCCGCGCTCACGGAACGATGGCGCCCAGAGCGCGCAGCCTTTGCTTCAGCGTGCCGACGTCGATCTCCGACGTGCTTCCTGTTTCTGCCATCAGGGCGGCGGCGACCCCCGCAGCCTGTCCGGACGCCATGCAGGGCGCCTCCACGCGGAGTCCGCTGTTGGCGTCCGTATCCGCGCTGATGCAGCGGCCCGCCGCGAGCACGTACCGGGAATCGGCAGGCACGAGGGCGGAATATGGGATGGTGGCGACGACATCCTCCTCGTGAAAGACCTGATGAATGCCCGAATCGGTGTGCCGGTCGATGGGATAAAACGCATAGCAGACGGCGTCGGGATACACCCGTCCGCGGATGTAGTCCTGTGCGCTGATCTCGGTCTTTCCGACAATGCGCACGCTTTCGCGCACGCCGCATTCGGAGGCGAAGGAGGCGACGTACAGCTTTTCCAGTCCCTTTACCCGCCGGAATACCTTGAGCAGCCGCATGCATACGGCTCTCGCCTCCGTCTCGAGCTGAGATTTCCCGTCGGAGGTCTCGGGTGCGGCGGTGTGGACGTGCATGTGGAATTTGTGCATTTTGAGGATCGACATCGGCGTGGAGCCCTGAAAATCGCGCCGGAAGACCTCGCCGTCCGCGAACGCCTGACGGAAGACGGCGTTGACGTCGTTCTCGGACACGTCTTCAAGACGGTAGCCGGCGAGCGTATTGATGAGCGTCGCGGGCTGGAGGAGCTCGCTTTTCCGGACAGCGAAGCCCATGGAGGAAACGGCGTTTGCGTCGCCGGTCGCATCGATGAGCACCCTGGCTTTTACGGTAAGCGGACCGTCCTTCTGGGCAAAGAGCGCGAGAACGCCGTCCTCTTTTTCCGACGCCTCAACGAGCATGGTGTGAAAATGCAGCGCAACGCCGCATTCGGCGCACATTTCGTCCAGCACCGCTGCGAGATCGAACTCATTGAGCCGGATCTGCAAATGCCAGTGCCGCGCGGGCAGGCGCACCTGCTCGGGAATCTCCGCGCCGCCGAGCGCGTCGACGCGCTGCACCGCTTCCCAGCACGGACCGGAGATGATCTGCTTTCCCCATGCGAAAAAGAGCCCCGGAAGGGACACGCTGCAGGCGGTCATGGTGCCGCCGAGCATCGAGCCTTTTTCCATAAGGAGGGTTTTCGCACCGCTTCGCGCGGCGCAGATCGCCGCGAAAGTTCCCGCCGTGCCGCCTCCGACGACGAGCACGTCCGTATCGATATGCCGCTCCACCGGCAGTGAATACATCATGGCTTTCTCTCCTGTGTTCCTGACGGATGTAACTGAACCATTATATCACGCGGCGGGAGTGGATGCAAGAGAGTCGGGACGGTTTTCACGGATCGTCCGTGCCGCTGCTCTGCTGCCGCAGTGCGGCAATATGCCGCTGCGGCGAGGCGCCCATCACGCGCGTGAACACCTTGGAGAAGTAGAGCGGATCGGAGAAGCCGATCAGACCGGCGATCTCCTTGGAGGAAGAGAGCCCGTTCTGCATCAGTTCGCACGCGCGCTGGATGCGCAGCGACTGTACATATTCGCGGAATCCGATGCCGAACGCATGGGAGAAGCAGTCCGAGAGATATTTCGGATTATAGGACATATGTGCGGCGAGGGAGGCAAGCGTCAGGTGCGCGTCCGCATAGTGTGCGTCGGCATATTCCTTCAGCTGTTCCGCTGCGCCTGTGCGGGGACGGTCAGGCGTGTCTGCGTCGGCACGCGTATCCGGCGTCAGACGCGCGAGCGTGTACAGAAGCACTGCCTCCGCCACCAGATCGATGTTTCCCGGTACACAGTCCGTTAGTGAGCTTTTCCAGAAGGGGATCAGATCGCCGAGCCCGTCCCGCACGGCGGACTGCTCCGTCAGCCCGACGCGCTCCACGACGGACAAGATCCGCTGTCCGATAAAGGTGATGTACAGATACTGCAATTCCCGCCGCTGCTCAATATAGAACTGCTGCATCGGAAAGGTCAGAAACAGCGTCCCCTCCCGGAGAGGGAAATGTCCTGCATCCGTGTGCAGCGTGCCCTCGCCGTGCGCCGTCAGGCACAGCGCGCCGTACGACTGGATCCGGTGCTTCTCCATGACCGCCGGATCCGTTTCGTATACATAATTCAGAACGCGCACCTCCGCGCCCTTTTGAACCGGTACGAATTTGCATATGTTCTGATCCATACGTCTCTCCTTACTTTGGCGATGTTTTGTCTTTTCAGATTATAGCATGCTTTTCTGTCCGCCGTCAAGAAAACATGGCATAACTCCATGAATGTATGCTGAAATTCCATATACGCGCGCGTGTTTTTCGTATATAATGAGCGCATGAGGCAATTTGCTCAAATTCAGGATACAAGGAGAGCTTAACCATGGCAAAATTGAAAATCGGCGTTTTCGGGGCGCAGCGCGGCAAGACCATGATCGGACAGCTGCTCAACCGTCCGGACGCGGAGCTGGTCGCCATCTGCGACAAATACCGTCCCGCTCTCGAGCAGGCAGGCAAAATGGCGGAGGACAAGGGACTGACGGTCGTTCTGTATGAAAATTTCGAGGAGTTCTTCCAGCACGACATGGATGCGGTCGTTCTCGCCAACTACGCAAACGAGCACGCGCCGTATGCGATCCGGCTTTTGCGCAGCGGTCGCCACGTCATGAGCGAGGTGCTCACCTGCGCGACCATGAAAGAGGCGGTCGAGCTGATTGAAGCGGTGGAGGAAAGCGGCAAAATCTACGACTACGCGGAGAATTACTGCTACTTCAATACGACGTTTGAGATGATGATGCGCTATCAGAAAGGCGATATCGGCGAGCTGATGCAGGCGGAGGGTGAATATATTCACGACTGCTCTTCCATCTGGCCGCAGATCACCTACGGCGAGCGGCATCACTGGCGCAACACCATGTCCTCGGTGTACTACTGCACGCATTCCCTCGGACCGATTCTCTATGCAAGCCGGCTGCGCCCGGTGCGCGTCAGCGGATTTGAGACGCGCAACATGGAATTCATGCGCAAACTGGGACAGACCTCCGGCTCAGCGGGCACGCTGATCGTAACGCTGGAAAACGGAGCGATCGTCAAGAGCATCGATATGAATCTCCGCCGTCAGCCGCATTCTGTCAATTACCAGATGTACGGCGACCGCGGCATGATGGAGACGGATCGCTGGAACGGAAAGGTCCTCCACATCTGGCAGGAGGGAGACGCGAACTGTACCGGAGAACGCACCGACTACGAGCCGCAGTTCACGGACACGCGCGCGGCGGGCGCCGGACACGGCGGCGGCGACTACTTCACGACGAACTACTTCCTCGACTGGATCCTCGGCGACGAGAATGCGAAAAAATACGCCATTGACGTCTATCAGGCGGTCGATATGTGCATCCCGGGCATTCTCGGCTTCCGTTCCATAGTCAACGGAAACGCGCCCATCGAGGTGCCGGATCTGCGCGACCGCGCCGCGCGCGACGCCTATCGCAGCGATACCTTCTGCACTTTCCCGGAGATCGCAGGCGATATGTACGTGCCGAACAACGCCGCGCAGCCGACACGTAACGAACCCATTCCGGACTCCGTCTACGAGGAAGTACGCCGCAAATGGCTGGCGGGCGAGCGGGGCTGAGGGGGGCGCTGGCCTGAGGACTTCCCTCTGCGTACCCAATGCTCGGTACCGAGCCACCATCTGACAGTCCATACAAAAGTCAAAACGACTTATCAGCGGGGACCCCGCCGCGCCGCTTCGGTCAGCTGTAAACAACATCTATCGGCATCCAACATATGAGATAAGAGGAGAAATAACATGACAGCCAAACGAACCTGTTCCCGCTTTCTTACAGTGCTCATGGCTATTCTTTGTTTGAGCGCATGCGCGCAGAAAGCTCCTGCCCTCTCCGATGCAAGCGACAAGGAGGAATCCGATGTCCTGACGACTCCAGAGGAGACAACAAGCGATGAACTGAAACTGGCAAAAACGGATTTCGACGGTGCCAAGCTACGTATTCTCGGCATGGGGCCGAATTACGGCGTCGGATACTACGAAACCACAGATATCTGGGTGGCGGAGCAGACGGGCGAATCCTTCAACGACGCGATATACGACCGGAATCTTGCCTGCGAGGAGAACTATGATTTCACGGTAGAATTCACGCAGGATGCGAATGTGATGGGCACGATCGGCAGTGCGGTCGCTTCGGGACTGGATATCTGCGATCTGTTTTTTGAAAACTGGAAGAACGCCTATGGCATGTCCAAGCAGGCGTATATGCTCGACCTTTTTGAGATCGACACGATGGATCTTTCCAATCCTTGGTGGGATCAGAACGCGACACGCGATCTCGCTATGGGCAACCGTCTCTTCTACACGACAGGCGAGCTGACGACGCTCGACGACAAATGCACCCGCTTTGTATATTTCAACAAAAAGCTGGTGGAGGATTACAATCTCGCCAATCCGTATCAGCTTGTGGCGGATAACAACTGGACGCTCGATACGTGGACGGAGATGGCGCGCGGCGTCAGAGCAGATCTGGACGGAGACGGCGTCATCGGACCGCACGACCGCTACGGATTCTTCACGGAAACCGGGCAGATTCAGATGTTCCTGCTCGGCTTTGACATGAAGTATGTGGAATACGACAAGGACGGCGTACCGCAGTACAGCTTTCTGCAGAACTCGGAGGATTACACGAAGCTGGAAAAGCTCGTCACGATGCTGAATGACCGTGAGCTGAATTATCACGTCAACGCGATCGGCACCGTAGAGGGTTACACGAACCGCTGGGCGTCGGGACGCGGCCTCTTTGCACAGGACAAGATGCTGTTCACCATCAGCGGCGCGCTTGTCATCACGGAGTTCCGCGATATGGAGAGCGAGTTCGGCATCCTGCCGATGCCGAAGTACGATTCCACACAGGAGACGTACTGCCACACAATGGATACCTATTCACCGTTATTTGCCGTTCCCAATACGAAAAAAGATACAAAGGATCTCGGCATGATGCTGGAATATTACTCCTATGAAGGAATGAATATTCTGACGCCGGTTTTCCGGGAGAAGCTGCTGGAGCGCAAATATACACGTGACGCCGAGAGCGTGGATATGCTTGCGATCGTCTTTGATAACAAGAGCTTTGATATCACGCACGTCGCGAATTTCGGCGGTGTGACCGCAGTGGCAACCAACGCGATCGAACGCGCAACTATGCCGAGGATTTCCGATTATAAAGAAATTCAGGAAAAAATCCTGAATGCGATTCAGGACGATTATGAAAGCATTATCAACTCCGGAAAATAAGGTGAGTTAGGCGAAAAAGCAAGGGAAACTCTTTTTGGCGTGCGCATAAAACGCATGCCGAAGTGTTTCCCTCGCTTTTTCGCACCCTTTCT
Source organism: Eubacteriales bacterium (assembly GCA_051867895.1). Taxonomy (GTDB): domain Bacteria; phylum Bacillota; class Clostridia; order Oscillospirales; family CAG-272; genus SIG701. Next base: position 67,050 of record JBJDZH010000011.1, read on the forward strand.
GTCGGAAAGCAGCCGGAAACATGTGAAAAACAAAGATATTCCATTGACTTGCGCGCGGATTTTCGTATAATAGCGTTATAGACTTTATTTGGGAGGCTGCGGCTGTGGCAGTGGTAACGATCATCGGCGCGGGCATGATGGGTTCCGCGCTTGCCTTCCCCGCACGGGAAAACGGACACGAGGTACGCCTCGTCGGCACGCATCTCGACCGGGAAATCATCGAAACGTCCCGCCGGACGGGACGTCATCCGAAATTTACGCGCGATTTTCCCGCCGGCGTTCAGTATTTTCAGATCGAGGAGGCGGAGCGCGCCCTGTCCGGCGCGGATCTCGTCACCGGCGGCGTCAGCAGCTTCGGCGTGGAGTGGTTCGCCGAGCAGATTCTGCCCCGGATCCCCGCAAATACGCCGGTATTGACCGTTACCAAAGGGCTTATGGATATGCCGGACGGACGGCTTGTCACGTACCCCGCCTACTGGAGGGAAAAGCTGCGCGCCATGGGAAGATCGCTTTCTCTGAACGCCGTCGGCGGTCCCTGCACCAGCTACGAGCTGGTTGCGCACGATCAGACGGAGGTCGCTTTCTGCGGCAACGATCCCACCGTGCTCAGACAGCTTCGTACCCTCCTCGAAACGGATTATTACCACATCAGCCTTTCCACCGACGTGACCGGGATCGAGAGCGCCGTCGCTTTGAAGAACGGCTATGCGCTCGGTATTGCGCTGACCATCGGTCTGAATCAGAAGAAATTCGGCGCAGACAGCGAGCCGCACTACAATTCGCAGGCGGCGGTGTTCGGACAGAGCGTGCGGGAAATGGCGCGGCTGCTGGCATTTCAGGGCGCCGAGTCGCTTGAGAATCTGGCGGTAGGCGCGGGCGATCTGTACGTCACCGTCTATGGCGGACGGACGCGTCTGATCGGCATCCTGCTCGGACGGGGGCTTTCCATCGACGAAGCAAAGGCGGAGCTCAACGGCGTGACGCTGGAATCGCTCGTCGTGGCACAGCGCGTGGCGCGCGCCGTAAAAATCAGCGCAGCTGCGGGAAGGCTGTCGCTGCGCGACTTTCCTTTGCTGCTCCATATCGACGAAATATTGACAGAGAAAAAAGCGGTGGGCATTCCGTGGGACGCGTTCCGCTTTGAGAATATGGGGGAGTGAGCATGAATTACTGGACGCAAAGCGCACAGAATATCTACGTTGCCGCGCACAGAGGCTGGTCGGAGAAATATCCGGAGAATACAATGGAAGCGTTTCGCGCGGCAATCGCGCTGGGCGTCGATCAGGTGGAGACAGATATCCGCGTCACCGCGGACGGGGAGCTGGTGCTGATCCACGACGCCGCGGTGGACCGCACGACAAACGGCACAGGCAATGTGTGCGATTATTCGCTTGCGGAGCTGCGGAGGCTGGACGCGGGCGCGTGGAAAGGTGAGGAGTTCGCCGGCTGCCGCATTCCGACGCTGACGGAATTCATGGACCTGGTGCGGGATCACCCGACGCTGACGGTTGATTTGGAGCTGAAGGAATACCCGACGCCGGGACGCGAGGCGGCTGCCTATGATGTGTGCGACCGCGTACTGGCGACGGTCGAGCGGTACGGCTTTGCGGACCGCTGCGTCATCAATACCTTCAGCGGCAGGCTGCACGAATATATCCGGGAAAAATACGGGGACTGCTATCGCCGGCATGTGTACTTCCCGCAGTCACGCATGAGCGACTGCACAAAGGATCCGTATGCGCATGCGTACTGCTGCTGCATGTTCGGCAAGCCCGTCATGGCATCGGCGGAGGATTTCACCGCCATGAAGGCGCGCGGGGTGCAGCCGTGGGCGGGCGCAGGCGTGCGCGACGCCTCTGGGGTCGATGAGGCGATTGCATGCGGCGCGGAGCTGATTACGTGCAACAATCCGGACGTGATCCTGGCGCTCCTGCGCGCACGCGGGCGTCATGCGTGATATCCGCTGTACAGTGCCGTCCCGGGCGCAAAAAAAGCTCCGGCACATCCGCAGCATTTCTTTGCGTCCATGTTCCGGATGCTCTTTGCAGAGGGCACGGGGGAGCTTCCTTTCACGAAAGCTCCCCCGTGCCTTTTTGTTTTCCGTAAAGTTATGTTATAGAACAGGACGAATCAGCGAAGGCGTCTCCTCCGGTGTGATGCCGAGGCGGCGGCAGAAGGCGCGCGCTTCCGCCTCCAGCGGCTGATTGAGGATGACCTCCGGCTGATGCGCGTCCATGCCGAGCACAAATCGGTTTCCGACCTCCGCCGCGATGGAAAAGAATTTCCCGCACGGATAATGCCGGTGATCCATGATGCCGAGGAAATTGATCTCCAGCGGAATATCCAGTTCCTTGACCGCGCGGCAGAACGGCTCGATGTGGCGCCGGTAAACCGCGTCATCTCCGGTAAACCGGACGAGATCAGGGTGCGCGAGGTACGAAAAGCAGCCGGTGCGCAGCCCTTCCAGCACCTGCGATGTGTACTGTGCCAGAATACGCTCATCCTCTGTCGGCGCGCCGCTGTACGGCGCGCCGATCTCGTTTCCCAGAAAATGCTGTCCCAGGATCAAGTACTCGACGCCGCACTGACGGACAAACGACAGAAGAGCGGGAAAATACGCCGGATAGTATTCCGTTTCCAGCCCGATGCGGATCGTGATGTCGTCCTTATATTCCCGGCGCAGCGCGTCCAGCGTGGAAACGTAGTCCTCCAGCTCCTCGGGACGCATGCGGAAATTGGAATAGTAATCGCCGGGGAAAAACTGCGGCGAGTGGTCGGAGAAGCCAAGCTCCTTCATTCCGGCGCGGATGGCGTTCTCAATATAATCCCGTTCCTTGCCTGTGGCATGATGGCAGCGGAACGTGTGCGTATGATAGTTGTACTTCATTTTCGGCAAATCCTCCTTAGCATATCATAGCACAAAAACCGCAGAGGCGCAAGCGCGCGCGGGATATTCACGGAATAGCCGTTGATTTTTTTCCCCGATATGCTACAATAATAACAGTAAACGCATACGGAGGATTTATGGATATCAAGGAGCTTCTCACACACGTCGATCATACCCTGCTCGCGCCGGACGCGGGCTGGGAGGCGATCCGCGCCGTCTGCGACGACGGCATCCGCTATCACACGGCGTCCGTCTGTATTCCCGCCGCCTATGTCGCCCGCGCCGCGCAGTATGCCGCGGGCCGCGTCCCCGTCTGTACAGTCATCGGCTTTCCGACAGGCTACAGCACCGCCGCCGCCAAATGCTTTGAGGCGGAGGACGCCGTGAAGAACGGCGCGTCGGAAATTGATATGGTCGTCAACATCGGCCGAGTGAAGGACGGAGCGTACGATCTTGTCCTCGACGAGATCCGTGCGGTGAAGGACGCCTGCGCTGGACGGCTGCTTAAGGTAATCATCGAGACCTGTCTGCTCACCGATGAGGAGAAGATCCGCATGTGCGGGATCGTCTCCGCCTCCGGCGCGGAGTATATCAAGACGTCCACCGGCTTCTCCAAAGCAGGAGCGACGCCGCACGACGTCGCGCTCCTTGCCGCCCATGTCGCACCGCACCTGAAAATCAAGGCGGCGGGCGGCATCCGCACCATCGCCGACGCGGAGAATTACCTCGCGCTGGGCGCGTCCCGCCTCGGCACCAGCGCTGTCGTGAAACTCGTGAAGAGCGAGCAGCCCGGCGGCTATTGATTGAAAAAAGAAAATATAAACCAAAGGAGAGCTACCGTCATGCCAACCCCGCATAACAGCGCCGTTCCCGGCGATTTTGCCAAAACCGTTCTTATGCCCGGCGATCCGCTGCGCGCACAGTTTATCGCCGAGAATTTCCTGAGCGGCGCGCGCCTCGTCAACAACGTGCGCGGCATCCACGGCTATACCGGCACATACGCCGGCGTTCCCGTCTCCGTCATGGCAAGCGGCATGGGAATGCCGTCCATCGGCATCTACAGCTACGAACTGTATACGGAATACGGCGTGGAGAATATCATGCGCATCGGCTCAGCAGGCTCGCTTTCCGCCGATGTACAAGTGCGCGATATCGTCGTCGGCATGGGCGCATGCACCAATTCCAGTTTTGCCGCGCAGTACCGGCTGTCCGGCACCTTCGCACCCATCGCCTCCTACCCGATGCTGCGCGCCGCCATCGACGCGGCGGAAGATGTCGGCGCACGGTATCACGTCGGCAATCTTCTGTCCTCCGATACGTTTTATTCTGACGACTCCTCTGCAAACGATGGCTGGAGGAAGATGGGCGTGCTCGCCGTCGAGATGGAAGCGGCGGGACTGTATATGACCGCCGCGCGGCTGCATAAAAATGCGCTCGCTATCTGTACGGTCTCCGACAGCCTTGTCACCGGCGAGGCGCTGCCCGCCATAGAGCGGCAGAATTCGTTCACGCAGATGATGGAGATTGCGCTCAGAACGGCGGTGACGCTCCATGGCTGAGAGGACGCGCCGCGTATTCCTGATCGTGCTCGATTCCGTCGGCATCGGCGCCGAGCCGGACGCCGCCGACTTCGGAGATTCGGCGGAAAACAACACGCTGCGCCGTATTGCCGGCGACAAAGCGTTCTGCTGCGATACGGTGCGCCGTCTCGGTATGGGATACATGGACGGCGTCTCGTGGATGGGAACGGAGGGCGCGCCCCGCGCCGCCGTCGCCCGGATGCGGGAGCGTTCCCGCGGCAAGGATACGACGATCGGGCACTGGGAGATCGCGGGCATCGTCTCGGATACGCCGCTTCCGACGTATTCCGACGGCTTCCCGGACGATGTGCTGAACGCATTCCGCGCGGCGACGGGGCGCGGCGTGCTGTGCAACCAGCCGTATTCCGGGACGGAGGTCATCCGGGACTACGGACGCGAGCATCTTGCCACGGGCGATCTGATCGTTTATACCTCGGCGGACAGCGTGTTCCAGATTGCGGCGCACGAGAGCGTCGTCCCGCCGGAACAGCTCTATGCATACTGCCGCGCCGCACGGAACATCCTCACGGGGAAAAACGCCGTCGGCCGCGTCATCGCCCGCCCGTTTACCGGGGAGTACCCGGATTTCACCCGTACCGCAAACCGCCGCGATTTCTCTCTGGAGCCTCCCGCGCCGACGATGCTCGATGCAGTAGCGGGCGCGGGAATGGATGTGATCTCCGTCGGCAAGATCCGCGATATTTTCGCCGGACGCGGCGTTACAGAGGCAATCCTCACGCACGGCAACGACGAGGGAATGCGCGTAACGGCAGAGCTTGCCGCGCGGGATTTCACCGGGCTGTGCTTTGTCAATCTGGTCGATTTTGATTCCGCCTACGGGCATCGCAACGACGTGCCGGGATACGCCGCCGCCTTTGCGCAGTTTGACCGCTGGCTTTCGGAGTTTCTTTTGCTAATGCGGGAGGACGATGTGCTCATGATCTGCGCGGATCACGGCTGCGATCCCGGGGATGTGAGCACGGATCATACCCGCGAGTATACGCCGCTGCTCATCACCGGCGCGGGGATTCGTCCGGTGAATCTCGGTACGCGCCCCTCTTTTTCCGATATCGCCGCCACCGTGTGCGAGCTGCTCGGCGTGGATTTTCTCGGCGAAGGCGTTTCCTTTGCTCAGGAGATCGCGCGGCGCTCCGTGACGGATGCGGAACTGCTCGAGGAGGCGAAGAATGCCATGACGCGCGCCTATGCGCCGTATTCCGGCTACCGTGTCGGCGCGGCGCTCCTGACGGAACAGGGAAGCATTTACTGTGGCTGCAATATCGAAAATGCCTCCTACGGCGCGACAGTGTGCGCGGAACGGACGGCGTTCCAGCGCGCCGTCTGGGCGGGCGAGCGCAGCTTTGCCGCCATCGCCGTCGTCGGCGGAAAAGACGGCGTGATCGCGGATTTTGCGCCGCCCTGCGGCATCTGCCGCCAGGTGATGACGGAATTCTGCGATCCGGAGACTTTCCGCGTCATCCTCTCGGACGGCGTACAGACGCGGACGTATTCGCTCGCGGAGCTGCTTCCGCTGAGCTTCGGACCCGGAAAACTGCACGGAGGCGACGGACATGCGCATGTATGATCTGATCGAAAAAAAGAAAGCCGGCGGCGCGCTGACACGTCCGGAGATCGAATTTCTTGTGCGTGCCTACACGGCAGGCGAGATCCCCGATTATCAGATGGCGGCGTTCGCCATGGCGGTGTGGTTTCGCTCCATGACGCCGGAGGAGACCGCCGTGCTGACGGACGCCATGGCGCGCTCCGGCGATATGGTCGATCTCTCCCGGTTCGGGGAGCTATCCGTTGATAAGCACAGCACCGGCGGCGTTGGCGACAAGACGACGCTGATCGTGGCGCCGCTCGCGGCTTCGCTGGGATGCAGGGTGGCGAAGATGTCCGGGCGCGGACTGGGGCATACCGGCGGCACTGTCGATAAACTCGAGGCGATCCCCGGCTTTCGCACGACGCTGACGCGGGAGGAATTTCTTTCGCAGGTCGAGTGCGTCGGCATCGCGGTGATCGGGCAGAGCGGAAACCTCGCCCCGGCGGACAAAAAGCTGTATGCGCTCCGCGACGTGACGGCGACGGTCGATTCGGTTCCGCTCATCGCGTCCAGCGTCATGAGCAAGAAACTCGCCGCCGGCGCCCGTTCGATCGTGCTCGATGTGAAGGTGGGCAGCGGCGCGTTCATGAAAACGGAAGCGGATGCCGGAATGCTGGCGCGGGAAATGGTCCGCATCGGCACGGCGTGCGGACGGCGCATGAGCGCGGTCCTGACGAATATGGATATTCCGCTCGGCGCGGCGATCGGCAACGCGCTCGAAGTCGCGGAGGCCATGGAGGTGCTGCGCGGCGGCGGCCCGGCGGATCTCGCTGAGGTGTCGCTGACGCTGGCGGCGGAGATGGTGTCGCTCTCTCTGGGGATCCCGGCAGAGGAGGCGCTGGCGCGCGCGGCCCGTGCGTTGGCGGACGGCACGGCATGGCAAAAGGCGTGCGAGTGGATCGCGGCGCAGGGCGGCGACGTCGCGGCTCTGGAGGACGCATCCCGCCTGCCGCAGGCAGCCGTTGTACGCACCGTCACCGCAGAGAGGGAGGGCTATATTGCCCATATGAATGCCGAAGAGATCGGCTGCGCGGCGATGGTACTCGGCGCGGGACGTGCGTCGAAGGAGGATCGGATCGATCCTGCCGCAGGCGTGCGGCTGCTGAAGAAAACGGGCGATTTTGTGCGCAAAGGCGACGCGCTTGCACAGCTGCATACCGCTTGCGCGGAGAAATGCGCGGAGGGCGCGCGCCGCTTCCTTGCCGCGCTCACGTTCGCGGAGGAGCCGCCCGCACCGCAGCCGCTTGTATACGGCAGGATCCGCGCCTGAGGGGGATTCTTTTGACGTATCTTGCCGGATCCCGGTGGGATCACGTGCTTTTGGACAAAGCGCAGAACCGCTTTCCGACAACCAAAAGGAGCTGTCCGTTTATCAGACGGACAGCTCCTTTTTATTCCTCTTCGTATCCACGGCGCGCCTCGTCGAGGAAGGCACGCATCCGCTGCCGTACGCTTTCCGGGGACTCGATCACCAGCTTTTCTCCGAAGCCGCACGCCCACGACAGAAACTGCGGACTGACAATCACCCGCACCGCCACGCAAAAGCAGTCCTCCTCCGGCAGAAGCTGCACATCCATGCCGAAGCGGTCAAGGATCACGCCGGAGAGGGACGCGTCGCAGCGCAGAACGACAAGCTCCTCCTCGCCGCCATACATGCCGAACACCTTTTTGGCGAACTGCGCCGCGTCCAGCTCCCGGTACTTTCCGCCGCCCAGCCGTGCTTCTTCCGTGACGGAAATATCCAGGATTTTGTCCACGCGGAAGTGCTTCAGAAGATCTGCCTCTGCGTCGTAGGCGAGCAGATAGTAGTTTTCATCCTCCCACATCAGCAGCCACGGACTGACCTCATACGTTTTGCCCCCGTGCCGCAGGACGCGCTCTTTTTTCATATTCCAGTCGAAATACCGGAAGCGGATCCTGCGGTTTTCCTGCATGGCGCGGTGCAGCTCGTCCACCGTGTAGTAGATGCTTTCGTTCATCGTTTTCACTCGGTTGGCGACGAATACGTCCCGCGTCAGCGCGCGCGCCTCATGTACGCTCGTCAGTCCTTCCAGCTTGCGGATCAGATCGGCGCTCTTTTTGCGCGTAATGAATTTCGACGACTGTACCGCGTCCACCAGCAGCTTCAGCTCCGGCAGCTCCAGCGTCCGCGAAGCCACGTAATATCCCGGCGTGCGCGCGGACGTTTTTTCGATATCCATGCCGAAATCCCGGAGCGCGGCGATGTCGTCGTAGATGCTTTTGCGCTCCGCGGCGATCCCGTATTCCGAAAGCGCGGCGAGCAGCTCCGGCATCGTCAGCGGGTGAGCGTCGTCCGTCTGCGTCATGAGAATGCGGGCAAGATACAGCAGCTTCAGTTTCTGGCGTTCATTTTTTGGCATGGAGGACCTCTTTCTGCCGCTTTTCGGCGCAAACAGGAAAATTTGTTCGGATTTTGGCGAAAAAGTCCGATTTATCGGACAACGGATGCGGTATACTGATTTTGCGGGAAGAGGAATGACGCAGGGCGTGTCCGCATACAATACGGTAAACGCAGGGGGAGGATAAGGCATGAAGCGCAAAGAGGCGGAAAAGAAGAAAAACGGACAGAGCGGAACGGGCGAGGGCAGCGCGGAATTCTACGCTGCGTGCGCGGCAGCAGCCGCCGTGCTGCTCGCTTATTTGTGTTTTGTATGCAATGTGAAGGACGCGGGCTTCGCGTCCGTGGGGATCGCGGCGGCGGCGATGGTGGTGTGCGGCGGCATCTATGCGGCGCTGTGCCGCTTCGCCGGCAGATGAATCAACAGCGGAAAGCCGGGTGCTCCGGCTTTTTTTTCTGCCTTCTGCGAGGGGCAGGCGAGACGTCCCGGAAAACCGCATGCGGAAATCGATGCATAAGAACGGATATTTATGTATGCAGAAAGCCGTCCGGTTGTATTATAGCACATCCGTCCGGGAGGCGCAACGGCATGCGCGCGTGAATTCTTAAACAATTTCTGCTTCCTGCCTGCCGCGCGCCGTGTACAAATGACATAAACTTTCGGAATGCGGCGAATTTCCTGCTCCGCGCCCTTGACATCCGGCGCGGGAAGATGTATAATCTATGTATATTATAACGACAATATGAATTTTTATTCAGGAATCGCGTATGAGCAAAAAGAGAATTTTTATTGACGGACGCGAGGGAACGACCGGTCTGCGCATCTTCGAGCGTCTCGCGGAGCGGGACGACGTGGACGTGATCGCCCTGCCGGAGGAGAGCCGAAAGGATCCGAAGGCAAGACGCGCCGCGCTGCACGAAGCGGACGCGGCGTTCCTCTGCCTGCCGGACGACGCCGCACGGGAGAGTGCGGCGCTGGCGGAAGGTTCGCACGTTGTTCTGATCGATACCTCGACGGCGCACCGCACCGCGCCCGGCTGGGCGTACGGCTTTCCGGAGCTTTCCGCGGCGCATGCGGACGCGATCCGGACTTCTTTCCGCATCGCAGTCCCCGGCTGTCATGCCTCCGGCTTTATCGCGTTGGTGTTTCCTCTCGTGCGTGCGGGTATTCTTTCCCCGGACGCCATGCTGAGCTGCTTTTCTGTGACCGGCTACAGCGGCGGCGGAAAAAAGATGATCGCGCAGTATGAGGCAACGGCGCGGGAAAGCGCGCTGGACGCTCCCAGACAGTATGCGCTTGCGCAGAAGCACAAGCATCTTCCCGAGATGCAGAAGATCTCAGGACTGAGCACGCCGCCCGTGTTCTGCCCGATTGTCGCCGATTATTACAGCGGCATGACCGTGACAGTCCCGCTGTTCGCCGCGCAGCTTTCCCCCGGCGCGTCGCCGGAGACAATCCGGCAGCTGTATAAGGATACCTATACGGACGGGCTTGTCATGTATGACGAGTCCATCACGGAGGGCGGCTTTGCTGCCTCCAATACGCTCTCCGGCGCGGACACCATGAAGCTCGCCGTCGCCGGCAGCGACGACCGTATTCTGCTGATTGCGCATTACGACAATCTCGGCAAAGGCGCGTCCGGCGCCGCTGTGCAGTGCCTGAATCTTGTGCTCGGGCGTGATATGGCGTACGGACTGCGCGTATGAGCGTCCTCGGTCTAAAACGAATCGTCACACCGCGTCCCATCAGCGGGAGCGGGAGACGATCACCGCCGGTCCGGCGGCACAGCGGATCGGATCCGCATAGTTTTAGCTCAAGGAAAAGAAAGAATTACCGCTGTCTGGATTTCATTTTTAAGCTTTTGGGAAAGGGTGCGGGTGAATCCTTTTTGAAAAAGGACTTTCCCGCAAAAAGGATCATGATTACAAAGATTTCGGGTGGCGTGTGCGCGGCGCGGGGGTTCTCGGCCGGCGGCATCCATTGCGGCATCCGCAAAAATAAAACGAAGCGTGACCTCGCGCTGATCGTCAGCGAAACCGAGGCAAACGCCGCCGCCGTGTATACGACCAATCTGGTCAAGGGCGCGCCGATCGCGGTCACAAGGAAGAATCTCGCCGACGGCAGGGCGCGCGCAGTCATCTGCAACAGCGGCAACGCCAACACCTGCAACGCGGGCGGTGTACAGGTTGCCGAGCAGATGTGCGCGATGACGGCGGAGGCGCTCGGCATCCAGCCGGCGGACGTCGTCGTCGCGTCGACCGGCGTCATCGGACAGCCGCTCGATATTTCGCCGGTCGCGGCGCATATGGCGGAGCTTGTCGCATCCCTGTCAACAGACGGCAGCGCGCAGGCGGCAGAGGCGATCATGACGACCGATACAAAAAAGAAGGAGATCTCCTTCTCCTTTACGGCGGGCGGACGGGAATGCCGCATCGGCGGCATCGCCAAAGGCTCCGGCATGATCCATCCGAATCTTGCTACGATGCTCGTGTTCGTTACCACGGACTGCGCAATCTCTTCCGAAATGCTGCAGAAAGCGCTCTCTGAGGACGTAAAGACTTCCTTTAACATGGTCAGCGTGGACGGAGATACCTCCACCAACGACACAGTCGCCGTGCTGGCGAACGGGCTGGCAGGCAATGCGGAGATCACAGCGTCCGGCGCGGACTACGACGCGTTCTGCGCGGCGCTGCACGCCGTCACGACGGCGCTCTGCCGCATGATCGCCGGGGACGGCGAGGGCGCGACCAAGCGGCTGACCTGCCTGCTCGACGGAGCGGCTGACGAGGCTACCGCGCGCACTGTCGCCAAAGCGGTCATCTGCTCCTCCCTTACCAAGGCCGCCATGTTCGGCGCCGACGCCAACTGGGGTCGCGTGCTCTGCGCCATCGGTTACAGCGGCGCCGCGGTCGATGTGACGAAGGTGGACGTTTCCTTTTCCAGCCGTGCCGGCACGATTCTGGTGTGCAGGGACGGCGCGGGCGTCGATTTCTCCGAGGAGGAAGCAAAGAAGATCCTTACGGAGAATGAGATCGATATTCTCGTGTCTCTCCATTCCGGTACGGCGTGCGCGGAGGCGTGGGGCTGCGATCTTACATATGACTACGTAAAAATCAACGGCGATTACCGCACCTGACGGAGGACGACATGGAGCTGACAAACGCGCAGCGGGCGGAGGTACTGATTCACGCCCTGCCGTATATTCAGAATTATTACAATAAGATCATCGTCGTCAAGTACGGCGGAAACGCCATGACGAGCGAGGAGCTGAAGGAAGCCGTCATGGGCGATATCGTGCTCCTTTCGCTGATCGGCATCAAGGTCGTTCTCGTTCACGGCGGCGGTCCGGAGATCAGCGATATGCTGAAGAGAACCGGCAAGGAGTCCAGATTCGTGAACGGACTGCGCGTCACCGACGCGGAAACGCAGGAGATCGTGCAGATGGTGCTGGCAGGCAAGATCAATAAAAATCTCGTCAACCTCCTGGAGAACGCGGGCGGACATGCCATCGGTCTGTGCGGCGTGGACGGGCATATGATCGAGGCAAAGCAGCTGAATCCGGAGCTCGGCTTCGTCGGCGAGGTGACCGGCGTTAACACGCAGCCGATCCTCGACGTGCTGGAGAAGGGCTACATTCCCGTGATCTCCACCATCGGCTGCGACCGGGAGGGCAATACCTACAACATCAACGCCGATACGGCGGCGGCACGCATCGCTGGTATGCTGCACGCGCAGTCGCTGATCTCCATGACTGATATCGCCGGTATTCTGCGCGACAAGAACGACCCCTCCACGCTGATTACGAAGGTCCACGTCAGTGAAGCGCCGCAGCTGATCCACGAAGGCATCATCTCCGGCGGCATGATCCCGAAGGTCGAGTGCTGCATCGAGGCAATCCGCCGCGGCGTTGAGAAGGTGTTCATCATCGACGGACGCATCCCGCATTCGATTCTGATCGAGGTGCTGACCGACGAGGGCATCGGCACGATGCTCGTCTGAGAAGGAGAACGCATGGATATCAAAGAACTGGACAACCAATACGTCGCGCATACCTACGCGCGCTTTCCCGTCGCCTTCGTTTCCGGTCACGGCTCCATCCTGACGGACGATACCGGACGGGACTATATCGATCTCGGCACCGGCATCGCCGTCAATGTCTTCGGTGTTGCCGATCCGGAGTGGCAGGCGGCGGTTACCGCGCAGCTTGCCGCGCTGCCGCACGCCTCCAATCTGTATTATACCGAGCCGTGCGCGCGTCTGGCGGAGCTGCTCTGCACGCGCACCGGGTTGAAGCGGGTGTTCTTCTCCAATTCCGGCGCGGAAGCGAACGAATGCGCCATCAAGGCGGCGCGCCTTTACTCCTTCCTCAAGTACGGAGAGGGACGGCACACGATCGTCACGCTGAAAAACAGCTTCCACGGCCGCACGCTCGCTACGCTCGCCGCGACCGGACAGGACGTGTTCCATACGAAATTCGGTCCGTTCCCGGAGGGCTTCGCGTACGCCGATCCGACGGATGCCGCGGATGTGATCCGTCTGATCGGGGAAACGAACGCCTGCGCCGTCATGATGGAAATGGTACAGGGCGAGGGCGGCGTGTATCCGCTTGCCCCGGATTTTGTCAAAACTGTGGCGGAGTCCGCCGCCGCGCACGATGTGCTGCTCATCATCGATGAGGTGCAGACGGGCAACGGACGCACCGGAGCGCTGTACGCGTACATGAATTACGGCGTCACGCCGGATATCGTTTCCACAGCCAAGGGGATCGGCGGCGGTCTTCCGCTCGGCGCGACCATGCTCGGCGAAAAGCTGGCCGATGTATATACCCCCGGCACGCACGGCTCCACTTTCGGCGGAAATCCTGCCGCCTGTGCGGGAGCGCTCAGCATTCTCTCCCGCATCGATGACGCGCTGCTTGCCGGTGTGCGGGAACGTTCTGACTGTATCTTCCGTGCACTGAGCGGCGCGCCCGGCGTGGAGAGCATCAGCGGCATGGGACTGATGATCGGCGTGAAATGCACAAAGAGCGCCCGCGAGGTAATCGACGGCTGTCTCGCCCGCGGCGTAGTCGTCCTCTCCGCCAAGGAGAAGGTGCGCCTGCTGCCCGCGCTGAACATTCCGATGGACACCCTGCAAACGGCTGTCAGCATCCTGAAAGAAGTCATTGCACAGTAACCGCCGTCAAACATCCTCTCTGACTCATTATTAAGGAGAATCATAAACATTATGAAGCATCTTCTGAAGCTGATGGATCTGTCCGGCGAGGAGATCATGGACATTCTCAATCTCGCCGACCAGCTGAAATACGAAAAAAAGCACGGCATCACGCACCACCTGCTCAAGGGACAAAGCCTCGGCATGATCTTTCAGAAATCCTCGACACGCACGCGTGTTTCCTTTGAGGTCGGCATGTACGATCTCGGTGGGCAGGCGCTGTTCCTCAGCTCACGTGATCTTCAGATCGGGCGCGGGGAGCCGGTGGAGGACACCGCCCGCGTGCTTTCCCGTTTTCTCGACGGCATCATGATCCGCACCTTCGAGCAGGCGGAGGTTGAGACGCTCGCCTCCGTTGGTTCCATCCCCGTCATCAACGGACTGACCGATTATTGCCATCCGTGTCAGGTGCTTGCTGATCTTATGACCATCCGCGAGCACAGGGGACTGATTAAGGGCAATAAGCTCTGTTTCATCGGCGATGGCAACAATATGGCGAACTCGCTGATCGTCGGCGGCATCAAGACCGGTATGCCGGTCGCCATCGCCTGCCCGAAGACGCATCAGCCGGACGCCGCCATTATGGCTTGGGCGCGCGAGAACGGCGATTTTCTCTGCACGGAGGATATTGAGGAAGCTGCCGCCGGCGCGGACGTGCTGTACACGGATGTCTGGGCGTCCATGGGACAGGAGGAGGAAGCCGCGGAACGCCGCCGGATCTTTGCCGGCTATCAGGTCGGCGAGAAGGCGCTTGCCGCCGCCAAGCCGGATTGCATGGTGCTGCACTGCCTGCCCGCGCACCGCGGGGAGGAGATCACCGCCGATGCGTTTGAGGCGCACGCCGAGGAAATTTTCGATGAAGCGGAAAACCGTCTGCATGCGCAGAAGGCCGTTCTCGTCCGCTGTATGGCCAAAAATTAACATACCGCTCTGCCACTGCATCCGCAGTGGCAGTCCCTGCATACACGCATTTTTTACGGAAGGGGTATTTTATGAGAAAAGCATATCTGGTGCTGAGCGACGGTACGGTGTTTGAGGGCGAAGCCTTCGGCGCGCAGGCGGACAGCGTCGGCGAGCTGGTCTTTACGACCGGCATGAACGGGTATATCGAGACGCTGACCGATCCGAGCTATTACGGACAGATCGTTGTGCAGACCTTCCCGATGATCGGCAACTACGGCATCATCGAGGAGGATTTTGAGGGGGAATGCTGCGTGCGCGGCTACGTCGTGCGCGAATGGTGCGACACACCCTCCAATTTCCGCTGTCAGTATGATCTGAATGCGTTCCTTCTCCGGCGCGGTATTCCCGGCATCTGCGGAGTGGATACCCGCGCCCTCACCCGCATCCTCCGCGAGAGCGGTACGATGAACGCCATGATCTGCTCCGAGCCGCCCGCTTCCCTGAACGGGGTGCGGGAATATGCGGTCTGCGGGGCGCTGCAAGCCGTCTCCACGGGGGAAAAGACAGTGTATCCCGCGCAGGGAGAGGAAAAATACCGCGTCACGCTGATCGACTACGGCGCCAAACGCAATATTGTCCGCTGTCTGACCCGGCGCGGCTGTACCGTTACCGTCGTTCCGTATGATACGCCGGCACAGGAGATACTGGCAGGACATCCGGACGGTCTGATGCTTTCGAACGGTCCGGGCGACCCCGCCGAGAATACGGAACAGATCGCACAGCTTGCCATGCTCGCCGGACGGCTGCCGGTATTTGGCATCTGCCTCGGACATCAGCTGTTCGCGCTTGCCAACGGGGCGACGACCTGCAAGCTGAAATACGGACACCGCGGCGCCAATCAGCCGGTGCGCGACCTTACCGGACCGCGCACGTATATCACCAGCCAGAACCACGGCTATGCGGTCGTGCCGGATACGCTGCAAAACGGCAGCGTCCGCTTCGTCAATGCAAACGACGGCACCTGCGAGGGGATCGATTATCCGTCCCTGAACGCGTTTACCGTGCAGTTCCATCCGGAGGCATGCTCCGGACCGCAGGATACGGAATTTCTCTTTGACCGGTTCATTTCCATGATGGGAGGTACGCACTGATGCCGCGCAATCCGGAAATCAAAAAAGTAATGGTCATCGGCTCCGGTCCCATCGTGATCGGACAGGCTGCCGAATTCGACTACGCGGGAACGCAGGCGTGCCGCGTTCTGCGCGAGGAGGGCGTCAACGTCGTTCTCGTCAATTCCAATCCTGCCACGATCATGACGGACAGCGCCATGGCGGACGAGATCTATCTGGAGCCGCTGACGGCGGAAACAGTCAAGCGTATCATCGAAAAGGAGCGCCCCGACAGCCTGCTTGCGGGACTGGGCGGACAGACCGGTCTGACGATCTCCATGCAGCTTGCACGGGAGGGCTTCCTCGATAAAATGGGCTGCCGCCTGCTCGGTACGAACGCCGAGGCGATCGACCGCGCTGAGGACAGAAAGCTGTTCAAGGATACGATGGACGCGCTCGGACAGCCGACGATCCCCTCCGAGATCGCAAACGATGTGCCCCACGCGCTGGAGATCGCCGCACGGATCGGATACCCGGTCATCATCCGCCCCGCCTTCACGCTCGGCGGCGCGGGCGGCGGCGTGGCATATACGCCCGATGAGCTGCGGGAGGTCGCTGCGGCAGGACTGGAGATGTCTCCGATCACGCAGGTGCTGGTGGAGAAATACATCTACGGCTGGAAGGAGATCGAGTTTGAGGTCATGCGCGACTGTGCGGGCAACGCCATTGCCGTGTGCAGCATGGAGAACTTCGACCCGGTCGGCGTCCACACCGGCGATTCCATCGTGGTCGCGCCCGCGCTGACGCTCTCCAATCAGGAATACCAGATGCTTCGCACCGCCTCGCTGCGGATCATTCAGGAGCTGAAGATCGTCGGCGGCTGCAACTGCCAGTTCGCTTTGAACCCGGACAGCATGCAGTACGCCGTCATCGAGGTCAATCCGCGCGTCTCCCGCTCCTCTGCGCTCGCCTCCAAGGCGACGGGCTATCCGATCGCCAAAATCACGGCAAAGCTCGCGCTCGGCTACACGCTTGACGAGATCAAAAACGATATCACCGGCGTTACCTGCGCCTGCTTTGAGCCTGCGCTCGATTACGTCGTCGTCAAATTCCCGAAGTGGCCGTTCGACAAGTTTGCCGGTGCGCACCGCACGCTCGGTACACAGATGAAGGCGACGGGCGAGGTCATGGCGATCGCGCCGACCTTCGAGGCGGCGATCATGAAGGCGGTGCGCGGTGCGGAGATCTCCCTCGATACGCTGAACGCAAAACCGCTGGACAGCCGTCCGCTCCGCGAGAGACTGACAGACTGCGACGACAGGCGCCTCTTTACCGTATTCGAGGCGATCAAGGCGGGGATGCCCGACCGGCTGATTCATGAGATCACTAAGATCGACAATTTCTTTCTGGATAAGCTCCGCAAGCTCGCGGAATATGAGGATCGCATCGCCGGCGCGGGACTGACGGAGGAGTCCTACCGGGAAGGAAAGCGCCTCGGCTATACGGACTCCGCTCTCCGGCGCATTTCCGGTGAGAGCAGCATGCCGCATGCGGACGCGTCGTATAAAATGGTCGATACCTGCGCGGCGGAGTTCCGCGCGGAAACGCCGTATTTCTATTCCGTCTACGACCGCGAATGCGAGGCGCGCGCCTTCGCGCGTTCGGACAAGCCGCGCATCATCGTGCTCGGCTCCGGTCCCATCCGCATCGGACAGGGCATTGAGTTCGACTATTCTTCCGTTCACTGCGTCTGGACGCTGAAAAAGCTCGGCTATGATGTTGTCATCATCAACAACAATCCCGAAACCGTCTCCACCGATTACGATACGGCGGACCGGCTGTATTTCGAGCCGCTGACGGAGGAGGACGTGATGAACGTCATCCGGGTGGAGCAGCCGATCGGCGTCGTCGTCGCGTTCGGCGGACAGACCGCCATCAAGCTGACGAAATTCCTCGACCACGCGGGGATTCCGATCCTCGGCACCTCCGCCGACGGCATCGATACCGCCGAGGACCGCGAACGATTTGACGCGCTGCTGGAGAAATTCGGCATCCGCCGCCCGCAGGGCTGCGGCGTCAAGACGACGGAGGAGGCGGTCGAGGCGGCGGCGCGCCTCGGATATCCGGTACTGCTGCGTCCTTCCTACGTAATCGGCGGACAGAACATGATGATCGTCCACAGCGAGAGCGAGGTGCGCCGCTATATGGGACGTATTCTCTCCGGCGGAATCGAGAACCCCGTGCTGGTGGACAAGTACATGAGCGGCACGGAACTGGAGGTCGACGTCATCTCCGACGGCAAGGACGTCCTGATTCCCGGCATCATGGAGCATATCGAGCGCGCTGGCGTCCACAGCGGCGACTCCATCGCCGTCTATCCGCCCTATAATCTGACGGACAAAATGATGCAGACCGTCGCGGAGAATTCCATGAAGCTGGCGCTCTCCCTCGGCACGAAGGGGCTTGTCAATATCCAGTACCTCATCTACGGCGGCGAGCTGTATGTCATCGAGGTCAATCCGCGCGCCTCCCGCACCGTGCCGTATATCAGCAAGGTTACCGGCGTGCCGATGGTCGATCTGGCTTCCCGCGTCATGTGCGGCGCGCCGCTCGCGGAGCTTGGATACGGCACGGGCCTGTACCGGACGCCGCCGTACTGCGCTGTCAAGGTGCCTGTGTTCTCCTTTGAAAAGCTGACGGACGTCAACTCCAATCTCGGACCGGAGATGAAGAGCACCGGCGAGGTACTCGGCGTCGGCAAGAACATCCGTGAGGCGCTCTTCAAGGGACTGTGCGCTGCCGGCTTTAAGCTGAAATCTCCCCGCGAGTATCCGGGCATCGGCGTTTTCATCAGCGTGGACAACCACGATCTGCCGGAGGCGGTCGGGCTCGCCAAGAAGCTCGACGATCTCGGCTACAGGCTGTATGCAACGAAGGACACCGCCGGCATGATCGGTACGCTCGGCATTGACGCCGTATGCGTTCCCGGCGTATGCGAGAGCGGTGAGGTATTCCGCCTGCTGGAGGAAGAGAAGCTGGCCTGTGTCGTGTACACCGGCGCGCTGTACGACTCCACGCTGGATGACTATATCGCGCTCCACCGCCGCGCGCTGCTCTCCGGCGTCGCGTGCCTGTCGTCGCTCGACACGGCGAACGCCTTCGCGGACACGATCGCCAGCCGCTACAGCGAGCAGAATACGGAGCTGGTCGATATCACACGTCTGCGTCGTGAGCGCGGCAGACTGCATTTCTCCAAGATGCAGGGAAGTGCGGATGACTATATCTTCATCGAGAATTTCGACGGCTCGATCTCCTGCCCGGAATCGCTGTGCATTCTCATGTGCGACCGGCATTACGGCGTCGGCGCGCTCGGCATCGTTCTGATGGAGCACTCCGATGTGGCGGACGTGAAGATGCGCGTGTTCAACAGCGACGGCAGCGAGGGCAAGATGGCGGGAAACTCTATCCGCTGCGTCGGCAAGTACATCCGCGACCATGGAATCGTCGATAGGGATGAGATCACGGTCGAGACAGCGAGCGGCATCCGCCGCCTGACGCTGTACATGCGCAACGGACTGGTTGGCTCCGCGTGCGTGGATATGGGCGCGGTCTCCCTGGCGGCGAAAGATGTCCCCTGTACGCTCGGACCGGAGCGTATCGTGAACGAGCCTGCCGTGATCGGCGGCAGAGAATACCGTATCACGTGCGTCAGCGTCGGAAATCCGCACTGCGTCGTCTTTGTCGATCGCGTGGATCCGGTGGATGTGGAGACGATCGGACCGGAGTTTGAGTATGCACCGATATTCCCGGAGCGGACGAATACGGAATTTGTGCGTGTCGTCAACCGCAATACGCTGAAAATGCGCGTCTGGGAACGCGGAAACGGGGAAACGATGGCGTGCGGCACCGGCGCGTGCGCGGCGGTCGCAGCCGCTGTGGCGAACGGTTTGTGCGAAAAGAATGAGGAAATCACAGTCAAGACGCACGGCGGCGATCTGATCGTGCGCTATACGGATGAGAGCGTTACGCTCACTGGGAAGGCGTCCCTGGTTTACGAGGGTTATATTGAATACTGATAACGGAGGAAAACAGTATGCCATACGTTCATATCAGCACCTCGGCGGAGCTGTCCGCCGAAAAAAAGAGCGCGCTTTTGGAAAAGATCGCGCTGCTGCTCCCGATCCTGCCGGGCAAGAACCGGAACAACGCCATGGTGCAGCTCGACGGAAGCTGCTTTATGGCAATGGGCGATCCGTCGATCTCCTGCGCCTTCGCCGAGATCCGCCTGTACGGAAAGTCGCCTGCGGCGGCAAAGGAGAAATTCGCTGCGTCGCTGACGGAGCTGCTCTCCGGAGCACTCGGCGTCCCGACGGATCACGTGTATCTCAACTACTTTGAGATGGATCACTGGGGCATGAACGGAACGGTGATCTGAGCTTTCTCAAGGCAGTTCCCGCATCCGAAAAAAGCTCCGGCGCGCTGTGCAGAGCACAGCTGCGCCGGAGCATCTGTTTTGAAAGGAGAGAATGCAGGCGCGCGTCAGGTGCCGAGATAGGCGATCATCAGCTTCAGCGCGCGGACGACCTCGGATATGGGCAGAAACGGTGTCCCCGCCGGGAAGCAGGCGAGCTGTGACTCGTCCGGCGGAATGTGGATAAAGCCGCAGCGAAGACGCGGGTCGTTCAGCTCCGCATAGCGCAGGAGACGGTAGAAGAGATTGTTGCAGACATATGTACCCGCGGAGTAGGAGATTTTCGTCGGGATGCCCGCCTCGCGCAGAAGCTGGGACAGCTCGCGCAGCGGCAGACGCGAGGAGACCGATTCCGGTCCTGCGGGATCGATCTTTTCTCCGCTGAAGGTGATGCCCGCGTTGTCCGGCGCGCTGGCGGCTTTTACGTTGACGGCGGTGTTTTCCAGGGAAACGCCCTCGCGTCCCGCTGCCTGCCCGAGACAGAGGACGGCGTCCGGTTGCCAGCGGTCGAGCATTGCGTCGAGCATGTCGCCGCAGCGGTCGTAGACGACGGGAATCTCCGCACGCAGGATCTCATGCTCTCCGAGCGTGTCGGGAAGACGCCGCACCGCTTCATAGGAAGGATTTATTTTACTTTTCCCAAACGGAGCAAAACCCGTAATCAAAAACCGCATAGCAGCATCCTTTTCCGTATCTGTGAGATTTATGCTTCTATTTTAGCACACGAACTGTTGTTTTTCAACGGGATTACAGAAAAAAGATTACCAAATTTAGGAGTTTTTTTGCGCGGTTGTGGGGCAGATGTGTCGAAAACTGGTGCAATTCTCGTCGATACGGAGTGCAAACGGAGGGAAAGAGGGGGGGATGCGCCAAAAACAGGCAGCGCCCGCATGAGGGGATCAATGCGGACGCTGCCTTCTTTTTGGATGGGATAGTTGTGTGCCTCAGTCGTTTTTCTGCTTTTCCGCCGGGGGAAAGGCGGGCGTGTACGCGCCGTTTTTTGCGCGCTGGCGGACGCATTCCGTCAGGAGATATTCGATCTGACCGTTGACGGAACGGAAATCCTCCTCCGCCCACGCGGCCAGCGCGTCGTACAGCTTCGGTGAGAGCCGGAGCGGCACCTGCTTTTTTCCTTCCTTATCCGCCATCAGTACAGGGAACCGGAATTTACGACCGGCTGCGCGTCCTTATTGCCGCACAGCACAACAAGCAGATTCGATACCATCGCCGCTTTGCGTTCCTCGTCCAGGTGCACGATCTCCCCGTCGTGGAGCTTTTCCAGCGCCATCTCGACCATGCCGACCGCGCCGTCCACGATCATCTTGCGCGCGTCCACAACGGCGGACGCCTGCTGCCGCTGGAGCATGACGGCGGCGATCTCCGGCGCGTACGCCAGATAGGTGATGCGCGCCTCGAGAATCTCCAGCCCCGCGCACGAGATCCGCGCCTGGATCTCCTCGCGGATGCGCTCCGCGACAATCTCGCTGGAGCCGCGCAGCGAGCCTTCATCCGGTTCTCCGTCGCCGGTCGTATCGACGTTCTGCGCGACGTCGTACGGATACAGCCGGACAATGTTGCGCAGCGCCGCGTCGCACTGCAGCGAGAGGAATTCCTTGTAGTTGTCGACATCAAACACTGCCTTGGCGGTGTCGGCAACGCGCCAGATCACCGCGATGCCGATCTCGACCGGGTTTCCGAGGCAGTCGTTGATCTTCTGCTTATTGTTGTTCAGCGTCATGACCTTGAGTGAGATCTTCTTATCGGCAGGCGTGACCGTCACCGAGCCGCTGGAACTGACCGTGATCGGATTTTTCGTCTCGGAGCTGACGTCGCCGCTCTGCCGCAGGGAGGTCCGCGCGGCGGGATTGACCGCTACGCAGAAGGGATTGACACAGTAGAAGCCCGCGCCCTTCAGGGTGCCGATGTAACGGCCGAACAGTGTTAGAACCAGCGCCTCCTGCGGCTTCAGAACCCGCAGACCGAGCAGCGGTATCCAGCCGGCGATCAGATACAAAAGCCCGAGAACGAACAGGACAATTCCCCCAATCGCACCGGCTTCGATGCCGATCGCGCCCAAGATCACCGCGGCGATCGCCGCAAGAAAACCGAGAATTGTCCCGATCAGTACGCCCATACCGCTTTTTGCCTGCAAAATTTTCTCTTCCATCACAATGCTTTCCTCCAATTGATTTGGTATCATTATGATATCATATCGATTTTCGCGAAGCAAGATGAAAAAACGCGAATTTACATTTTGTTCATAAAATAAGGGGAGACGCTTTTATGAAAAGCGCCTCCCCGCTTCCTCAGCGAAAGCTATTCATCCGGATCCCATCCTGTGAATACACTGCCCACAGACAGTTGCTGTAGTTCAAGAGGTTTTGAAAGGGGTCCGGGGGAAATTTCTCATGCATTTTCCCCCGGCATCTCCCGGCATTCTTTCAGCGTCTCCCGGCACCTCTCGCGTCTTTCCTGCGCGGGCTCCCCGTCGCCGGCGTGCTCGATGTAGCGCTGCGCCTGCGTCGTGAAGAGTTCATAGTATCTGCCGTGCTGCTTCATCAGCTCGGCGTGCGTCCCTTCTTCGATCAGCCTTCCGTATTCCATGACGAGGATCTTGGAAGCCGTTGTCGCGCTGGAGAGGCGGTGGGATACGAAGATCGTCGTTTTTCCGGCTGCCAGCCGGTCGAATTCGTTGTAGATCTCCTGCTCCGCCATCGGATCCAGAGCGCTTGTCGGCTCGTCGAGAATCAGAATGTCGGAATCGCGGTAGAACGCCCGCGCGATCGCGAGCTTCTGCCACTGCCCACCGGACAGCTCTACGCCGTTTTCTTCAAAATTGCGCATCAGAGGCGTTTCGTAGCCGTCCGGAAGCTGCGTGATAAAGGTGTCCGCATTGCTCTGCCGCGCCGCCATATGGATCGCTTCTTCATCCGCCTGGCGCTCGATGCCGCCGTAGCGGATGTTTTCGGTAACATTCACAGCATATTTCCCGAAATCCTGGAAGATAATGCCGAAAATGCGGTACAGCTCCTCCACATCGTATTCGCGGATGTCCCGCCCGTCCAGAAGGATCACACCCTCCGTCGGATCGTACAGCCTCGTAATCAACTTGATGAGCGTCGTTTTGCCCGCTCCGTTCAGCCCGACGAGCACGACCGTCTCGCCCGCCCGAATTGTTAGATTCACATGACTGATGACGTCGCGCTGCGTGCCCGGATAACGGAAGGATACGTCCCGCAGCTCGATCGTGTGTCCGATGCCGTGAAGGGGCACGGCGGGCTCGGCGAGCGTCGGACGGATGCGCGGCTCCTCCTCCATGAAGGAGATCATGTTTTCAATAAACAGCGTCCCTTCATAGATGGTGGCGGTCGTCGTGATGAAATTGGTCACGCCGGAGCCGATGGAGCTGAGGGCGCCGGTGTACAGCGAGTAATCGCCGACGCGCAGAAGCCCGTCGCACACCTGCTTGGCAATGTACAGAAACAGCACGCAGTTGACGGCGGTCCGCAGCACCGACATCAGCATATGCCACATCGTTTCGTTGACAGTCAGGCGCTTCTGCCCCTTGAAATACTTGCGGAATACCTCGTCAAAGCGTCCGATGAAGACGTCCGCAAGGTTGTAGAGCTTGATTTCCTTGACCATGTGCTGATTTGTCACCAGACCGCCGAAGTAGTTCATCTCGCGGCGGTCGCGCGAGCGCTGGCGGATGTAATCCACATTTTTCGCACGGTAGATGAAGTTGACCGCCGCGGAGGGGATCGCAAACAGAATGATGATGCCGGGAGCGGCGGGACTGACGCCCCACAGAATGGCGATAAAGCTGAACATGCTGATGAGCGTGCTGACGAGGCTGAAGGAGGAGTTCAGAATATCCATCGGGCGCGTGCCCGCCTCGCGGTTTGCGTTCTCCAGCTTTGCGTAGAATTCCGGCATGTCGAAGCTCGCAAGATCGACGGTTTTTGCCTTGCGCATGATTTTCAGCTTGATGTAGTGTACGACGATCTCATTGGAGATGCGGCGGATCAGATTGTTGACCGTGGTGATAATGCTGACGGTGAAATTAAAGACGAACAGCGTGACCAGAAGCGTCAGGACGGAGCGGAATACCTCCTCGCCGATATAGGCGGCGGCGAGACGGTTGAGAAGCTCCGCGCGGATCTTGGCGCCGATGACGGGCGTTACGCCGTTGAAGACCGACATAAAGACCATCAGAAACAGCATCCACGGGCTTGCTTCCCACACGAGCGTGTACATGTAAAACAGCCGTTTGAAAAAATCGTGTGTGATGCCGCCGATATAGGCGGGCACCTCCCGGATTCTTTTCGGGTGCGGACGCCGGTACGGATTGTCAATATCCCATCTGCTGTAGTGATATGCCATGCAGGCACGCCTCCATTATTTCTAAAATGTGAATTTCTAATTTTAATTATACAGGGGGACAAAGGAAAAAGCAAGGGCTCCCGCGAAGAATCGGAGCATTGCCCAAAGAGCGGCGGAGAGCAGGGGAATCTGTGACGCTCCTTACCAAAAAATACAGCAATATGCAAAAAAGCAGGTATGCGTTTTTGGTGAAAACGTATACCTGCTTGTCGGGGAGAGGGAAGATCAGCCGCCGAGAGCTTCACGCTCGGCGCGGCTCAGCTTGTACGGCTCGTTGACGACGTTCTGATCGGCGTAATGGATGACATCACGGGTAATCTCCTCGTCGCCGCAGTACATAATCAGCGTCAGATCGCTCGTTTCGGAAACGTCCACGCCGGAGAACACCAGCCGCCGGTAATTGTACATCAGCTTTTCCTCGGAGGCGGCGACGTCAGGCGTGAACTGTGCGCCCGACGCGGAATCCGTCAGCACAAAGCGGAATTCCGTTTCCTCGGGCAGATCGTTATAGGAGTAGACGCTGTCGTTATAGCGCACGGTGATCTGTACCTCGCGCGCCTGCGGCGCCCAGGCGAAGGAGTACGCCGACATATAGCCGTTCTCCGAGATCTCGCGCACGACCTTGTGCGTGAGGATCTCCGGCTCGCCGTCCGCCGCAGCGTAGGCAGCGCGCAGAGCGGGGGTGGGGATCAGGGCGGCGAGCGTCCGCTGATCCGCCGCGAAGCAGCAGCGCAGAATGAACAGCGCGTTGAGGAAAAAAATCACAAAAACGACAAGCCCCTTGGCAATGCGGCCGGCAAGCTTCATAAATACCTCCGGAGTACGGCGTTATGTGCATATTGTAGCATATCCCGGGGAAAAAAACAAGTACACAGATACAGAGATGCGTTTTTTTGCGCGATTGCATTGACAGCGGAGCGCTTTGCCTATATAATGGATGCAGGGATTCAGTGAACACGGAGGTGCGTATGCGCATTGATCTTACGCCGCTGCTGGACGGGCAGCAGTCGGAGCTGAACGTTGAGTATTCCTATACGCCCGATGCGGATGGTCCTCTTCTGCCGAAGGAGATCCATCTGCGTACGCCGGTGCATGTACGCTGCCGTGTTACCGACAGCCATGGCTATATGACGCTGACGGCTTCCGCCGCGGCGGAGTACGATACGGTGTGCGACCGCTGCCTTGCGCCGATCACGGCGCCGATCGCCGTTTCCATGGAGCGGCTGATCGCGTCGGGAACGGAGATCTCAGCGGACGGCGAGGAGGGAGACGACGGCGAGGACAGCCTTCTTGTGATGGACGGAGGCGCGGTGGAGATCGACCGCGAGCTGACCGAAACGCTTGCGCTGGAGCTGCCGCTCTATCATCTCTGCCGGGAGAATTGCCCGGGGCTGTGCCCGAAATGCGGAAAACGGCTGGCGGATGGGGATTGCGGCTGCTCATCCCAAAAAGAAATCGATCCGCGCTTCGCAATTTTGCAAAAACTACTTGAAAAGCAGGAATGAATCGTGTATAATATATCGTAGTATGCAAATTGACTACGAGTCCGTAAGGAGGTGTTCAGGATGGCAGTTCCGAAGAGAAAAACATCCAAGGCGCGCAGAGACAAAAGACGTTCCAATGTCTGGAAGCTCGAGATGCCCGGCATGGTGAAGTGCCCGCACTGCGGCGAATATAATCTCGCTCACTGCGTTTGCAAAAGCTGCGGTTACTATGACGGTAAAGAGATAATCAAAAAAGAGGCTTGATGCCCGGGTACAGGACCGCTTATGGCGGTCTTGCGCTTTATATGGAGGAAATCTATGCGCTACTCTCCCCGTCCGTGCGACGCGCGCGCACAGCGCCTG
The DNA here is from genome assembly GCA_051867895.1 of Eubacteriales bacterium. Classification (GTDB taxonomy): domain Bacteria; phylum Bacillota; class Clostridia; order Oscillospirales; family CAG-272; genus SIG701. Next base: position 93,410 of record JBJDZH010000011.1, read on the forward strand.
ATGTGGGCGTTCCTTGCGGCGGGCTCCGTGTGCTTCTGCCTGACGCCGCTCTGGCGGCAGGGGCGCGCAGTGTTTCAGCTCGGCGCCGTGGTGCTGATGTGCGGCGGGATCTATATCGCCGTGCGGTATATGCTCACATCCTTCGTGTACGAGATAGCGCTGAAAAACAGCGCAGATCCAGGCGATATGCAGACGGCGCCGGCGGGCGGCGAGACGGATGTGCGGCTGCTCCCGAATTCCTCGCTGGATCTCGTTGTGCGCAAAGCGAGCGGGCAGCGCGCTGCTGTGATTGATGCATGCCTTGCGCTGGATGAGCTGGTGTATTTCGCGCCGCTTCCGCGCGAGGGCGGCAGGGAGCGTGAGCCGTACAAGCGCTATCCGGGTATGCGCGTCTACAATTATACGGCTTCCGTCGCTCCGCAGGCACAGTATATGGCGGTCTTTGTGGACGGGGCGCAGAATGTGACCGGCGTCATTTTGGAGCCGGGAGCAGAGCTGGCGGATTTTCTGAGCGCCGCGGCGGAAAAGAACGAGGAAGTGCGGCGGGGAGAACAGTAACGCTGCGGCTGCGCTTTTTTGCGTGCCGCCATGCGTCCGGAGCCAATCCACACAGGAACAGAACTGCCCATGCAGCAGACGGGTGAATGCGGCATGGGCAGTTTTGTTATGTCCCGCCGAAGTGTTGTATCCTGCCGGGAATATAATACTCTCCCATTTATAACAAAAAATTACTTTTGCTTCGCGAATAAAATGAGCCCCTTCCCATTGACACATACCCTCATTTGTGATAGAATTTTTGATGAATCCGTATGTCTATACAGGCGCTTCTCCTTTTTCCCGGTCCGGAACCGGAAACAGTCCGGTGCAAAACGATCTTATTATATATATAACCAATATAGCCGGAGGGGCATGCCGTTTTTTCCCTGCTGGGGATACGGCTGGTACAGCCGCCACGGTAGGATGCCGGATATGCCGCGGTGCGCGGCTGTCCTGCGCACGTGTTCCCATATCACAGTAAAGGTCTGTTCGCTTATGAAACGCAAGCTCGAGCTTTATCTTATTGATTTTTCTATTACTGCGGGTGTTTACTTCGCTGTATGTCTTTTGATCTTCTTTTGGAACGGAGCGGATCCCGGACTTGCCCGCCTCGCGGCGGAAGCGCTTTTCGCCGCCGTTTTTTATTGTGCTTTTGCCGCTCTCTGCAAGGTCAACACCGTGATCTGGCGGTATTCCTCTGAGAAGGACTATCTGTACATCTTCTGCGTGTCCCTGCTTTCCGGATTATGCAGCTTCCTTGTCTTCCGTCTTCTCCCCGGTTCCGCGGTGTCCGTTCTTTACAGTCTCGTCGCGCTGGTGCTGTGCTCCTGTGCGCTCACCTTCTCGCGCATTGTCTACCGTATCCTTGTGACCCGGAGAGTTTCCCGCGATGAGGAAAACGGGAAGCGCCTGCTCATTATCGGGGCGGGCAACGCGGGCTCCCGGATGCTCAACGAGATCCGCATGGCGCCGAACTGCACGCTGAAGCCAATCGGCTTCGCCGACGACGACGTCCAGAAGCTCAATCGCAGGATCGGCGGCATTCCGGTGCTCGGCACGGTTGCCGGCATTCAGGATATCTGCCGGGACAAGGCGATCGATCTGATCTACATCGCCATACCGTCCATCACGAACGAACGCCGCTCGCAGATCCTCAGCGAATGCCTCAAAACGGACTGCGCGGTAAAAACGCTTCCGATCGTTCCGGAGATCAACGACAGCCGGAATCTCATCGGCAGCCTGCGCGATATTACCCCGGAGGAGCTGCTCGGACGGGAACCGATCCAGGTAGCGGACGAGGACATCCTCGGCTTCATCAGCGGGAAGAATGTTCTCATCACAGGCGGCGGCGGCTCGATCGGATCGGAGATCTGCCGGCAGATCGCGGCCAAAGCGCCCCGGCGCCTCGTGATCGTGGACGTGTATGAAAACAACGCGTATGCCATCCAGCAGGAGCTGATCTGCCGGTACGGCGATTCGCTGAATCTTGAGGTCTATATCACGACCGTGTGTGATTTCAGGAAGCTGAATGCCATATTTGCTAAGGAAACGCCTGATATCGTCATTCATGCCGCCGCGCATAAGCACGTTCCCCTGATGGAGGTCGTGCCGGATGAGGCGGTGAAAAACAATATCTTCGGTACGCTCAACACCGTGCATGCCGCCATCGACAACAAGGTCGGCAGGATGGTCCTTATTTCCACGGACAAGGCGGTCAACCCCACCAACATCATGGGCGCGACCAAGCGCGTATGCGAAATGATTATCCAGTATGCCAATACGCTCACCCAGGACACGACCTTTACCGCCGTGCGCTTCGGAAACGTCCTCGGCTCCAACGGTTCTGTGATTCCTTTGTTCAAAAATCAGATCGAGTCCCGCCATGACGTGACAGTGACGCATCCGGACATGATTCGCTATTTCATGACGATATCCGAAGCAAGCCAGCTCGTGCTTACCGCAAGCGCCATGGCAAAGGGCGGGGAGATCTTTGTTCTCGATATGGGAGAGCCGGTCAAAATTGACGACCTTGCCAAGAATATGATCCGCCTCTCCGGCCTTACGCTTGGGAAGGATATCAACATCAAATACATCGGTCTCCGCCCCGGCGAGAAGCTCTTTGAGGAGCTGCTTCTCAGCGAGGAGGGCACACAGAAAACGGTGAACAAGAAGATCTATATCGGGAAAACGATCCCGATGGATTACCGCGTGTTTGAGAAGCAGCTGGAGGAATTGCGCGGAGTCGCCGAAAGCGGGGACTCCCGGCTCGTTGAGGAGGAGCTTATGAAAATGGTTCCCACCTTTCACAGAAGACAAAGTCATGCTGCGTCCGACGCCGCCCGTCCTTCCGCACGCGTGTCCGCCCGGCAGACGCCCTCCGTCGCCGCCGCCATGATGCAGTGATATGTACGACATCCACTGCCACATTCTCCCGGGCATTGACGACGGAGCGCGCTTTATGGAGGAATCGATCAGTATGGCGCTCGGAGCGTCCGGGGAGGCGACCAAAGGGATCATCTGCACGCCGCACGTTTTCTCCGAATCTCCGTATGAGGTGCGGGAGGTTCTCACCCGGCTTTGCAGCCTGAGACAGGCGGCGGAGGAAGCCGGGATCCCTGTGGAACTGTACGCCGGACAGGAGATTCTGCTCGGGGAAAACTATCGCGAGGTGCCGCAGATGCTGCTTTCCGGCGGGCTTCTGACGCTGGCGGATTCGGGGTATGTACTGATCGAATTTGCACCGCACGAGGAGTATGAGCTGATAGAGCAGAAAACAGCTTTCCTCGCGTCGCGCGGGTTTGCTCCGGTCATAGCGCATCCGGAACGGTACCGGATGGCACAGGAGCCGGAAAACCTGCTCCGCCTGAAACAAGCAGGCGCGCTGCTACAGCTCAACAAGGGAAGCCTCAAGGGACGCTTCGGACGCGCAGCGCAGGAAGCGGCGCATTTCCTTCTGGAGAAAAGAGCGGCGGATTTTCTGGCGAGCGACGCGCACAGCCCGTATGTGCGCACTCCGCTGATGCGCGAGACGGGAGAGGCGGTCGCCGCGATGTACTCCGTCGGCTATGCGCGCCTTCTGCTGGAGGAAAATCCGCTCCGCGTCCTGAAAAACCTGCGGATCGCTCCCCGGTGAAGCCGGGAATGCACGGCGGTTCCCCGGCAGTATCCTTTCGCCCGCTTTTTTGCGCCGAGCGCGTTTGTGCGTGAAGGATTATAATCCAACTTGAAATACAGTCGTCATCCTCACGCGAAAGAGACTGCCCTGTGCCGGACAGGATCTTTCAAACATTATTCGTCCGCGCCCTCCGCGCCGGACGCTGGAGATGCCTTCCGATGAAGATCCTTCGTTTATGTACGACTATTTTGTTTCTTTTGGTTCTCTGCGCTTTTGTGGTGTTCAATCTCCGGCAGCTGCGCATGGACAAGACCTATCCGGAGATCACCATCGACGGGGAGGTGCTGGAAGTGAGCCTGACCGCCGACCGTGCGGAGCTCATGACCGGAGTCACTGCTTACGACGAAAAGGACGGCGATATTACCGACAAAGTTATCATAGAATCGATCTCCCGCTTTACGGAGAAGGGCGTATCCATTGTCCGCTACGCCGTCTGCGACAACGATGACCACGCGGTCTCCGCCCAGCGGAAGATCCGCTATAAGGATTACGAAAGTCCGCGTTTTACGCTCTCATCCTCGCTTGTTTTCAGCATGTCGGAGAACATTTATATCCGCTATATCCTGGGCGCGGAGGATTCCATCGACGGCGATATCAGCCGCAAAGTCATTATCACTGCCTCCGACTACAACGCACAGTCCAACGGCGTCTACTACATCTCGGCGAAGGTCACAAACAGCAAGGGCGACAAGATCTCCATCCTGCTTCCTATTTATATTGAAGAAAAAAGCCTTTCCGCCCCCAGAATCGAGCTGGAAAGCTATCTGACCTATCTGCATGTGGGGGAGGAGATCGATCTGAGCGGTAACGTTCTCTCCGCCGTTGACAGCGACGGGACGGATATCCGGGAACGCGTGCAGATCGATACGGATTTCGATCCGGCGCATCCTGGGCAGTACGAGGCGCATTACCGCTGTACCGACGCGCTCGGACGCACAGGGCATGAGATTCTCACGATCATTGTGGAAGAGTAATACGGCGCGCCCGGCATTGTCCGGAGCCCCGTTTCATGAAAAAAAGGACCGAACATGAGCAGTAATACCGGAAACACCGGCAGCAAAAGCAGTTTTCATATAGAGCCGTACAGCCTGATGCGGGATATTGCGATGAATTTCTGGGTCGTGATTCTCTCTGCGCTGATCGGCATGATGGGCGTGTTCATCTGGAGCCGGGGAATGTACGTGCCGCAGTATACGAGCACCGCGACGCTCCTCGTCAACATGAAGAATTCCGCCTCCTATACCTATACCAATCTTGCCACCTCCTCTGAGATCGCGCAGATCTATACGGACGTTTTGGTGCAGCCGATCGTCCGGGAGCGCGCGGCGGAAAGCCTCGGCATGCCTTCCTTTGACGGAAAGGTCAGCAGCGCTGTTTTGCCCGACACGAATATCTTTACCGTTTCCGTGACCTCCTCCTCTCCGGAGGTTTCCTACAGCGAGCTCTGCGCGGTGCTGGAGGTGTATCCCGCCGTTGCCGATACGATCTTTCAGGATTCCGTCGTGGAGATCATGCGCTCCCCCAACCTGCCGACCCGTCCTTCCAACACGATCGACGGAAGAAACGGCGTGCTTGTTGTGCTCATGCTTGCCGCTCTGGCGCTCGGCCTGATCGTGCTCCTCTCCGTCACGCGGGATACCGTGAAGGATGAGACGGACTTCCGCTGCAAGGTGGACGCGAAGCTGTTCGGCACCGTTCTGCACCAGCGGGAATACGGCTCTCTGCGCGAGCTGTTCACCCGGAAAAAAATGCCGCTTCTGATTACGGACGCCCGGACCGGTTTTCTGTTTACCGAAAGTTATCAGAAAATGGCGACCAAATTCGAGTACTTCAAACGGGTGGAGGGCAGCAGCATTTTCCTCATTACCAGCGTGGCGGAGAATGAGGGTAAATCCACAACAGCGTCCAACCTCGCGCTTGCCCTCGCGGGCAGGGGCAGCCGTGTCCTGTTGGTGGATATGGACTACAAAAAGCCCGCGATCCAGCATATTTTCGGACTGACTCCTCCCGAAAAGACGGATTTCACCGTCGTGCTGACGGGAAAGACGGCGGTCGAGGACTTCCGCTTTACGCAGTATCGAGATACGACGCTCCGCCTTGCTCTGAACGCCCGGCCGCATGAGGATTATGTCCGATGGATCCACACCCCCGCCGTTTCCGCCGCTTTCCGGTATCTTGCGGAGCATTCCTTTGATTATATCCTCATCGACACGCCGCCGCTTGCCGTCTCCGCCGATGTGATGCCGCTTTCCGATATCGCGGATAAAACGCTTCTCGTCGTGCGGACGGACCGCGACTATACTGCGGATATCAACGATGCCGTCCTCTCCTTTCGCGAAAATAAGAACGGCGCGTCATTTGCCGGCTGCATCCTGAACGACGTCCATCGTGAGTTCTCCCTACTCGGGCAGTTCGGCGCCGACGAATCCGGGAAAAGCGGCGCATATTACGGCTATTCCGGAAAGTATTCCAAGTATTCCGAGTATTCCAAATATTCCGGGTACTCCGACTACCACAAATAAGAAATGGCAGAGCCTATGAACGATAAGAACACACAGCCGCCGCTCAAAACCGAAGAGGAGAGCGAGGGCGTTTCCATCCGACCGTTTCTGGAGGCGATCCTCCGGTTCTGGTATGTGATCCTGATCCTGGCGCTCCTCGGCGGCGCTCTCATGTTCTGCAGAAGCTATGCCCGCTACACGCCGGTGTATCAGTCCTCCGTCACCTTTACCGTCCATACGCAGGAGATCAGCTCCTCCGGGATCGGCATGACGTCGTATTCCTTCGCGTATAACCGCGCGACCGCCAAGCAGCTTTCCTCCACTTTCCCGAATATCATCAAAAGCAACATCCTGCAGGATATCCTCTGCAATGATCTCGGGATGTCGTACCTTCCCGTGTCGCTGTCCGCCGCTTCCGTCGCCGGCACGAATATGTTTACTATTACGGCAAAGGGAAACGATCCGCAGCTCACCTACGACGTGCTGCAGTCCGTTATCCGGAACTATCCCGCCGTGGCGGATTACGTTATCGGAAACACGGAGCTTGTAATTCTCAGCGCTCCCGAGATCCCGACGGAGCCGTCCAATGTACGCGGTTCCCGCTCCCAGTTTCTGAAGGGCGCCGTCGCCGGCGTTCTCCTCGGGCTTCTGTGGGCGCTGGTCTATGCGATTCTGCGCCATACGGTGAACACGCGCACCGACATCCGGCAGAAGCTCGGGCAGAAGTGCGTCGGCGTGCTGCCGCGGGTCAGCTTCAAAAAATACGGAAAGGATGTCAGCCGCAGCGTAACGGTTACGAATCCTCTGGTCGGCGACGGCTACCGCGAGGCGGTCCGCGCCCTTCGCAATACTGTCCTGAAATCCGCCTCGAATGGCAGCAAGGTCATCATGGTTACCAGTACGGCTCCCTCCGAGGGAAAAACGACGACAGCCGTCAATCTTGCCCTGTCGATTGCCGCGATGAAGAAAAACGTAATCCTCGTCGACGCGGACATGAGAAGCCCGAGTGTCCGGAAAACACTCGGCGTCAAGCCGCTTGAATTCGATCCCTCCGACCGGCAGATCGTGAAGATCGCGCGCTTCAGCTTTCCGGATGACGTCTCGCTGTCCGTGATGAATTTCAATACCGCCCGCTTTCGGCTGTGGAACATCGCGCGGCACGACAATCTCAGCTCCGTTTTTGCGATCCTGCGCAAAAACTATGATTTCGTGATCGTCGATACCTCTCCCGTCGGGTTGACTTCCGAGGCAGCCGTCGTTGGGAGCGTCTCCGACTGCGCGCTCCTTGTCGTAAGGCAGGATACCGTGCGTACCAACCGCATCTGCGCCTCCATCGACAGTATGCAGTCGTCGGACGTGAAGCTGCTCGGCTGCGTTCTCAACGACGCGTCGGAAAGCGCCCTCGGCGGTCATGGCTACGGCTACGGCTACGGATATAAATACGGTTACGGGTATCACTACGGCTACGGCTATAGAAGCAAGTACGGCTACGGTTCGGCGTCCGGCGGAAAGACGGAGTGAATCCTGGAGCGGGGCATCCATGCATAGAGATCAGGCATCCGAAAATAAAGACAGGGTTCTCACAGACGGCGAGCTTTTGACGCTTTTGCAGGACTCCGGGGGAGAAATCCGGCTTGCCGTCACCGGCTCCAGCATGGCGCCGCTTTTGAAAAACGGAAAAACGACGGTCGTGCTGTCCGGCAGTTTTACGCCCTCCCGCGGCAGGATCCTGCTGTACCGTCGGGCGGACGGCTCTCTGCTTCTCCATCGCGTGAGAAAGGTACGCCGGGACGGCTGTCTACTCATGAACGGCGATGCGCAGTCCTGGTGCGAGACGATCCGCCCCGAACAGGCGGTCGCAGCAGTGGTCGGTATCGATTTCGGAAAAGGAAGAATCAAATACAACGATCCGCTGCTTTGCGCGTGGGATTTTCTGTGGTACTTTACCCGCCCCGTGCGCCCGCAGCTGTTTCGTTTTTTCGGCAGGATTCGCAAGAGAAGCGAAGGAGATTGAAATTGTCAGAAAAAAGCACAAAAAAGAAGCTGTCGCGCGGGAAGATCGTTCTGATCGCGGCGGCGGTGCTGTTATTGCTTATACTGATCCCCGCGGCGGTCATCGTGGGGCGGCTTTGGGTAAATTACAGCACGCTTTCCTATGAAAAACACCGTCCGGTCGAACGGACGGACGAATACATCATGCCAGACTATCCCGACGTTATCCCCGGCGCGCCGGACGCGCCGCCGGAGGACAGCTCTCTGCCCGCCGGAACGGAACCGCCGGAGACTGTGCCGCCCGCGGAGACAACGGGAGCGGCGGAAACGACGGAGCCGCCGGAAACAACGGAACCTCCGGAGACGACGGCGCCCCCGCCGCCGGCAACCTCCGGAACAGAGGCGCCCGCGACGAATCCGCCCGAAACGCTTCCCCCTGTAATCAACGATCCGCCGGGAACCTCGGCCCCCTATACGCCGCCGTCCAATCCCGACGCGTCCTTTGCCAATTCTGACAGAATCGTCAGCGTGTACGGAAAAACGCCAATCTACAAAGTCACGCAGAAGGACAAGAATGTCAAGAATATTCTCGTGCTGGGCACTGATTCACGCGACGTTACGACGGACCGGGGACGGAGCGACACCATGATTATCGTTTCGTACAATTCCGAGAAGGGAACGGTGAAACTGACATCGCTTTTGCGCGACTCCCTGGTACCGATCGAGGGCTATGACTGGAACCGCATCAATACCGCCTACTTCTTTGGCGGCGTCGGACTCGCGGTGAATACGGTCAATCAGATCTATGATCTGGATATTCAGGATTTTGTCGTGATCGACCTTAACGGAGCGGCGGATTTCATCGACTATATCGGCGGAGTCGACGTCACCCTCACCGCGGCGGAGGCGGAGCTGTACAGCGCTTATACCGGCAGGAAGATTTCTGCCGGACTGAATCATATGGACTCCACGCTCGCCATGCTGCATATGCGGAACCGCAGCTCTGACAACGATTTCGGACGGACAAGACGGCAGCGGGACGTGATTTCGGCAATTGCCGCGAAACTCATCAGTGAAAAATCCGTGTCGGAAATATACGATATCACCAATTACGCGTTTTCGCTCATCAAAACGAATATTTCCGCCACATCGCTGGTCTCCCTTGCCGCCTCGGTTCTCTCCCATGGCGCATCCCTGAAGATTGAGACTGCCAACGTGCCGTTCAGCGACGCCTATCAGTTTGCCTGGTACAAGGGTATGTCCATCATTTCCTTTGATTTGCAGGACGCCGCGAAACGGCTCGGCGAGTTCCTGTACGATTCCTGAAGTCATCCCCCCGCGTCCGGCTTTGCCGGACGCGGGGGGGTGTGTTTTTATCCATTTTTCCGGGGACGGATTCCTGTTTCGCGTTTCCGCCTGCGTGCTTTTGGCGCTTCCCGTCAGCGCCAGAACGGACGGAAACGGTGGAAATATTATGAAAAACTGATGCTTTCTACTTGCAAATACAAACGTTCTGTGCTACAATAATCTATGAATATATATACTGCCGTATTGTTTCCCTCACCGGGACAGACGCTGCGCGATGGGAAGCGAAAGCGGCGGGAATCTCCGTCCGGCAGAAAGGTGGAATTTGGCTTGATGAATCAGCAGCTTCGTGCGGGACCGCAGTCTGCAGCACTCTGGCCTCCTGATTCCCTTTTTCAGGAAACCAGAGCGATGACGGACGGTGAGTTATACCAATATCTCAAGGACAGCCCCGCGCCTGCGGCACGGCTCCGTTACCGGATCCGGGACGGATACTGCGTGCGTGATTTCTGCGGCGAAACCCTTGTGATCCCCGTCAGCGGAGAAGCGATCGCCGGACAGCAGATGGCGATCCTGAGCCCGGGCGGCAGGCTTCTCTGGGACAGGCTGCAAAGCGCGCAGACCTTTGCGGATCTGCTGCTTGCCCTGCTCAGCGAATACGAGGTCGAGCGGGAAACCGCCGCGGCGGATATCCATGAATTTCTCTCAGAGCTGGATTCTCATAAATATCTGATGGTTGAAAAGGAGCCGGAAAGATGAAGAAACGTTTCTGTGCAATACTGATGACTGCCGCCACACTGTTTGCGGCGCTGCCCACGGTCAGTTTACCGGCGCGCGCGGCAACAGTCTACAGTGACAGCGACGCAGAATATGTATCTCTGCCTGTCACCATCCGCGACTACGCGGGCGACGGCATGCTGTTTGAGTGGAACGAGCTGGGTAATACCGGCGATCAGACAATCGGCGGCTCCACCGTGCTTCCCATTGTGAAGCATACCACGCAGGCAGGCGGCGGCGCGTATACTGCCACGGCGGGCGACGGCTATGTCCGCTATACGTCTACCTCCACTGGTATATACATCACCTATACGATAAGCGGCGGCTATACCCGTACCCAGATGCGCTATGCTGTGGTGAAATACCGCACTAATGGTGGTTATACTTCTCAGCCTACCATCGGTCATCGGTGGAACAATGGCGGAAACAATAATTATGTGAATTTCCCGACAGACGGATACAATCAGCCTGAGTTCAAGACTGTCATCAAAGATTTGGGAGAGGGCAGCGATACAGTATCGCATGTGACCATCTATCCCCGTCTCGCTTCCGGCAACTATATCGATATCGCGGAGATCGCGTTTTTCTCCAGTTTGTCGGATGCGAATAGCTATGCCAGCGGTACGGTAACAGGCGGCGATGTCTACCATCACGGCAGCACAAGGGGCTACGGTCTGCTGCAGACTGTTGCTGCGGATCATTTCAACGATTTGACGGACAGTGCCGCTATCTCCGGCACGACGCTTACGGAGAACGGCACATGGAACTCTGCGGAGGTAACGACCAGTACCACCACGCTGAACAGCGGTGCGCTCCAGACACTGTACGGCTGCTATGTCCGTACCGATCTGGTTGAGCCGAAGCTGGGCGCCAACGGCAAGCCTGTCTATACCGAGGCGGCTGTCGCCTATCTGGCAAACTATATGGCGAAGACGCTTCCTGTGGCATGGCAGAATGTCGACGGCACCTACAATATGTGGTACGTCATGGGTACCAAGCTCTTTAACGACAGCAATGTTTTTGTGGGCACGGGCGGCACCGCCACCAGAGACCTGGCGACCGTTCTGCGCAGCATCATCACCGGCGGTCTCGGCAGCTACGCGGAGACAAAGGCAAAAACGCTCAGTCAGGTCACGGACTGCACCACTTATTTTGACGCGGCATATTTCCTGCTGCACAACACCTTTACGGACAATCCCGGCTACGGCGTGACGGTGCCCGAATACCGGACCGTCAATCTGGTCAAGAAAACGGTGGACGGAAAGTCCTATTACGTTTACAATTCCGCCTTTGACGGCACGGTATATGACACGACAAACGGCGTGATCTACAATTCGCAGACGGATACCATCACGACCCGGGAAGGTACTACATACGTTCGCGGCAATTTGCAGCCGGAGAGCCGCTTTGACCCGATCGGCGCACTCGGCAGCGGTGCGTACTACGGCTTGAACGGCAACCCATACGTAAGTATTGTCGGGAATGCCAGTGTGCTCAACTATTACAACAAAACCAACTACAACCTGACCCTCGAAGGACACGCCCAGTTTATCTTCTACGAGGATGACGATCTGTACTTCAACTTCACCGGCGACGACGACGTGTACCTGTACATCAACGGTGTGCGCGTGCTGGACATGGGCGGCGCGCACGCGATCTCGAAGTGCGGCATCTCTCTGAATAGTGTCAAGGATCTCTGCGGTCTGAAGGACGGCGAGGTGTACGACTTCGACTTCTTCTACATGGAGCGGCACGGTACCGCTGCGAACTTCGGTTTGGAGACCAATATCAAGATCGTGGATCCGTCCATGCTGACCAAAAAGAACGCGTACCAGAAGGGAACGAACGTCGGAAACTTCGGATACGTCGATCCGAGCATTCCTGTGTCCTATGGATTTGCACTGACCAATAACGGCGAAGCGAAAATTGAGGAGCTGACCTTCCGGGATAACGACATCGGTGTATATCTGACGAAGGATGCCATCGCTCTGAACAGCGAGACCAACATCCTGCAGCTTTCCGCCCGGGTGACCGATAAGGACGGCAAGGAGAAAGTCTCCTATGCCGCCGGGAATCTGACGGAGGATATCCTGAAGCAGCTGCTGCTCGCGGGACTGGAGATCGGAGATACCATTGAGATCGCCGGCTTCCAGTATACGATCCCCACTGCCGCGTGGACGGATGAAAAATTCACGAACACGGTTTACACAACGGCGATCTCCTATGGCAACAACGCTTCGCACCGGACGCTGAACGGACTTGCCTCCTGCACCGTGCAGCAGCAGGAGTATTCTTTTGAGCATCTCCACTTCTATGAATGGGTGGGTAAAGGCGTGACTGTCACAAAGGATGAGCTGATCGCCGCCGTAATACAGGCGGGCGTTGCGAATCCGGGCACGACTGTCCAGCTCTGCTCTCCCTCCGGCAATACGAGCGATGCGGGTATCAATCCCCGCGCCGCGTATACGGAAGGCGGCGGTATCAAGTACACCGGCGTTGTGACCGGCGCGGACACGTATTACTATAAGGTAGGCATTTACGGTCCCGTCGCCGTCACGATATACAGCTACGACGTGGCGGACAATGTGTACGTTCTGGACTACGGTCTGCCGGTGGAGCTGAACGGTCAGGATTTCGGCCTGCTTGTCAATGATACGCTGACGCTCATCGACAATCCCTATGCGACTACTGCGAGTACGGTGGGCATTACCAGCTCAACCACCAACTACGGCATGTTCAGCTGGAATGCGCCGTCGCTGAAATATACCCTGACCAACTTCATGAATGGTGAGGATAACGCACTTGTCACCGTGCAGGTGCTTGAGAACGGCGCGACAGAGCTGACAAAGGCCACCGGTGTGCTGATGGAGGAGACGGTGCGTGTCATTCCCGCCAATGTGGTGTACTATGAGGACGATTTCGCCGGCATTACCTATATCGGCACGGATAAGAACGGCTGGGTGCAGTACCGCTCCGAGGATTCATACGGTAATGAACAGAGCGCGGATCAGGACAGCTCCTACGGCTCCGATCCGAACTATGCAGCGGACAAGAAAACGACCTACACGACGCTGACGCTGGATACCAGCAACCTGAACACGTTCCAGACGGACGCCATCAACTACCTGAACAGTTATCTCGGACTGATCGAAGGCGACGCCTCCAACGGAACGCTCAGCGGACTGGTCGTTAAGGAAACGGAGGATGTCCTGAGCTTTGAGTTCTGTGGTACCGGCTTTGAGATTGTCAGCCGCACGACTCAGTACGATTACGCTGTCGTCTCCGTCAAGGTGGAGCGCAGGAACGCGGATGGCACCTATACCGTTGTCCGGCAGTTCCCGGTCATCACCGAAAGCAAGGGCGGCGATCTGTATCAGGTGCCGATCATCTCTGTCACCGGTCTGGAGCGCTCCGCGTACCGGGTCACGCTGAGTGCCTTCGGCAGCACGGCTACCAAAACGCGCGTACTCTATATCGACGGTGTACGCATCTATGAGCCGATCCAGGGACTGGACGAGGTGCGCTATTACAACGCGGACGAACAGAATGCGGTATTCCTTGAGGTCAAGTCCCTGATCCAGAATGGTCAGGCGATTTATGCGGATATCTCTGATACGGACGGCGGCACAATTCTCGGGTCCGGCACGACGGTAATCGAAACGACGGACGATAGCGGATTGGTGTTGAGGAAAGCAACGAGCGTCGATGAGTACATGACATTCGGACCGAACAACGAACTGTATCTGAACGGTTTTTTCACTACGCCAGTTCTTGCACTGTACCTTTATCCCGACAGCACGGTACCGGAGAGCGCCCGCACCGTTGAGATCGGCGCGCATCGCAAGGCAGATTCGTTATTCTACGACAATAGTCCTGCCACTCTTGTGTATGGCAGCACGGCAGCGGACATTCTGGAAATGACGCACGTGTATACCGTTTCCAGCGGGACGGAGCAGTATTATGAACTGAACGTAGAGAATCTTGTCCAGGATGAAAAAAACCGCTACCTGCTTCTGGTCGGCACGAACGAAAAAGAGGCCTCGAGTTTGAAATCACTGGCGCTGACGAACCTGAAGGTCAGCGGCTACAGCGTCAGACTGGTCGAGCCGGAGACAGCGGATGCCGCCGCGGCGAACGACCTCGCTGCAAGTCCGGCTGTGGCTGCCGTCATGTCCCTGCGCAGTCTCAGAGCCGCCTCGATGCCGAAGCCCGAGGAGCCTGTCGTTCCGGTGAATGAAAATCTGACGGTCACCTCTGCGGCTTTGATGGCGGACAACGTTGTTTCCGGCAAGTTTGCGATAGCTGCGGTTAAGGCAGGCGCGGACGCCGTGAAGCTGACGGTAGTGGACGCCGCCGGCAATGAAGTGGAGCTCGCCCGCAGCGCCTCAACGACAAAGGATGGTGTAGTCACCTTCCAGGCGATGTGGAAGGTCACCGGCAGCCGCGGTGATGTGCTTCGCTTTACTGTTCGCGTCTATGATGCAGACGGACTCGCCTCCGTCAATACGATGGACGTCACCGTCACGATCAAATAAGGAGCGCGGAATATGAAAAAGCCATACAGCAAACCGCAGATTGCAGTGGAGACCGTCCGGCTCGACCATCCGGTCGCAGGCGGATGCATCGCGGATTTTGAGGATGTGAACGCTCTTGTGGGGATGGGCTACTTCGGGGACGATATGGGTTGTAAAACGGAGTGGATCGACAACGGCAACCACGATACCATCTGCTATCACAGCAATGTTCAGGTTGCGTTTCTCTCCTGACCGGAACCATGGCGGTGTTTGAAGCGGAGCTGCAGATCGCCGGGATGACCTTCCGCATAGACGCCCCCTTCCGCATCACTCTGCCGGAGTCCTTCCGTCCGTTTCAGCGGACGGAAGGAGCGTCCGGCGAAATTGACTGTCAGATCACGGTTCATGTCGGCAGCATGTCGGATTTTGCCGTCAGAAATACGGATATCGTGCAGAAGTACCACTGGAGAGACGCGGAATATGTCGTGCGGGTGGAGTCCCCAGGACGCCCGGACGAGATCCGCCTCTTTATTCCCGAGGCGTACGCGGAGAGCTTTGCGCGCAGCGCGAACTGGCTTCTCTACCTCGCGCCGGAGCGTGCGCTTCTGCGCGGAGGACGGATCGTTCTGCACGCGTCGGCGGTCGTCCGGAACGGGCAGGCGGTCGTTTTCACTGCGCCGTCCGGCGGGGGCAAATCCACGCAGGCGCAGCTGTGGCAGAAGTACCTTCATGCCGAGCCGATGAACGGGGACAAGATCGTTCTCTATGCGGCGGGGGACGCCCTGATCGCCAGCGGAAGCCCGATTGCGGGCAGCTCCGGGATCTATCGGGATCTGCAGGCGCCGGTGCGGACCATCGTCCGCCTGGAGAAAGCGCCGTTCAACCGGCTCACGCCGCTGTCCGCGCGCGAGTCACTTCTGCTTCTCTACGGAGAGGCGGTAAAGAGCCGCTGGGACGAACGCTTCAATCAGAGACTGCTCTCCGCTCTGGAACCCATGACCGCTCTGACCGAGTATTACAGATTTTCCTGCCTTCCGGAGCCGAGCGCGGCTGACTGCCTGCTTCGCCGGATAGAGAACCCTTCATAAACCGGAATTCAAAATTGAATTGAGGACAATTGACCATGAGAAGGAATCAAAGATTACGCCGGCTTCTGACCCTTGTTCTGGCAGTGCTCTTTGCCGCGGCGCCGCTGCCGGTGTGCGCGCAAAGCAGCGCCGGCTGGGCGTTTGCCTCCGACACGGAGATCTATTGGGTGCAAACGGACGATTCACAGTACACGAACGAAGATCTGCGTGCGCAGGTGCAGCTCTTTGCACAGGAGCTGCAGGCAAAGAACCTGACGGCGTCCGTGCCGGGCATTACCTATGGCGTGCAGTCGGCGGCGGGCGATCATGATATCGTCCTGATTCTGGATTCCTCTCTCGGGATCGCCGCCGAGGGCTTCCGCCTGGAAATCAGCGGTGGGCAGCTTCTGGTGAACGCCTCCGACGCGGATGGGCTGTTTTACGGCTGCCGCTTTGTCGAGCAGACCCTTCTGACCGGACGGGATCTGAGCCAGGTGTGCGGCGTTGTGAACAGCCCGGATTATCCGGAACGGGCGTTTTTCCTGGACTGCGGACGCAAGTATTATTCTCCCGAATGGATCAAGAATATGATCCGGGAGATGTCCTGGTCGAATATGAACGCCATCTACCTCCATTTCTCGGAGGAAATGGGCTTCCGCCTGGAGAGCAAGACCTATCCATGGCTGGCAGGCGGCGACAACACGCTCTGCGTCGGTGGGGCGAGCGCAGCGGACGCGGATGAGAACAACAAGTACATCACACAGGAAGAAATGCGTGAGATCGCAGAGGTCGCGCGGCTGTACCATGTGGAGATCATTCCCTCGCTGGACAGCCCAGGGCATATGAACTATGCCGTCAAAAAATACAATGCGGTAAACGGCTCCGATATCGGGAACTATTTCCACTATAACGGGAAAACTGCCATCGTTCAGGGATCCGGTACGGAGACGGCGCAGAAGAGCTATTCCCGCGGCATCGACATTTCCAATCCGGAGGCGCGCACGTTCGCGCAGAACCTGTACCGGGAATATGCCGCGTTCTTTGCTGAGCTTGGCTGTACCAAGTTTGACATCGGCGGCGATGAGCTTCTCGGTTGGGGTTCTGCGGTTGTCTCCACCTCATCCGTGTCCAGGTGGCAGCAGCTGGATCATTGGAAAACCTACGCGCAGCAGAGAAGCGGAAGCAGCAAAGCCGTCGCCTACGACGCGTTCATGTATTATATGAACGATATCTACGATATCGTCAAAGGCTATGGCTACACCTCCATCCGCATGTGGAACGACGACGCGCTCCGTACTGCGGATACCGGCTGGAATCAGGTCGTCACCCTGAACGAGGGGTTTGAGATCCAGTACTGGACGCCAACCGCTAACAACAGCAAAAACAACATCAATTCCTATCTGAACGCCGGATACGACGTCTACAACTTTCTGAATTCCTATAACTACTATGTACTCGGAAAGGTACACGATGGAACCGGCGATTATCCGGGCTGCACGCCGGAGCGCATCTACATGAACTGGGCGCCGAATATCTTCACTCCGTATGGCGGGAGCGCCGCCGATACGTCGATCACCGATACGCGTGTCAAAGGCAGTGCTTTCTGCGTCTGGTGCGATCAGCCCAAGACGGAGGGCGAAGTTGTCGTACGGGCAACCGTTCTGCCGCGCCTGCGCGCCAACGGCGCCAAGGCGTGGGACGCCGATCTGCAAAGTTCACTTTCCTACAGCGACTGGTATGCCCGTCAGGAGAAACTCGGCGACGCGCCCGCCAATCTGCCCGCAGCGCCGGAAATTCAGGTGTACATATCACCTGACCTGACGGCATTGAAGAAGGCTGTCGCCGAATATGAGAGCATGGACGGCGCCCTGTATACGGAGGAGAGCTTCGCGCTGTATACGGAAGCAGCCGAAACGGGAAAAACGGTTCTGAACAGCAAGAGACCGACGCAGGAACAGGCGGATGCCGCGACCTCCGCACTTGAGGCAGCAAAGGCAGCGCTGCGTCTCTCTACCAGCATCGATTATGCGGCGCTGGACGCAGAGCTTGCCGCCTTTGACGCTGTGAGTGCCGCAGATTATACTGCGGAGACATACACCGCCTACAAGGTGATGGCGGAGAGCGCGCGCCTGCTGCGCAGCCGCACGGATGCGACTCAGGAAGAGATCGATGCGGTGGCGGACCGTCTCGCTTATCTGAAAAAGCAGCTTCGTGCTGTCGACGCAATCACCGGTGAGAACTGCATTCTGTCATTTGCCTCGATGTCTTCCTATGCGATGCGTGGCAAGGTCTTTATCTTTGCCGTCACTGTCCTGACGGATGCCGAAATCGATCACTTCGAGATATATGACGAGGCAGGAAGCCGTGTTGATATCTGTTACGCAATCTGGAATAAAGTGAATCCGAGAACGCCCGAAAAGCGGAGTGTTCAGATTCGCGTCCGCGCGGAGGTTTTCGGGCAGCATACCTACACCGTCTACGCGATTCGCGCGGATGGAACGCGTTCTCCCGACATGAAGTCACTGACAGTACTGGTCAAGTAAACGGGTAAATCGAAAGCGGGCTTCCATCAGCCGATGGAGGTCCGCTTTTCCGGAGGAGCAGTATGGAACTGAAAAGCTACATATTTCACAAAGGTGCAGCCCGTCATATTCCGGTCAGCGGGACGTTTGAGCTGACGCCCCGGTGTAACCTGCAATGCGAAATGTGCTATATCCGCATGAGCTCCGCTGAACAGAAGGAGGCGGGACGTGAGCGGACGGCGGACGAATGGATCGCGCTGGGCAGAGAAGCGGTGGATGCGGGCATGGTCTATCTGCTGCTGACAGGGGGAGAGCCGCTGCTCCGTGCAGATTTTCCGCAGATCTACCGTGAACTGGCGAAGATGGGGGTCGTGCTTTCCCTGAATACGAACGGAACACTCCTGACGGACGGGATTCTCGAATGCCTCTGCGAGCATCCGCCGGAAAAGGTGAACGTCACCCTGTACGGTGCGTCCGCCGCAACGTATGAAAAAGTCTGCGGAAGCGCAGCCGCCTTTTCACGCGCATCGGACGCGGTCCGCAGAATGAAACAGGCGGGAATTCCCGTTTTCATCAATACCACCTTCACGAAGAACAACGCCTCTGATATGGAGGATATCGTTTCGTTTGCCCGGGAAGTCAAGGCGCCCATCCGCATGACGAGCTATGTTTTTCCTCCAGTCCGCTGCGCCCGGGAGGCAAAAACGGACTGCCTGCTCCCGCCTGATGCATACGGCGCTTTGGCGGCGCGGTTCGATCTTCTTACCTTAGATGCGGAGCAGAAAAAGCGGCGCAGACAGACGATTGACCATATTATGGGAAATATGGAGCCCCCCCCCGCAGATGAGAAAAGCAGGGCATCGTCCTGCATGGCGGGGAGAGGGGCATTCTGGATCACGTGGGACGGAAAGCTGCTGCCCTGCGGTATGCTGCCTGCCTCAGCGGTGGAGCTGGGGAACAGTACTTTCCGTGAAGCATGGGAGCGCCTGCCGCACGTCATGAACCGGATACAGTTACCCGTCGAATGCAGCACCTGCCGCGCGAGGCGGATATGTTCGGTGTGTGTTGCGGTGACGCAGAACGCAGAGGGCGATCCCTCCGTGCCTCCGAGGGATCTGTGCAGGTACGCACAGTCCTATTTGTCCGGCTTCCTGAAAAGCGGGGAGCGGTAGGAAGCGAGTCCATCCGGAAGCCGGGAAGTGAACGGAGTCCATATATCCTGCGGTTTATGGTATGATGTCGTACAGCTTCAAAAGCTCAATGCGCTCTTTGCCCAGCCGGAGAGAGTCTGCGGCACTGTTGTTCTGGTGGGCGCACATTTCGGATGCGTAGTGGAAAATGCGCTGCGCCCAGGCAACCGGCAGCAGAACCGGATGCTTTTTCAGATACACATACTTTTTCTCCATGTACGCACGCCCGGGGAAAACGGAACGAAGAACGCCGCGGCGTTTCCCTGTGCGGCTGGAATTCACAGCGTTCAGCGTGACAGTCGAGGAATGGAGACGTGCCTCGTCGGAGTGACCGTATATTCCGCCGGCAAATACATCGTGCAAAAGCGGCTCAATGGAAACGTGCGGCTTTTCCCATGGCGCCGGGAGCGAAATGTTCATGCCGAGCGCAGTGCGGTCGATTTCAAATACAGCGGCTGCAAAGGTTGCGGCGTGTACGCTATCACACTGGCTGTGCAGCAGAGTCCAGTCAATCCGGTCGTAATAGGCATGCGCCCAGAGACCGATGTCATAGAACTGCCGAAGACCTACACCGGACAGGACGAAATGCTTGTAGGCGTGCAGCAGAAGATAGAGCAGATGCTCGTGAGGCTGCATGGTCAGATAACCGCTGATCTCCTCACAGCCGGCGGGGAGGTGCGCAAAGAAACGGTTGATCTCGTTATGCGCGTCTTCGGAGAAATCAAACAGACGCCGGTGCAGTTCGATATAAAGTGGACTGCCTTCCTTTTTATAGGAGATTTCATCTGCATCCTCCAGCTGCTGCGGAGGGCAGGCAGTATGGAGTCCGTTTTCGAGAAGGACGGCGTGGCACATGCTGAATTCGGCGTCGGGGATGAAGAGGTCGTCGTCTGCGCTGATACGGTGATCCGGAAGCGGATAGAGACGGCTGCAAAGCTGCCCCTTCACCACAATGGGGTGGAGCCCGGCGGCACGCAGTTTCCGGTACAGCGCCGAAAATTCCGCCGCACGGACAGCCTGCGTCAGCACCTGTCCGATCACCTGTCGTTTTACCGCGGCGAAAAGGGCTGCGTTAGCCTGGGCGGCGTCTGTTTCTCGTACAGTCTCAAAGACGATCGGCAAGAGCCTTTGCTGATCGGCAAGCGCAAAGACGGACGGATAATCCGCCCCGGCGGGAGACGCGGACGTGCCCTGCACTGCGGCACGCATGATCGCCAAAAGATCGCTTTCAGTCTGTGTGAGACTCATGGTCGGTTGCAGTCACCTTTTCTTTGTATTTTCGGGCGGAGAAGAGATTGAAAAGCACTTCCCCTTTACGCCCGGAGGTTTGCCGCCGAGCGGAGGAGACACAAAGCATCTACCTCATTATACCACTCGCTGCCGCAAACTACAAGATTCCCTGAAAAGAAGCCGCTGTGTTTTTTCTCCGAATGCGGCAGCCGGGCGGATTGGAGTGGAAAATGTGAAGCCGCGCCCAAGGGGAAGGGAGCTTTGGGGCGAGGGATGGAGATGCATGGGCTTCGGGAGCTTTGTGACGAAGCGGTCAGGACGGCGATACGTCCTTTTTCAATTCTTCCTCTTCCTCATAGAGCTGCATCAGGCGATCCTCCGCGGTGATCCGCTCGTCATCGAGTTCGGCTGCTCGCTTATAGTCGGAGGCGGCAGAACCGAACAGCTCGTCCTGTATCTCGGCAAGGCGTTTTTCCAGCGCGTCGATCTCCTGCCCGATCGTCGCCTTACGTTTTTCTCTCTGGCGGAGGCGGGCGGCTTCCTGCTTGCGTGCGAGATACAGCTCCTTGCCTGCGGACTGCTTTTCGTCCTCCGTCTCCGCCGGCGCGCTTCCGTCCCGGCGCGCACGGTCGGCAAGATAGTCCTCGTAGCCTCCGCGGAAATCGAGAGCGCCTTCCGACGAGATTGCAAGGATGCGCGTCGCCAACTTCGCGGTGAAATAGCGGTCGTGCGAGACGGCGATGATGGTGCCGTCGAAGCCGGAGAGAGCGGTTTCCAGCGCTTCGCGCGACTGGATATCGAGATGGTTCGTCGGCTCGTCGAGAATCAGCAGATTCATGCGGGATAGGATCAGCTTCGCCAGCGTCAGACGCGCGCGTTCTCCGCCGCTCAGCACCGATACCGTTTTTTCGATATCATCACCGCGGAACAGAAAGAGCGCGAGCGTATTGCGGATCTCTGTCTGGGTCAGGGTCGGGTAGGTGCTCCACAGCTCCTCCAGCACGGTGTTTTCAGGGGTCAGGTTCTGGTTTTCCTGATCGTAGTAACCGACGGTTACGTTGTAGCCGAACTCGATCTTCCCGGCGTCCGGCGTCAGCTTGCCGAGCAGCAGCTTGATGAGCGTGGATTTCCCGCAGCCGTTCGGACCGAGGATGAACAGCCGGTCTCTCTTTTTGACTTCGAAATTCAGATCGGTAAACAGCGTTTTATTGGGAAAGGATTTGGCGAGGCGGCGCACGGAGAGGACGTCGTTGCCGCTCTCCCCCGATTCCGTGAAAGAGAAGCGGATGGACTTGGGAAGATCCGCCGGGCGCTCAACTTTTTCCATGCGCGCCAGTGCTTTCTCACGGCTTTCCGCCGCAATAATGTTGCGCTCGCGGTTCCATGCGCGCTGCTGTGCGATATATGCTTCCTGCCGGGCGATTTCTTTTTGCTGAAGCGCGTACTTCTTTTCCTGCGCTGCGCGGTCCTCCGCTTTCAGACGCAGGTATTCAGTGTAGGGGGCACGGTACAGCTTTGCTGTGTGATTTTCGATGTCCAGCGTTTTATTCGTCACCCGGTCGAGAAAATAGCGATCGTGGCTTACGAGCAGCAGCGTCTTTTTGTAGCCTGCCAGATGTTCCTCCAGCCAGACCATGGTGTCCGTGTCAAGATGGTTCGTCGGCTCGTCGAGAAGAAGAATGTCCGGCTCGCGGGAGAGCAGGCGCGCGAGCGCCAGCCGGGTCCGCTGTCCACCGCTCAGCTTTTCGATCGGCATAGTATGGAATTCCTCGGCGAAGCCGAGACGGATGAGAAAGCTGCGGCAGCGGGATTTATAGTGGAGTCCGCCGTCCTCGGCGAAACGCGCGTTCAGAGAGGCAAATTCCGAGCTCAGGCGGGAAAGCTCGTCTCCCTGCGCATGCGGCAGGAGCGCCTCGATCTGCGCAAGGCGCGCCTCCATGCGGCAAAGCTCCGGGAACGCGGCGTACATCTGCCCGAGAACCGTTTCACTGACCGGGGAGCCGTCCGTACCCCGCAGGATATGGAAGGCGTCGTCCTGTTCCAGCATGCCGACCGTTTTGTCCTTCGCAATATAGACTGCGCCGTCGTCCGGGGTGTATTCGCCGGTGATGAGGCGCATCAGAGTCGATTTACCGCTGCCGTTGACGCCGACGATGGCAAGGCGGTCGCCGTCCTCGAGCGAAAATGTGACGCCGGAGAGGATCTCCCGCACGCCGATTCTGTAGGATAGATTGGATGTGCTGATGGATATCATGTCCGTACCTTTCGAGGTTTCATAAAAGCAGGGCAGATCCAGTCTGCCCTGTTGTGTTTGGTTGTTCGTTCAGAGCGCTGCCGGGGCGGGAATGTCGACCGCCTCGCCGAGCGCCTGCCCGACGGGGAGCGGAATGACAAGGGAAGCACGTCGGTCATAAGGTGTCGGCGTCCGGTTCAGTATGACGAGCGACCTGCCGTGAAAATACCGGACAAGCCCGGCGGCGGGATATACGGAGAGGGAGGTGCCTCCGATGAGGAGTGTATCTGCCGCCATGACGGCGTTCAGCGCGGCGCTGAGGCAGTCCTCGTCCAGCGGCTCCTCATACAGAACGACATCCGGCTTGACGATGCCTCCGCAGTCGGGACAGCGGGGGATACCATCTGCCGACAGGACGAAGGAGAGCGGGAAAAAGCGTCCGCACTGCATACAGTAATTGCGGTGGACGGAGCCGTGCAGCTCGAACACCTGTTTGCTGCCCGCCGCCTGATGCAGCCCGTCGACGTTCTGCGTGATAACGGCGGTGAGACGTCCCTGCGCTTCCAGCTTTGCCAGGGCAAAGTGGGCGCGGTTCGGGCGCGCGTCGGGATAGAGCAGATGCTGCCGGTAGAAATCAAAAAACTCGGCGGGATGAGAAAGGAAAAAGGAGTGGCTCAGAATTTCCTCCGGAGGAATGCGCGCGGTGCGGTTCTGATAGATGCCGTTTGCCGAGCGAAAATCGGGAATGCCGCTTTCCGTGGAAACGCCCGCTCCTCCGAAGAAAACGATATTGTTTGCCTGCGCCAGAGTATCGCGCAGGGCGCGGAGTATAGTGTCTTCCATATGGTCTGGTTTACTCTCCGGAAAGGGTGATAGCAGGAGCGCTCAACGGCGTCCTGCGCCGCCGCCGCGGGTGAAGCCGCCTGCACCGCCGCGCGAGCCACCGGAGAATCCGCCGGGACGTGAGCCGCCTGAGAATCCACCGGGGCGTGAGCCGCCGGGGTATCCGCCGGGGCGTGAGCCGCCTGAGAATCCACCGGGGTATCCGCCGGGACGAGGAGCGCTCGGGCGCTGTCCGGGAGGCGGGCTGCTCGGACGGGGACGCGGAGGCATATTGTATGGACGCGGATAAATGGTAGCGTAGCGCCTTCTGCGCCTTCTGCGTCCGTAACCGCCGCCTCCGCCGAAACCGGAGAACACAGCGATCAGAAGAATGACGATCACGATCACGATCGCCCATATGAGGATGCCGGCGCTGCTGCTGTCACGCCGGGCGGGCGATTCTTCACCAGTCTGAGGTGTCTGCGTGTAGCTGCCGGAGGTTCCGTCCCACTCAGGGAGGGAGATGGAGTAGATCCTCTCGAACTGCGCGATCAGTTCATCAAAGATCAGGCGAACGCCGGCGTCGTAGTTTCCCCGGGCAAAATCAGGCTCCAGGTAGCTGTTGAGCAGCAGCTTGAGGGTGCCGCTCGGCAGCAGCTCCTCCAGCCCTTTTCCCTGCATGATCCAGTAGTCGTCCTCGCCGATGGAGAGCAGGAGCAGGATGCCGTTGTTCTTTTCCGCGGAGCCGATGTTCCATTTGTTGAACATTGCCTGTGCGTAATCCTTGATATCGAGTGTGCCGGTCGTTTTCACGCAGGCGACGACAAGCTGTGCGCCGCACAAATCAAACAGCGCGTCGTTTTGGGAGACAATATAGCTTTCCGTATCCGAATGGAGCACGTCTGCTTCATCCAGAACATAAAAACTGTCGGACGGTTCGGGAATCAGGGCGTCCGTGTCGGATTTCCCGCCGCAGCCGGCGAAAACGGACAGTGGCAGAAAAAGCAGAAGAAGCATTGCGGCGACGCGGAGACAACGGTGTTTTTTCAAAACGATCATCCTTATTATTTATCCGGCGGAGCCGGTGAAGCTCAGGGTGGGGCGGATCAGCCGCCGAAGGTGACGGCGGGAATCCGCTTTCCGCCGCGCACGAATACAGACGCGGGGAAGGAGCTGACGGCGCGGTTGTATTTTTCAGCGAGCGCGGCATACTCCTCGTTGGCGCTCAGCCGCGCCTGTGTGGACTGCATCTCGTAAAAATAGGCGGTGGCGGAGTTTTTCTGCGCGTCGGGCAGCGTCTCGTCAAGGGACAGTCTGTAATACATCGCGGAGCAGGCGCGGAACAATTCGTCGCGCCGGTCGGTGAAGCCGAGAGGGGAATCCAGCGCTGCGCGGAAGTTTTCCAGCGTGCCGCTGTAGCCGTCGTCGCTGCCGTACCTCGCCGTATAGATGGCGTACAGATTCTGCGCGTAGTCGGCGTATTTCTGCAAATCGGTCTTTACGGTGCCGTAGCGGTCGGAGCCGGAGGCATAGGTTTTGACAAGGCTCCGTTCCAGAGAGCCGACAGAGCGGTTGACGCCGAAGACGAGAGACAATAGGATCACGGCGATCATGATGACGACCGCCGCTGTCCGGTTGTATTTGATGAATTTCATGCCTTACTGCTTAATGTTCAGGAGCTTCGTCTTCAGCTCGTTCTCGATGCGTCCGAGTTCCGCTTCCGCCGCGCGGCGCTTCTCGCGTCCCTCGGTCTGGATCTGCTGGACTTCGTCGAGCGTATTGATGAGCTCCTGGTTCGTATGGGTGAGCGTCTCGATATCGATGATGCCGCGCTCTGCCTCGCGTGCGACGTTGACGGTCGTCTGGTGGAGCTTTTCGGCGTTCTTTTTCAGCATTTCGTTTGTCATGTCGGTGACGGCGCGCTGTGCTTCCAGCGCCTGCTGAGAATGGGCGAGACCAAGCGCGATCACCATCTGGCTCTTCCAGAGCGGGATGGTGTTTACGATCGTGGACTGGATTTTTTCGCTCATCAGCGTATCGTTGTTCTGAACGAGGCGGATCTGCGGCGCCATCTGGATCGAGACCATGCGCGTCAGCTCCAGATCGTAGATCTTCTTCTCAAAGCGATCGCACATGGCGGCGAAATCGTTCGCTTTCTGCGCATCCTCCGGCAGGCCGGACGCCTCTGCCTTTTTCTTCAGCTCGACGAGCGTCGTCGAGCGTTCCTTCTCAAGCTTCTGCTTGCCGGCGAGGATGTACATGGACAATTCCTTGAAGTAGGTCAGGTTTGTCTCATACATCTTGTCGAGCGTCGCGACGTCCTTGAGCAGCGTGACCTGATGATTTTCCAGTACCGAAACGATGTTGTTTACGCTGACCTCCGCCTTGTCGTACTTCGCCTTCATGACGTTGATGTTCTTCTGCGTCTTGCGGAAGAAAGAGAAGAAGCCCTTGTCCTCTGCGTCCGTGTTGAAGGATTTCAGCTCGCCGACAAGATTGGCTACCATGTCGCCCACCTCGCCGAAGTCCTTGGTGCGGACGTTCTGGAGTGCGGCGTCGGAGAAATTGGCGATCTTCTGCTGCGTACCCGCGCCGTACTGGAGCACGGTGGCAGTATCGGTGATGTCGATCTTCTCGGAAAATTCGCTGACAGCTTTCTTCTCAGCGTCGGTGAGCTGCGCTTCTGCCAGCTTGACGACATCCTCGGCTGTGGTGGTATTGACGGCGGGGGCTTCCGCCGCTGCGCTTGCTGCCGCGGCGCTCTGCGCGCCGAACGGATCGAGCGTAAGATTGATTTCAGGTGTATCGTTTGCTGCCATGTCAGAGTCCTCCGTAATCAGTGAATATAAAAATAGTATAATAAATGAAGGGAATCCGTGTACATGTGTCTGGGGATATCAGACGGCGGAGAGGGGAATCCGGTAAAAGAAGGCATCCTGCGGCTGCCGTTTAATGTCCCTTATTTCAGGTTATCCCGCGCCAGCATCGTTTCCAGCACCGTGATATCGGTGGAGACGTCCAGTGCATCGTCCGCATAAAGCGCGTCCAACTGATGGTGGAAGGAGGTGTTGATTTGGGCGAGAGCCCCCTCGATGGCGGTGATGGTCTCCGAAATGTTGGCTCCGTCCGCATCCTGCGCAGTCACGGCGGCGTATTTGGCTGCCAGCTTCCGTGTCGTCGGCAGGTAATAGTTGAGAAAACGGCGGATCCGCGGCAGATCGTCCGGTGATTCCAGAATCGACGACTGAATCTTCGCGCAGGTCTCCTCGATCTCTGCCATAACGGCGGCGGTCTGCGGCTTTCTGCCGGCGATCTTTTCCCGCGCGGCGCGGAGATCGTCCCGTGCGTCTGCAATGGCGCGGGCCATGGCATCCAGATCGTCATTGCCGACGTAGAACGGCAGCTCGACCAGGCGCGTTTCCTTCGGGAGAAGGCGCGCGGTCAGAATCGCGGCGGCGGCGGAGACGAGTGCGATCAGCACAAGGTGGAACGGGCGGTACATCGGGAGCGCGAGCGCAGCGATCAGCCACACGGCGGAAGCTGCCCAGAAGGGAAGCGCCGGCTTGACGGGCTCCTCGCGGTATTTTCGGCCGTCCTTTTCGATGATTTTGTCCTTTGCGGGAACATCGTTTTTATGACTCATCCGTATCTTCCTTTCCTTGCGCCGGCTGTGCGGTGCTCATAGCCTCCGGGTTCTTTTGCAGAGAGAAAACGCGGGCAGCGGCAAAGAGGGCGACTGAGAGGGAAACGGCGCTGTCTGTCAGGGAAAAACCGTGTCCGAGCGTGTCATGCAGCGCAATGACGAGATGGGAGCCGCCGACGGCGGTACACAGCACAAAGCAGAGCAGAGCGAAAAACAGATAGCTCGGCGACTGCGTCCGTCCGAGTGCGACGCGCGCTTCGCCGGTGAAAAACAGCGCCATGGAGAGATACATCATCAGATCGTATGATTTGACAGGCGCGTTCATGCCGTACTCGCCGCTGAAATAGGCAGCCAGAACAGAGAAAAATGCATACAGGATCGGGAGAAGGGAGAGAAACGCGAAAGCTGCGGTCCCTGACGCTTTCTCCGAGTTCAGCAGGAGAAAGTACGCGGCGGATACCGCCATCAGGGCGAGACGCACAATCGAGAGGGGAGACAGAGGCTCGCCGGCGGAGGCGCGGATGGACCAGATAAACGAGGCAAGGAGCAAAAATGCAGTCAGCGTAGAGGCAAAGGCTGCGGTGCCCGACGGCGGGGCGGGTGAAAGACGGCAGCGGGCACAGGCGCACAGGATTCCCGCGGCAGCGGCGGTGAGCGCGCCGGCAACGCACAGGAGCGCGGCGGCGGCGGCAGGGACGGAGCCGGCGGTAAAGTGGCGCAGCGCGGTGTCGTAGGTCTGTGTCAGCGCCAGATACAGACAGACGGCAGACGACAGTGCAAACACGGCTGCGGCTGCCAGACAAAGCCGCGGCGCGGCTTTCCGGAAAGCGGGCATACGGGGTTCCTCCATCCGGCGTTCCGCACGTGGGCGGAGCGCGAATAAACGTACATATACATTATAATACCACAAATGCGGTGTACACGCAAGGGATGCATGCAATTTTGTTGGAATTTCCCTGTGCGATGGGTCGCGTGCGGCGGCGGCAGCAGTAGTTTTGTGGCGATTCGCACAAAAGAAAAGAGGGTAATGACGAAAAAAATCTACGGAAATTATGAGAAAAATCTCTTAAAACTGTTGATGTACCAAAAAATCTGTAGTATAATATATAGGCTTGATGTGCGATGAAGCGGGAGGTTGCCGCAGCCTGGCGCTGCTGCTCCGGGCGGCGGGGAATTTCCGTGGAGTATGTCCGATTCAATCGGGCGAAAGGAAGCACGCAGGCGTTCTGATTTTTTCTGGATTCCGGTTTTGCGGCGGTTATGCTGGCTGCTGCGGACCCGGCTTCTTTCAGGAGAAAAAGGAAACGCCCGGGCACGTGTTCCCGCGCCTCAAAGACAAAATCTATACAGGAGGCAGTACAAAGTGGCAGGCAATGAAAAGATCCGTGTGAGACTGAAGAGCTATGAGCACACCCTCATTGATTCGGCGGCTGAAAAGATCGTCGAGATCGCCAAGAGAAACGGCGCTGAGGTCTCCGGTCCGATTCCGCTTCCGACTGAGAAGCAGGTCGTCACCATCCTTCGCGCAGTCCATAAGTATAAGGACAGCCGCGAGCAGTTTGAGCAGAGAACCCACAAGAGACTGATTGAGATCCGCCGCCCGTCCCAGAAGACGGTCGAGGCTCTCATGAGTGTCGAGCTCCCCGCCGGCGTGGACATCGATCTTCAGCTGAACTGAGGTTGTCCCGCTGCATAAGCCATCACCCCACCGTGCAGAGCGATAAACCGCGCGGCTGTGCTGCGCGGCATGCTTGATGACGGCAAGGTCATGTTGACGCCCGCCGTACGGCTTGCGGCAATCCCTGGACGCCAACCAATAACCTTATCAGGAGGAAAAACAAATGAAAAAAGGAATCATCGGCAAGAAGCTGGGCATGACCCAGATCTTCGACGAGAACGGCAACGTGATCCCGGTAACGGTGATCGAGGCCGGTCCCTGCACGGTCGTGCAGAAGAAGACGGTCGAGAACGACGGCTACAGCGCCGTGCAGCTCGGCTTTGAGGACGTCAGCGAAAAGCGCCTGACGAAGCCTGCCGCGGGTCACTTCAAGAAGGCCGGCGTGCAGATGAAGAGACATCTCAAGGAGTTCCGCCTTGAGGGAGCAGCGGATCTGAATCCGGGCGACGTGATCGCCGCCGATACCTTCGCCGCAGGCGATAAGGTCGACATTACAGGGATCACGAAGGGCCGCGGATACACCGGCTCCATCAAGAGATGGAATCACCACATCCTGAGAATGACGCACGGTACCGGTCCGATCCACCGTCAGCCCGGCTCCATGGGCGCAAACTCCACCCCGTCCCGCATCTATAAGAACAAGAAGATGGCAGGTCAGTACGGCAACGAGCAGGTCACAATCCTGAATCTTGAAGTAGTTAAAGTAGACGCTGAGAAGAATATCATCGCGGTTAAGGGCGCCGTTCCCGGCTCCCGCGGCGGCATTGTGTTCCTTCGCAACAGCGTGAAAGCATAATCGGAAGGAGGAAGTACAATGCCAGAAATTAAGGTTGTCAATATGGCAGGCGCTGAGGTCGGAACCATGACTCTTTCCGACACGGTGTTCGCGTCCGAGGTGAACGGCGCTGTCCTCCATGCGGCAGTGAAATCCTACCTCGCAAACCAGAGACAGGGCACGCAGTCCACACTGACGCGCACTGAGGTCTCCGGAGGCGGCAGAAAGCCGTGGAGACAGAAGGGTACCGGACGCGCCCGTCAGGGCTCCACCCGTTCTCCGCAGTGGACGCACGGCGGCGTGGCGCTCGGTCCGAAGCCGCGCTCCTACAGCTTCAAGCTGAACCGCAAGGTGCGCCGCCTCGCCCTGTTCGGCGCTCTCTCCTCCAAGGTCGCGGGCGGCGAGATGATCGTCGTCGATAAGATCGCGACGGAGGAATACAAGACGAAGACCATGGCGGCGATGCTCAAGGCGATCGGCGCGTCCAAAAAGACGCTCGTCGTTCTCCCGGAGGCGGACGCGAAGGTCATCGGCAGCTTTGCCAATATCCCGGGCGTTAAGACGACGCTCTGCAGCACGCTGAGCGTATACGACATTCTGAACTGCGACTCCTTCGTCGCCGCGAAGGACGCCGTTGCGAAGATCGAGGAGGTGTACGCGAAATGAAGTTCGCTCAGGACATCATCATAAAGCCGCTCATCACCGAGAAGAGCATGGACGGCATCGCCGACAAGAAGTACGCCTTCCGGGTCGCGAAGGACGCGACAAAGCCGGAGATCGCTCATGCGGTCGAGGAGCTGTTTGGCGTGAAAGTCGATTCCGTCAATACCATCAACATGAAGAGAAAGCCCAAAAGACTCCGCTATCAGACCGGCTACACCGCCGCGTGGAAAAAGGCCATCGTTACCCTGAAGGCCGACTCCAAGCCGATCGAGTTCTTTGAGGGACTGAACTGAGAGGAGGAGAGATAACATGGCAACGAGAAAGTTTAAGCCTACGACCCCCGCAAGACGTCACATGACGGTCCCCTCCTTTGAGGAGCTTACCAAATTCACACCGGAAAAGAGCCTGATCGCTACCAAGAAGAAGCACGCCGGACGCAACAGCTACGGCAAGATCACCGTCCGCCATCAGGGCGGCGGCAACAAGCTCAAGTACCGCATCATCGACTACAAGAGA
Source organism: Eubacteriales bacterium (assembly GCA_051867895.1). GTDB lineage: Bacteria > Bacillota > Clostridia > Oscillospirales > CAG-272 > SIG701. The sequence continues at coordinate 124,550 of JBJDZH010000011.1, forward strand.
GCGGACGCCTCCGCCTCCAAGGTCATCGGCGTTGAGTACGATCCGAACCGCACCGCATATATCGCGCTCCTCGAGAACGAGGCGGGCAAAAAGAGCTACATCATCGCCCCTGCCGGCGTGACGGATGGCGACGTCCTCTTCTCCGGTGCGGACGCGGATATCAAGCCCGGTAACACCCTGCCGCTCGCCAATATCCCCGTCGGTACGTTCATCCACAACATCGAGGTCAACCCCGGCAAGGGCGCCCAGCTCGTCCGCGCCGCTGGCGCTCAGGCACAGCTGATGTCCAAGGAGAACAGCCTTGCCCTCGTCCGCCTGCCCTCCGGCGAGATGCGCTATGTGCAGCTGAACTGCAAGGCGACCGTCGGTCAGGTCGGCAACATCGAGCACGACACCGTCAAGATCGGTAAGGCCGGCAAAAAGCGCCACATGGGCATTCGCCCGACTGTCCGCGGTTCCGTCATGAACCCGTGCGACCACCCGCACGGCGGCGGCGAGGGCAAGTCTCCGGTCGGTCATCCCGGTCCGATGACGCCGTGGGGCAAGCCCGCTATGGGTTATAAGACGCGCGATCATAAGGCGAGAACGAACAAGTTCATCGTCAAGCGCAGAAACAGCAAATAAGGAAGGAGGCACCGTAAATGAGCAGAAGCTTGAAAAAAGCACCCTTTGTAGAAGCGAAGCTGTATGCACGCATCTGCGCCATGAACGAAAAGGGCGAGAAGAAGGTACTCAAGACATGGTCCCGTTCTTCCACAATTTTCCCGGAATTCGTGGGTCATACGATCGCGGTTCACGACGGCAGAAAGCATATCCCGGTGTACGTCACGGAGGATATGGTCGGTCATAAGCTCGGAGAGTTCGCGCCTACCCGCACGTTCAAGGGACATGCCGGCTCCAAAACATCCAACAACGGTAACTGATTCGCAAAGGGAGGTTAAAAGATAACAATGGAAGCAAGAGCTACTGAAAGCTTCATCCGCATCTCCCCTCGCAAGGTCAAGGTCGTCCTCGATCTGATCCGTGGCAAGGACGCCGCTGTTGCAGCCGGTATTCTGAAGAATACGCGCAAAGCTGCCTGCGAGCCCCTGATCAAGCTCCTTGACCGCGTCGTGGCAGACGCTGAGAATAATTTCCACATGGATCCCGAGAAGCTCGTCGTCTCGGAGTGCTATGTGACCCCCGGCATGACGCTGAAGAGAATGATGCCCCGCGGCAAAGGCTCGGGCGACAGGATCCTGAAGCGCACAAGCCACATTACCATGACGGTAAAAGAGAAAGAATAAAGAGGGAGGCTGGAATATGGGACAGAAGGTGAATCCGCACGGTCTGCGTGTCGGAGTAATCAAAAACTGGGACTCCAGATGGTACGCCAGCGACGAGAAGTTCGGCGATACCCTTGTCTCGGATTATAAAGTAAGAGAATACCTCAAGAAAAAGCTCATGGACGCCGGCATCCCGAAGATCGAGATCGAGCGCGACAACGCCGGCAAGGCGCGTGTGTTCATCCACTGCGCAAAGCCGGGCATGGTCATCGGCAAGGGCGGCGCCGAGATCGATAAGCTCAAGCTGGAGCTTGAGAAAATGATGGGTACCACCGTGGCGGTCAACGTCATCGAGGTCAAGCCGGTCGATATGTGTGCACAGCTCGTTGCCGAGTCCATCGCGTCTCAGCTTGAGCGCCGCATCTCCTTCCGCCGCGCTATGAAGCAGGCGATCGGACGTACCATGCGCCTCGGCGCCAAGGGCATCAAGATCAACCTGAACGGACGTCTCGCCGGTGCGGAAATCGCACGGACCGAGCATTACCATGAAGGCACGATCCCGCTGCAGACGCTGCGCGCGGACATCGACTACGGCTTCGCGGAAGCCAACACTACCTACGGCAAGATCGGCGTAAAGGTCTGGATCTACAAGGGCGAGGTCCTCTCTGAGGTTGCCCGCACGCAGACCGGCGCATCGGCCGCCGCTGAGGACAAGAAGAGATTCGCCGACAAGCGCGAGCGCCGCGACAGACGTCCCGGTGATCGCCGCGACGGCGGACGGAATTTCGGCGACAGACGCCAGGGCGACCGCCGCGACGGCGGACGGAATTTCGGCGACAGACGCCAGAATGCCGACCGTCCGATGCGCTCCGACCGTCCGATGCGCGCTCCGGCCGCTCCCGCTGCTCCCGCAGCACCGAAGGAATCTACAGAAGGGGGCGCTAACTGATTATGTTGATGCCTAAGAGAGTCAAATACAGACGCGTCCAGAGAGGACGCCTGAAGGGTCGCGCCAGCCGCGGCAACAAGATCACGAACGGTACCTACGGTCTCGTTGCTCTCGAGCCCGCATGGATCACCTCCAACCAGATCGAAGCCGCCCGTATCGCTATGACCCGCTATACCAAGCGCGGCGGTCAGGTCTGGATCAAGATCTTCCCGGATAAGCCGATCACCGAAAAGCCGGCTGAAACCCGAATGGGTTCCGGTAAGGGTTCTCCCGAGTACTGGGTCGCCGTCGTCAAGCCGGGCAGAGTCCTGTTTGAGATGGGCGACGTCACCGAGGAGACCGCAAAGGAAGCAATGCGTCTCGCAATGCACAAGCTCCCGATCAAGTGCCGTTTCGCAACCCGGGAGCAGCTCGACAAAGAAGTGGAGGGATAAGCTGTGAAGGCTACTGAGATTAAAAAGATGTCGGACGCTGAGCTGGACGCAAAGCTGAAGGAGCTCAAGAGCGAGCTCTTCAACCTGCGCTTCCAGCACGCGATCAACCAGCTTGACAACCCCCACAAGATCACGGACGTGAAAAAGGATATCGCCCGCGTGATGACGGTCATCCGCGAGAAGAACGCTTAAGGGGGCACTGAGAGATGGAAGAAACCCGTAACCTGAGAAAGACCAGAGTGGGCAAGGTTGTCTCCAACAAGATGGATAAGTGCATCACGATCGCCATCGCGGACAACGTCAAGCACCCCACCTACGGCAAGATCATCAAGCGTACCACGAAGATCCACGCGCGCGATGAGAAGAACGAGTGCGGCATCGGAGATACCGTCGAGGTCATGGAGACCAGACCGCTCTCCAAGACGATCCGCTGGAGACTCGTCCAGATCATCGAAAAAGCGAAATAAGGATGAAAATCCTCATCCGTACGTCAAAGAACGTACGCAAATCATAATCAGGAGGACATGCTAAAGTGATTCAGCAGCAGTCATTGATGACCGTTGCCGACAACACGGGTGCCAAAGAGCTTATGTGCATCCGCGTGCTGGGCGGCAGCGGAAGACGATATGCGAACATCGGCGACGTTGTTGTCTGCGCCGTGAAGAAAGCGGCTCCGGGCGGCGTTGTGAAAAAAGGCGATGTCGTAAAGGCTGTAATCGTTCGCAGCGTGATGGGCCTTCGCCGCGCGGATGGCTCCTATATCAAGTTCGACGAAAATGCAGCAGTCATTATCGGAGACGATAAAAACCCGAAGGGAACCCGTATTTTCGGGCCGGTCGCCCGCGAACTCCGCGAGCACGACTACACGAAGATCCTGTCCCTCGCACCGGAAGTTCTGTAAGGAGGAGAAGCAATGGCAAACAATATGCATGTAAAGAAAGACGATCTTGTCATCGTGATCTCCGGCAACTCGAAGGGCGTCAAAGGCAAGGTTCTTGAGGTTTCCCCCAAGGAGGGCAAGGTCATTGTCGCCGGCGCCAATAAGGTGAAGAAGCACGTCAAACCGAAGGCGCAGGGACAGCAGGGAAGCATCGTTGAGACCGAGGGCGCCATCTACGCCTCCAAGGTCCAGCTCTTCTGCGAGAAGTGCGGCAAGCAGACCAGAGCTGCCCACAAGATCGAAGACGGCAAGAAAATCCGTGTCTGCGCCAAATGCGGCGCCGCACTGTAAGGCGGAGGTGTGAGCAATGGCAGCAAGACTGAACAAGTTTTATAAGGACGAAGTCGCTCCGGCTCTCATGAAGAAGTTCGAGTACAAGAGTGTCATGCAGATCCCGAAGATCGACAAGGTCGTCATCAACGTCGGCGCAGGCGAAGCAAGAGAAAACGCCAAGGCGATCGACAGCATCATGGCGGATATCGCCCTCATCTCCGGTCAGAAGCCCGTTCCGACCTACGCGAAGAAGTCCGTCGCTAACTTCAAGGTCCGCGAGGGCATGAAGATCGGCGTCAAGGTGACGCTCCGCGGCGAGAAGATGTACGAGTTCCTCGACCGCCTCTTCAACTTCGCACTCCCGCGCGTCCGCGACTTCAAGGGTATCAATCCGGACGCCTTCGACGGCCGCGGCAACTACGCCCTCGGCCTCAAGGAACAGCTGATTTTCCCCGAAATCGAGTACGATAAGGTCGACAAGATCCGCGGTATGGACATCGCGATCGTTACGACCGCAAAGACCGATGCAGAAGCAAAAGAGCTGCTCACCATGATGGGCGCTCCGTTTGCGAAATAAGGGGAGGAGAAGAATATGGCAAAGACATCCATGATCCTGAAGCAGCAGAAAGAGCAGAAATACTCCACCCGCGAGTATAACCGCTGCAAGATCTGCGGTCGCCCGCATGCCTACCTCCGTAAGTACGGCATCTGCCGTATCTGCTTCCGCGAGCTGGCGTACAAGGGCGAAATTCCCGGCGTAAAAAAGGCAAGCTGGTAATCCGCACGCCGCCGCGCCGGTCCGCCGGCGCAAATCGTTCCGCACCGAAAGGAAACAGAGGGCTGTTTAACCATCGGTGAGCGGCCGCGCATACGCACGGCAGCAAGAATAATGTACTTGCATGACAGGAGGAAAAAACTATGCAGATATCAGACGTTATCGCCGATATGCTCACCCGCGTGAGAAACGCAAGCAACGCACGCCATGAAACCGTTGATATTCCCGCGTCCAACATGAAGAAGGCCATTGCAGACATCCTTCTCGCCGAGGGCTATATCAAGGGCGTCCAGATCATCGAGGACGGCAAGCAGGGCATCATCCGCATCACCCTGAAGTACGAAGCCGGCAAGCAGAAGGTTATTCACGGCCTGCGCCGCGTGTCCAAGCCCGGTCTCCGCATCTACTCGAACTATGAGGATATGCCGAAGGTCATGAACGGTCTCGGCATCGCGATCGTGTCTACCTCGAAGGGCATCATGACCGACAAGGCTGCAAGACGCGAAAAAGTCGGCGGCGAGATTCTCGCCTTTGTCTGGTAAGAGAGAGGAGAGAGTGCAATGTCAAGAATAGGAAGAGAACCGATCGCGATTCCCGCCGGTGTCGAAGTGACGGTCGGCGAGAACAACGCAGTTACCGTGAAGGGTCCGAAGGGCACCCTCCACTACACGTTCCCGGCACAGCTTACCATCGCAAACGAGGCAGGCGTCCTGCATGTCACCCGCCCGGACGACGAGCAGGAAACCAGAGCTATCCACGGCACGACCCGAGCGCTGCTGAACGATATGGTGATCGGCGTGACAAGCGGCTTTGAAAAGAAGCTCGAGATCAACGGCGTCGGCTACCGCGCACAGAAGTCCGGCAAGACCCTGACGCTCAACCTCGGTCACTCCCACCCGATCGTCTTTGAGGAAAGCGCGGACGTCACTTTCGACGTTCCGGATTCCAACACGGTCATCGTCAAGGGTGCCGATAAGCAGAAAGTCGGTCAGATGGCTGCCGTCATCCGCTCTCAGAGACCGCCGGAGCCGTACCTCGGTAAGGGCGTCAAGTACAGCTATGAGCGCATCCGCCGTAAGGCAGGCAAGGCCGGTAAATAAGGAAAGGAGACGTAAGCCATGGTCGCAAAGAAAGATAAAAACGCGCAGCGCAAGAAGAGACACCTCCGCGTCCGCTCCAAGATCAGCGGTTCTGCTGAGCGTCCCCGCCTCGCTGTGTATCGTTCCAACAAGAACATCTACGCGCAGATCATCGACGACGTGCAGGGCGCAACGCTTGTCTCCGCTTCTTCTCTCGAGGCTGGCTTCGAGGGTATCGGATCGAACAAGGAAGCTGCCAGAAAGGTCGGCAAGATGGTCGCTGAGCGCGCAATCCAGAAGGGCATCGAGCAGGTCGTATTTGACCGCGGCGGTTATATCTATCACGGACGTGTATCGGAGCTGGCTGAAGGCGCAAGAGAAGGCGGTCTGAAATTCTGATCCCGCAGGGACAGAATTTCTCCCGCTTCCGCCTCAGACAGAAGGCCGGTTTGTACACTGTTTAATTCAAAAAATTAAACATTCATAGGAGAAAAAGAATGGCAAAAAGATTTGACCCCTCGACCGTTGAGCTTCAGGAAAAGCTCGTGGTCGTGAACCGTGTATCCAAGACCGTCAAGGGCGGCCGTATCCAGCGCTTCGCAGCACTCATGGTAGTGGGCGACGGCAACGGTCACGTCGGTTACGGTCTCGGCAAGGCTGCCGAGGTTCCGGAAGCGATCCGCAAAGGAATCGAAGACGCAAAGAAAAATATGATCGAGGTATCGCTCTACGGCACCACGATCCCGCATGACGTTCTCGGCGAGTACGGAGCAGGCTCCGTTCTTCTGAGACCTGCCTCCGAAGGTACCGGCATCATCGCGGGCAAGACGGTCCGCGCGATCGTCGAGCTTGCAGGCGTTAAGAACATCCGCGCCAAGAGCCTCCGTTCCAACAATCCGACGAACGTCGTAAAGGCAACCTTTGAAGCACTGAAGGCACTCCGTACGGTCGACGAGGTCGCGAAGACCCGTGGCATCGGTGCCGACAAGGTGCTCGGCTGAGGAGGACACCATGGAAAACGTGAAAGTAACGCTCGTTAAAAGTCTGATCGGCGCCAAGCCGAATCAGAAGGCAACGGCAGCATCCCTGGGGCTTCGCAAGATCGGCGACACGATCGTCCATGCCGACTCCACCGTGCTCGCAGGCAAGGTGAAGATCCTTGCGCATCTTGTAACCGTGGAGAAGGCATAACGCCCTCCGGCAGCACATCCTACATTTCTTGATTTCATAGAAGGAGGACTCATCCATGAAGCTCCATGAACTTTCCCCGGCGGAAGGCTCTGTCAAGCCGGTATGGCGCAAAGGCAGAGGCGCAGGCTCCGGCAACGGCAAAACGGCAGGCAAGGGCCATAAGGGTCAGAATGCCCGTTCCGGCGGCGGCGTCCGTCCCGGATTTGAGGGCGGTCAGCTTCCGCTTTACAGAAAGCTCCCCAAAAGAGGTTTCAACAATAAATTCGCAAAGAGCTACGCGATCGTAAACGTGAGCGCGCTCAACAAGTTCAACGACGGCGATACGGTGAACCTGGCAACCCTGCTCGAGACTGGTCTGGTCACAAAGCCCGGCTGCGGTCTGAAGGTGCTTGGCAACGGCGATCTTTCCAAAAAACTTACCGTTGAGGCTGCGGTCTTTTCAGCAAGCGCCAAAGAAAAGATAGAAGCGGCTGGTGGAAAGACCGAGGTGATCTGAGGTGTTCAAGACTTTTGTGAATGCCTGGAAGCTGGCGGATCTGCGCAAAAAGATGCTTTTTACGCTGATGATCGTCCTGCTGTACAGAGTCGGTGTTGCGATCCCGATCCCGTATCTGGATTCCAATATGCTCAGCTCCTACATGGCGCTGACAGACGGCTCCATCTTCCAGTACCTGAACATTCTGTCCGGTAACGCATTTTCACAGGCCACACTCTTCGCACTCGGTGTATCTCCCTATATCACCGCTTCCATCGTGATCCAGCTTCTGACGATCGCGATCCCCGCCCTCGAAGAGATGGCGAAGGAGGGTCAGGACGGTCAGAAGAAGATCAACCAGATCACCCGCTATGTTACAGTCGCGCTCAGCCTGATCACCGCGTTCGGTTATTATATGCTGCTGCGCAACAACGGCGTGCTGATCGACAACGGCGTGTTCCCTGCCATCGTTATCATCGCTTCCTACTGCGCAGGCGCTTCCCTGATTATGTGGCTGGCTGAAAAGGTGAATGAGTTCGGTATCGGCAACGGTATCTCGATCATCCTCTTCGCCAACATCGTTTCCCGCGCCCCGCAGCTGCTCAGCTCCTTCTGGCGTTACCTCACCAACGGCAAGGTTACCGGTCCGATCATCGCGATCGTCTCCCTGATTATCGGTCTCGCCATGGTCACGTTCATTGTCTTCATGCAGGACAGCGAACGCCGCCTGCCAATCCAGTACGCCAAAAAGGTCGTCGGACGCAAGATGTACGGCGGTCAGAGCTCCACGCTCCCGCTCAAGCTCACGATGACCGGCGTTATGCCGATCATCTTCGCAAACTCGATCGTTACCATCCCCGCAACGATCGCTCTGTTCTTCCCGACGCCGAGCGAGGGCTCCTTCTGGGATAAGTTTCTCAACGCCTTCAGCTCCGGCTCCTGGCTGTATGCTGTCCTTACGTTCGTTCTGATTATCGCGTTCGCGTATTTCTATACCGCGATCACGTTCAATCCGATCGAGGTGGCAAACAACCTTAAGAAGAACGGCGGCTTCATCCCCGGCATCCGCCCCGGCAAGCCTACCGCAGATTATATCATGAAGATCCTGAACCGCATCACCCTGATCGGCGCGATCTGCCTTGGTATCATCTCCGTCGTCCCCATGATCGCCAATATCCTGGCGAAGGGAACGCTCAGCGAGCTTGCCTTCAGCGGTAACTCCATCATCATCGTGGTCGGCGTAATTCTCGAAACGACGCGCGAGCTCGAATCCCAGATGACGCTGCGTCACTACAAGGGATTCCTTGAGTGAGCCGCCTGTGGGATCCGGCACGCCGAAACTGAAAGAGCAAACGAGGTGTGGAATATGAAGCGTACTCTGAAACTCATTCTCCTCGGCGCCCCCGGCGCCGGAAAGGGAACGCAGGCGGAGAAGATCTCCGCGGCGTTCGCAATTCCCGCTATCTCTACCGGCGCGATCATCCGCGAGGCGATCGCGTCCGGTACCGAGCTGGGCAAAAGCGCCCAAAGCTATATCGGCCGCGGCGCGCTCGTCCCTGATGAGGTCGTCATCGGACTCGTGCGCGACCGGCTTGCGTCAGACGATTGCAGAAACGGATATATTCTGGACGGCTTCCCGCGCACGGTCCCGCAGGCGGAGGCTCTCGAGAAGATGGGCGCCGGCATCACCGACGTTCTCAGCATCGAGGTCAGCGACGAGCGGATCATCGAGCGCATGAGCGGACGCCGCGTCTGCAAAAAATGCGGCGCAACGTATCACGTCCTTTACAACCCTTCCTCCCGCGGCGACCGGTGCGGAGTATGCGGTGAGCCGCTTACTATCCGTTCTGACGACGCCCCGGACGTTGTGCGCTCCCGCCTCGCGGTGTACCACGCACAGACGGAGCCGCTGAAGGCTTTCTATGAAAAGAAGGGGCTGCTGCGTACGGTCGAGGGACAGGAGAAACTCGAGGACACCACTGCGCTCACATTCCGCGCCCTCGGCGCCGCCGAGAAAATCTGAAAGAATCCAGGCAGCATCATGATTTTTGTGAAGAATCCCGAACAGATCCGGCTGATGAAGGTCGCCGGCCGCATTACGGGGGAAGCGCTCGCGCTTGCAGGTGAAATGGTGCGCGAAGGCGTCACTACGGCACAGCTCGACGACTGCATCCGCCACCATATTGAAAAATGCGGCGCGCGTCCTTCCTTCCTCGGGTACGGCGGATTTCCTGCCAGCGCATGCATCAGTGTGAACGACGAGGTCATCCACGGCATTCCGTCCCACACCCGCGTGCTTCAGGAGGGCGACATCGTCAAGATCGACGTCGGTGCTTTCATCGGCGGCTTCCATGGCGACAGCGCCAACACCTTTCCCGTTGGACACGTCAGTGAGGAGGCTGCCAGGCTGATCGAGGCGACGCGGGAGAGCTTCTACCGCGCGATTGAGGCAGCAGGCAAGCCGGGCGCGCGCGTCGGCGATATCGGCGCCTCGGTGGACGGCTACGTCCGCAGCTTCGGCTTCTCCACCGTGAAGAAATACGTCGGTCACGGCGTCGGGCATGAGCTTCATGAGGATCCCAGCGTCCCGAATTACGGCACGCCCGGTCACGGCGTCCGCCTGTGCACCGGCATGGTGATCGCCATCGAACCGATGGTGAACGCCGGCGGTGCAGACGTGCGGGAGCTGCCGGATGGCTGGACCGTGAAAACAGCAGACGGATCGCTCTCCGCGCATTATGAGCATACGGTTGCTCTTACTCCGGACGGCGTGATTCTGCTGACGAAGGTCTGAGTCCGCATCCGCGGAAGCGGATGCCAGAGAGGAGGAGATTTTTCTGCCGAAAGACGATATAATCGAATTTGAGGGAACCGTAGTCGAGGTTCTTCCCAATGCAACCTTCAAGGTCAAGCTTCCGAACGATATGATCGTAACCGCCCATATCTCCGGAAAGCTTCGCATGAACTATATCCGAATTCTGCTCGGCGACAAGGTGACGGTCGAGGTGTCCATCTACGACCCCACGAAGGGCAGAATCACCTGGCGAAGCAAGTAAGCTGAGCCGCATACTTCTGAAAGGTGGTATAAGTCTTGAAAGTAAAGCCTTCCGTGAAAAAAATCTGCGACAAGTGCAAGATCATCAAGAGAAACGGCCACGTAATGGTCATCTGTGAGAATCCGAAGCACAAGCAGAGACAGGGCTGATATTTCAGCCGCGCGTCCCAGGACGCATCCATACAAACCATAAAGAGGTGAAAAAACAATGGCTCGTATATCCGGTGTCGATATTCCGAATTCCAAACGCGTCGAGATCGCTCTGACCTATATCTACGGAATCGGTCTGAAGAGCTCCCGCGATATCCTTGCGAAGACCGGCATCAACCCCGATACCCGCGCAAAGGATCTGACCGAGGACGATATCGCAAAGCTCCGTGACGAGATCGAAAACCACTACACCGTGGAGGGTGAGCTCCGCCGCGAGGTCGCTATGAATATCAAGCGCCTCGTTGAGACGAACTGCTACCGCGGGATCCGCCACAGAAAAGGTCTCCCGGTACGCGGACAGCGCACCAAGACGAACGCGAGAACCAGAAAGGGTCCCGCGAAGACGATCGCTAACAAGAAGAAGTAAAGGAGTGAGCAAACTTCATGGCTAAGGCAACCACGACAAAAAAAGTCATCAAAAAACGCCGCGAGCGCAAAAATATTGAAAAAGGTACGGCGCATATCAGCTCCACCTTCAACAATACGATCGTGACGATCACGGACACGGCAGGAAACGCCGTGAGCTGGGCCTCTGCCGGCGAGATGGGCTTCAAGGGCTCCCGTAAGTCGACCCCGTACGCCGCACAGACCGCCGCCGACGTCGCCGCCAAGGCAGCAGTCGAGCACGGCATGAAGACCGTCGAGGTGTTCGTGAAGGGTCCCGGACCGGGACGTGAATCCGCTATCCGCGCACTGCAGGCAGCCGGACTTGACATCACCCTGATCCGCGACGTTACCCCGATCCCCCACAACGGCTGCCGCCCTCCGAAGCGCAGACGTGTATAAGGAAAACAAGGAGGAATAACCAGATATGGCAAGATATACAGGTCCTTCCTGCAAGCTCTGCCGCAGAGAAGGTAAAAAGCTCTTTCTGAAGGGCGACCGCTGCCTGAGCGATAAGTGCGCCGTCTCCAAGCGTTCCGGCGTGCCGGGACCGCATGCGCAGGCGCGCAAGACCGTAAAGGAATACGGACTTCAGCACAGAGAAAAGATGACCGCCCGCCGCTACTACGGCGTTCTCGAGAATCAGTTCAAGTCCTACTATGTCAAAGCCGATAAGCAGGAAGGCGTCGCCGGTGAGAACCTTCTGAGCCTGCTTGAGCGCCGTCTCGACAACGTGGTGTACAGAATGGGTCTCGCCAGCAGCCGCAAGGAAGCGCGTCAGCTGATCCGCCACGCACATTTCACGCTGAACGGCAAGAAGGTGGACGTTCCCTCCATCATCCTGAAGGTCGGCGACGTGATCGCACTGAAGGAAAAATCCCGTTCTTCCGAGAAATTCAAGGCTCTCGCTGAGGAGATGCAGGCAGTCATCACGCCGAAGTGGCTTGAGGTCGACCGTGACAACTTCAGCTGCAAGGTCATCGCCATTCCGCAGAGAGACGATATCGACTTCCCGTTCGAGGAACAGCTTATCATCGAGCTCTATTCCAAGTAATAACCTGCCGGCAGCTTAGGATTCCTGCGGCAGGCGCCCCGAAGGGCGAGGCGTTTGTTTTCCGGATCCAAAGCGAAATTCAACCCGGCAAAAATCCGTCTGCCAGGCAAATGTGTGGATTTGCATACAAGATTAAACGGAGGGTTATTATTCATGATTGAAATAGAAAAGCCGAATATTACGACTGTGAATCTGTCAGAGGACGGCAGGAACGGCAAGTTCATTATCGACCCCCTTGAGAGAGGATACGGGGTGACCCTCGGAAACTCCCTCCGCCGCGTACTTCTGAGTTCCCTCCCGGGCGTCGCCGTCACCTCCATCAAAATTGACGGCGTGCTGCATGAGATTTCAACGATCACCGGAGTAAAGGAGGACGTCTGCGAGATCGTCCTGAACGTCAAGGGCATCACCGCCAAGCTGCATACCGATGCGCCGAAGCTGGTGACCATCGATATGACGGGACCGTGCGAAGTCACAGCAGGGGACATCAAGCCGGACGCCGATATTGAAATCCTGAATCCTGAGCTTCACATCGCAACGCTCGGCGAAAATGTTCGTTTCTATATGGAGCTTACCTTCGACCACGGCCGCGGGTATATCTCCCAGGAAAAGAACAAGCAGCTCTTCGTCGCTGCGAATCAGGGTATCTCTGCGCCGATCGGAACCATATTCACCGATTCGATCTACACCCCGGTTTACAATGTAAACTATACGGTGGAGAATACGCGCGTCGGTTCGAATACGGATTACGATAAGCTGACGCTGGAGGTGCTGACGAACGGCACAATTTCCGCAAAGGAAGCGATTTCACTCGGAGCCAAGATACTCAACGAGCATCTCAATTTGTTCGTCGATCTTTCCGACGAAGCAAAGAACGCTGAAATCATGGTCGAGCGCGAGGAAACCATAAAGGAAAAAGTCCTTGAGATGACCATTGAGGAGCTTGACATGTCCGTGCGCAGCTTCAACTGCCTGAAGCGCGCGGGCATTGACACGGTTGAGGATTTGACAAACCGCACCGAGGAAGATATGATTAAGGTCAGAAATCTCGGCAAGAAATCGCTGGAAGAAGTGATTCTCAAACTCCATTCGCTCGGTCTCGATCTGAAGAAAGAGGAAGAGTGAACCGCGCCAACGGGCGCATTCAATTAAGCAAAGGAGGACATGTACAAATGCCCGGTACCAGAAAACTCGGCAGACCGACTGCGCACAGAAACGCAATGCTCCGCGGTCTTGTCACGTATCTGATAGAGAACGGCTCCATCGAGACGACGCTCACGCGCGCAAAGGAAGTGCGCTGCATCACGGAGAAGATGGTCACGCTCGCTAAAAAGAACACTCTCGCAACCCGCCGCGCCGCGCTTGCCTACATCACGAAGGAGGACGCTGTCACGAAGCTGTTCAGCGTCATCGCTCCGAAGTATGCGGATGTGAACGGCGGCTACACCCAGATCTATAAACTCGGACCGCGCCGCGGCGACGGCGCCGAGATGGCTCTTATCCGCTTTGTGGAGAAGGAAGCTCCCAAGACGGAAGAAGCCAAACCGGAAAAGTAATAAACCTACCGAAAGGACGGCGTACGCGCCGTCCTTTCTCCTTTTCTCCGGGCGGCATACTCCTGCACAGCCAGCGTCAGAGATATCGCCGGCGGATTCCGGGACGGCGGAATAGCCTCCGCGGCATTGACAACCGCGAAAAAACGGGGTATACTTATTCCGGAGAAGGAAAGGAGATCGCCTATGCGTTCACAGTATTCCCCTGAGCGGGTGTCCTATACGGACGCTCAGACAGGCGCTTCCGTTGTACGGCTGACCGGATGGCGCGCCGCCAGCAATCATTTGTATTTCACAAACAACTGCTTCTACGATCACGGACGGTCCATTGTCTTTGAAAGCGACCGCGGCAACGCACAGAATCTGTTTTCGCTTGCGCTGGACACCGGCGAGATCGAACAGCTGACCGATCTGCCCGTCCTGCCGTATCCGAAGAATTATGGACTGCTCGAATCTTATGTCGACGCGACAGGCGCCCAGTGCTGCTTCTTCGCGGGCGACACGCTCTATCTGCTGGATATCGCCAAAAAGGAAACGCGCCCCATTTACCGCATGCCGGAGGGCTTCTTTCACCATATCACGAGCATTTCCGCCGACGGAAAGTATGTGTATACTTCCATCTACGAGAGCACTGCGGACCGCCTCGGCGGAAGCGATCTGCAGGCGATCGCCGATGCGAAGCCGCTGAGCCGGATCCTCCGTATTGCAGCGGACGGAAGCGGCGCGGAGACCGTCTGGGAGGAGCATGCCTTCATTGCGCATGTCAACGCTTCGCCGACCGATCCGAACCTTCTTACCTTCTGCCACGAAGGACGCTGGAATCTTGTGGATCACCGACTCTGGCTTCTGGATCTGCGCACGCGCACACCTGTGCGGCTCCATGTCTGCCGGTCGGGCGAATCCATCGGGCATGAATACTGGTATGCCGACGGAAAACGCATCGGCTATCACGGAAGCGCAGACGGACAGTGGCAGCTCGGCGTTGTGAACGCCGACGGCAGCGGCGACCATGCATGGCTCTTCCCGTTCCATACCGGTCATATTTTCTCGCTGGATGAACGCCTGATCGTCGGAGACGGAGGACGGGACGGCAGATACATCCGCGTCTGGCAGCTCGGGGAAAACGGCTATGAGCCGCCCCGCGCGCTATGCCTGCACAACTGCTCCTTCCGCCGCCAGCGCGCCCATGTACATCCGCGCCTGACGCCGGACGGAAAGGCCGTTCTGTATACCTCGGACGAGACCGGCTACGAGCAGCTTTACCTTGTCCGGCTCCCGGACGATATCGCCGCGCTGCCGCCGCTTGATACGCTTGTAAACATATGATCGGAGTGCGGCGGGCGCCGGGAAATCCGTTTGAATAAGCTAACCATTTTCGCCCCGACGCTTTTCCCCCTTTCCGACAGAAATAATGGAGAAGACGACATGATTTTCAAGAACGCCGATCTGTTCAATATCTGCGATATGCCGCCCGCTGCGGACGGACGCGGCGGGTATGACCTTTTCCGTCTGCCGCCTGAGACGCGCGCGGAGGCGGAGGAGAATCTGCGCGTGCGCACCTCGCACTTTCTGTGCGGCGCGGAGATCCGGTTTGTCATCCGTTCCGGTACGGCGAGGGTGACGCTCCGCACCGCGTCCGCGCGCCCGGAGGACGCGCCTCCCGCCTACGGGCAGCTTGTTACCTATTACGGCGGCATCCAGAGCGGCTGGCAGACAGCGTTCTACCGCTATACCGATCAGCCAACGACGCTCGAGATCGCGCCGCCCACCAATCTGGCAGAGCTGGAAAAGCTGACGCTCCTGAACGGGTATCCGTACGCGCCGTGCGTCGTGCGGCTGCTGTTTCCCAACGCGCCCGCTGTTCTGCTCGATATCGAGGGCGATATCCGCCCGCCGGAGGAGGAGGAGCTTCCCACGCTGCGCGGTCTGATGTACGGCTCCTCCATTACGCACGGCAGCCTCGCGCTGGTGGCGAACAACTTTATCCCGGCGGCGCTCGGACGGCGGCTGCGCGCGGATATCTGCAATCTGGGCTTTGCCGGCTCGTGCAGGCTGGAGAAATCGGTGGCGGATTACATTGCATCGCGCACCGACTGTGATTTCTTTCTCTCAGAGCTTGGCATCAACGTCCTTGGCATGCCGCTTGACGAGTTTGACCGCCGCGTGCGGTACTATATCAACACCGCCGCGCAGGCGCACACGGGGAAATATTTTGTCGTGACGGATATCTTCTACTGCGGCTCCGATCTGAAGGATCACGCATGGGTGAACTCCTACCGCGATATTGTGCGCACGGCTGCCGCGGAGAGCGGCTGTGCGAACGTGCATTATGTGAACGGTCTGGAGCTGCTTTCCTCCTCCGCCGGTCTGTCCGCCGATATGACCCATCCGAATGTCGACGGCATGGCGGAGATCGTCCGGAATCTGGGCGACGCGCTGGACAGAATCATGGCGTGTTCCCCGGAGGACGCATAAGCCGCCGTCCGCGCGCCACTGGCGGATGAGGTTGACACTGCTTTCAAAAACTATATACGGAGGAACATAAACATGAAACTCTTTATTGACACAGCAAACGTGGAGGACATACGCGCGGCAGCCGAGCTCGGCGTTATCTGCGGCGTTACCACGAATCCTTCCCTGATCGCCCGCGAAGAAAAGGATTTTGTTAGCGTGATTACGGAGATCACATCGATCGTGGACGGTCCCATCAGCGCCGAGGTTGTCGCAGCGGACGCGGATGGCATGGTGACCGAAGCCCACAAGCTGGCAGCGATCCATAAAAATATCGTCGTCAAGATTCCCATGACTGCCGAAGGTCTCAAGGCGGCGCACCGCCTCAGCGCGGAGGGGATCCACACCAATGTGACACTGGTTTTCAGCGCGGCGCAGGCGCTTCTGGCGGCAAGAGCGGGCGCGTCCTACGTCAGCCCCTTCGTCGGCAGACTGGACGATGTATCCAGCAACGGTATGTCTCTGGTCAGCGATATCTCCTCGATCTTCCGCATGCACGGCATTTCAACGGAGATCATCGCTGCGAGCATCCGCGGACCGCAGGATGTGACGGACGCGGCGAAGGCAGGCGCGAACATCGCGACCGTTCCGTATAAGGTGATCCTGCAAATGCTGCACCATCCGCTCACGGATAACGGCATTGAACGCTTCAACCGTGACTGGGCTGCCGCATTCGGCACCAAATAAGCACGCTTTCCGAAAAAGGACCGTCCGGACATGTACGCTCCGGACGGTCCTTTTTATATACATCTGGGATAAGGCTTGCGCTCATCGGTCAGACCGAGAATATAATCGGTGGACGTACCAAAATACAGCGCAAGACGGATCAGCAGCGTGAGCGGCAGCTGCCGCTGACCGTTTTCATACTGCGAGTAGGTGCTCTGCCGGATATGAAGATACTCCGCCAGGGCTTTTTGTGTGGTGTCGCTGTCCTCCCGGATATCGCGCAGACGCATGTGGTTCACTCCTTTCCGGAATAATTATAAATATCACAAAATGAGATATTGACAAATATCACATTTTGTGATATCATAAGCAAAAAAGAACCGGCATATACAGTCGGGAGGGAGGACATCATGGAAAACGAAGCCTTGGAAAACACCCGGGCGCAGGAGCAGCAGGCGCCGGAAAGCGCGCAGCCAACGAAATTCTGCAAGAATTGCGGGGGAAAAATCGCAGAGAAGGCGGTCATTTGTCCGCTGTGCGGCTGTCAGGTGGAGGAGCTGAAAAGCAGCGACGCCGCACAGCCGCAGATCGTCATCAACAATGCGAACAGCAACGTCAATCAGAACAGCATTGTGGGCGCGGCAGGCGGACGGATGCGGAACAAATGGACGGCAGTGCTGCTCTGTCTGTTTCTCGGCGGGCTCGGCGCGCATAAATTCTATGAAGGGAAGATCGGCATGGGTATTCTGTATCTGTTTACTCTGGGACTGTGCGGGATCGGAACGCTCATCGATTTCATCGTGCTGCTGCTCAAGCCGAATCCGTATTGGGTCGCCTGATAAAAACAGCGTCACGCGGCAGAACGCGCCGCACAGAAACCACGGGAGCCACAACCTATGGCAAACGGAGTCATTGCGCGGCGGCGGGGCAGCTTGTTGCACAAGCTGCCCCGCCGCTGTTTGCTCTCTCCCCGCGTTCGGCGTTCCGCCCTCCTGCTTTACGCAGGCGAGCGCGCAGGCGTGAAAAAAACATATTTTTTTCAAAAAAAGGATTGCAATTTTCCCCCGGATATGATATACTGTTACAGTCTTCCGGGGGCATAGCTCAGCTGGGAGAGCGATGCGTTCGCAACGCATAGGTCATGGGTTCGAATCCCACTGTCTCCACCAAAAATTCCGAATGCCAAAGCATTCGGAATTTTTACTTATTTCCTATTCCACGCTTCACTGAATCCGTGTATCCGGGATTTTGGGAAGTGACGGATAATAGCTGATTGTGAAGAAGGTGTGGCGTCCCTTCACGGACGGTCAAAATGAGCGGTATCTGCAGCACTGCGATGGCTGGATATCACTTGGTACGCGCCACGCAAAGGATACCATCATGGCTTCGGCATTATAAAAAGAACGGCTGTGGGCGCAGCCGTTCTTTTTTCGTATATTCTATTCCGCCGACGCGTCGTCCGCCGGCTTTCGCGCTCCGTCTTACAGTTCGGCGAAAATGCGGCTGCCGCTTTTCTTGAGCCAGAGATACAGCGCGGTGGAGAGCGCCGCCGTCACAAGGGAAGCGGCGGCAAGATAGGCCGGCGCGCCGATTCTCCAACCGATCGCCATATATATGCCTGCCAGAGCGATGGCGTAAGCCCAGCCGCCGAGCAGCCCGATCATGACGTTTATGCTCTGCTTGATGGGCACCAGCTCGTTCGTCCAGGTGAGATTCGGCATCCGGACGCCGAGAAACAGGTTCAGGCAGGCGGAGAAGAACGTATACAGAAGCGCCGTGAGGATCAGAAGAAGCGCGTCGAGCGGCTGACCGGGGAGAAGGAATGCAGCGCAGCACGCGCAGAACAGCGCCGGGATCCCGGTCAGAAGCAGCTGCACGGACAGCTTGGCGCGCAGAGCCTGCCACGGCGTGACGGGCAGCGACTGCGAAAGCCAGAGATTTTTTCCCTCCAGGGATACGGACGGAGCCGCCATGTCGTTCATGGAAGCGACCATGCATACGGCGGCGCACAGCAGTACCGCCGTGCATCCCGGACGTGTGCCGAGCACCTCATCCAGTAGGAGGACGAGGTTCTTGCCCTGCAGCAGAAGAAGTACGCCGCAGACCGGCAAAAGCAGCGTGCCGAGACCGCAGTTGAGCATGTAGTTGGGGCTGGCGGTGAAGCGCCCGAACTCCTTTGTGAGCAGGGCGGCAGAGACGCTTTTCTGGCGCGCCGCCGTTTCCTTATAGCGCGTTTTGGACGCAGCGCCGCTGGAGGTCGCGATGCGGATAAAGCTGCGCGAGAGGATCCGCCATGTCAGGACGAACAGCGCCGCCGTGGCGGCGGTGAGGATCAGCATGGCAAGCCAGTCGCCCTCCCCGATGCGTCCGAACAGGTACAGCGGATAGGCGGCCCCCTTGATTTTCTCGCCGTACACGGCGGCGTTGGCGATCAGCTCGGCGATCAGGGACTGCGCCTTGAAATAGAAGAGATAGTACGCAGCGAGGAAAAGCAGGGACACGAGCACCGTGATGAAGCTCTTGTTTTTCAGCCGGAGGCTGATTCTGGCGACGACCCAGCCGAGAATACAGGACAGGATCAGAACGATCACGGAGATGAGGAACACGAGAAGAAGCGAGCCGATGAACGCAGCGGCGCTCAGGGGAACGCTGATCCAGTATACGATGACGGCGGGCAGGATCACCACTGCGGAGTACAGCAGTCCGATCAGATAGACGCTCAGAAGGCGGGAGATCATGATATAGCGCACCGGGATCGGCAGAGAGAGGAGAAAATCGTTGTCCTTTGCCAGATAGAGTCCGGAGTAGGTGCTGAACACGCTGCCGAACACGCCGAGGAGAACGGCGAGCAGTCCCATCAGCGAAAAATACAGCCATCCCATCCCAGTACAGACAAGCGCTTCGCACAGGGAGACGGACAGAAGGGCGAACATGCCGCCCAGAACGCCCACCATCAGGAATGCATACATGCAGAACAGCAGCACGGTCGAGAGGGAGGAGCGCTTCTGATTCTTTTTCGCGTCGTAGAAGTAGGCGCGGAAGATCTCGGTCAGCTGCTTTTTAATCAGAGCTTTCAGCATGCGTCTCCCTCCAGCTCCAGAAAGACCTCCTCAAGGCTGTCGTCTCCCTTGACCTCCTCCATCGTGCCGGAGCGGATCAGTTTGCCGCCCTTGATGATCGCCACCTTGTCGCATAGCTTTTCCGCCACCTCCAGCACATGGGTGGAGAAGAAGATCGCGCCGCCCTCGGAGCACAGCTCCCGCATCATGCCCTTGAGAAGGTGGGACGCCTTCGGGTCCAGCCCGACGAACGGCTCATCCATGATAATCAGCCGCGGAGCGTGGATCCACGCGGAGATGATCGCCAGCTTCTGCTTCATGCCGTGGGAGTAGGCGGCGATGGGCTGCGCGAGATCGTCTGTCAGCTCAAACAGATCCGCATAGCGGCGGATGCGTTCCTGCCGCTCCGCTGCGCCGACGCCGAAGATGTCGGCGATGAAGTTCAGGTAGCGGATGCCGGTCATGAAGTCATACAGATCGGGATTGTCGGGGATATAGGCGAGCTGGCGCTTGTAGGCGAGGGGATCCGCCTGAACGGACACGCCGCCGATCGTAATCTCCCCGGCGTCGAACTGCAGGATGCCGACGGCGGCCTTCAGCGTCGTCGTCTTGCCCGCGCCGTTGTGTCCGATGAAGCCGTAGATCTCGCCCGGCGCGATGTGCAGGCTCAGATCGTCTACCGCTTTCTTTTCACCGTAGGTTTTGGTCAGGTGTTGAATGTTCAGCATGTTGCTTTCTCCTTTTTCCGCCCGCAGGCGGCTGACAGTTCTGAAATCACAGGATATGCGCGGGTCACGTGTTTGTTTTTCCGAGCGGGTCAAAAAGCGTGGGAAGGTCCGCGTCTCCCCGGTGCAGCTGGTACATCACGGCGGAGAACTCCCGGCTGAGCATCTGCGAAAGCTCCTGCTCCGAGAAGCGGCACATGCCGCTCGCGCACAGCACGGCGAGACCGTAGGTGTAGATCCACACCTGCTGGAACAGCGTCCGCGCCTCCGTCTCGCTCAGCGCGTAATCCCGGCGGAGCACGTCGATGCAGAGCGGAGCGGTGGAGCCGAGGGAGACGAATACGTCTTCAAAGCGCGTCGCGCCCCGGTGCTCCCGCATGAACAGAAACTGAAAGAGCTTCGGGCAGTCCCGGGCGAACAGAAGCATCCGCAGACCGTACTGCTTGAAGACGGGCGTGCTATGTTCCGCTTCCCGTATACAGGCTTCATAGCGCGTCATGGCGGCGGCGCGGACTGCGTCCGTCAGCTCCTCCATGTTTTTGAAGACGGTGAAGATCGGCCGGGCGGAGCTGCCGAGTCGCTGTCCGAGACTGCGCGTGGTCAGCGCGCCGATCCCTTCCTCGCTGATGAGGGACAGCGCGGCGTCGATGACTTCTTCCCGCGTGAATTTCGGCTTCGGTGGCATTCGGTTCTTTCCTTTTTGTTTCGTATCAGTTGTTATGTACCGTGCGTTCTGCATCGGATGATTTTACTGTACCACAGAACAAAGCGTTTGTCAATGGTCTGTCGCATACGGACGAAAAAACGACGGCAAAAAACGCGGAGGATCCGCCAAGGGAGCCCCCGCGTCGTGCGGCAGGTATATACGCTTTGCGCTCCGGCGCAGTCCTGACCTGTTACGGGCGCTCCGGCGCGGCAGCGGCGCACAGCGGCAGCTCCGTCATGCGCAGCTTGGCGCAGCCGTACGGATACAGTACCGTCGTCTGCGGCGGACTGAGCGGCTCGCCGCCGGCGGGGAGCGCGGCGGCAACGCTGTCGTAGCCGTCCTCATATTCCCATGCGACGCGGCACAGCGGCGCCGTGAGCGTCAGGCTGGGCTTCCGGGAAGAGAACGGGATGCCGTCCCCCGCCGTCTCGCACACCTGAAGCGTCTCCCCCGCGAAGCCGAAGCGCCACTCCGAGCGCGGATACAGCTCATAGTCGCAAAAGGGGAATTTCCGTTCCACGCCGTCTTTCACATATTCATGCTTTTTGTATTCCGCTTCCACCGGCACGGAGAACAGAAGCGGACCGTATTCGGCGCAGTACAGACCGGACGGACGGCGCGTCAGATGCGCGTCCCCGTGCAGCCGGAGGACGAAGGATTCGCGTCCGTTCCACGTTTTGCGCATCGTGCAGAAGCCGTCCCCGCATACGAAGCCGTCCGCCTCGTATGTCTGCGCCCAGCCGGGGATCCGGAGGCGCAGCGTGAACTCCGCCGGCGCATCCGTCTCGACGGTGCAGCGGCATTCGTGCCGGAAGGGATATTCCGTTTCCAGCGAGACGGTCACGTTCGCCCCGCCTATGCGCGTATGCAGCTCCGCGGGCAGCAGAAGGGCGCACTCGACGCCGTCGCCCCGGCGCAGAAAGACGCTCATCGCCAGCTTCGGCCACGCCTGATTGAAATTCGCCGTGCAGCAGCCGTAGTTCGGCTCCAGCCCGAACAGATGCGCCTCGGCGCCGTTGGTGCGGAAATAGGACTTTCCCGGGAAGCGCACGCAGGCGATCTGATTCACCATCTGATCGTACTGGTGCGTCCACATGTCGTCGCTCAGCGTCGCCGGGAGCGCGTTGAATGCGATCCGCTCCAGGCGGTCCGCCCAGACGCGGTCGCCGGTGATCGCATAGAGCAGCTCGCAGGAATACATCAGCTCCGCGACGCTGCAAAGCTCCGTTCCCTGATTGTTTTTCAGCCCGGCGAGGCATTCGTCGCCGGAGAACGTGCCCGCGGCGGTGCCGTTGTACGTCTCCAGACAGCGCCACAGTGATTCCGCCTGATTTCGGTACGGCGCGCCGGTGAGGACGGAGGCGACCGCCTCGTATTTCAGCATCATGGCGAGGTTCACGATGTGCGTCTCCATTGTCCAGCGGTTCATCGGGCGCGTCCAGCGGTCCGAAAACGACGGATAATCCGCGCCCTGCTCCGCCAGCATGAGGGCGAGGCGGGAGATCCACGCCGCAGGACGCTCCTGCTGCAGCAGCCGCAGCGGGATCATGCACTCAAACCAGCGGAATTTCCCCCAGCCGTGCAGCCGCACCGCGCCGCTCTCCATCAGGGCGTACAGGCAGCGCATCGCGCGGTCGAGCCCGTCGAGCACCTCTTCGCGGCGTGTGAATTCCCAGTACAGCGCAAGCACCTTTCCCATGAGAAAGAGTGCCCAGATGTCGTATTCGCCGCGCTTGTCCGGCGGGCAGGGACAGAGCCAGCCGTCCGGCTCCTGCCTTTGCAGAATGGCGCGGATGTAGCGGTCCGCGCGCTGTATTTTGTCCTCGTCCCCGAGCAGAAAGGCAAGGGGGATAAAGCCGTCCAGCCAGTACGGCACCCGTTCCCAGCCCTCGCGGCTGCCGCCGATCCATGCGCTTTCTGCGACGTCCGGCCAGATTTTGTCAAGATTGCCCGACAGTCCGTCCGCCTGGATCTCCAGCTGACGGCGCAGCCATCCGCGCGGCGTGATCCCGCGCGGGTCTGCCTGATTGTACATAGTGGTTTTGTCTCCTCTCCGGATTTTTTTCTGTACGTATCATAGCACGCAGGCGGCGCCGCGCCATGCACAAAATCCTCATAATTATTGCAAAAATCACAATTCTGTATTATAATGGAGCCGGATAATCGCGAGACCGGATGAAGCGCGGGAGGAGCGTGCGTATGGAGCTGGGACTGGACATGAATGTGACGCCTTCCTACCGCTGCTCGGCGTGGAAGGTGTTTCAGGAGGGGGAGCGGCACGTGCGGCGCGTCTGTACGGACGACGTGCTGCTTCTGATGACGGAGGGGACGCTCCGCTTTACGGAGGACGGGCGTCCCGTCCGCCTGACGGCGGGGGAATACTATATCCAGCAGCGGGGACTCCGGCAGGAGGGAGACGCGCCCAGCAGCGGGGCGCGGTATTACTATATCCATTTCTGCGGCTCCTGCCGGACGGGGGCGGATACGCTCCCGCTGCGCGGAAAAATGAACGAAGAGACGGCGCCGCTGATCCGGCAGCTGGAAACGTGCAGGCTGGCGGGCGGTACGGCGACGGAGCTTGCGGCGCCGTTCTGCGCGATCCTGGCGCTTTTGCGCCGGACGGGAGAGGGGAGCGCGCGCAAGCGCATCGTCTCCGAGGCGGCGTGTGCGGTGTCGCGGGATCTGCGCGTGCGGTACTCGCTCGGCGACCTCGCCCGCCTGAGCGGCTACAGCAAGAATCAGCTGACGAACATTTTCCGCGCCGAGAC
Source organism: Eubacteriales bacterium (assembly GCA_051867895.1). Classification (GTDB taxonomy): domain Bacteria; phylum Bacillota; class Clostridia; order Oscillospirales; family CAG-272; genus SIG701. Next base: position 148,622 of record JBJDZH010000011.1, read on the forward strand.
GGGGCAGACGCCCTGCGCGTATATGCAGCGCATCCGACTGGACGCGGCGCGGCAGCTTCTGGAGAATTCGGACCTTCCCGTCGGGCGGATCGCGGAGGAGACGGGATTCGGCAGCTACGTCAATTTCTACAAGGCGTTCTGCGCCGCCGCCGGCTGCTCGCCCGCCGCATGGCGGAAAAGCGTCCGCGGCATGACGCCCGGCGCGCCATGAAGGCTTATGCCGCTGCGGCGGAGATGGGACGCGCCGCTTCATTTATATATAACAAAAATCACAGGGATATCGCGCGTGATGCCCGGAGGGGCTGCCGTGCGGTATCCCTGCTTTTGAGGGTCGCGGGTGCGGGACGCTTTTTTGTTTGCAGGCTTTTTTATTTCAGCGGAGATCGGGAGACGCCCTGCGCGGCGCAAAACAGAGATATCGCGCACAGAAAGCGACAGCGGCTCTGTGCGCGATATCTCTTGTTCATCATCCGGAACGCCGTCGGGAAAAACGCGTTTTCCTGCCGCCTCAGAAGTGCATCAGACGGATGAGCAGCAGCCACGCGAGACCGTAGTAGGATACGACCGCGACCAGATCGTTGATGGTAGTAATCAGGGGACCGGACGCCACGGCGGGATCGACGTGAATCTTACGGAAGAACATCGGGATCCCAGTCCCGAAAATGCTGGAAACGATCATGGACATAAGCAGCGCCGCGGACACGCAGCCGGAAACGGCGAAGGAGAAGAACGGAGCGTTCCCCTTCAGCAGCCACAGGTAGGCGCCCACAAGGACAAAGGCGAGCGTGCCGAGAATGAGACCGTTGAGGAAGCCGATGCGCGCTTCCTTCCAGATCAGCTTCCATTTCTGCCGGCGCGAAACCTCCTCGTCCATCAGGACGCGGATCGTGACCGCCAGCGACTGCGTGCCGACGTTGCCCGCCATATCCAGAATCAGGGACTGGAAGAATATGACGATTGTCAGCTGCGCGACGACGGCTTCAAAAATGCCGACCACGCTGGACACCAGCATCCCGAGTCCCAGAAGGATCATCAGCCACGGCAGACGCTTGCGCACACTTTTGCCGACCGGCTCCGCAAGATCCTCGCCGGAGGAGAGACCTGCGAGCTTCGCGTAGTCCTCGCCCAGCTCGTTTTCCACGGCGTCCGTCAGATCCTGCGCGGTGATGACGCCGAGGAGGCGGTTGTCGCTGCCGAGCACGGGGACGGAGTCCTCCGAGTAATCCCGCAGCGTCCGGACGCAGTCCTCAAGCGGGGCGGACGCATACACATAGGGATGAGAGCAGCTCGTGATCGACTCGAGCGAGTCGCCCTCCCGCGCGATAATCAGATCCTTGAGATTGACGGCGCCCGAGAATACGCCGTTTCCGTCCACCACGTAGAGCGTGGAGATGTTGTCGTTTTCCGCCGCCTGCCCGATCAGGCTGGACATCGCCTCCTTGATGGTGGAGCCGGCGGCGATCCGGATGTAATTCTCGGACATCCGGCTGCCGATCTCATCCTCGTCGAAGGAGCTGATCAGAAGGACGCGTCCCTTTGCGTCCGGCTCCATCAGCTCCAGAACCGTATCTCTCTCCGGCTTTTCCATCTGCCGCAGGATATCGGCGGCAACGGAGGCATCCAGCTGCGAAAGCACCTCCACCCGCTTGCGGACGCCGAGCTCGCGGATGTAATCGAGCGGTCTGTCCGCGTATTCCAGAATGCCGGCGAGGGATGCGGTGTCCAGAATGTTGTAGAGCTTTCCGCGTTCCTCCCGCGTCAGCAGCTCCAGCGCCTCGGCGGCGTCATTTTCATGGTAGGAGAGAATGCGCTCCCGCATCCTCCCGGGGGTCAGGTTGCTGCGGATCACTCCGGCGATCTCCGCGCGGTAATCCGCCACGGCGGCGATGCCGGCTTCGCTTTCAGCGTGCATGCTTTTGCTTTCGTTCATTGTCCGTACCTCCTTCAAACATGTAGTCTGCGGCAGGGGCGCGGACGGCAAAGAAAAGAAAAAAACCATTGTCCTCCTGTCTCTCAGCCGGCGCGCGGCGCCTGCCGGTAGCAGCATCAGAAGCGGACAATGGCATTCATTTTCCGGCGCGAAAAAGCGGTCAGAACACACCCGGCGCGCGGCCGCGTGTCTTCCGACAACGAACTGCATTCCGACGGCATAAGAATACCACGTCGCTGTTTCGACTGCCGCTGCCTGCGTCCATGTTCTCACCTCACATTTCTCAGAATTAATATCAGTATACCACAATGCGCGCCGTTTTTCAATAGCTGCGCGCCGAAAGTGTGTCATTTCCCTGCCGGTATGCGCCGCGCGGGATCGCTTTTTTGCATGGATGCGGAAAACGGTCTCGCGCGCCCTTTCGCTTGTCTCCCCGTTTGGTATACCGGACGGGAGTACTTATGCAGGATTGCTCTTGACATATATAGGGATTTGCGCTATAATGCAACGTGGGATTCCTTTTTTCCCGCTGCGGCGGATGGGAGTCCCACTGTCATTTGACGCATCGCGATATGCCGGCATTTTCGCGTCCCTGTTCCACCGCGCCGCCCGCCCTGTCCGAGCGGGGGAAGGGCGCAGCGCGGAGGAGAACGGACGCGGCGCCGGCGCTCCAAAGGAAGGCGTTATGGAGAAAAAACAAAGCAAACGAAAAACCGTATTCCTTGCCGTCTGGATCGGGCTGATTCTCCTCATCCTGCTCCTCATCCTGCTGGTCGGGCTGCCCTCGGGGGAAAAGACGGAAAGCATCAAGGAAGTCATGCGGGACGGCGTCCTGCATGAAACAAACAAGATCAGCCTCTTCGGACTCCGGGTGAATCCGGCGCTGCTGTCCGCCTATGTCGTGACGGCGATTCTCTTGCTTGCGGCGGCGCTGATCCGAATCTTCGCCATCCCGAAATTCCGGTATATACCGGGAAAGTTCCAATGCGCCATCGAGAAGCTGGTCTCCTTCTTTGCGGATATGGCAAAGGGAAACTGCTCCCGCGACGGCGGCTTTGCCGGTGCGTATATCTTCAGCGCGGGCGTGTACATCTTTTTCAGCACCGTCTTTGAGCTGTTCGGCTTTCAGGCGGTCACGGCGGAAGGCGCGTCCGTCGCGCTCCCCGCGCCGATCGCGGACATCAACGCCGCCATCGCCATGGGCGTAATGTCGTACCTGGTGATCCTCGGAGCCGGAGTGGTGCGTGGCGGCGCCCGCGGTGCGCTCGGCGTCCTGAAGGATTTTTCCCTGCCGGTCTCCATGAGCTTCCGCCTCTTCGGGGCGCTGCTCAGCGGACTGCTTGTGACGGAGTTGGTGTATTACTATATTCCGCTCAGCTTCGTTCTGCCTGTGATCGTCGGCGTGCTGTTCACGCTTCTGCACGCGGTCATCCAGACGTATGTGCTCTGCACGCTCGTTTCCGTTTTCTTCGGCGAGGCGGTGGAGCCGCGCGAGAAAAAAATCAAAACAAACAAAACAAAGAAGGTAATAGAAAAATGAAATCCAGAAACATGATAGCAGTTCTGCTGACGCTCGTGCTTGTATTCGCTTTCGCTTCCTCCGCCTGCCTTGTCTCCTTCGCGGCGGATGCCGGCGCGGAGGCGGAACTCTCCGCCGAGGAGCCGCAGGACGACGCCGGAAAAGCCAAGGCGATCGCCGCCGCGCTGTCCGTCGCGCTGGTCGCAACGGCGGGCGCGATCGGTATGGCAATCGCCGTCAGCAAGAGCGCCGAGAGCATGGCGCGCCAGCCGGAGGCGGCGGGCAAGATCAGCTCCGCCATGATGCTGGGACTTGTGTTCATCGAGACGGCGATCATCTACGGCCTGATCGTCGCGATCCTGATTATCTTCGTCCTTTGATGCGGGGGAATGCATATGCCGCTGAATATTGATTTTTTGCAGGTGCTTCTGCATATGCTGAACTTCGTCATACTTGCGGGAGGACTTACGTTTCTGCTGTTCCGGCCTGTCAGCCGCTTTCTGGACGAGCGCCGCGCCTATTTTGAACGCGCGCAGAAGGAAAACGAGGAAAAGGCAAAGGAGAACGAACGGCTGAAGGAGGAATACGAGACGAAGCTCGAAGCGGCGCAGGCGGAGATCGCCGCCATGCGCGCGCAGGCGGAAAAAGAGACCGCGCGCGCCGCGCAGACGTATATCGACGATGCGAAAAAGAAGGCGTCCGCGCTTCTTGCCGCCGCCGAGCGGGAAGCTGAGGAGCGCAAGGAGCATATTCTCGATTCCGCGCAGACGGAGATCGGCGAGCTGGTGCTTTCCGCGACGCAGAAGCTGCTCGGCGACACGGTGACGCCGGAGCGCAACAGCGGACTGTATGACGAATTCATCCGCCGCGCGGAGCAGACTGTCAAGGACAAGAGGAACGCCCCATGAAGGAAAAGGAAACATCCGATATTTTCGAGCAGGAAGCCGAAAACGACGCGCTCCGCGTCGAGATCAACTGCGTCACGCCGCCAAACGCACAGCAGCTTGAGAAGATCCGCGCGCTGATGCAACAGGAGTACGGCGCCGAGGAGATCGAGATCGTCGTAAAGAAGGACCCCTCCGTCGTCGGAGGCTTCAATATTTTCGTCGGGGACGATAACTACGACTGGAGCACGCTCGGACGCATCCGCCAGCTCCGCAAATCCTTTCAGAGGCTGAGAAAGGAATACGACAGCGGCAAGATCATCTCGCTGCTGCGCGAGGATATCGGCGGCTTTACGCTCGATCCGGGACACCAGCAGGTCGGCTTCGTCCAAAGCGTCGGCGGCGGCATCGCCGTCATCGACGGACTGAACGACGTCACCTACGGGGAGATCGTCCTCTTCGACTGCGGCGTCAAGGGCATGGTGCAGGACATCCGCACGGACGGCACGACAGGCATCGTGCTCTTCGGCGGGGACAGCGAGATCTCCGAGGGCGCGCGCGTCGTCCGCACCCGCCGGACCGCCGGCATCCCCATCAGCAACCGCATCCTCGGGCGCGTCGTCGATCCGCTCGGCAAGCCGGTGGACGACCGCGGCGAGATCGGCGCAAAGGAGTATTACCCCATGGAACGCCCCGCCCCCGGCATCATCGATCGCAAATCGGTCAGCCGCCCGCTGGAAACGGGGATCCTCGCCATCGACGCCATGTTCCCGATCGGACGCGGGCAGCGGGAGCTTCTGATCGGCGACCGCCAGACCGGCAAGACCTCCATCGCCGTGGACACCATCCTGAACCAGAAGGGGAAAAACGTCGTCTGCGTCTATGTCGCCATCGGACAGAAGGCGAGCACCGTCGCAAAGGTCGTCTCGGCGCTGGAACGGGCGGGCGCGATGGAGTACACCGTCGTCGTCTCCTCCCCCGCGAGCGACCCCGCTTCGCTGCAGTATATCGCCCCCTATGCGGGCTGCGCCGTGGCGGAATACTTTATGTATCACGGCAGAGACGTGCTGATCGTATATGACGATCTCTCCAAGCATGCCGTGGCGTACCGCACGCTCAGCCTGCTTCTGGAGCGCGCGCCGGGGCGCGAGGCATATCCGGGCGACGTGTTCTATCTCCATTCCCGCCTGCTGGAGCGTTCCGCGCAGCTTTCCGACGAGCTGGGCGGAGGCAGCATGACGGCGCTCCCCATCGTGGAAACGCAGGCGGGCGACGTGTCGGCGTATATCCCGACAAACATCATCTCCATCACGGACGGACAGATCTTCCTCGAGGAGGAGCTGTTCTTCGCGGGACAGCGGCCGGCGGTGAACGTGGGACTTTCCGTCTCCCGCGTGGGCGGCGCGGCGCAGACCCATATCATGAAAAAATCCGTCGGAACGATCCGGCTGGATCTGGCGCAGTACCGGGAGATGCAGGTGTTCTCCCAGTTCGGCGGGGATCTCGACGAGCAGACCGTGCGCAATCTGCGCTACGGCGCGGGACTGATGCAGCTGCTGCGGCAGCCGAATCAGGCTCCGATGAGCCTGTGCGAGCAGGTCATCACGCTGATCTGCGCGCAGGAGCGGATCTTCCTCGATGTTCCCGTAAAGGAGATCAAGAGCTTCCAGCGCGGACTGCTCGAGTATTTCCGGCAGAACCACAGTACGCTGTGCCTGCGCATCGAGCACGGGAAAACGTACTCGGAGGAGATACGCCGCGACGTGACGGCGGCGGCGCGGGAGTATCTGGCGCACGCCTGTCCCGTGGCGTGACAGGGGAGGCTTGCTATGGAAACTGCCAGCGAGATACGGAACCGGATCAACAGCATCGCGGAAACCAAAAAGGTAACGGACGCGATGTATATGATCTCCTCGGTGAAAATGCGCCGCGCCAAACGCGAGGTGCTCAATACCAAGCCGTATTTCCGGGCGCTCAAGGAGCAGCTCGGTCAGCTTTTCCGCTATATCCCCGAAACGGACAACCGCTATTTTCACGTCCCGTCTCCCCAGGCGGGCGCGCACCGGCGGCACGGCATCCTGCTTGTCACCTCGGACCGCGGTCTTGCCGGGTCCTATAATCAGACGGCGATCCAGGTGGCGGAAACCTACATGAGCCGCCATCCGGAAACGGTGCTGTTCATCGTCGGGGAATACGGACGGCAGCATTTCGCCCACCGCCGGATCCCGTACGTGGCGGATTTCACGTATTCCGCCGCCTTTCCCACTGTGTGGGAGGCGCGGAAAATGTGTACCGATCTGCTGGAGTATTTTGACGACGGACGGCTGGACGAGATCAATATTATTTATACGGACTACAGGACCGGGAAACCGAGCGAGTGCAAGCGAAACTGCCTTCTGCCGCTGGAGCAGAGCCGGTTTTCCACGCCGGAGCGCGCCTCGGACGGGCAGGAGAAGGAGTTCTCCCCCGATCCCGACACGGTGCTGAACGGCATTATTCCAAGCTATCTGACCGGCTTCATCTACAGCTCGCTCGTGGACAGCTACTGCAGCGAGCAGCAGGCAAGAATGGAGGCCATGAGCACCGCCGGGAAAAACGCCGAAAAAATGCTGAAAAAGCTCCGGATGCAGTACAACAGCCTCCGGCAGGCGGCGATCACCCGGGAGATGATCGAGATCGCCGCGGGCGCCAAGGCGCTGCGGCAGAAGCGGCAGAAGAAGCAGAGTAAGGAGAATAGTTTTGACAAACCAGAGCAGTGAAACGCCGCGCACGGGAAAAATCGCGGGCATCAACGGTCCCGTCGTGGACGTTTCCTTTGAAAAGGGAAGGCTTCCGCGGATCCGGGAGGAGCTGTGGGTCCTCGTGGAAAACGAAAAGCGCGTCATGGAGGTATCCCAGCATATCGGCGGCGGACTTGTCCGCTGCATCATGCTCGGCGCAAGCGAGGGGCTGTTCCGCGGCATGGAGGTGACGGCGACAGGCGCGCCGATCTCCGTCCCTGTCGGCGAGGCGGTGCTCGGGCGGATGTTCAACGTGCTCGGCGAAACGATCGACGGCGGAGAGCCGCTTCCCGCCTCCTCGGAGAGAAGAAGCATCTATACGCCCGCGCCTGCGTACGCGGAGCGCAGAACTGCCGAGGAGGTCCTGGAGACCGGCATCAAGGTCATCGATCTGCTGGCGCCCTATGCGAAGGGCGGAAAGATCGGTCTGTTCGGCGGCGCCGGCGTCGGCAAGACCGTGCTGATCCAGGAGCTGATCCACAACATCGCGACCGAACACGGCGGGTATTCCGTGTTTACCGGCGTCGGCGAGCGCAGCCGCGAGGGCAACGATCTGTGGGCGGAGATGCGCGAGAGCGGCGTCATTGACAAAACGGCGCTCGTGTTCGGACAGATGAACGAGGCGCCCGGCGTCCGTATGCGCGTCGCGCTGTCGGGGCTTTCCATGGCGGAATACTTCCGCGACGAGCGCGGCAAGGACGTGCTCCTCTTCATCGATAATATTTTCCGCTTTATTCAGGCGGGCAGCGAGGTGTCCACCCTGCTCGGCAGAATGCCGTCCGCCGTCGGCTATCAGCCGACGCTGGCAAACGATCTCGGAGAGCTGGAGGAACGCATCGCTTCCACCAAAAACGGCTCCGTCACCTCGGTGCAGGCGATCTATGTCCCGGCGGACGATCTGACGGATCCCGCCCCCGCGACGACCTTCGCGCATCTGGACGCAACGACGGTCCTCAGCCGGAAGATATCCGAGCTCGGCATTTATCCCGCGGTGGATCCGCTGGAATCCGCCTCCCGCGTGCTGGAGCCGGGCGTCGTCGGCGAGGAGCACTACAGCGTCGCGCGCCGCGTGCAGGAGATCCTCGAGCACTACAAGGAACTGCAGGATATCATCGCGATCCTCGGGCTGGATGAGCTGAGCGAGGAGGACCGGCAGACGGTCATGCGCGCAAGAAAGATTCAGCGGTTTCTGTCGCAGCCGTTCAGCGTGGCGGAGAAATTCACGGGCGTGCCGGGGGTCTATGTGCCGCTGCGCGAGACGATCCGCGGCTTTGCCGCCATCGTGGACGGCGAGATGGACGAGTATCCGGAGAGCGCCTTCTTCAACGTCGGAACGATCGACGACGTGCGCAAAAAGGCGGAGAGCAGCGGAGGAGGCGCGGCGTGAAACCGTTCCATCTGGAGATCCTGACGCCGGAGCGGGCGTTCTATGTGGGCGAGTGCTTGTCGCTCATCGTTCCCGTCGCGGACGGCATGCTCGGGATCATGGCGGATCATACGCCCCTGACAGCCGCCGTCCCCGACGGCGAGGTCATGTATCTGCGCCCCGACGGGGAGCGGGTGATCTGCGCCGTCTCCCCCGGGATGGTGGACGTCTCCGCACAGGGGGTGCAGCTGCTGTGCGATTCTGTCCTTCTGCCGGAGGAGATCGACGAGGAGGGAGAGCGCCGGCGGGCGGAGGAGGCGCTTCTGCGCCTCCGGGAAAAGCAGGGACACCGGGATTACGTCCTCTCGCAGCGGACGTTTGCCCGGGCGGTAAACAACCTGCGCGTCAAGCAGCACAACGCCCGGCGGATGAATCATCTCTGAGCCTGCGCTCCCGCAGGCGCACAGCTGCTGCAAAAAAGGGCAGGGAAAGCGTTTCGCTTTCTCTGCCCTTCGGCTTTCTTCACTGCGCGGCCTTTTCCGCGCGGTCTGCGCGCAGGAGATCGATCAGTACGATACAGAGCACGATCTCCGCCCACCAGATCGCGCGTCCCTGAAAGCGCGCGCACAGGATGGTGGATACGATCGCCCCCGCGATGAAGGCGAGGATCATGAACAGATGCATGAGCAGCCGGTCCCGCGCCGCGGCGTCGCCCTCGCGGAGCCATTTTACCAGATGCACGCCGACCTGCCGGATGTGATTGGTGCAGAACGTCGTCGCCATCGGCACGCTGCGCGCCTGCCGGAAGGTGGTGAACTGCATGGACGCGGCGAAATTGACCGCGACCTGACAGATCTGCGGCGGCGCGTCGTCCGGCACAAAGCCGAGCGCCAGAAAGCAGAGCATCTCAAACGCCACGAAAACGGTGTCCCAGCGGATGACGCCGGGGCGGTTGACGTATTTCGGAAAGAATTCGGCGAGGATCGCGCCGAGCAGATACGCGGAGATCGGGATGAAATAGTACAGCGCCTTCCCCCAGTTTCCGCGTCCGAGCTGAACTGCAAGAAAGAGGCAGTTGGCGGTCTGCGCATTGCAGAAAACGCCGCCCTTGAGAGTGTACGTGTAGGCGCCGAGAAAGCCGCCGACGACGATCATGAGCAGAAACACGCGCAGGCTTTCGCGCGTGGGGTAGCTTTCTTCGCCGGAAAAGAGCGGGGAATTTTTCATGAGTTCTCACCGGAAAAAACAGGATAAGAAATTGTACCACGCGGAAGCCTGCTTGTCAAGCAAGGATGAGGCAGCCCGCGCTGTTTTCGCGCCGGAGAGAACGGGAGCGCGCAGACAAAGGCTCCGGGACAGCCTGCTTCTGTCCCGGAGCCGGAGTGAGATCCTTATTGCACTGCCGCAAAGCCCTTCTCCAGATCGGCGATGATGTCGTCGATATGCTCTGTGCCGATGGAGAGACGGATGGTGTTCGGCTTGATTCCCTGATCCAGCAGCTCCTCCGCCGTCAGCTGCGAGTGGGTTGTCGTCGCCGGATGGATCACCAGAGATTTTACGTCCGCCACGTTGGCGAGCAGCGAGAAGATCTCCAGATTGTCAATAAATCTGTGCGCTTCTGCCTGTCCGCCCCTGATATCGAAAGTGAAGATGGAGCCGCCGCCGTTCGGGAAGTACTTTTTGTAAAGCGCGTGCTGCGGATGATCCGGCAGCGACGGATGATTGACCTTTTCCACCAGCGGATGGTTTGCGAGGAATTCCACCACCTTTTTGGTGTTCTCCGCGTGGCGGTCCAGACGGAGGGAAAGGGTTTCGACTCCCTGCAGGAGCAGGAAAGCGTTGAAAGGGGAGATCGCCGCGCCGGTATCGCGCAGAAGGATCGCGCGGATGTAGGTGACGAACGCCGCCGAACCTACCGCATCCACAAAGGATACGCCGTGATAGCTCGGGTTCGGCGCGGCGATGGGAGCGTATTTTCCGGACGCCTTCCAGTCAAACTTTCCGGAGTCTACGATGATGCCGCCGAGAGTCGTGCCGTGTCCGCCGAGGAACTTCGTCGCGGAGTGAACGACGATGTCGGCGCCGTGCTCGATCGGCCGGATCAGATACGGCGTGCCGAAGGTGTTGTCGATGACGACGGGAATGCCTTGCTTGTGGGCGATTTCGGACACAGCGTCGATATCCGGGATATCGCTGTTGGGGTTGCCGAGCGTTTCAATAAAGATCGCCTTCGTGTTCGGCTGAATGGCAGCCTCCACTTCCCTGAGATCATGGATATCCACAAAGGTCGTCTCAATCCCGTACTGCGGCAGTGTGTGGGCAAGCAGGTTGTAGCTGCCGCCGTAAATGGTTTTCTGCGCGACGATATGCTCGCCCTTCTGTGCCAGCGCCTCGATCGCATAGGTGATTGCCGCTGCGCCGGAAGCCAGCGCCAGCGCTGCGACGCCGCCCTCCAGCGCCGCCACTCTCTTTTCCAGAACGTCCTGCGTGGAGTTCGTCAGTCTTCCGTAAATATTGCCGGGATCGGCGAGTCCGAAGCGTGCCGCCGCGTGTGCGGAGTTGTGGAAAACATAGGAGGTGGTCTGATAGATCGGCACCGCTCTTGCATCGGTTGCGGGGTCTGCCTGTTCCTGTCCTACGTGAAGCTGCAAAGTTTCAAATTTATAATTGCTCATTTTGATTCCCTCTGTCTCTTTCTGATCGTTTTGATTTATGTTTGTGGCTCAGTGCCTGTTTTATCCGGCCAGTCCGCCTGTGTACGGCTTTCCGCCGTCTGTCATGGATGGAAGCGGAATCTCCGGCGTCACATTCGCTCGGAACAGAGCACGGCGCGGAGACGTTTCACAATGTCACTCTTCATAGCGCTTTCCTCTCGATACCCTCCGGAAGGCGTCGGCAGGCAGCCGCCTGCGCGTTTCCCGCGGCATGTCCGACCTGTCCGCCTCCTCTTGTCTGGATGACTCTATTATAAACCACTGCCGCCGGTTTGTCCAATATCCTATAGGTATACTCAGTAATAGGGAAAACCTATAGCTTGGTCATTTGCGGATCTCCTTTCCATGCTGCCTCAGATACCGCTCAAGCTCCTGAATATACAGTTCTCCCATGCTGCTCAGGATCATGTTCCGGCTCACGATGTAGCCGATCTCCATTTTGCTTGCGGGCGTGTCCGCCTCCGGCTCAAACGGAACGGCAATGAAGTCGGAGCCGTTCAGTTCCTCGCAGATGATGCCGGAGCAGAGGGTGTATCCGTTCAGCCCGACCATCAGGTTCAGCATGGTCGCCCGGTCGCTTGCCTTGATGGTCCTCGTATACTCGTTTGTACAGAGGATCTCCTCCGCAAAGTAAAAGGATCCGCCGGCTCCCTGCTCAAAGGAAAGGCACGGATAGTCGGAAAGCTCCTCGAAGCGGATCGACTTCTTTCCGGCAAGAGGATGCCCCTTCCAGAGATACACATATGCGTCGCAGTCGATGAGCTTATGAAATTCCAGATTGTTGGTGCGCAGGAGCTTTTCGATTGCCATGCGGTTGAAATCGCTCAGATACAGAATGCCGATCTCGCTTCTGGAGGTGATGACGTCGTCGATCACGTCCTTTGTTTTTGTCTCCCGGACAGCGAACTCATACTCCTCCGTATCAAACTGTTTCACCATCTCCACGAAGCTTTTGACGGCAAAGGAATAATGCTGTGTGGATACGCCGAACTTTTTTTTCCGTTTTCCCGCCTTTCCGTATTTGCTCATGAGCGTTTCGTACTGCTGATACACCTGCCTTGCGTAGGTAATGAACTCAAGTCCGTCATTGGTCAGAGAGACGCCCCGTCCGCTCCGGTGAAAGATGGTGATGCCAAGCTCTCTTTCCAGCTCCTGCATTGAACCGGTCAGGGAGGGCTGCGCTACATAGAGAAGCTCCGCCGCTTTATTCAGCGATCCCGTCTCGGATATGGTGAGTGCATAGTGCAGCTGCTGTATTGTCATAATGGTTTCTCCGTTTTCTGTTCGTTTCCGTGTCGGGCTCCCCATGCTTCCGGGCAGTGCCCGCAGCTATAGGTTATTCCGATAATATATATAGCACATAGGTTTCCTATGTACATCATACCGCCCGGCAGCGCTTTTGTCAAGAGGCGGAGGAGAATATCCGGAATGTGTCACAAGGCAGGACGCGGCGGATGCCGCGGGAAACGGCGTTTTCCCGATCCTTTCCCGTATCGCAGCCGGCGGCATTTTGAGATTTGTACACAAGGCACTTGACAAACGGTGCAGACTCTAATATAATATAATGCATATCAATAACATAGGTTTTCCGGCTTATCCATCGGTGAGCCATAAAGCCATCAGGAGAGAAAAGCAATGAAGAACAGCAGATTTGAACTGAACAAAAACCTGGCACAGATGCTCAAGGGCGGTGTCATTATGGACGTCACCACGCCGGAACAGGCAAAAATCGCGGAGGCGGCGGGCGCCTGCGCCGTCATGGCGCTGGAGCGGATCCCGGCGGATATCCGCGCGGCGGGCGGCGTTTCCCGCATGAGCGATCCGAAGATGATTAAGGGGATCCAGAACGCCGTTTCCATCCCGGTCATGGCAAAATGCCGCATCGGTCACTTTGCCGAGGCGCAGATTCTGCAGGCGATCGAGATTGACTATATCGACGAGAGCGAGGTGCTCTCCCCGGCGGACGACAAATACCACATTGATAAGACGCAGTTTGACGTGCCGTTTGTCTGCGGCGCAAAGGATCTGGGCGAGGCGCTCCGCCGCATCAGTGAAGGCGCGTCCATGATCCGCACAAAGGGCGAGCCGGGGACAGGCGACGTCGTGCAGGCGGTGCGGCATATGCGCATGATGCAGGCGGAGATCCGGCGTATCGGATCCATGAGTGAGGACGAGCTGTTCGACGCCGCAAAGGAGCTGCGTGTGCCGTATGATCTGGTGCTGTACGTACACGAGCATCACAAGCTCCCGGTGGTCAATTTCGCGGCGGGCGGCGTCGCCACGCCGGCGGACGCGGCGCTGATGATGCAGCTCGGCGCGGAGGGCGTCTTTGTCGGCTCCGGCATCTTCAAGTCCGGCAATCCCGAAAAGCGCGCGGCAGCCATCGTCAAGGCGGTCACCAATTATACCGACGCAAAGATGCTTGCGGAGCTGTCCGAGGATCTCGGTGAGGCGATGGTCGGCATCAACGAGCAGGAAATCGAGCTTCTGATGGCGGAAAGAGGAAAATAATCATGCGGATCGGGGTACTTGCCCTGCAGGGGGCTTTTATCGAGCATGAGCAGATGCTGGCGAGGCTCGGTGCTGCCCACTTTGAGATCAGACAGAAAAGGGATCTGATGCAGCCTTTTGACGGGCTGATTATTCCCGGCGGAGAAAGCACCGTGCAGGGCAAGCTGCTCTGGGAGCTGGGGCTGTTTGAGCCGCTCCGGGAGCGCATTTCTGCCGGTCTCCCGGTATTCGGGACCTGCGCCGGCCTTCTGCTCCTTGCCAAAAAGATCAAAAACGACGACAGGCTGTACTTTTGCGCCATGGATATCACCGCCGTGCGGAACGCGTACGGCAGACAGCTCGGCAGCTTTTATACGGAAGCGGAGTTTAAGGGGATCGGAACCGTTCCGATGACCTTTATCCGCGCGCCCTATGTGGAATCCGTTCAGGGGGAAGCCGAGGTGCTGGCGGCGGTGGACGGCAGGATCGTGGCGGCGAGAGAGAAAAACATGCTTGTGACCGCCTTTCATCCGGAGCTGAACGACGACGTATCGGTGCACCGGTATTTTCTGGAGATGGTGCGCGGCGCCTGACGTCGCCTACACGGACACGACGGGAGACGGCGCTCCTGCCGGCATTGCCGGAAAGCACAAACGAACGACCGGGGTATAGCGCAGGGTCATAAGACAGCTGACAGTCACAGCGTTTGGTTTGAACTGCTGTGGCTGTTCTTGCATTCATCCTGGCTATGTGATAGCATGGAACCAGACAGACCTGTACATCGTTTTTATAGAGGAGAGAGAAAGCGTGCAAATCAGTCAGTTTTTTTTGAATGGAGACATGCAGGGTGCCATTGCATATATGCGCGATCACGAGGAATTCAAAGACATTCTTCCTGCGTATGTCGCGATTTTTGAAGATTGTGAATACCGCACGTTTGAAATACCGGACATACTCAACGATATCCTGCGTTTGTATCAGATGTATTTCCGTGATACCTTTTATTGTGGGTTGCCGGAAGCAGAGGCCGCGGACAAGCTGCTGACACAACTGAAAGCGCTTCTGGATGTGCCGGATGCAGAGGAAGAGCTTCTGACGGAGAAGCTTCAATCGGTGTTTGAAGCGAAGGGATATCATGCGCTTTTCGGGAAAACCCAGGGCTATTACGGACCCTATGTCTGGAAGGATACCGTACCTACCGTTTACAGCGTAGAGCTGCCGGACG
>JBJDZH010000012.1:0-13480 GCA_051867895.1 Eubacteriales bacterium
CATGCGGCTGTTAACCGCAGTGTCGTTGGTTCGAGCCCAACAGGGGGAGCCAAAATCCTGAATGCGATAGCGTTCAGGATTTTTACTTTTTCACTATTACTTTTTCACTTTTCCCTCTTCATTTTTCACGAAATTCGCATTCAGGATTTCAGGGAATAAGTAAGAGGGAATAGGGATGAAGTATGGGGCAAGCTCCCGTGCGCGTGTTTGATTGAATTCAAGCATGATGGGGCACTGCTCAGCAGGATTGCCGCCCGCGGTGCGGCGGACGCGTGCTTCGGCGGGGATGGGAGGGCGCGTACAGCGCGCGCTTTCTTCTTGATGGAACGCACGTGCGTCCGTTTTGGCTTTGCCCCACGCCTTCCGCAGCGATGGATTCTGCCGCATGGGGCACGCTTGACCGGAATCGCTGCCCGCGCCGTCGGGGACGGGAGGTGGTACACCTGACGCGTGCTTCGGCGGGGATGGGAGGGCGCATACAGCGCGCGCTTTCTTCTTGATGGAACGCACGTGCGTCCGCTTTGAGTTGCTCCTGCGGCTGATTGCACGTAGACAAACGTGCATTGTAGACTGCCGTATGTGCAGGCGATAGTCAGCCCCCCAACGCCGATGGCATATTCTGGTTTCTGAAAAATCATTTGCGAGGTTATGTACAATGAAAAATGAAAGAATTCTGATATTCGGTGACAGCTATTCCACTTTCGCGGGATATATTCCCGAAGGATATGCTGTGTATTACCCGAGGGCGGATGTGTCGGAGGTGTCAAAAACCTGGTGGTACATGCTGGCTCATGAAACCGGGTCGGAAATTGTGATGAATAACAGCTGGTCCGGCTCTACCATTTGTAATACAGGATACCAGGGAGATTGCTCGAAATCTTCCTCCTTTATATACAGGCTGACAAAGCTGATGGACGAAGGATTTTTCAGCAAAAACAGAATCGACCGTGTTTTTGTTTTTGGTGCAACCAATGATTCGTGGACAGGGAACGCCCCGGGCGAATTGATTTTTGATCGTTGGACCGAGGCGGATCTGAAACTGGTATTGCCGGGGATCAGCTATTTTCTGAACAGGCTCCTGGAAGCGGTGCCCAAGGAAAAAATTCACTTTATCGTGAACACGGATTTACGGGAAGAGATCAGCCGGGGGATCGTGAAGATCTGCGACCACTATCAGGTGCCTTATACCGTTCTTTCCAATATTGAAAAAATCAACGGTCATCCCACCTGTCAGGGGATGATAAGCATTAAAAATCAGGTTCTTTCCGATTGCATCGACCCTGTCCACTGAGCTATGGTCGAGGAGAAGGGAGCCCGAGCAGAGCTTTCCTCTGTCACATGACGCCAGCCGGGGACGCGTTCGCGTCCCTTTTTGTTTTGCTTCCGCTCCACGCCGCTGCATGGCGCGTGTTTGAGCGGAATCGCTCCAGCGCCCTGCTCCACGCCCGGCGCGCGAGCGGACGCGCGCTTTCTTCGGCGGAGCCTCGGACACATGTGCCCTGCCGGGCGGATTCCGCTTGATTTTCCGATGGCTGTTTGCTATAATAAAAGCGAAAAGGAAGTGGATAGCATGTATAAACGGATATTGTTTGCGCTGGATCTGGAAGGCGTCAACAACGTGGCGGGCGAGCCTTATATGGGACTCCAGCGCGACACGGAGCAATGGAAGATTGCCAGAAAACAGGCTGCGGCAGAGGTCAACGCAGCTGCGGAGGCGCTGTTTGCGGCGGGCGTTGAAACAGTCGGGCTGTGGGACAATCACAGCGGCGGAAACAATGTGGATGCCGCCGCGCTTGATCGCCGGATCACTCTCATCCCGTATGATCTCGCGCTTCCGCGCATGTATTTTGCCGACGGGGCATACGACTGCATCTGCTACTTCGGCTATCACGCGATGGAGGGAACGCTGGGCGGCGTTCTGGCGCACACGATGAGCAGTAAGGCTGTGCAGTATTATAAACTGAACGGCAGATATATCGGCGAGGTCGATATGGACGCGTACATTGCCGCGTCATACGGCATCCCATCCCGCTTTTTTGCGGGGGGAGACATCGCGTGCGCGCAGGCTGCGCGGGCGGTGCCGGGGATTGTGACGGCGGTGACCAAAAAAGAGCTCGCGCGCAATGAGGCGGTTTTCCGCAAAAACGAAGAGCTTTTGCCGGATATACAAAAAAATATCGTGCGGGCGGTTCGGACGGACGGCTGCCCGTCTCCGATGACATTCCCCGCGGTGATGGAGAAGTCCTTCAAGCGCACGGAGGACGCGGCGAAATATTATTGCAAGCTGCGATCTCTCGGGATCGATGCCGCCTACCCCGACGATGAGATCCTCGGTAAGGATGCGCACACGGTCGCAGCGGCGGTTCATACGATCGGCGACTTTATCCGATGTATTTAGTGCGCGGAGACCGATCCTGTGCCGGGGCAGCAGCCGGGAAAATCGGCTCAGGTGGTGGATTCTATGGAGTGTTATGCCCGTCCGTTCAACACACTGGGAAATTATTTTTCTGCGGATATTATGGCGCTGTATAAGGGCAAGTGGGTTTTTTGCATGCATAAGGAAAGGCGTACATGGGAGCACCCCAGCGGATGGATAGAAACCGGCGAAACTCCGCTGGAAGCGGCGAAAAGAGAATTGTTTGAAGAAACCGGAGCGGTGGAATTTGATATCGAGCCGCTCTGTGACTATTATATAGATGCAGAATTGAACGGCTATCATTATCAGGGAAATGGACAGGTGTTTTTTGCAGATATCCATATACTGGGCGATTTGCCGGAATGCAGCGAAATGGGGAGGGTCGGACTCTTTGACGCTCTGCCGGATGCTCTGACGTATCCGATCATACGGGAGTTTTTTCCCATAGCGTTGGAAAAAGCATCAGCCAGAGGATGATAAACCCTGTGGTGTTTGGATTTGCGCCCCGCCTCCGCGCGCCGCGGGGGGATCGGGCAAGGCATTCGCGCCTCCGCACCGCGCGCGGCTCTTGCGCAAACGGCACGCATGTGGTATAATGAAGCAAAAGAGAGCAGGCAAGGCGGAAGCCCGCCGGGCGTGGCGTGGCGCATGCCGCCCGCGCATCCCATTCCCGAAGGAAAAGAGGAGCACAATGGAAGAAAACGAGAAAAAGCCGCCTCAGGAGGAGGAAGTTCCCGAATCGGCGTCCGCGCGGATTTTGCGCGGGCTCGGGCAGGACAACGCCCCGCCGCCTCCGGATCATGAGCCGGAGCATGTCGGCTTCTGGGAGAATTTCTGGTATCACCACAAGTGGAAAACGATCATCATCGCCGCGGCGGTGCTGGTGCTTACCGTTACGATGATCCAGACCTGCTCCCGCGAGACGCCGGACGTATATCTGATGTACGCCGGTCCCGCCTATCTGACGCCGAACGAGGCGCGGGCGGTGCAGGACGCGGTCCGTCAGGTGATGGAGGATTATAACGGAGACGGCGAGCGCGGCGTGATGCTGACGGACGTCAACTATCTCACGCCGGAGCAGATCGACGAAAAGATGGCGCTGGCGGAGGCGCAGGGCGTGGAGCTGATTTTCGACTATGCCGGAAACGCCTCCCAGCGCGAGCGCTTTGAGGTGGAAGTCATCGCCGGGGAATCCGTGATCTGCATTCTGGACCCCGCGCTGTATGAGGACGTGAAGAAGGCGGGCGGACTTCTGCCGCTGACGGAGGTCCTCGGCGAGACGCCGCCGGAAGCCATCGACGAATACGGCATCCGCTTCGGCGAAACGAAATTCGCGCGCTATTTCACAGCCATGCAGGTTCTGCCGGAGGATTCCGTCCTCTGCATCCGCAGGCTTTCCACGATGTCCGCCTTCAAGGGCAAGGCAAAGTCGGAACGGCTCCACGCCTATCACACGGCGCTGTTTACGTCGATGGTGCGCTTTGAATTCCCGGAGGGGTATACGGAGACCACGGCGGCGCAGGACGCGCAGGACGGCTGAGGCTGCGCAGGGGACAATTCCAGGCGATCGACGGGAGGACGCCGGGAAAGGGTACGCGCGGATGATGCCGGCGGCGGACAGCGATCCGCCGCGATACGGAAAAGCGAGAAACCGTTTTTTACCGGATCGGTAAAGAACGGTTTCTTTTTGCGCGTATGGCAGCTGCCTCTTTTTTGTGAAAGCAATGCGCCCTCGTCCGCTGTCTCCCATATGCGGCGCTGTCCTGCATACCATGTCGGGGAGCTTCTGACAGACCGGCGCGCATTTGCCGCGATGGCTGCCTTCCTATCGTTATTTTTCGACCGTTGTATCAAAGTGCTGCGCAAACACGCCGGCGATATCTGCTATCCCCTCATCGGTCAGCGGACAGATATCCTTCATCGGATAGTCGATGTTCAGCGCCAGATATTTCTCATATCCGAGGCGGTGGAAGGGCAGAAGATCCACCGTTCCGGCGCCGATATCCTGCAGCAGTCCGCACATTTTCCGTGCCGTCCCGAGGTCGGCATTGAAGCCCGGGATCAGCGGCACGCGGACCCTTACGGTCCTTTTTCGCCGCAGGAGCCTGGACAGGTTTTCCACGATCCGGTCGAGATCGCCGCCCGTGACGCGCTTCATCAGCTCCCTGTCGCAGGTCTTGAGGTCGTACAGATATCCGTCTGCGAATGCATCGACCATCTCAAAGCTGTCCCACGGGACATCGCCCGCGGTGTCGATATAGACAGAGATATTCTCCTCCTGCAAAGCCCTTGCCAGTGCGCGGACGCCATATGGCTGGAGCATCGCCTCTCCGCCGCTCAGTGTGACTCCGCCTCCGCTTTCCGCATAAAAATCGGCGTCCTCCAGAATATCGCGCATCAGCTCCGGAACCGTCCGCATCTGTCCGAAGCGGATCGGTCTGCGCACCGGTTCAAAGGTCACTTCCTGCGGCTCATCCGACCATGTCTCGGGATTGTGGCACCATGGACAGCGCAGATTGCATCCCTTGAAAAAAACCGTAGTACGTATCCCCGGTCCGTCGCCGATCGAAAAATGCTGTACCGACGATATGTTCAGCGCCGTTTCCTCTGTCATAGCTGTGACGATCCCTTTCCTTCTTACTGCCTGTCAGTTCTGCTGCGTGCGGCTGAGGATGTCAAGCTGTACCGCCCGGGGCAGCGTGACGAATATTGCCGAATAGCCCGACACGCGGACGACCATGGTCGGATATTTTTCCGGATGCTCCATCGCGTCCTCCAGCACGGCGCGGGAGGTTGCGTTGATCTGGATCTCCTGCCCGCCCTTCCGGAAGTATACGCGGAGGAGCGCCCGCAGCTTTTCGCGCCTGCCGTCCCCGAACATCGACGGCGAATATTTCTGATTGATTACGGTACCGCAGGCGACCTTGGTGTAATCCGGTCTGGTCACGCTGCAAATCAGCGAGGTCGCGCCCCGTATATCCCTTCCATAGGTCGGAGAGGCGGCGTCAGACAGCGGCTCTCCGGCTTTTCTGCCGTCCGGGGTGGCGGAGATGAGCGACCCGGCGCTGATATTGCTTGTATTGGCCGCCATGGCGAGGTAGAAGGGTCCGCCGTCGGGCGTCCGGTACTTTCCGAACTCGTTATAGAAGAAATCGACGAACCATACCGCGTACTTATCCGCGGCGGGAAGATTATTGCCGTACTTCGGGGCGTCGAGCAGACGATCCCGGAGCGTCTCGTATCCGTCAAAGCTGCGGAGCATGGCGTCGCGTATGTCCGCGAGAGAAGCGGCATGCTCTGTGAATACGACCGTTTCGATCGCGGCGAGCGAGTCGCATACCGTGCCGATCCCCATCAGTCCGACCCCGTGCGCAGACTTGTATTTTGCGCCGCCGTTGTTGATGTCAAGCCCGCGCTCGATGCAGCAGTCGCAGAAGCAGGAGAGATACGGCGAGGTGAATGTCTCCGGGTCCAGCGAGGAATTTTCGCGGTTGAAGTTTTCCACGTACAGTTTCACGCCGCAGCGCAGCTGTTCCTCGTATTTCTGCATCAGATCGTCCATCGATCGGATATCCTCGAGCGGTCCGGTGTCGATCCCGTCCGTGGGATAACGGATCGCTTTCCCGCGGTTGAACAGATATTCAAAATACCGCGGGGTGTCGAACCGGCCGTCCGACCATGGCGGCTGTTTTCCGGGGATGAAGTTTTCTATGCAGCCGACCATGCAGTAGTCGTACAGATCCTGCGGTTCATAGCCGTGCCGTCCGAGCGCGGCTATGTTGACATCGTCGTTCATGAGAGCCGGATATCCGAGTCCGGTGCCTATCGATTTGAGGCATTCGTCGAGGAATTCGTCCGATACATCGGCGGGTATGCGCGCGGAGAGATTCGGTCCGGGAATCTGACAGTTCTTCACGGCGGAAAGCACGCAGAAGCTGAGCCGGTTCACCTCGCATTTTCCCTCATGCGACTGTCCGCCGATGCAGATGTTCACGACATCGTCCCCGCCGAGGATCACATGACGCTCATACAGCTTCATGAATACATTTTCAAGCAGGGTCACGGCGCGTTCCTCATCCAGAATGCCCTTTTCGATATCCCGCACAAACAGCGGATACAGGTATTGATCCATCCGCCCGAGCGCCATCGCATATCTGCCCTCATACACAAAGCTGAGATGCGTCAGCCATACAAGCTGGAGCGCTTCCTCAAAGCTCTGGGGCGCTCCGCGCAGGAGCTTCCGGCAGTGGTCCCGGATCGCGGCAAGCGCGCTGTCGGAATAGCCATCTGCGCCGATCAGGGCGTCGGCGGCCTGCGCATAATTGCGTATCATGCCGCCCAAACCGCTGAGCGCCGTTTTCATATCGGTCAGATATTCCGTCTTTTGCCCATCGCCTGCGTGCGCCCTCAGGGAGGCGTCCAGCTCAGAGAGAAGTCCGGGGAGCCCGACTGTCACCAGCTTTCGATAATCGGGCGCATAATGGTCGGAATTCGTCAGGAAGCCTCTTTCGCCGACGGCGGAGCAGAGGCTTCTCGCCTCGGACACGGCGCGGCCGTCCGCCCGGATCACGAGCGGGCGGATGCTTCCGGCGATGAGATCGTTTTTATAGATGTAAGGCTGCGGATCGGACAGAAGATGCCGGACGGCCTGTGCGCGGGCGGCGGAAACGCGCGCTCCGCGCATCTCGCGGAATCCCGCCGCCTTGAAGAATTCGGGCGCATAGACGCCCTCGGGCTTCTGCCCGATCTCCTGCCTGAGCTTCGATGTGGTCATGAATGCATTCCTCCTGTCTGACGCCTGCATTCTATTTATAGCATTCCGTCGGCGGAGCATCAATACACATATTTATTGGAGATTGACAAAATTAAGATATTATGATATAATCGCCGGTACAGACAAGCGTCAAAGGGGAGGCTGACCAGGTTGTCCGGGATCCGTATTCTGTCCCTGCCGGAACTGTTTTTCGCGCATACCTTTCGTTCGGAGCAGTATCACAGCATCCTCCGGGCGCGCCGGAACGCGATCGAGGTGTCGTATGTATATAAGGGCAGTCTCGAGCTGCGGCGGGGAGAGGAGCGATTCCACGCCGGAGAGGGCGACATCATATTCAATGCATATAATGATGATCTTGCCATTGATGCAGACGCCCCGCACGAGCATCATACCGTATGCTTCCGGGTGGAACATGACGGCTGCGAGGATGCCGGCTCCTGTTTTCGCGCGCCGGTGTTCCGCGATCCGGAGACGAATCTCCGGTTTGCGCGGGAGAAGATAGACGCCATCATCAAGACCAGCACGCTGTATCCGGAGGACAGCCTGTCGTGCAGCGGCGATTTTCTGCTGCTTGTCGCCGCGCTTCAGAATGCGAAGCAGGGCAGCAGCGGCAGATGGCCCTCGCCCTATGTCCGGCGGGCGAAGAATTATATATACGCGCATCTGCATGAACCGATCCGGCAATCGGAGATCGCGGTATCGCTCGGGATCACGCCGGAATATCTCTGCGCGGTATTCAAAAGCAGCGAAGGCGAGTCGCTGATGCATTTCATGAACCGCGTAAAGCTCGAGGGCATCCGGAAGCTGATGATGAATGAGCATATCACGCTCTCCTGCGCTGCGGCGATCTATGGCTATTCCGATGCGAGCTACGTAAGCCGGTTATACCGGAAATATTTCGGCATGACGATCTCGGAAGCCATCGGAGATTATCTGCCCGGCTGATCCATGGAGCCTGACAGGAGCTTCTGATACGTACCTCCGCGGCAAAAGCGCAAAAAGAGAAGAGAGCGGTCGGCGCGAGGGTACGCCGGGGCGCACATCGGTGCGGCAGAACAAACGAAAACGAAAAAGAGACGCTCATGAGAGCGTCTCTTTTGTGCAGGTATGTAAGAATCAGTGCTTCTTCTTGACGATGACAGCGCCGGAGGCAGCGACAGCGGCAACAGCAGCGATCACAACGGCGATATCCGCGGTAGCGGTAGAAGAACCTTCGGAGGGAGCCGGAGTGGTAGCAGCGCCGGTGCTCGGAGCCTCGGTCACGACAGGAGCTTCGGTCGCAGGAGCGGCAGAAGTGGTCGGGGTGGCAACCTTCACGTCTCTCGGCGTGGTGGCGTTGTAAATCTTGATGTTGTCGAGGTAAGCGATCGCGTCAGAGCCAGCGCCGGCGGCAGCGAAAGCGGTGCGGATGCGCTCGGACTCGGCGGCGGAGCCGTCAGCGACGGTGTAGTCCATATCCTTCGCGTAGCAGACGCCGTCCACATACACGCTGAAGCAGGCGTTCTTCTTGTCGATGCAGGCAGCGACCTTCATCCACTTGCCGGTCTCAAACGTAGCGACCGGATCATTGGTCTCGCCTTCGGCAACCGTCTTCACGATCTCGAGATCGATGGTGCCAGCTTCATTGCCCTTGAAGTAACCGACGTTCTGGAACTGCGTGCCGGCAGCGGGAGTCTCGCGGGAGCAGAGAATCTGCCACTGGGTGGTGGGACCGAACTTCTCGAAGTACACGTCGTACTCGAGAACGTACTGCTGCTCAACACCGTAGGTGCTGACAGGACCGGCAACGAGGTCAAGATAGGTGTCCATCTGACCGCCGATGTCCTGCAGGTCGATCTGAGAGATCTTGGCGACCATGGAGCCGTCAAACTTCACGATCTCGACAGAACCCTGCTTCGGGTAGAACTTGATGGAGTTGTCGATGGCGATGAAATCGCCTTCCGTGTCGTCCTCGAAGTTGTACTCAAATGCGTTGTCTTCCGCCGCGAACACGACCGCGGACATGGTGAGAACCATCAGAGCACAGAGGGCAAGTGCAAGGAACTTCTTCATGTTTTTGTCTCCTTAAAAAATTGATTGGATTCGGGTGAATCCGGTATCGTGTATCATTATAGCGGATTCGTGCAGGAATGTCAAGCGGAAAAGCAAATAATCCGGCGAAAGTTGTGATGAAAAAAGATAATTTTATGCACGCGCGTAAAATCCGGCGGAGTTTTAGCCAAACGCCGAAAAACGATGCGGCGGCGCGCCGCGCGTGCCCGGAAACGCGCGGATCATCGTGTATACTATCGTTTATAATAATGATCGTTTTTTCGGGGAAAATCCGCCGCTTTCCCTTGACAGGCGCGCGCGGGAATGGTATAATAACAGTACCTCACGCAGAGGGTTCTTTTTTTGTGCGGCTGCGCGCAGCCTCTGCCCCGAGGGAGGTACGCGGCGCTGTGCGCCGTCATCAACATTTATCAGGAGGTGCCGAACATGAGAGTCAAGATCACTCTCGCCTGCAGCGAATGCAAGCAGCGCAATTACAACACGACGAAAAACAAGAAGAATGACCCGGATCGTCTCGAGATGAACAAGTATTGCCGCTTCTGCCGCAAGCATACTCTCCACAAGGAATCCAAATAAGGAAGGAGAAAAGCAATGGCTGAAAACGAAAAGAAAACGCCGGATGAAGCCGTGACGGACGTGACGCCCGCCGCCGAGACGAAGCCCGCAAAGAAGGACGCCGCCAAACCGGCAAAGAAGAGCGGCAAGCCGTCCGTTTTCTCCCGCGCCCTCGCCTGGTGCCGCACGACCAAGGCGGAGATGAAGAAGATCGTCTGGACGCCGAGAAAGACCGTCATCCGCAACACGATCCTCACGCTGGTCGTCATGGCCGTCTCCGGCGCCGTGATCGGACTGCTGGACTACGTTTTCTCCTCCGCGATAGTCGGTCTCAGCCTGATTATCTGAGATATGAGCGACATCAACGAGATGAACGCCGGACCGAGATGGTATGTCGCCCATACCTACTCCGGCTATGAAAACAAGGTCAAGATGAACCTTGAAAAAATCGTCGAGAACAGAGGGCTGTCCCATCTGATCTTCGACGTGCGCGTTCCCGTCGAGACGATCGTCGAATCGGACGGCGGCACGGAGCGCGAGGTGGAAAACAAGATTTTCCCGTCCTACGTCCTCGTAAAAATGATTATGACGGATGAGAGCTGGCACGTCGTCCGCAACATCCGCGGCGTCACCGGCTTCGTCGGTCCCGGCTCCAAGCCTGTCCCCCTCACGGACGAGGAGGCGGCTGCCATCATCAACGACGAGGTCACCGCCGCGCCGGCTGCCGCCGCCGTCGGAGACACCGTCGATATCGTGGAGGGCATCTTCGCCGGATACAGCGGAAAGCTGAGCGAGATCTCCCCCGACGGCAGCGAGGTCACCGTCATCGTTTCTACGGTCGGACGCGATATGCCGATCAATCTGGACATCAGGCACATCCGCCGCGCGCAGCACGCCTGAGTCCGGTATTCCCCGGGAGCCGGCATCCCGGCGCCGTGCGCCAAACGACCGGAACTGTGGGAGGAAGAAAATTTTTCTTGATTCTTCCGTCATAAACCACGCATGGAGGTTTCTTTTATGGCAAAGAAAATCGTCGGTTACGTCAAGCTCCAGCTGCAGGCGGGCAAAGCGACGCCCGCACCGCCCGTCGGTCCCGCGCTCAGCCAGTACGGCGTAGCGATCCCGAACTTCACAAAGGAATTCAACGAGCGTACCAAGAAGGATATCGGTCTGATTATCCCGGTCGTCATCACCGTCTATGCCGACCGCTCCTTCACGTTCATCACCAAGACGCCGCCCGCCGCCGTTCTCATCAAGAAGGCATGCGGCATCGAGACTGCATCCGCCACCCCGAACAAGACCAAGGTCGCCAAGCTGACCAAAGAGCAGCTCAAGCAGATCGCCGAGACCAAGATGCCCGACCTCAACGCCGCGTCCCTCGAGGCAGCGATGAGCATGGTCGCAGGCACCGCCCGTTCCATGGGCGTCACGGTGGAAGAGTAAGGAGGATGCAGAGATGAATAAGGGTAAGAAATATACAGACAGCGTAAAGCTGCTCGAGAAGTCCAAGCTCTATGACCCCGCCGAGGCGATCAGCCTCGTTTGCCAGACGTCCAAGGCCAAGTTCGATGAGACCATCGAGCTGCACGTCCGTCTCGGCGTTGACTCCCGTCACGCCGACCAGCAGGTCAGAGGCGCCGTCGTTCTTCCGAACGGCACCGGCAAGAAGGTCCGCACCCTCGTCTTTGCCAAGGGCGACCGCGCAAAGGAAGCGGAGGCGGCAGGCGCCGATTACGTCGGCGACATCAACTATGTCGAGAAGATCACGAAGGAGAACTGGTTCGAGTTCGATATCGTCATCGCTACCCCGGATATGATGGGCACGATCGGCCGTCTCGGTAAGGTTCTCGGTCCGAAGGGACTCATGCCGAACCCGAAGGCGGGCACCGTCACGATGGACGTCGCGCGCGCCGTTCAGGAGGCGAAGGCCGGTAAGATCGAGTACCGTCTCGACAAGACCAACATCATCCACTGCCCGATCGGCAAGGCTTCCTTCGGTGCGGAAAAGCTCACGGAGAACTTCAACGCTCTCATGGGCGCCATCATCAAGGCGAAGCCCGCCGCTGCCAAGGGTCAGTATATCAAGAGCTGCACGCTGGCGTCCACGATGGGCCCCGGCATCAAGATCAACGGCTCCAAGATCGGCTGATCTCACGTACAATCCACAAAAATCCCCGCTGCATTTCCCGTGCGGCGGGGGTTTTGTTCAAGGAGGAAAGAAGATGGAGAATCTATTCGGCATGTTCGTACACTGGGGCATCTATTCCCAGACGGAGGACCATGAGCAGGTCCTTGCCCGCCGCGATCTGTGCAATGCGGACTACGAGAAGCTGGCGCTCACCTTCGACCCGGTCCGCTATGACCCGGACGAGTGGGTGCGTATGGCGCAGGACGCCGGGATGAAGTACATCTGCTTTACGACAAAGCATCACGACGGCTTCTGCATGTGGGACACCCGCGAGACGGACTACAATATCATGCATACGCCCTACGGGCGCGACGTGCTGAAAATGCTTGCCGACGCGTGCGCGCGGCACGGCATGAAGCTGTCGCTGTATTACTCCCTCCCCGACTGGCACGAGACGTGCGCGTACAATCCCGCCTCGAGCCATCAGTGGAAGGCGGCGCACCCGGAGCTGTCCGATACCGAGGCGTACCGCGGCTTCGTCAAGCGGCAGCTGCGCGAGCTATTGACGAACTACGGTCCGATCTACACGCTGTTCTGGGATATCCCGCCGCACATCTTTGACCCCTCCGTCAACGAGCTTGCACGCTCTCTCCAGCCGGAGATCCGCATCAACGACCGCGGCTACGACGAGGGCGATTTCTCCACGCCGGAGAGAAAGGTGCCCGAGG
The DNA here is from genome assembly GCA_051867895.1 of Eubacteriales bacterium. GTDB lineage: Bacteria > Bacillota > Clostridia > Oscillospirales > CAG-272 > SIG701. Next base: position 12,654 of record JBJDZH010000012.1, read on the forward strand.
GCGGACGCTTTACCCGCATGACGGAGGCGTGCCAGTCCGTCGGCGCGCAGAGCTGGGGCTACCGCCGCGGCGAGGACTACTTCACGCCGCGCTATCTTCTGTACGGCATCGACCGCACCATGGCGATGGGCGGCAGCTATCTTCTGAACGTCGGTCCGATGCCGGACGGCACGATCCCGCCGGAGGCGAGGGCGATCCTTGCGCGGATCGGCGAGTGGTACCGCAAGCTGAACGGAACGCTCGAGGATACGGAGGCGGATCCGTTCCCGTATGCGATCCGCGCCAATCCCATGATGCGCGGAGACGACTGCATCGCGCTGCGCAAAAACGGAAAGACCTATCTGCACTTTCCGTCCGGCGTGATCGCGGGAGCGGTGTATCTGCACCGGTATCCGTCGCTGCCGCAGTCGGTGCGGCTTCTGAATACGGGGATGCAGCTGCCGTTCTCGCTCGATTATCCGCCGTCGGAGATGGATGAAAACGGGCGGGCGCGCGGACCGTTTCTGCGCATCGGGGGGATCCCCGCCGACCGGGAGCCGCTGCTCACCGAGCCTGTCGTGATCGAGATCGTGTGGTGATGCGCCGGCGCCGCCGTCCGTGCGGGGAGCAGACGTGGGCGTGGCGCGGTGTGCTGTCTGCCCCCGTGGCGGCGCGCGGACTTAGCAGGAAGTGACAGCGTGACGAACGCGCCGTCCGTGAGTACGGGAATGGGTACGGTGCGCGGGCGGCGTCCGTGCCGCCGTCCTGCACGAAAACGAAAAGACGGCGGCTTGGCGGGGAGCCCGTAAGACAGTGAAACCGACCTGTGGTTACGATCATAGGTCGGT
>JBJDZH010000013.1:0-55577 GCA_051867895.1 Eubacteriales bacterium
TAAAATCGGAGCTGTTATCAACTCGATCGGAATAATCGTTTTGATACAGCTCCTTGACCCCCAAAAACTTTTGGACTGAATGACTGCCAAAGTGCAGCGGAATCCGCCTGCCATCCCTCCGGATGCCGTGCGGCGCGCTAAGGTGCAGCGGAAGCTTTCAACCTGAAAACAGGGATACCGTACAGATTTCACTGTACGATATCCCTGTTTTTGCCCAAAAGTTTTTGAAAGGGGTCCGGGGAATACTTTTTTCAAAAAGTTTTCCCCGGCGCATCCTGGGCAAGCAGACCGACGGATTCCCGGCGGCGGGAGATGAGGCAGGCGATAATGCCGAGCGCGAGCGCGGGCGGAATGTCGAGGAAAGAATGCTGTTTGAGAAAAACGGTGGAGAGGCAGATCGCGACGGTGATGACGGTAAACACGGCGCGCCACAGGGGTGTGCCGAAGGCGCGGCTGTTCCAGGAGGCGTACAGGACGGCGAGGGAGCCGAGCACATGGATGGAGGGGCAGACGTTCGTGTTCGTATCGAACTGATAGAATTCCGTCATGAAGCGGGTGAATACGTTGTCGCGCGCAAAGGTCACAGGACGCAGATTCTGCATGGTCGGGAAGAGAATGTAACAGATGGCTGCCGCCGTATATGTGATGATGATAAAATTCATGAAGCGGCGGAACGCGGGTATGTCGAAGAGCAGGGAATACAGTCCCATCCCCACGAGAAACACGAACCAGAACAGATACGGGATCAGAAAGTATTCGCAGAAGGGGATCATGTCGTCGAGGGCGCAGTGCATCGGGAAGTAATCGAGGCGAAGCACGCGTTCCTCGAGCAGAAAGACAAGACCGAACAGCGGCCAGAACAGAAGCAGCTTCAGATGCGAGAATTCGGGATCGTTCAGTTTGGACAAACGGAATTTGCGGTAATCGACCATTTACAGCACCTCATAGGCGGAGGAAGCCGGATAGTCCTCCTCGTGATAGGCGGCAGAATGCATGCCGCGCGCCTCGCGGCGTTCGGTCAGCTCCAGCAGGCGCACCAGCTGCGGGCGGTTGTAGCGCTGGATCAGAATATACGGCAGATTGCCGAGAAAGCACAGAAACCAGATGAAAAAGCCGAAGCTGCTTTCCCAGATGAAGAGCACCCCGACCGACGCGAGGGAGAGATCCACATGTACCTTTTCCGCGACGCAGGTCTCCTGGATCAGGCGGCGCACCGCGCCGCTGCTCATATGCGGATGGACTTCCTTTGTAACGAGCAGGCGGGAATACCGGCTTGTATCCGGCATTCTGTCCTTCCAGCGGCGGATGCCGAGCCGTTCATACACGGCGCCGCCGCGCTCCCACGCGCGGCATTTGTACGGAAAGCTGTCCGGGCGGATATTCTCCCGCGGAAGAGCCGCGCCCGCGAAATGCGCGACTGCGCCGATCAGGAGCACATAGATGATGCTGTACAGGAGTTTCATTTCCGTTTCCTTTCGGTGAGCTTGCCGATGTGACCGCGCAGGTTTTCGCCTGCGCTGCGGGTTTTCTGGGCATAGGTGCGCACGGCGTCGGCAAGAGACTCGTGCGCCGGCAGCGCAAAGAGGAAGTGGACGCGTTCCCGTCCGCGCTGCGCAGTTTCGGCGACGTGGGCTTTCAGCTCCTCGTAGCGGACCAGAATATCATATTCCTGCGCGAGCGTCCGGATGCGCGACACGATGCGGAAGGAATAGAAGCAGTCTACGGCGAACACGCCGTAAAACAGTCCGATGAAGAAGGAGAAGGCGAGGTTGGAGGAAAGCCAGGCGAGCGCGCCGAGCACGCGCGGATGGATCAGGAAATAGTACGCCGCGCTGAGCAGCGCCCAGAAGAAGGAGAACAGCGGGCAGATGATGCCCTGAATGTTGCCCCACATGCCGCTGTAGTCCCACAGCTTGACGTGCATTTTCCGGATGAAGATCACGCCGGCGATGTACTCGATCAGCGTCATGCACGCCGCCATGAGCAGAAACAGGAGGGTTTTGCGCCATGCGCCGTTTTCTATGGGAATCAGCGGTTCCAGCGAGGCGAGCAGATAGAGCGCGCACAGCCCGAAGCCGTACAGGGGCAGATACGGTCCGACGAGGAAGCCGGGGTTGATCCAGTATTTGCGGTGTACGTAGAAGTGGCGGAAGACGACCTCGATCCCCCAGCCGATGAGGCAGCCGGCGGCGAAGAGAAAGGCGAGTGTCAGGACGATGTTCATATGCTGCTCATCTCCCGTTTTTGAGGCGGCGCAGGATGCGCACCGTGTAGAGCGCGTTGAACAGATTCTGGATGCCGTCGATGAGCAGCGAGACGCCGACGGTAATCATCATCAGCCTGCCGCCGTCGAACGGATCGAAGATCAGGAATGCTCCGGCGGCGATGCAGAGGATGCCTCCGGCGAGGATGAGCCACCAGTGCGGCAACCCGAACCGGCGGGCGTCGCCGGCGGTCTGCAGCTTGAACACGCCGTCCACCAGCACGAACAGTCCGAGCAGAATCGACACGATGGAGAGGACTCTGCCGGGATGGACGAGCAGGACGACGCCGAGCAGCGCGCTGAAGATGCCGAGCGCGAGATCAAACTGAAATGCGAGCTGATACGCGTCATAGGTGAAGTAGCCGAAGATCTTGCACGCGCCGAACAGGACGAGGAAAGCGCCCGCGACGATGCAGAGCAGGGAAGCAGAGGTGTCCGGGCGGAGGATCAGAAACAGTCCCGCCGCCGCCATCAGCGACGAGCAGAGAATATACAGCACCTTGGCTTCACGAATTGTCTTCATGTATAGTCCTCCGGATGATTTACAGAGATCTGAAAATGCAGTCTTATCCAAATCCCATTATACCGCGCGCGTATGCGGCGGCGCAATATACATTTCTGCGCTTTTGCCCAAAATGCCACATGAACACCCCCCGAAGCCAAGGAGAGAGGGTCGCGGGGGAGAACGATGCTGGAAAGAACGATGTGGGAGAGCCTTTTGAAAAAGGCTCCCCCACACCCCCGCGAAAACTTTCGGACTATATACCCGCCAGAGTACGCTCCACCCTCGAGAGCCAAGGAGAGAGGGCTGCGGGGGAGAGGAACTTCGGCGTTTGAGATGGTCCTCTCCCCCGCGCTGCAAGGCGTTTGAGATGCCACGCAGACACGGGAGACGGGGGAACGCCGCAGGGGCTTTTTGAAAAAAGCCCCCGCACCCCCCAAAAACTTTCGGACTATATACCCGTCAAAGCACAGCAGAATCCGCCCGCTACCCCTCCGGATGCCGTGCAGCACGGCGACGTGCAGCCGAAGCCCGTCAGACCTCACCCTGCCCGCTCATCCGGAAAAACACGTTCGCGCCCGCGCTCCCTGTGTTTTTTGATGGAGAAAGCGAAGCACTGCGTCCCTCCTTCCCCCGCACCCTCCGGCGGCTGAGATGAGCCGCAAATGCAGGGAAACGCAGGAGAAACGAGCAGGGGAACTTCTGCAAGAAGTTCCCCCACACCCGGCATATGCGGAGGAAAAATTGTTGGTTCCTTTGCTGATCGGGGAAACCAAACAGGAAATGTCAACGCATCATTTTACACTTTTTTGTGTATGTTTTTTATGCATATCGCACAATTTTCTGCGAATAATGAACTAAAGCCGTGATCTCCCAACCGCATCAGGGGATCAAAGAACGCACGAAACATTTCGCGGTCTGTGAATTTATACTGGCAGTGCGCGATATACTGCTGACGGTTCCAGATTATAATATTTGAATATCTCTTTCTGTAATCAGTACAGCAGAAAAGGGACGGTATGAAAAATCAGAAACGCCCATAACATGGACAAAATTCCACCGATTTTCTCTGCGTGATTGTAAAAAATGGAAGTCCATGCTGTGATGAGAACAGATACGGCGGACGGAGGACGAAGTATGGAACGCTGTGCGTGTGTAACATTTGACAACATGATCCGTAGAATGACTTTTCCTAGATGGGAAAAACCGCTGCGGTTCTTAAAAACATGAGCTTGTTCTGATTTTGAAAGGAATCGGTTAAATCACGGTTGAGGGAAAAGCCTATACGGCAAAGCTCAGTGACCTGTTATTTTATTCACCCCGGGTACAGCACAGCCTGCGGATGGAAAAGGAGCCGTATATGGAATTTTACGGCATGCCTTTTCATTATCCCTCCGGCACGGAGCATCTGCCATTGACGGCGTACATGAATCTTCTGCCTCCCGTACGGCTGGAAGGATTGATTGCCGCCCTATATGAAGTATACCGAAAAAAGGGGGTACTTCTCGGACTGGCAGCAGAAGCTGTATCTGCAGCAGAATCTCTGTGAAATTCAGATCCGCCGACATACACAGTGCGGCCCTATTGCCAAAATTCGTGGACGGTGGGTACTTGCGTACATTGATGAAGATCCGTGCCGGTCGCTTGCGCTGGAAGAGCTTATTTCTGTGGCAGGAATCGGAAAGACCTGGTTTATCGAATCCTTCCGGCAGTTGACCTTCCTCACACCCATGCAGTGCTTTATTGAAAAACGGCTGGAATTTGACCGGGAGTTGCTTTTTGAAATGGAGCTTCACATCGCCAGAAATGCCGAAGAAGCGGATTTTCCGATCCGTTCATTTTTTGGTGGTGCTTCAGACGGTACTATTGCCTGCCTCCCCGTAATTTCCAGGAGAAGAATCGATACCGCCTTTTCCCCCAGTTGACAAAAAAAACGGCTGTGCTATAATTATGCTATAAAAAACGCTTCGGGTATTGGTAAGACGAAATTATGGAAGATTCGGCACGCAATGCGGAATATACAAAAAAAGCAAACCGGCGGCATATTGTAAAGCTGCTTCGCCGGACACCCCTGTCCCGCATTGAACTGGCACAGGAAACTGGCCTGACCCGGGCAGCCATTACGGTCATTACCCGGGAACTGATCGAAACAGGGTATATCCTCGAGGGGGAAGCCGCGGCACGCCCCCAGAAGGGAAAGCCACCCATTCCGCTGACCGTCAACCGGAATGCCGCTTACGCCGTGGGTGTGTACTGGAGCCGCTCCGGTTGTCGCATCGGACTGTCGGACTTCGCCGGGAACGTGCTGATGCAGCACAGCATCTGGATCACCGCCCAAGGGGGACTGGATCTTCTGAAAACGGAGATTCTTGCTCTGCTTGAGTCGTGCGGCGGAAATGCGGTGGGAGTGGGAATCAGCGCGCCCGGTCCGCTGGATGCGAAAAACGGGATGATTCTCAATCCACCCGGATTTGACGACTGGCAGAATACCGCCATTGTATCCTATTTGACCAATACCCTTCGGCTGCCGGTGTATTTGGAAAACAATTCTTGCGTTCTGGCGCTGTATCATCTGGAAACCGGGGAAAGCCGGGATTTCCTGCTTCTTCTCGTAAACGAAGGGGTTGGATCCGGCGTGGTGTCGGACGGACAGCTCCTGGTCAGCCTTGGGCACTATACCAGCGAGCTTGGCCATACCACCATCTGCTTTGACGGAAAGCCGTGCAGCTGCGGAAACCGGGGGTGTCTGGAGGCGTATGCGTCCGTGCCGAATCTGCTGGCGGACAGCGGCGGACGGTATGCATCCTGGAATGAGCTAATCGACGCACAGGATACCGTTCTTCTGGAGCGGGAGGCGGATTACCTGAGCGCCGGCATTGTCAATATCCGCAATATGGTCAACATCGACACCGTCTATTTGGCGGGCAGCATCAAGTATGGCTTTGACCAGCTTGCACCGCTCCTGAAGCAGAGAGTCTCCCGGTACTCTCTGGTGAAAACGCCGCTTCGGATTCTGCCTTCGTTCCACGTCTCGGATATCGGAGTGGCTGCCGCGGCAAATCTTGCATTTACGAAATGGCTGGACGAGCTCTGATCCGGCGAGCATCTTATAAAATATGCCCTCCTGTGCAGTACAGCGCCGGAGGGCATACTTCATTTTATCATTTCATTCCGTCTGCGGAGAGAATTTATCCGATGATGCGGAAGGTGCGGATGTCGAAGGGCTTGTAGGATACCGCAAAGGAGCCGCATACGCCGCGCTCCTCCAGTGTGTTCTCCAGCGGAGAGGTTTCCAGAACCTCCGCGTCGGAGGCAAGTGTCACCGTAACGCATCCGGAGGTGCCGTAGGGCTCGTACATACGGACGATTATACCGTTTCCGTCCTCGGCGGGCTTGACGCAGTCCACGATCATGCCAGCGTGGGAGAGGGACAGGGGGACGTTATGTTTGGCTTCTCCCTCCATAACAACGAAGGGGGAGTTGAAGAGGTATCCCTGAGCCGCCACACCTGCGGCACGTAGTCCTCCTTCGTGGGGCAGGAACGCATAGGCGAAATCGTGCTCGCCCAGATCATAGAAGTGCGCCGGGAAATCGGTGGAGCGGAAGAGCGTCATAATCATATCCTGATCGATGACGTTGTGGCCGTACTTACAGTCGTTCAGTAGGGCGGCTCCACGTACATCGTCCGACAGGTCCGTGAAGCGGTGGGCGGCGTACTCATGCCTCCAGCGTTCTGCCGGCGTGTTGGCGTGTGTTCCCCGACGGACGACACCGTAGGCAATCTCGTAGGATGCCTGCTGGCTGATGATGGAGGTGGGGAAGGAAACCTGCAGAATTTTGTACTTCTCCTGCCAGTTGATGTGGGAGAAGAAATCCACCCGGGCGATGTCGGCGTACACGGTGATGTCCTGGGTGAGAGTGGTTTTGCCGTTGGTCTTATGCAGCCGGATCACGACCCGTTCGCCGTTGTTCTCAACGATTTTCACCGTGTCCTGCCACTGCATATCGTAGGGACGGAGCTTGTATTCCCGGTCGATGTTCCAGGCGTCCTCCAGCTCCGGGCCATCCTTGTAGGTAACGAAGCGGTTGAGTCCCTTTTCCTCCGTGTAGTATACACCTTGACGTTTATCGTAGAAGCGGTGCAGGGTGCCGTCTCCGGCCAGAGTAAACGTGAAGAAGGGGGTTTCCACCGAGATTCCGTTCTCTGTCTTGGCGAGAGTCACACGGGAATGAGCGGGAATGGGGGCGGCTTTTCGGTAGATGCGGGAGGCAAAGCCCTCCAGCTCCTCCACGAGAAATACGTAGTGTCCCGCGCCATCCGGCAGAACGTTTGCGGTGCGGCTTCCGTCCGTCATCGCACATCCGGCAAAAGCTTCGCTTACCCGCACGTACGCGGTGCCGGGGAAAGAGTTGGGATTGAAAACCGTGACGCATTCTTCGTTTTTCTTCGGTGCGAATACCGCATCGGTCAGGGCAATCTGCTTCTTTTCGGCAAAGGCAAACAGATCCGCATACATCCGGTCGGTATCGCGGTAGACATCATCGATGGAGCTTCCGGGCAGAACGTCGTGGAACTGCAGCAGAAGCAGATCCTTGTAGTTTTTCACGATCTCGTCGTACTCCGGCGAACCTCCCCGGTATCCGGCCAGTGCGGCCAGCAGATCCAGTCGGCGATACGCCATCTCCGCATAGCGGTTGGAGCGTTTGTTTTCGGCGATGGTGGTGTAGGTGCCCTGATGGGTTTCCACATACAGCTCGCCCTTCCAGACGGGAAGCTGATCCCGTTTTGTTTCCAGCTCCGCAAAATAGTCGCCGGCGCGCGTCAGCTCCAGACGGGGCATGGTGGGATAGTTTTTCAGCCGACGGTAGTTTTCCAGCATCTTTTCAGCAGGACCTCCGCCTCCGTCTCCGTATCCGTAAACGAACAGCGTTTTGTCCCAGACGGCCTTCTGCTGGATATGATCGCCCGAATACCGGATCAGGCCGGGTTCAATGTTGCCGTTGTAGCCTCTGGTATCCGGAATAGTGGACAGAATCCGGGATTTATCCAGTCCCTCCCATACAAATACATTGTAGGGGAAATAGTTGGCGGTCTGCCAGCGCACCTTGGTGGTGTAGAAGGATTTCATTCCGCAGCGGGTGAAGATTGCCGGCAGGGTGGCGGGGAATCCGAAGGAATCGGGGATCCAGCAGACGTCGGAGGTTTTGCCGAATTCCTTCAGGAAGAACTGGTGTCCATAGAGAAATTCACGGATCAGCGTCTCTGCGCCAGACAGATTTAGGTCGGATTCCACCCACATGGGGCCGACGAGCTGCCAGGTGCCCTCGGCTACCCGTTTCTTGATTTCCGCAAAGACGTCGGGATACACTTCCTTTATGTAGTTGTATACCGAGGGCTGCGACATGGTGAATTCAAACTCCGGGTACCGATCCATGATGCGGAACTGATTGAGGGAGGAACGTGCCGCTTTACGGATGGTGTCCTTGTACTGCCATTTCCATGCCACGTCGATGTGGGTGGATGCCACGCAGGAAAGCGTACCCCGATCCTCGTCGCCGGTCATGTCGACCAGTTCTTTTTTCAGCGTTTCGTTCAGGGCGAGGATGTTTTCGCGGTATTCCTCTCCCTCCAGTGCCTGATCGCTTTCCCGCAGAATTTTCTCCAGCAGGGCGCGCATGCGGTTGGTTTTGTACTCGTTTGTTTCCTGAGGAGCCGGATTCCAGCGGTCTGCGGCGTGGGGCAGAATGCTCCACAGCAGATCCAGGTTCCGGGAAAAATCCGTCAGAACATCGTCCTCGATAATCCAGCGGCAGGACTGGATCGGATTGCGCATACCCTCGTTTCCTTCGTGACGGCTGGCGAACAGCTCAATTTCGATCTCCGTTTCCTTTCCGTACAGCTCCTCGGGAAAATACAGGCAGTTGCGTCCCTGATCGTTATTGACGCCGGCATAACGTACGCCGTTCAGCAGCACGAAGGCCTCACAGCCGGCGGCGGTGCACAGCTTCAGATATGCCGTCTGTCCTGTTCTGGGAGCAACAGGAGTAAACCGCATTCTGCCGAAAAATGTCTGGGTGGTATGGAACATGAACCCTTCCGGCAAAGGCTGCCAGTCGCCTAGCATTTCATAGTTTTCCCGTTCCCGGTACATGGCAAGGCGGTACTCCCAGGAGCCGGTGGGCCTTGAGGACAGCACGGCCCGTTCCCGGAACATCTTCAGATTTTTCTCAACAAGAGCGTCCATCATGGCGAGAATCACCTTTTCTGTTGTTATTTTACGATGGTTCGACAGGCCATCTCCGCGATCTCCTCGGGGGAGGCGGTGCCCGTGGCTCCGATTTTCCGGATGGTGACGGCGGAGGCAAGAGCTGCGATCCGGGCAGCTTCGGCGGGAGAAGCTCCGGCAGCGATGCAGCAGGCGAAGGCAGAGAGAGACGTATCCCCAGCACCGCAGATATCCAGCGGACCTTCGGTCGGTACTGCGTGCGTACGGGTGCATTCTTCTTCCGGCGAAGGAATGAAAATACTGCCCTGTTCGCCCAGGGTCAGAAATACGGCTGCTCCCGTTTTTTGGGAGAGAATGCGCGCCATTTTCTCGTCGCTTTCGGGAATATCCGCCCCCAGCTGTGTCAGCGCTGCGCGGCATTCCAGTTCATTGGGTTTGAGAATACCGTGGATGCGATATTGCCCGATACGATTGCGGCTGTCCACCGTCACCGGCGTACGCATCTTGGTCAGTCGCTCTATCACCGCATCGGTGACGATGCCGTTTGCAAACTGATCGCACACGCAGAGAATGTCCAGCTTTCCATCGATTTTGTCCAGCCAGCGGAGTACTTTCGCTTCGGATGCGGCGGAAATGGGGGCAACAGCGGCAAAATCCAGGCGGGGATCCTCATAGATTACGTCGGAGATTCCCATACGCATGGGCTTGCAGTAGGCCTGGGTGAAGCGTCCTTTCTCGGTGATCCATCCGCTGAGATCCGCACCCAGCTCGCTGAGCTTCTTTTTCAGCAGATCGCCGCGCCAATCGTCACCGCCGATGCCGCAGACGGAAAGAGAACCGGGGCGCAGCGCGGCGACGTTGGCCACCACGTTTCCGCCGGCACCGGGACTCATAACCTCCCGCACCACGGGAAGCGGATAATGGGGCGTTTCCCGGGAAAGCTCGCTTTTTTTCATATCGGCGTACCAGTAGATATCTATGGCCAGATCGCCCAGGACACCTATGGATACGTTTCGGATTTTCGAAAGATCAAACATGATGCTTCTCCGTCAGTTTGTTGTACAGGGTGGGAATCGTTACCGCATGATCCCCAGCGAAGTGCATGCCCCATCCGCCGCGGGAAACGGGACGGTTGACGATGTTTTTGCGGGGACGGTAGTAGTAGTCTGGATCCTCGTAGCCGATTTTTTTGCGAAAGTCGCCCAGATCCCGCAGATCAAAGTTGGCGGTAGTGATGTGGAACGTGGGATAGCCCAGATTGCGGGAGATGGACAAGGCCTTGAGAAATACCTCCGCACCGATAACGGCGGAGCCAAAATTCAGAAATACGCCCTCATCCATACGGGAGACGCTGTAGCAGTACCGTTTGAAATCAATTCCAGAGCAGCGCCCGATATTTGCCATATCACAGTCCGGAGACTGGTGGATGATATCCGTGCCCAGCGCGATGTGATAGGTGGCGGGGATATCCAGCCTGTACATATTCCACAGCACGCAGTCTTCTCTGTAGGAAAACAGCTCGGTATGCTCGTCGATATAGACCGCCAGTGCTTCCCCGTAGCCGTATCCCTTGGCGGCTCCCTCGTTCAGTGCCCGGTTCATGTGGGAGAGGGTTTCCTGCCACATACCGAAACTGCCGTCCTCGATGGCGGTGGGAACGTGCTCGGAGGTACCGCCCAGCATGGCCAGCTCAAAATCGTGGATGGAGCAGGCACCGTTGCCTGCAAAATGGGTGATCCAGCCCGCCTTGGCCAGCGCGATCAGATAGCGGGACAGCCCACACTTGATGACGTGAGCGCCGATGCTGAGAATAACCTCCCGGCCGTTTTTGCGCGCCTCAGCGATACGGTTCACCAGCTCGTCAAAGCCTTCCGCTTCAAAAACGTCGGTTTTCGTTACGCCGGGCGTCATGATGTTTTCCGTAGTGACCAGATTGTGCCGATTTGCCGCAGAATACAGTGTCAGGCCGGAGAAATCCAGTTCCATGGTGCGTCGTTTCAGATCCATGTCAGCAGCTCCTCTCTTTCGGTAAAGTCTGCGGCGATGGCGTGGGCACCGGCCGCCTGCAGACGGTTGAATTTTTGTTGGTTGATCACCCCGGCAGGGTATCCGGGAGCGTCCATACTGGCGATTCCCAGCGTCAGAGCACCGGCTTCCCGACCCAGTGCGATTTCCACCTTACCGTCACCCACCACCAGAAGGCGGGAGCCCGGCTTCACCAGACGGCGCAGAACCGCTTCCTTGGAGCAGCGATCGGTCCCCCGTTCGGCGCCAGAGATTTCTTCAAAGAATTTAGAAAGTCCCAATACTTCCGCTTCGGCGCGGACATCCTCCTCGTCCGTTCCGCTGGCGGCGTACATCCGCACTCCTTTTTCGTGCAGGATCTGCAGAAATTCTCTTCCGCCGGGGACGAAATACCGTTCGGCCGGCTCGGCACCGGAGGTAACCGCATCCCGGCGGCGCTGTACCTCCTGCATGAGACGGCGATTATATTCGTCTTTATACGTCCACGGATCCTCCGCTTTTCCTCCCCGGTGCTGTACCTCTTCGGCCAGCCAGCGCATCTGGAAAATCGTCTGAATTCCGGTGGAATCGTCGATATAGCGGTGTACCATGGCCTGCACCTCAGCCGGATCGCCGGGGATGCACTCGCACATCAACGGCTCCATCACCTGTTCCCATCCGGCGCGGAGCTTGGACAGAGTACCGTCAAAATCAAATACAGCCGCTTCGGGAATATTCCATTTCGTATGAAAATGCAGTATCCGCATATTCATTTTCCTTTCGTATTTCGGAATTTTGGGATAATACTATTATACCATGAGTGTGGAACTATTGTCAATCGGTTTAACATATGTTCTGCCAAGCTTTTATGCGAATCAAAAAGGGGAGAAAATAGTTTCTTCTTCTCCCTTTATAACTGCTTCTTTTCCCTATACAAATAAAAGGAAACACCGCATCATCGAATACCATCCGACAAAAAAACTCCCCGGCCCTGGGTATGACATGGGACGATCCCTGAACTGATCGCAAAGGCGTACTAACTCAAGCTGCCAAGCAGAGCCTGCCAGCCAAGGAGAGGGTCGCGGGGGAGAGGAACTTCGGCGTCTGAGATGGTCCTCTCCCCCGCAACAGCGAGGCGGCTGAGATAGCACAAGGACGCGCAAACGCAGGGCGACGCACGGGAGACGGGGAGAAACGCAAGGGGGCTTTTTGAAAAAAGCCCCCTTGACCCCCAAAAACTTTCGGGCTAAATACCCGCAAACGCACAGCGAAACTCCCCCGCCATCCCTCCGTATGCCGTGCAGTACGCCAGCCCCGCTGTACGGCATTGTGTATTCTGTATGAAAGTTTTTGAAAGGGGTACGGGGAAAACTTTTTTCAAAAAGTTTTCCCCGTCGTCCCCGCCTCCCCGTCGTTCCCCGCATTCCCCCAAAATATTCCCCGGCGCGCAGTCTCCTCTTGTAAAGCGGCGCGGGATTTGCTATAATGTAGATGTATATCTTACCATTCGGATGAAAAGGTGACTTGCATGACAGTAAACGAGCTTATAACCACAATCAGCGGCGGCGGGCTGGACGAAGCGTTCGCGTCCCGCTGCGGCATCGCCGCGGAGAATATCGCCGCGCAGCGCGAGCGCGCCGTCCGCTGCGCCAATCTGTTTGCCGAGCTGTACGACGCCGCGCAGACGCGCCCCGTCTCCCTCCTCTCCGTCGGCGGACGGAGCGAGATCTCCGGCAACCACACCGACCACAACCACGGTCGCGTCATCGCCGCGTCCATCTCCCTCGACGTGCTTGCCGTCGCGTCCAGACGCGAGGACGGCGTCGTGCGCGTCAAGAGCGAGGGCTTCCCGGAGGACGTCGTGGAGCCGGCAGCCGTCGATGCGCCGGACGAATCGAAATTCTTTAAGAGCGAGGCGATCATCGCCGGCATGCAGCGCGCGTTCCTGGACGCGGGCTACGCCGTCGGCGGCTTCGACGCCGCCACCACTTCCAACGTCCTGAAGGGCAGCGGTCTTTCCTCCTCCGCTGCGTTCGAGGTCATGATCGGCAATATTCTGAATCATCTCTACAACGACGGTCGCGTATCGAACGTGGAGATCGCCAAAATGGCGCAGTTCGCCGAGAACAAATACTTCGGCAAGCCGTGCGGTCTGATGGATCAGACCGCGTGCGCCGTCGGCGGCTTCATCACCATCGATTTCGCCGATCCCTCCGTCCCCGTGATCGAGAAGCTGGACTTCGACCTCACCGGCGCCGGATACGCCCTCTGCATCACGGACACGGGCGGCAACCACGCCGATCTGAACGAGGATTACGCCTCCGTCCCCGCGGAGATGAAATCCGTGGCACAGGCGCTCGGCGCGTCCGTGCTGCGCGAGGTGACGCACGACCGCATCGTCGCGTCGCTTCCCCTCCTGCGGGAGAAATGCGGCGACCGCGCGGTGCTGCGCGCGCTCCATTTTGAGGCGGAAAACGACCGCGTGGCCAGGCAGGCTGCCGCGCTGCGCCGGGGAGACGTCGAGGGCTTCTTTGACGGGGTGCTCGCCTCCGGCGCGTCGAGCTTCCGCTATCTGCAGAACGTGTATACGGTCAAGAACGTGCGCGAGCAGGGACTGTCTCTCGCGCTCTGCCTGACGGAGGATTACCTGACGCAGCGCTGCGGGAAGAATGCCGCATGGCGCGTCCACGGCGGCGGCTTTGCCGGCACGATCCAGGCGTTCGTCCCCGCCGCGGAGGCGGACGGCTACGCCGCGTTCATGGAAAGCGTGTTCGGGAAGGGCGCAGCCTACATACTCCGCGTTCGCCCCGAGGGCGCGATCCGGTTGGCGTAAGCGGCGCGAAAAGCGCTTTTCCGGCTGGCCGGAAAGCGATTGCCGCCTGCAAAACGGCGGACAGAATTTTCCGCTTGGGGAGTTTCTCCAAAGGATTTGGGGAAAACTCTCTTCAAAGGTTATCCCCATCGCGTCCCCACAAAAAACACTGGAGGGAATCCGTTGCAAAAGAATCAGAAACTGCGCACGCTGCTTTTTCTCGTGCTGAATTTCATTATTGTGTTCGCGGTGTATCAGCTCTGCCTGCATATGGAATGGATGGCGGGGACGTACGTGTACATCGCGGCGGCGGCAGTGTTGGCGGTCGCGTACTATATCGTCAACCGCGGCTTCGGACAGCCGATCACCGATGAGACGGCGCTGCCGGAAGCGTGGAGCGCCGAGGAGAAATGTGCGTACATCAGAGACGTGCGCGCGCGGCACGAGCGCGCGAAGAAGCTGCTCTACTGGCTTTTCCCGATCGTGATTACGCTGATGATCGATGTGCTGGATCTGTTTGTTGTGGATTCGCTGCGCGGCCTTTTCACCGCCTCCGTCCTGCCGCTATGATCGAAGCCTGTACGCTGTATTCCGGCTCGTCGGGGAATGCGCTGCTTTTGCGCAGCGGGCGCACTGCTGTGCTGATGGACGCGGGAAAATCGCGCCGGGCGCTGCTCGGTGCGCTGGCGCAGGCGGGCTGCTGCGCGGCGGATATCGCGGCGGTGTTCGTGACGCACGAGCATACGGATCACACGTCGGCTCTGGAGCAGCTGGCGAAGCACGAGGGCATGCCCGTCCACGCATGCGCGGGGACGGCGGACGTGCTCGCGATGGGGCAATACACGCCGGGAGTGCTGGTGCGGCACGGTGTTCTGTACACGGAACGCGTGGGGTGCCTGACGGTGACGTCGTTTCCGCTGCCGCACGACAGCCGCTGTCATGTCGGATACATATTCCGGGATGAGGAGGGGGACGCTTTCTGCGCCGCGACGGACATGGGCTGCGTGACGGAGGAGGTGCTCGGCGCGCTGCGCGGCTGCCGGGGCGCGCTGCTCGAAGCGAATCACGATGTGGAAATGCTGCGCTGCGGACCGTACCCGGCGTATCTGAAGGCGCGCATTCTCGCGCCGACCGGGCATCTGTCGAACGGGGATTGCGCTTCTCTCGCCCGATATGCGGCGGAAAACGGCGTGGTACATATTGCTCTCGGACATCTCTCGGCGGAAAACAACACGCCCGCTCTCGCCCGGCAGGTGGTGGAGGCGGCGCTTGGCGGCACGCCCGTGGAGACGCTTTCCGTCTGCGCGCGCGACCGGGTGACGCGCGTGCTGTAAAGCTTCGCCGGGGAAAAGACAGCAAAAAAGAAAAGAGGGATACCGTCCGGCATCGCTCCGTCAGGGGCAGCCGCGCGGTATCCTTTGTTGTTTGACGGGGACACGGGAGACGGGGAGAACGCAAGGGGGGATACGCAGGGGGAAAACGATGCGGGGGAGCCTTTTGAAAAAGGCTCCCCCACGCCCCCGCGAAAACTTTCGGACTGAATACCTGCCAGAGCACAGCGAAACTCCCCCGCCATCCCTCCGTATGCCGTGCATCGCGGCGATGTGCAGCGGAAATCGTCAGACCTCACTCTGTCCGCCTCCCCGAAAAACACGTTCGCGCCCGCGCTCCTTGTGTTTTTTGATCCCGCGCTCACTGTGCTTTTGATGCGGAACGCTATCCCCCGTCTTTCCGCCAGCCAAGGAGAGAGGGTTGCGGGGGAGAGGAACTTCGGCGTCTGAGATGGTCCTCTCCCCCGCAACGCAAGGCGTTTGAGATTCATCTATCTATAGATTTTCCCGCATACGATGCGTCCGAGATAGCACAAGGACGCGCAAACGCGGGGGAGCGGCGGGGAAACGCAGGAGAGCCCTTTTCAAAAGGCTCCCCCACGCCCCCGCGAAAACTTTCGGACTGAATACCCGCCAGAGCAAACGCTCACCCTCCGCCAGCCAAGGAGAGAGGGTTGCGGGGGAGAGGAACTTCGGCGTCTGAGATGGTCCTCTCCCCCGCGCTGCGAGGCGATTGATTCATCTATCATACAGGTTTTCCCGTACCGCGAGACGGATGTGATGTTTTCCTCAAATTACTGGCGAATGAGATAGTATCTCTCCTCGCGCCTCCGGTGGCTGAGACGCGGCGCAGAAACTGGAGCGGGGAGAAATGCAAGGGAGCTTTTTGAAAAAAGCCCCCTTGACCCCCAAATAATATAGCCCCCTTCGTGTAGTTTCGAAATCGTTTGCTTTTTCGAGTGTCTACTCTATGGGGACTATATCAGTCTGCCTTGCGCGTCCTTTTCTGTTTTATCCGGCGTTCTGTGTAAACGACTGAATGGTTTCGGCAATAGCGGTGTTTGTTTTGCTTTCCAGTTTGCGGTAGTAGGAGGAGAACTGATTGGTGCCGTTGCTGTTGCCGAAACTGGTGAAGTAGTTATTCCAGCCGCCCCAGTTGAAAGCGGAGGCGAGGTCGTAGGTACGGGTGCCGAGGATGATCTCGAGCATCTCCAGAGAATCCTTGTCGCGCAGCGCCTTGTAGGAGATGACCTTGTCGTAGTACGCCTCGCGGAGCGTACCGGTCGAGCCCTGTGCGAGCGCTTCGAGGAGGAAGCCCGCCTTATCGGTGTCGCCGCACGTCTTCGGCACACAGTACATGTTTGCCGTATCCTGGAACACGACAAGATTGTAGTAACGGTCCTGTTCTTCCTCATACTTCGGCACGGGCAGGATGCCGATGTCGCTCTCCACGTTCTCGCGGAACTGCTTGCGCACGGTGGCGAGCGACGTGATCGTGAAGAGCACGCGGTCCTCGCTCATCATGGGCGTCTGGACTTTGGAATCGCCGCCGATCACGTCGGGATTTCCGCCGCCCTGCACCTTGTACAGCAGATCGACTACGCCGACGGAACGGTCGTTATAGACGGACAGCTCGGGAATATCGTCCGCGTTCTTTTTGACGATGGTCTCGCCGGAGCCGAAGAAGAGGAACAGTGCGCCCCACGGATAGGCGAGATATCCCCATGTGTCGTCCTTGGTCATGACACCGTCTCCGTTGGAATCCTTGTTCACCTTGACTGCCATTTCCATCATTTTGTCTGTCGTCCATGTTCCGGCGCGGACGAGCTCATACGGGTCCTCCATGCCGTCCTGCTGCTCCAGCACGGTCTTGTTGAACACGGGGATCTGGAGCGCGTCCGCGCAGGAGATGCTGATATCGCCCGTCGTGAAGTAGAGCTTGTTCGCAATGCTCAGATCCGAGACGGCGTTCTGATCCCACCATGCCTCGCCGAGCTGCATATGCGGCATTGTAAAGAGGTCGAGCAGGCTGCCGTCTGCGGCGAGAGACGCGCAGTACGTCGCGCGCACGCAGATGGCGTCGAATTTCTCCCCGGCCGTGATGAGGTTGCGCGCCTCCTTGAGCGATTCCTTGCCGGATTCCTGCTGGGTGATGGTGCAGTTGTATTTCTGCTCGATCTCGATATTGCGGTCACGCACGGAGTCCACCAGCACGTCGCCGGTGTAATCCTCCATGTATATGTCCACACAGTTCCAGTAGCCGTTCTCCGCGGCGCCGCGCACGAACGCGACGAACTTATACCCGTCGAGGTTGGTGTCGGGCAGCGCCGTCGGGTCCGCCGTTGTTTCCGGCTCGGTGGTCTGCGTGCCGCTGTCCGACGGCGCGGATGTACCGGTGTCTTTGCTGTCCTGATTTCCGCCGCCTGCGCACGACGTCAGAACGGCGGATGCCGTCAGCGCCGCGAGAAGCAGGCTCAGGATTCTCTGCTTTACAGTATGCTGCATAGATACCTCCGTTTGTTTGCATATTTAATATTTTTTTATTATATCATAAAAAAACAGGGAATGCAAGAAGTTTATGTCGGAAACGCTCCGGCAGGCAGGACAGCGGAGATGTTTTTCGCGCCCTGCGCGCTTTGCCACGGGCACGGCGGCGCCGGAGAACTCCGCAGAATCAGAATCAGAAAAAGGATACCGGGCGGCGGCTTGCCGTCCGGCATCCCTTTTTCGTATCGGGAGCGTTCAAAAGGAGCGGCGCTTCTCCGCGTGCTCAGCCGCGGTGAGAGCGGATCATGTCGTGCTTGAGATCCCAGAGCTGCTGGGAGAGGTCGACGTAATAGTTGTGCGGGTTTTCAAAGCGGAGCACCTCGCCCCACATGGATTCCAGCTCGCGGCGGCAGTAGTCGCGCACCTCGCTGAGGGAGGGAAAATCATAGACGCATTCGCCGCCCCGGAAGACAGGCACGAGCAATTCGCGCGCACGGTAGTCCGTCAGCGTTTTGCGCTTCCAGGTATAGTCCGGATCGAAGAGCTCAATGGGTGTGCCGTCCACCGTTTCGTCTGCGAGGCAGATGTAGTCTGCCTCCGCCTTGCCGCTCTCCTTTGAGTAAAGACGGTATATCTTTTTCACCCCCGGATTCGTGATTTTGGCGGCGTTCTCACTGACCTTGATCTTCGGGGTGAGCTGTCCGCCGCACTCGGTTGCGGCGAGCTTGTATACCGCGCCGAATACAGGCGTAGAGGAGGAGGTGATCAGCCGCTCGCCGACGCCGAACGCGTCCACCTGCGCGCCCTGGCGCAGAATTTCCGCAATGATGTGTTCGTCGAGCGAGTTTGAGACGACGATCTTGCAGTCGGAGAGACCAGCTTCGTCCAGCATCCGGCGCGCCTTGCGCGTCAGATACGTGATGTCGCCCGAATCCAGCCGGATCGCGCATTTTTTCTTTCCCATCGGCCACAGCACGTCCTTGACGGCGCGGATGGCGTTCGGGATGCCGGAGCCGAGCGCGTTGTAGGTGTCCACCAGCAGCGTCGGCGCGTCCGGATACAGCCGGCAGTACGTGCAGAACGCCTCATACTCATCCTCGAACATCTGCACCCACGAATGCGCCATGGTGCCGCCGGCGGGAACGCCGTACAGCTTGTCCGAGAGCGCGCACGCCGTGCCCGCGCAGCCGCCGATGTATGCTGCCCGCGCGCCGAGTACGGCGGCGGATTCCCCGTGCGCACGGCGCGAGCCGAACTCGGATACGGGACGTCCGTCCGCTGCGCGGACGATGCGGGAGGCTTTCGTTGCGATGAGGGACTGATGATTGATCTGGAGCAGTACGTACGTTTCGATCAGCTGCGCCTCGATCACCGGCGCGCAAACGGACAGGATCGGCTCGCCGGGGAATACGACCGTTCCCTCCGGCACCGCGCGGATATCGCCGGTGAAGCGGAAATCCGCCAGATAGGAAAGGAAGGCTTCGTCAAAGATCCCCTTGGAGCGCAGATAGTCGATGTCGCTTTCGTCAAAACGCAGTCCCCGGATATAATCGGCGATCTGCTCCAGCCCCGCTGCGACCGAGTAGCCGCCTCCGTCCGGATTTGAGCGGAAGAATACGTCAAAGTGCGCCCGCAGATTCTGCATTCCGGCGGCGAAGTAGCCGCGTCCCATTGTGATTTCATAGAAGTCGCACAGCAGCGACAGTGTTTGTTCGCTCAGCATTTCATGATTCCTTACTTGATTTATCTGCAATAAAAGTATATAATATTATACTCGAAACCATACTCGGGAACAAGATGCTGATGCGCAAAAAAACAGTATTTTGCTGTTTGTTTGATTATTTTTTTTATAAAGGAATCAGGAAACTTGCCATGAAAGACGGTCTGATTACCCTCGGCGCCGCCGTGCCGAAAGTCTTTGTCGCCGATCCGGAAAAGAACGCGGAAGCGGTCATTGCGCGGATCCGGGAGGCGGCGGAGGCAGGCGTCGGAGTCCTCACTTTGCCGGAACTCTGCCTGACCGGCTACACCTGCTCCGATCTGTTTTACTCCCGGACGCTGCTCGACGGCGCGCGGGATGCGCTCCTTGCCGTCGCCGCTGCCACCGCGGGCGTTCCGATGCTCGTGTTTGCCGGCGTTCCGCTTGAGGCGGGCGGCAAGCTCTACAACTGCGCCGCCGCGATCTCGAACGGAATGATTCTCGGCATCGTGCCGAAGTCAAATATCCCCAACTATGAGGAGTTCTACGAGGCGCGCCATTTCACGCCCGCTCCCGCAGAGGACGGCATGCTCCGCATCGGCGCCTATGACGTTCCGTTCGGCACGCATCTGCTGTTTGCCTGCCGGGAGATGCCCTCCCTTGTCGTCGGCTGCGAGATCTGCGAGGATCTGTGGGTGGCGCAGCCGCCGTCCGCGTCGCTTGCCGCCGCCGGCGCGACGGTCATTGTCAATCTGTCCGCGTCCAATGAAACGATCGGCAAGGACGACTACCGCCGCATGATGGTGAAGATGCAGAGCGGCAGGCTGCTGTGCGCGTACGTCTACGCCGACTGCGGCGAGGGCGAATCGACGACGGATCTTGTCTTCTCCGGTCACTGCATGATCGGCGAGGGCGGCGCGCTCGCCGCGGAAAATCCGCCTTTCGGCGGCGCGTCCCTGACGGCGTGCGAGGCGGATCTGTTCCACCTTCTCACCGCCCGCCGCAGAATGAATACGTGGAAATCGGAGCCGGACGGATACCGCACCGTTTTCTTCTCGCTGCCGCAGCGGGAGACGCGCCTGACCCGTGCGGTCAATCCACGCCCGTTCGTCCCGGCAGACGAGGGGGCGCGCGCAGGACGCTGCCGCGAGATCCTTGAGATCCAGAGCCGCGGGCTTGCCCGCCGCATGGAAGCGGCGCATGCGCGGGGACTCGTCGTCGCTGTCTCCGGCGGACTGGATTCGTGCCTGGCACTGCTGGTCGCCGTGCGCGCAGCCGATCTGCTCGGGCGGGAGCGCACCTGCGTGCGCACGGTGACGATGCCCTGCTTCGGTACGACGAAGCGCACCCGCACGAACGCGCAGACGCTCAGCGAAGAGCTTGGCACGCGCTTTATGCAGATCGATATCGCCGAGGCGGTGGACGTCCATTTCCGCGACATCGGGCACGATCCCGCCGATCACAGCGTCGTGTATGAAAACGCGCAGGCGCGTGAGCGGACGCAGATCATTATGGATCTCGCCAATGGAGACGGCTCGCTCGTCGTCGGCACGGGGGATCTCTCCGAGCTGGCGCTCGGCTGGGCGACGTACAACGGCGACCATATGTCGAACTACGCCGTCAATGCCGGCGTGCCGAAAACGCTCGTCCGGCATATCGTCGCCTTCTGCGCCGGGGAAGCGGAGGCGCAGGGACAGCAGGCGCTTGCCGCCGTTTTGCGCGATATTCTGGCGACGCCGGTATCGCCGGAGCTGCTTCCCGCAAAGGACGGCGAGATTTCGCAGAAAACGGAGGATATCGTCGGTCCGTATGAGCTGCACGACTTCTTCCTCTACCGGATACTCCGCTTCGGCGAGTCGCCCGCAAAGATCTTCCGCATGGCGCGCGCCGCTTTCGGGGACGAATATCCGCCGGAGACGATCCTGTTCTGGCTGCGGACCTTCGTGCGCCGCTTCTTTGCCCAGCAGTTCAAGCGCTCCTGCCTGCCGGACGGTCCCAAGGTCGGCTCCGCGGCGCTCTCGCCGCGCGGCGACTGGCGCATGCCCAGCGACGCCGAGGCACGGCTGTGGCTCTCGGAGTGCGACCGGCTTGCGGCTTCCGTGCGGAACTGAGCGGCTGTCGTGCATTTCTTACGTTCTTCCGATGATTTCCGATTGACAAAGCTGTTGTCATATGTTACAATAAAAAGGTAAACTGTTCGAAAATTTTTTACTTATAAGGAGGACTTGTATGAAAAACACGCAATTGCGCTTGCTGAGCGCTGCGCTGGCGGGCATTCTTTCGCTGAGCGTACTCGTTTCCTGCTCCGGCGGCAAGGACGACGGAAATACTCCCGGCACCTCCGCTCCTGTATCCGGCGACACGGGCACGACGGCGCCGGAGTCCGAGTCTGTCGGCACGACCGGGCGCGAGCAGGCAAAGGACAACCTTCCCGAAAACCTGACCTTTAACGGCGAAACGGTCAATATCGTTTACCGCAATGAGGATTGGTATGAGCACTGGGATGTCATCGGAACGGATAACTCCGGCGACGTCATCTGGGACGCGATCTGGCAGCGCAACATGAACGTCGAGGAACGCTTCGGCATTACGCTGAACATCCAGCCGACGCTCAGCGTCGGACCGGGGAATGTCGGCAACGAGCTGAAGCAGCTGGTGTTTGCCGGCTCGGACGAATATGATATCATTGTCAGCACGGCGAACACGACGGTCACGCAGTCGCTGTATCCGTATCTGTATGAGACCTCCAATCTGGAATACCTGGACATCACACAGCCGTGGTGGCGCACGAACACCATCGAGGAGCTGTCTCTGGACGGCAAGCACTACCGCTATCTGATGGGCGACCACATGCTCAACGATTATCTCAAGTGCGGCGTCGTCTTCTATAATAAGGATATTTACGACGCGCAGTTCGGTGATCCGGACGATATGTACAAAATGGTCATCGACGGTGCGTGGACCTATGACAAGATGATCGAGATGGTGGAGACCGCGTACAGCGACGCGAACGGCGACGGCGTCGAGAACGTCGGCGATACCTTCGGTCTGATGCTTCCGAGCGGCTACTCCGAAGCGACGTACCACCTGGCGTTCTCCTGCGATATCGAGACCTATCAGCGGACAGCTGAGGGCGGCATCGACCTTTCCGTCTTCAATAACGAGAAGAATATCGCCGTTGTCGACAAGCTCATCCAGCTCTGCCACAACACGAAGGGCGTATACCTCTCCGATAAGAGCATCGACGCATCCCCCGCTTACTTTGCGGAGAATAACTCCCTCTTCTGGACCGGCCGTCTCTCGAACGCCGTCAGCGCAACGATGCGCGAGATGGAGAGCGACTACGGTATCCTTCCGATGCCGAAGTTTGACGCAGAACAGAAGGATTACGTCACTGCAATCCATACTTCCGCAACCGTTACCTGCCTGCCGAAGTCCCTTTCCGCCGCCCGCGCGCCCATGGTCGGCGCAGTGCTGGAGGGCTGGGCTTCCGAGGCGTACCGCACTGTGATTACCCCGTTCATCGAGAGCGCCATGAAGCTGAAGTACTCCCGCGATGCGCTTTCCGGTCAGGTTATCGATATCGTATTCGATAATCCGAGCATCGGCTTTGTCGATATGTACGGCGCCAATATGAACGGTCTTTTCGGCACCTGCATCCTGGGATATATCTCGAGCGGCAAGAACAATTTCGCTTCTGCGGTTGCGAAGCTGCTCAAGCCGGCGCAGACCACGCTGGACAAGTACATCACGAACACGGTTGCCGTGGACGACTGATTTTTGATCCGCTTTTCCTGTGGACACAGGGAGAGGACGATTTGCACAAATCGTCCTCTCCTTTTTTGTTGTTTGTGACGGATGCCTATTGAATTGTGAACAAAATAACGGTGTTCGACATATTTTGTTCATTTTATGCAGATTCTTTCCGGAGTTTGGTATGCTATAATGATATTCGTAATTTTTTGCGTATGCGGCAGATATGGTATTGTCCCGGCGATTCCGGGCAGAGGATCGGCGCTGCGCACGCGCCGTGTCCGCATATGGCGTTTGGCTATGTTGCACAAATTGAGCCGCTTCCGCTTATGCATGATGACGCGCCGAAATCTTGAACGTGCGGAGGACGCCGTATGCGGAAGCTGATTCGATCCCTGTTGTGCGCATTCCTTTTCTGCGGAACGCTTTTCCTGCTTTCCGGCTGCCTGCGCGTGGGCAGCGGCAATTCGCTTGTACGCGTCATGCTCACGGAGAGTGAGGACTATACCATTCTGAGCGATAATCCCGTATCCGTCCCTCTGGGCGGAGACGCCGTCTTTTCCGTCTCCCTGCCGGAGGGCGCTGTCTGCATCCAGACGAGCGGCGGCGCCGTGTACGACGCGGATGCGGGCACGCTGACGCTCAGCCGTGTCTGCTATCCCCAGACGATTACCATGCGCACCGCCGTGAATCCGGAGATCGTCAAGTTCTTCCTTGAGAATGCCGGAGGCGGCGGCTACGTCGGCGCGGATATCGAACAGGGACTTGTATATGCCGGCAGTGTGGCGAACGTGTTCGTGCGCACAAAACCGGAGTTCCGCTTCGACGGCTGGTCGCTGCGCCATTCGCTGGAAAAGGGCGGCGCGCTTGTCTCCACGTCGGAATCCTTCTCCTATACCGTAACGCAGAACACCTTCCTGTACGCGAACTTTACACGTGTGGTCGAGGAGAAGAAGGATCCGGAGGAGGCGACCACGCTCGGAAAGACCCGTCTGTTCACTTATGACGCAAACGGCGGCGTCTACGCCGGAACGACCGTTTCCATCGTTCCGTTCGACATTCCTATCTCTCATATCTATGAAAACTGTTTTCCCGTGCAGGATCAGTTCGTGCGCGAGGGTTATCAGCTCATCGAATATAATACGAAGGCAGACGGCAGCGGCACCGGATACAGCCCCGGCTCCAAGATCATCGAGCCGGATACGGGCGACCCTGTCTATCTGTACTGCATCTGGGCAAAGGAATCCGACGCGTCCCTCTTCTCCTGGGAGGAAGCGGACGGCGGCGCCGCCGTCACCGCCTACCGGGGCGCGGAGGACACCGTCGTCATCCCGGAAAAGCTCGGCGGCAAGCCGGTCGTGCGCATCCGGAGCGGCGCGTTTATCGATGCTCCGTTTGAAACGCTCGTCATCCCGCGAACGGTGCGCGTTGTCGAGAGCGCCGCGTTCGGCTGCACCTCCGCGTTCACAACGCTGTATATGTTTGATACCATCAAGGAGATCCCGGACGACGCGTTCACCGATACGAGCGGCTTCTCCAAATTCCGCCTGAACGCCGCGCGCGACCCGGTCTACACGAACAGCACGGAGGGCTGCTTCGGCGAAAAATGGGAGCGGATTGTTTCCTCCGAAAAGCCCGTCATCGTCGTCGTCTCCGGCTCCAGCTCCCTCTACGGGCTGAACGGCGCGATGCTCCAGAGCTTCGTCGGCGACGAGTACACCGTCGTCAACTACGGCACCAACGCCGGCACCTCCAGCGTATTCTACCTCGAGATGCTCTCACATTATCTTGATGAGGGAGATATCGTGATTCATGCCCCGGAGGTCGGCAGCATGACGATGGGCGGCACGGAGATCAGCTGGCGGCTGTTCCGCGGCACCGAATATTACTACAACGCGTGGCGTGACGTCGATATGCGCCGCTACTCGCACCTGTTCCGCTCGCTCACGGAGCATGCGGAGATCACGTCTCCCATGGCGCCGCTTGACTACACGATGCGCGCATATAATATGAACGAATACGGCGACATCAGCAACACGACCGCCTATCAGACGGACGATTACCACGCCGGCGCCAACATCGTCCTATCTCCCGGCGTTATCAGCGGCAGAAATCAGGAGGAGCTGAACCATGCCTACAGCGTGCTGCTGGAGAAGGGCGTGCGCGTTTATATGAGCTGCGCGCCGTGCAACGCAAACGCCATAGCCGCCTCCTCGCGCAGCGAAGAGGCGCAGGCGGCGTACATGCAGTCGCTCCGGGAGAGTGTCTGCGTACCGGTCATCTCCGACATCGGGGACTACATCCTCGAGGGGTGCCTGATGTACAACTCCGACTATCATCCCAACGCATGGGGACGGGATATGCGTACAGAGCAGCTGTTTGCCGATCTTGCGGCGCAGCTGAAAAAGGAGGGCGTCGTTCTCGGCGTCCCGCAGCCATAAAACGTAATTCGTTATTCAAGGAGATCTTATGAAATTCTATCGGAGAATCCTTGCTGCCGCCGTCATGCTGGGACTGTGCGCAGCTCTTGCCGCCTGCTCAACCGTACTCGACGTAACGGTTTCCGTGATGGTCGAGGCGGGCGAGGGATACCGTGTCCTGAGCGAGAACCCCGTCACCGTGCGCGCCGGGGAGGATGCTGTTTTCACCGTCGAGGTGGAGGACGGCTATACATACGTTTCCGGCAGCGGCGCCGTGCTGAACGGCAATACGCTGGTCGTTTCCCGCGTCCTGTATCCGGAGACCGTGTCGCTGAAAATGCTGCGCAGCAACGGAAAAAGCTGCGAGTTCAGCCTGTACGATATGTCCCTGTCCGGCACGCTGTTCACCAGCGCCGAACCGGGCGAGTATCCCGCCGGTACGGAGATCACCGTCTCCGCCGTGCCGTATGAGGGCTTCAAGTTCAACGGCTGGAGCACCGGCGCAACGCTGGCGCGCGGAGGAAAGCTGTATTCCCGCGACGCGGAGGCGACCGTTACGCTGACGTCCGACGTTGCTCTGTACGCGAATTTCTCCTCGAACGTCGGCATTGTGTCCGTCTTCTACGATGCGAACGGCGGCGTGTACGCCCAGACCGGCGAGACGGTCTATGAGCAGGAATGCAGCATCAGTTACTACTCCTGCCCGAACTGCCTTGCGGCGATGGATTACTTTGTGCGCGACGGATATCAGCTCCTGGAGTACAACACCAGGCAGGACGGCACGGGTGACGCGTACAGCCTCGGCTCCAAGCTCATCCTCCCGAAGGAGGGCGAGATGCGCCTGTACTGCATCTGGGTGCGCGAGTCCGACGCCTCTCTTTTCAAGACAAAAACAGCCGGCGGCTCCGTGACGATCACCGGCTATACGGGCAATGAAGAGATGGTCGTCGTTCCGGAGAAGATCGGCGGCAAGCCGGTCACCGCCATCGCGGCGGGCACCTTCAAGGGAAAGAGCTTCACTACGCTCGTTCTGCCGAAATCTCTGAAGACTGTATCCGCGGGGGCTATCGCGGACTGCGCTTCCCTTACAACGCTCTACATGCACGATAATATAGAGTCCATCCCCGACGACGCGATCACCGGAAAAACCAACTTCAAAAACTTCCGCCTGAACGCCGCCGAGGCGCCGAAATTCACAAACAGCACCGAGGGCTGCTTCTGCATCAAGTGGGAGCGCATCGTTACCTCGGAAAAGCCCTGTCTCGTCGTCCTCTCCGGCTCCAGCTCCCTGAACGGTCTGAACTCCCCGATGCTCGACGAATTCCTTGAGGGAAAGTATACGATCGTCAACTACGGTACGAACGCCGGCACCTGCGGCGTGCTCTATATGGAATTCCTCTCCCACTTCCTCGGCGAGGGCGATATCCTCATCGACGCGCCCGAGATGGGAGGTGAACAGGCGGGTCAGACAAATATCACCTGGCGTATCTTCCGCGGTACAGAGGCGTACAATAACATCTGGCGCTACGTGGATATCAGCCGGTATTCGCATCTCTTCTCCGAGCTGACCGCCTTCAACAAAGAGCGCGCCAACATGAACGACCTCACCTACGAGCACCACGACAACAATATGAATGAGTACGGGGATCTCGTCTCCGGCGCGCGCGACAAGCTGAACGCGACCAACTACCGCGCGGGCAGCACCTTCCCGCTCTCTCCCGATACCTTCGGCGGCTCCAATGCGACGAACCTCAACTGGGCGTATGAGCAGCTCCAGAAAGCGGGCGTTACCGTCTATTTCAGCTGCGCACCCTACAATGCAAACAGCCTGACGAGAACCGCGCGCACTGAGGAGGCTGCCGCGGCGTACAACGCCGGTATGCGCAAGTACATCAAGGTTCCCGTGATTTCCGAGGTCCAGAACTACGCCATCCCCGGCGAGTATATGTTCAACTCCGACTATCATCCGAATTTCTTCGGCAGCGATATGCGCACCGAGCAGCTTATCAAGGATCTGAGCGCCCAGATGAAGAAAGACGGTCTGCTCAGCTGACAAACGGAGGTTATATGCGCAACAGGATCTTCCACGCCGCAGCGGCGCTCGCTCTGCTTTCCGCGTGCGCTCTTTCCGGCTGCTCCGCCGCCATCGAGCGTCCCGTGACCGTGATGCTTGCCGTTGGAGAGGGCTACTCGATCGAGGGAGAAAACCCCGTATCTGTTCTTCCCGGTGAGGACGCGTCCTTTTATGTCCGGCTGGAGGACGGCTGGAGCTTTGTCGGCTGCGACGGGGCGAGCTATGCGGACGGTGTACTGACCGTTTCCCGCGTGCTCTATCCGACGACTGTCATCCCTGACGTCCGCGAGCACGTCGAGTACCGGACGCTCTCCGTCTATGACCCCGCGCAGCACGGACGGATCGTCAGCAATGTCCGGCCGGGAACGCTGGTGCGCGGCACGACTGTCGCGCTGCGCGCGGAGCCGGATGAGGGCTTCGCATTCGCCGGCTGGACGGACGCGTCCGGCGTCCTCCTTTGTCCTGAGGCATCCTATACCTTTACGCTTGATGCGGATACGGAGCTGTGCGCCCGCTTCCGCTCGGAGGAGGAAGAACAGAAGCGTAATACCGCGCTGCTTGTCTATAACGCCAACGGCGGCGTCTGCACGATCCCCGGCTCCGACGGAGAACGCTTCTATCAGGATGTCTCCACGGAGATCTACAAGCTCCCCAACTGCCTCGGCGATCTCGGCTATTTCGAGCGCGAGGGATATGCGCTGGTTGAATACAACACGAAGCCGGACGGAAGCGGAGAGGGTTACAGCCCCGGCTCCAAGATCCTGCTCGGAGACGAGGAGAACGCCGTACTTTTCTGTATCTGGATGAAGGAGGCGGACGAGGCGGATTTCGTCTATAAGGAAAAGGACGGCGGGATCACTGTGACCGGCTACACGGGGGATGCAGGTGAGCTGGCGATTCCCGCGTACATAGGCGGAAAGCCCGTTACCGAGATCGCTCCCAACGCGATCCGCGACAAAACGATGGAAAAACTGTCCCTCCCCACAACGCTGCGCGTGATCCGCGAGGCGGCGATCCGCGACTGCGCCCGCCTGACGACGGTCTACTTCCCCGATTCCATCGAATACGTCACCGACTCGTCTTTTTATAACTGTCCAGAATACCGGAATTTCTATATTTACGCCGCCACAGAGCCGCGCTACGGCCCCGGCGTTTCCCTGAAATTCGAGGCGCTCGTGACGACGCAGGAGCAAAACCGCATCATCGTCGTCTCCGGCTCCAGTTCCTGGAATGGACTGGATTCCAAGCAGCTCGGACGCGCGTTTGACGACAAGTACTACGTTGTCAACTACGGCACCAACGCCGGGACTCCCGCCGCCATGTATATGGAAATGATCTCGCATTTCGTACATGAGGGCGATATCGTCGTGCAGGCGCCGGAGGATTCCGCCAATCAGCTCGGCTCCTCCGATATGACGTGGAAGATGTACCGCGAAACGGAGGCGTACTTCAACCTCTACCGCTATATCGATGTGCGGCGCTATACGAAAATGTACTCCTCCTTCACGGAGCATCAGAAAACGCGACTGCCGATGGCACCCGCCAGCTACACCGCGCTCCCGGGAAATTACGACGAGCACGGCGATATGACAAGAGACCGCAGCGCTCTGAACGACCCGAAATACACGAGCAATTTCAACATCAGCTACAGCCCGAAGGCGCTGAACGACCGCTTTGCCCAGAATCTCAACGAAACACACCGGATGCTGACGGACGCGGGCGCCACGGTGTATGTCAGCTTTGCGCCGCATAACGCGAACGGTCTGACGCGCACCGCGCGCACGGACGAGAACAAGCGTGCGTATACGGAGCGCTTCCGTGAGGCGCTGAACGCGCCGGTCATCAGCTATCTCGGCGATTATACGCTCGCCGGACAGTACATCTATGATTCCGACTGGCACCCGAACGATGAAGGCCGCCGCATCCGCACGGAGCAGCTTGCAAAGGATCTGCGCGTGCAGATGATCGCGGACGGTCTCTGGAAGGATTGATGCGCGCCGCGCGCCGGTGCGCCATGCTGGCTGCCGCCCTGCTGCTTGCCGTGCTTTCCGGCTGCACGGCGCCGCGCCGTGCAGCGGCGCCGGCATGCACCGTCCTGCTGGCGGAGGGAGAGGGCTACCGCGTCGTCAGTGAGAACCCGCTCTCCGTTTTGCCGGGCGGCGACGCTTTCTTCCGCGTCGAGATTGAGCCGGGCTATACGTTTGTTTCCTGCAGCGGCGGCGCCGTCTGGGAGAACGGAGGCATATCGCTCCCGAACGTCCGCTATCCGGCGACGCTCACGCCGGATGTGCGCGATCATGTCGAATACGGCACGCTGTCCGTCTCCGGTGACCCGGAACGCGGCCAGATCACCGCAAGCCCCGCGCCGGGGCAGCTTGTGATCGGAACGCGCGTCACGCTGACGGCGCAGCCCGATGATGGATATGTGTTCGCCGGCTGGACGGCGGCGGACGGTGACGATATCCTCTGTGCCGAGAATGAATATTCCTTTTCGCTGG
This sequence comes from Eubacteriales bacterium, assembly GCA_051867895.1. Lineage (GTDB taxonomy): Bacteria > Bacillota > Clostridia > Oscillospirales > CAG-272 > SIG701. The sequence goes on from JBJDZH010000013.1 coordinate 30,071, forward strand.
ACGCGGACACGGCACTGTGCGCCCGCTTCCTCTCTCCGGAGGAGCTGCTGCAGCCAAAGGAGGCGCTGTTCGTCTATGATGCGAACGGCGGCATGTGTACCGAGTCGGACGCCGTCAACGGCGTCCTGTGCCGCAGCGTCTCCACCGAGTATTACAAAATGCCCAACTGTCTCGCCGGGCTTGGCGAGTTCGTGCGGGACGGCTATCACCTCGTCGAGTACAATACCCGTCCGGACGGTACGGGGGATTCCTACAGCCTCGGCTCCAAGGTGTTTCTGAACGGAGAGCAGAGCGCGGTGCTCTACTGCGTATGGCTGAAGGAAACGCCGCTCTCCGCGTTCACGTATACCGAAAAAGACGGCGCGGTAACCATCACAGGCTATACGGGAGAGGACGAAACGCTCGTGATCCCTGCGTTTATCGGCGAAAGTCCTGTCACGCGGATCGCGGCGGGCGCAGTCTCGTCCCCGCTTGTGCGCACATTGTCGCTGCCGGCGACACTGCGCATTCTCGAACGCGGCGCATTCACCGGCTGCACGGCGCTCGAAACGGTTTACTTTCCCGATTCCATCGAGCGCGTCAGCGATGCGTCGTTCATGGATTCCCCGTTTTCCCACCTGTACCTGAATGCGGTCACACCGCCGCATTTTCCGCCCGGCGTCACCCGCAAATTTGAGGCGCTCGTTACCACGCAGGACAAAAACCGCATCATCGTCTCCTCCGGCTCCAGTTCCCAGGCGGGATTGGACGTCGCGCTGCTCGGCGAGCTGGTCGGCGGCGATTACTTCGTCGTCAATTACGGGACGAACGCCGGTACGCCGGTCATGATGTATCTGGAAATGATCTCGCACTTCGTTCATGAGGGCGATATCGTCGTGTAGGCGCCGGAGTGCGCCGCGCCGCAGCTCGGCTCCAACGCCATGACGTGGCGTATGTACCGCGAAACGGAAGGTTATTACAACATTTTCCGCTGTATCGACGCGCGGCGCTACACCAATATGCTCTCTGCGTTTGCCGAGTGGCAGAAGATACGGACGCAGACGCTCAGCGTCTGCTCCTACACCGACCCGCCCGTCGGTTACAACGAGCACGGCGGCGCCGTCTCTTTTCCCATGGAGGAAAACCGTCCGGATTACCGCGGCGGAGAAACGATCCGCTTTTCCCGGTATTCGCTGACGGAGGAGGGCGCGGCGCACCTGAATACGGTGCATGATATGATCCGCCATGCAGGCGCTGTCGTGTACGTCAGCTTCGCGCCGTACAACGAAAACGGACTCTCGCCGGAGGCGAAAACGCTCAAAGCGCAGCGCGCGTATACGGCGCGCTTTCGGGAGGCGCTGGACGCGACGGTCATCAGCGAGGTCAGCGACTACGCTTTGCCCGGACAGTATATTCATGATTCCGACTGGCATCCGAACGGGATCGGATGCGAAATACGAACCAGACAGCTTGCCGAAGATCTGTGTATCCAGATGATCGCGGACGGCATCCGGAAGGAGTAACAAAACAGATATGCGAATTTCTCGGATCTGCGCGGCTGCCGCCGCGTTCAGCGCGTTTCTTCTATTATTGGCGGGCTGCGCCAGAACGATCGAGAACGAGGTTTCCGTCATGCTTGTGATCGACGGCGGCGGTACGGTCGAGGGGGAGAATCCCGTGAGGGTCGCTGCCGGAGGAACCGCGTCCTTTGACGTCACGCTGCCGGACGGCTGTGTCTATCTCTCAAACGACGCCGGCGCTTCCTGGGAGGATGGAACGCTGACCCTTTCCCGCGTTCTCTATCCGACAACGGTGACGGTGAAAACGGTCCGCGATCCGGTCTACTGCAGCTTCTCTCTCGCCGACCCGTCGTGCCGCGGCTCCATCCTGACGAGCGCGGCGCCGGGAGATCGGCTTCTCGCCGGGCAGGAGATTACCGTCACGGCGGAGCCGTATGAGAACTATGTGTTCTCCGGCTGGTCTCTCGGCGCGACGTCAGCGCACGGCGGAAAAACGGTCAGTCGCGATGCGTCGTATACCTTTACGCTCACGGAAGATACGGCGCTGTACGCCAACTACGCCGCCTATCAGGGCGAGCGCGACATGTATCTTCTTGTGTACAACACGAACGGCGGCGCCTGCACGGAGGACGGCGGAACGCTGTATTATCAGGATGTGGACATCACCGATTTCCTCTGCCCGAACTCTCTTGCGGAGCGCGGCTACTTCTCCCGTGACGGTTATGTTCTGATCGAGTACAACACCATGCCGGACGGCTCGGGCGATGCCTACAGCCTCGGCTCCAAAATCATTCTGCCCCAAAACAAGAGTGAATCCGTCATTCTCTGGTGCATCTGGGCGAAGGAATCGGAGGCGTCGCTGTTCACCTTCTCGGAGGAGAAGGACGGAACGCTTACCGTGACCGGCTACTCCGGCAATGAGGACCGCGTCGTCATTCCCGCTTCGGTGAAGGGAAAGACCGTCGCACGCATTGCACGGGGCGCGTTCAAAAACAAGGCGTTCACCACCATGGTGTTCCCGAGCACCATCCGGGAGGTAGAACACGGCGCATTCAGCGGCTGCGGGAGCTTTACCACGCTCTATATGTTCGACAATATCGAGAAGATATACGACGATTCCTTTACGGATACCTCGAACTTTGCGAATTTCCGCCTGAATGCGGCGATGCCGCCGAAGTACGCGGGCTCCGTCGAAGGAAACTTCAGCCGCAAGTGGGAGCGCCTCGTCACCACACAGGATCAGAACCGCATTGTCGTCATGTCCGGATCCAGCTCCCTCTACGGATTGAAAACCACGCAGCTGGAGGAGCTGTTCAAAAATGAGTATATCGTTGTCAACTACGGTACGAACGCAGGCACCGCTTCCACGTTCTATATGGAGGTGTGTTCGCACTTCATGCATGAGGGAGATATTCTCGTGCAGGCGCCGTGCCCCGATTCCGCGACGCAGCTTGGCTCCAATGAGATCACGTGGAGACTCTTCCGCGGCACCGAGGCATACTACAACGTGTTCCGACTGGTCGACATGCGCCGCTACAACAAGCTGTTTACCGCGCTGACCGAATTCAACGACGGACGGCGGAATATGAACGACAGCTCCTATACGCAGGTGTCCTCCGGTATCGACCAGTACGGCGATATCACCACGATCTACGGACTGAACAATGAGAACTACGTGGACGGCGGCGGCGGTCCTACGCACTGGCTGAATCCGAACCGCATCAGCGACCAGTGGGCGGCGAATCTCGCCGACGCGCACGCCAAGCTGAAGGCCGCTGGCGTGACCGTCTACTTCAGCTATGGCATCTCGAACCGCAATTCCTTTGATCCGCGTTCCCTTACGGAGGAGTATATCGCAAAAACGGACGCAGGGTATGAAAGCAAGCTGACCGTGCCGCGGATATCCACGATCGGCGATTATATCTTTGAGGGCAAGTATCTCTGCAATTCCAACGCGCATCTGGGCGACGAGGGCAGGCGCATCCGTACCGAGCGCCTGTACCGCGATATCGCCGCGCAGATGAAAAAAGACGGCATTCCCGTGCCGTGAGCACGTCTGAGGAGGCAATGATGAAACGATCCCTGTGTATTCCGGTATTCGGCGGCGTGCTCCTGTTCCTTCTCATTCTGCTCGGCGGATGCGGAAGCAGGGACGCCCGCGTGCCTGCCTCGGTTCCTGTGATGCTGTCCGTCGGAGACGGCTATACCGTTGAGGGAGACAATCCTGTGCTTGTACCGCCCGGCGGCGAGGCGAGTTTTAAACTCACCTTGGACGACGAATACACCGTCGTCTCTGTGCCGGACGGCTCTGCATGGGACGAAAAGCAGAAGACGCTCACTGTCTGCGACGTCCGCTATCCGACGACGGTGCAGCCGAACGTCGTCTTCCGCGCCAAATCCGTCCGCTTCTTCGTGGAAAATGCGGAAACCGGCGGCTTCGTCTCCGCATCGGTGGAGCAGGGCATGCAGCTGAGCGGGCAGCGCATTACCGTGAACGCCGCTCCGAAGGAGGGCTACGTCTTTACCGGCTGGAGCCTCGGACGCTCCGCTGCGAAAGGCGGAGAGCTGGTCTCCTCCGAGCTTTCCTATACCTTCACCCTGGAAGCGGACACCGTGATGATCGCCAATTATGCGTCGACCGCCTCCACTGTGCCGACAGGCGGCGCGAACACCCGCCTGATCCTCTATCACGCAAACGGCGGCAAGATCGCCGCCACCGGCGAGACTGTGCTTCAGCAGGATGCGTCCGTGGCGGTGTTCCGCTCGCCGAATTCCCTGTGGGACAACGGCACCTTCGTGCGTGACGGCTATGTCCTTCTGGAATACAACACGAACGCGGACGGCTCCGGCACGCCGTACAGCCTCGGCTCCAAACTCATTCTACCTGAGAATGAGCAGGAGGCGCTGCTCCTGTATTGCATCTGGGCAAAGGAAACGCCCGCCTCCGATTTTACCTGGACGGGCGAACGGGAGCTGACCATCACCGGCTACACGGGCGATGACGACCGCATCGTGATCCCGCTGGAGATCGGCGGGAAGAAGGTGACCCGGATCGCTGCCGGTGCATTCCGGAATAAGAGCTTCAGCACGCTCGTGCTGACCAAGAATCTGCGCACCGTTGACGCGGGCGCGTTCATCGGCTGCAAACAGATGGAGACGCTCTATCTCTTTGACACTGTCGTGACGATCTCCGACGATTCCTTCGACGAGACGCCTGCATGGCGGAGCTTCATTCTCTGCGCCGCTATGGCGCCCCGCTACTCGCATACGGTGGAGGGCTGCTACCGCTTCAAATGGGAACGGCTCACGCTGGCGGAGAAGAACCGCGTGATCGTCGTCTCCGGCTCCAGTTCCTATCAGGGACTGGATACGCCGTATCTGGAGGAGCTGCTCGACGATCGCTATACTGTAGTCAACTACGGCACCATCCGCACAACAAACGCGCTCTTCTATCTGGAAGCGATCAGCCACTTCACGCATGAGGGGGATATCGTCATCCAGGCGCCGGAAAACAGCGAGTTCCAGCTCGGCTACAACGGCCTGACATGGAAGCTGTACCGCGACGTCGAATCGTACAACAACATCTGGCGCTATATCGACATCAGCCGCTATACGCTCGTGCTCAGTCAGTTCTCCGAATACAACCGCGTCCGCGTCAAAATGCAGCCGCGCACCTATGACGATTACTCGACCCGCATCGACGCAAACGGAGACATGACCGGAAAGCGCGGACTCAACCGTCCGCAGTTCCACGGCTCCTATACGATCACCTTGGACGAGGATACCATGAGCGACGAGAACGGAGCAAATCTCCGCGGCGTCTACAACCTCATCGAGCAGAGCGGCGCGGTCGTGTACATGAGTCACGCTCCCCAGAATCTGAACGCCCTGACCGAACGCGCAAAGACGCGCGAACAGCAGACGGCGTATATGGAGGCGATTCAGCGCAAGACCGGCATCCCCATGATCTCCGACATCGCCGACTATATCATGGAGGGGCAGTACATCTACGACGACGACTACCATCCGAATGATATCGGGCGCACCATGCGCACTGAACAGCTTGCAAAGGATATCATTGCCCGTCTCAAAGAGGAAAAACGCTGGTAACAGACTGTGATTGTAAAAAATGCACAAAAATCGGATTGAAAAATGTACGCGTCCCGAGGGGGAGAAATCGACGGAAACGACAATTTTCGTTCGTTTCTGCCTGTACAATTTTCGTTTTGTGTGATATAATTAAACAGTCTGCAACCGCGCCGCGATACCCCCAACTCATACCTACATAAGGAAGGAAACAAGATCTTGGATACCACGTTTATTACCCAGCCGTGGCTTATGCTGTTCGTGGCTGCAATCCTCGCCTTGCACGTTCTCACCTTCTTCATCCCGAAATTCCGCCTGATCTTTACGATCGTGAATGTGCTCGTCCATACCGCGGCGGCTGCCGCGCTGATCATGGCGGGCGGAACGCTGTATGAATTCGTTCTGCTGCTGCTCGTCTCCTCATTCACATCGATGCTGCTTGGAAGACTGGAGGAAAAACGGAAATGACCTTTAACTCGATCGAATTCCTTATTTTCTATCCGATCGTACTGCTGCTGAACTTCCTCGTTCCGCTGAAGTATCGCTGGATCCCGCTGCTCGCCGCTTCGCTGTATTTCTACATGAGCTACAGCGCGGAGCTGATCTTCCTCATCGTATTTACGATCCTTGTCTCCTGGGTTTGCTCACTGATTATCGAGCAGTCCGACAATAAGCATGTCCGGCGCACCTGTCTGGTCGTGACGCTGATCGTCTGCCTCGGCGTGCTGGCGTTCTTCAAGTATTACAACTTCCTCGCCGGCTCCGTCTCCGGCATCGTCGGTCTCTTTACCGGAACAAAGCCGGACTACTCGCTGGATCTTCTGCTTCCCGTCGGAATCTCTTTCTATACCTTCCAGACGCTGTCCTACGCCATCGACGTGTACCGCGGCGACGTGAAAACGGAGCGCCATCTCGGCTATTACGCTCTCTTTGTTACGTTCTTCCCGCAGCTCGTCGCCGGACCGATCGAACGCCCCGGCAACCTGATGCCGCAGCTCAAGGAGCCGCATTCTTTCAATGCGGCGGACGCCGGCAAGGGCGCAAAGAAAATGCTTATGGGCTTTTTCAAGAAGATCGTCGTCGCCGACATCGTCGCCAAGTATGTCAACACCGTCTACAACGACCCTGAGAATGCGACCGCGCTTGGGATCCTGATCGCGACGCTCCTCTTCGCCGTCCAGATCTACTGCGACTTCTCCGGCTATACCGATATCGCCATCGGCTGCGCGCGCATCATGGGCTACCGCCTGATGCAGAACTTCGACCGCCCCTACACGGCGCGCAGCGTCGCCGAATTCTGGCGCCGCTGGCATATCTCCCTGTCCTCTTGGTTTAAGGATTACCTCTATTTCCCGCTTGGCGGCAGCCGCTGCTCCAAACTGAAAAACTACCGCAACCTCATGATCGTCTTTCTTGTCTCCGGTCTCTGGCATGGCGCCAACTGGACGTTCGTGATCTGGGGCTTTCTGCACGGCGCGTTCCAGGTCGTCGGCAAGATGACGAGAAAGGGACGCGATGCCCTCTATGATAAAATGCACATCAACCGCGAGGGTCAGCTCTATGCGTGGGGACAGCGCATCGTCACCTTCATCCTTGTGGATTTCGCATGGCTTTTCTTCCGTGCGAACAGCCTGCATGACGTCGGCATTCTTCTGAAAAAGCTGTTCACCACATGGGACATCGCCCCCACGGCAACCTTCTCCGCGATGGGCGTCACCCTTCTCAGCGCGCTGATCGTCCTCTTTGCCATCCTTGTTATGAATCAGCTGGACAATGCCGTCAACCACTACGATGTACCGGACGGAAGCGCCGCTATAGCCAAGCGCGGCACGTTTTTGTATATGATCTGGGCAGTCGTGTTCGCATGGATGATCCTTCTCCAGGGCGGCGGCGGCAGTACGTTCATCTATTTCCAGTTCTGAAAAGGAGCGCAGACTGATGAAAAAATATATGAAGATCCTGATCGTTCTTGCCTGCGTCGCGCTTCTGCTGCCGTTCTGCGTGATCGGCGTGATCGCGTTCGCTCTTCCCGCGCAGTATACCAATACGTTCCTCGGCGAGCTGAGCGAAAAATATGACCGCCTCAACGCGATCGACGAGCCGAAAATCATTGTGATCGGCGGCTCCAGCGTTGCGTTCGGTCTTGACTGCGCCATGATCGAGGAGTACACCGGCATGCCCGTTGTGAACTTCGGTCTGTACGCCTCCCTCGGCACCAAGGCCATGATCGACCTCTCGAAGTCGAACATCAATAAGGGCGACATCGTCATCCTCGCCCCCGAGATGGACGCGCAGACGCTCTCTCTCTACTTCAACGAGGAGTCGATGTGGCAGGCGCTCGACGGGCATTTCGGTATGCTCACGCACATCGGCACCGCCAACCTCGGCGCAATGTTCGGCGGCGTGTGGGACTTCGCCGCGCGGAAATTCAGCTTCTGGAAGGACGGAAACGCGCCGAATCCGGAGGGCGTATACAACAAATCCTCCTTCAATGAGTATGGCGATATCATCTATACCCGCGAATACAACATCATGGCGCTTGGCTATGACCCGACAACGACGATCCGCCTGGCTCCCTCGATCGTGGACAAAGATTTCCTCAATTATGTGAACAAGTATGTCGCATACTGCGAGAAGCGCGGCGCAACGGTGTACTTCAGCTTCTCTCCCATGGACAATATGGCGCTGGCGGAGGGGACGACGGAGGAAAGCATCTATACCTTCTACAGCTACCTTGCCGCGATGCTCGACTGCGAGATCATCACGAATATCCACGACTGCATCATGGATTGGGAGTATTTCTATGATACCAACTTCCACCTGAATGACGCAGGTGTGACGGTGCATACCGCCGCCCTGATCGGCGATATCCGCCGCGCCCAGGCGAATACCGAGGCGTTCACGATCGAACTGCCCGGTAAGCCGGAGCGTCCCGATGTGTACGTGGATGCGTCCCAGAACGATACGACCGGATTCTTTGTCATGGAGCAGATTGACGGCGTTATGACGCTGACCGGCACGACAGACCTGGGCAAGGAGCAGACAACGCTGACGCTGCCGCTCGCCTCCGGCGGATTTGCCGTGCAGACTGTTGCCGCGGGCGCGTTTGACGGCTGCGACAAGCTCGAGGAGATCATCATCGAGGCGGACACGAACCTCTCTCTGATGAACAACGGCGCTTTCTCCGGCGCGCCGAATCTCAAGAAGATCATCCTGCGCTCCAAGCCGGACGACATCCTCGTCGGCAACGGACTGATGGAGGGCGCGTCGTCTGATGTGAAGATTTACGTCCCGCGTGAGTACTACGGCGATTACGCCGCGCACTACTTCTGGAGCGAATTCATGTCGATCATCTCCATCTCCGGCTGATCGACAGCGCGGAAGAGGACGGAATCCATCACAAATGAGGCTGCACGCACTGCGGCGCGAGGGATTCCCGGACTTTCAGCAAAAACACAGGGCTGCCGCAGATCGCGGCAGCCCTGTTCTCTGTCCGGAGAAATCAGAAACGGTACCGTGAGAACTTACTGTAAGAAGCTCTCCCGGTACCGTTTTTCGGTATAGGCAGATTCAGCGCAGAAAAAATACGGCGGTGCCAAGGACGGCAAGAAGCGTCAGCAGCGCGGCGGCAAGCACCGGCAGCCACGCGGCGATCCCGCGCACTCCGGCGGCGCGGGATTCCAGCAGAGAAAACACGCAGATCGCGGAAAAGCAAACGCACATCACTGGCAGCACGACGCCGAGCGTGTCCCTGCCGCGGAGCACATATACAAATCCGGCAATCGCTGCGGCAGCAGCCGAAAGAAGCCGGCAGAGCGGATAATATTTTTTCATCATGCACCTCTGCGGCGGCTGAGCAGCGCAAGCATCGTGATGCTGGCGAGCAGAACAGCGCCGATCAGCATTTTCTGTGCGGCGTTCCATGCTTCGCCGGTGGACTCTGTGGCGTCCGGCGCGCTTGCCCGGTCGCGGTACAGAGAGGCGAGCTGCGCCGTGCTGAGGTTTTCGCTGTAGCAGGTGATCGAGGAGATATCGATGGTGACAGACGAGGCGCTGCGCACGGTGATTGCTGCGAAGTCGATGGTCTCCGCTCCGGCGAATTCAGACAGATCGCACAGGATATCCACAGGAACGCCGGTCGGCACAGTGGAGGAAAACTCCGCGCGTGTGTCTCCGCTGCCGAAGACAAAGACAAGCTCCGCCTCTGCCGTGCTTTCCAGCTGAGAGGTTACCTGCAGCGTGTATACTACGCGCGGAGCATAGCTGAGATTGTCTGCGGCACTGAAAACGCACAGCAGGTTGCCGCTGACTGCTTCAAACATGGCGTCCGTCCCGGAATCAAACACGGCGTGCAGCGAACGGGCGTCTCCGAACAGACCGCTTACCTGTGTGCCCAGCCGGCTGCATCCGCTGCCGGCGATCCAGCCGAGGGTGCTGTAGGCGCGGGAAAAGTCGCTGAGAACGAAGCTGCCCGCGTAGCTGCTCCCGTCGGGGAAGCGTTCCGCTTCAAATTCACTCAGCTGGCGCGGAAAATCGCCGCCGGTCAGCGTGTATTTCAGCCCGGCGCAGATATCCTTCTGCTCCGTCTGGGATGCAAGAGAGAGGAACAGCACGCGCGCGCCCGCATTCTGCGCGGCGAGACAGCGCTCGCCGTATTCCGCCAGCAGCACATCCGGCGAGTAGCCGGAGGAGGGCTGCCAGAAGAGCAGAAACTCATGCGGTGCGCGGCAGCCGACTGCTTTCATCTGCACAAGAATGTTCTGCGCGCGGCTGAGCGCCTCGGCGGCGTTGTCAGAGACATACATCAGTCCCCATGGGATGTCTCCCTCCCGCAGAAGACAGCGCGAGATCATGATGGAGAGAAGCGCAGGATCGCACGCGGCGTCCGCTCCCGCCTCTCCGAGTGCGGCGGCGTACTGCTTTTCCTCTTCGTAATGTCCGATCGGCGCGATCACATATACGTCCGGAATATAGCGCACGGCACAGTTATAGACAAGCCGCATGGTGTCGGCGCACAGGGCGGCGTAAGCAGCGGCATCGGACATGTCCGCGCCGTTATAGACGGCGGCGTCCAGCCGTTCTCCGCAGATAAAGCCGCTCAGCCCGCTGTAGCGCGCCGCGAGATATTCGGTGACGGCGCACAGCATGTTGGCGCCCTCCTCCCCCCGGACGTTGAAAGCGAAAAAGCCCGCGCCCGCGCAGGAAAAGGTATAGCCGGCATCGCTGAGGTCAGAGGCGCAGAGGAGGCGCAGGTAGACCTCCACGTCGGCGGCGACATAAAAACTGATCTCCTTGTCCAGCTCCCGGATATAGGCGTAATCCAGATAATAATACCGTCCGCCGCGCACGCACAGACGTCCGCCGCCCTCGCTGCCTGCCAGCAGCCGGTCCACATACACGTCGAGAATGACGGAGGAGGCGTTGGATTCAAACACGCCGGCGGAATCGGCGCCGTACAGACCGACTACGGACAGACTGCTGCGGCTTGCCGCCGCGGTCTGCTCCGGATAGCGCGGCGGCGCGATAGGCGTCGTGCTGCCATCCGTGAGAATGACGGCCTGATAGCGGCTCATTGCCGCTGTGCTTTCCCGCCCGCTCAGATCGACGGAGAAGGTGAACTTCGTGGACATCTTGATTACGGCGAGCGGCTCGCCCTCCGTGAGGACTTCCTCCGGCGTGCGCCAGACGGGAATTTCGTACAGCGCCAGCCGTCCGTTGATGTTTTCGGCGGCTGCGGCGGCGGGAAGCGTCCCGCTGACTGTCAGCGTCCGCATGCCGTCGCCGAAGGCGCACTGCGTGATTTTGCCGGCATACGCGCCGGAGTCTGTTCCGGCGAAGGTCTCCAGCGAAACGGAGCGCAGAGCCACGGGGGCATCGCCGTCCGGGTACAGTCCGCGGAAGCTGAGACGGTAGGCGTGCAGCGCGATGTCGGAATCGTACGGGAGAAGATAGGTATTCTCGCCGTAGGAGAGCGCGCAGGTCGAGGCGATCGTAAAGGAGGAGGCGGACGCAGACACGTCCGACACGGCAAGGGAAACATATCCGCCCTCCAGAGCATTGTCGAGAACGATGCGGACCACGCTGACGCCGTCGCCAGCCGTATAGGCGGGCCGCGCGGCGTCAGCCGCCAGCGTGAGAAGCCCGTCCGCGCCTGCATCCAGATAATAGACGCCGTCTCTGTATTCGGCGCTGCCGCCCTCCGCCTGCAGTCCGAAGGTCAGAAAGGCGTCCGCGATCTGCGTGTCCGCTCTGCCGCATGCTGATACGCCGCCGACGGCGAAGGAGGAAACGCCTCCCCCTTCGTCCGTCACGGTGATCTCAAACATATTGATATAGGTGCGCAGCGCCCAGTCGCCGATGCCGGCGGTGACGGAATACCATTCGTCCCCCGTGACGCGCGCCTCTGCGCTCAGCGTGTCCAGCCCGGAGTAGAGCGTAATACGTACCGTGTATTCGCTTTCCGATGCGCCGGGTATCAGTATGGAAAAGGTGAGGGCGGAATACTCCATCAGATTCAGCTCCGCGTCCTCTCCGTACATCCGCATGACGGTGTAGTCCTGTCCGGAGGCATACGCGCCCGGGAGGGCAACCAGATACCGGGAGCCGCCCTTTTCCCGCACGGTGACGGAGGCGACGTTCGTGCCGGTCATCCATGCGTCCTCCTCGCCGTCGGCGAAGCCGTCGAGGCACAGGACATTCTCCGTCTCCGCCGCGTCCGACAGCAGGACTGCATCCGCCGCGAGCAGAATATCGTCCGCCTGTACAGAAAGCGGTGAGAGAAAGAACGCTGCGGCAGCGCAGAGAACGCACAGACAAAGTATGGCGGGAAGGCTTCGGGTCATAGGCAGCGTCCTCCTCTTCTCAGTGCTTCTCCGGCGTAAAGCCGCAGCGCGCCGCTTCCGCCTCATAGACCGCTTCGATCTGCCGCGTCATAGCGGCGGCGGTGAATTTTTCCTGAAAGATGCGCCGTGCCCCGTCGGACAGAGCGGCATACAGCGCGGGATCGGACGCAGCGCGCAGGATCGCCGCGGCGAGCGCGCCGCTGTCGCGCACAGGCGTCAGAAGTCCGTTCTCCCCGTCCCGGATCACGCCAGGGTTCCCGCCGAAGCGGGTCACGACAGCCGGCAGCCCGAGGCTCATCGCCTCGATCAGCGCAAGGGAGGTCGCCTCCGTTCCGTAGGAACAGTTCAGCGACAGATCCATGATGTTGTAGTACGGCGCGACGTCCGGAACGAAGCCGGTGAAGATCACGTTTCCGTCCAGCCCCGCCTCATGGGCGGCGCGGCGCGTCTCCTCCTCTGTGGAGCCTGTCCCCATCAGAAGAAAGCGGATATCCGATCGTGCGGCGCATACCGTTTCTGCTGCCTTCAGGAGATCGGCGTGCCCCTTGTACGGCTCAAAGCGCGCGGAAATGCCGCACACAAAGTCGCTCTCGCCAATGCCGAGGGAGCGGCGAAGCGCGGCGCGCTCCGCGCCGCTCGTTGTGCGTACCGGCTCGACGCCGTTGAGGATGACGGTGATCTTATCCGCGCGGACGCCGGTGGCTGTCAGGTTGTCGGCGGCGGCGTCTGCTACGGCGATGATGCGCGTTGCCAGCGTGTTGTTGATGAATCCTGCCAGCTGCCTGCCGGGAAACGTCGTCAGACGCCGGGACGGCTCGAATACGCTGTGACGCGTATAAATGCGGCTCTTCACGCCGCACAGCCACGCGGCGACGCGCGCGTCAAAGGCGGAATGCGTGTGTACGATGTCCGGCTTCTGCGCGCGGATGATGCGGCAGAATGCGCGGATGGCGCCCCGCTCGTGCGAGGTGTCGCGTCCCGCGTCCACCTCGATCGTTTCCGTGCCCGTATCGCGGATCAGCGGCACGAGCGCGGAGCCGCGCGGAAGTACGACGGCGACCGAAAAACGGCTGCGGTCGATGCAGCGCAGGCAGTGGACGAGCAGCCGTCCCGCGCCGCCGATATTGGAATCCGAAATAAAGTGCAGCACGCGGATCATGATGCACGGTCTCCTTTTTTTGTTTTGATGCATTTGGAAAGCAGAAAGCGCATTTCCTGCGAGCGCAGCAGCGCGGTGCAGAGCGCGTACAGGAGTACGCCCGCGGCTGCCGAGATTAGGAGGCGGAGCAGATCGGACGCGGGCAGATGCGGCTGCATCCAGAGCAGCGCCGCTCCCATCACGAGAGCCGAGAGAACGGACTTGCCCAGATCGGCAAGCTCGGCGGCGGGGAGAGGCGTGCGGGCGAGGCGGCGCATGGCGAATGCGTTGAGTAGACACTGGATCGCCGTCGCCGCGCCGGAGGCGAGCGCGATCCCGCCGATGCCGAACTGCGAAAGGACGGAGACCAAAACGAGATTCGCCGCCGTTGCGGCGAGGGAGGTCGCCATCGGAATCTTTGGGCGTCCCTCAGCGAAGAACGCCTTGGTCAGCACCTCGTTCACCGCCATGAACAGCATGCCGGCAGCGTAACAGCGCAGTGCCGTTGCGGTCATCGCCGTGTCGGCGGCGGTGAATTCGCCGCGCTGATAGATCACGGCGGAAAACGGCTCCGCCAATACGGCGACGCCGGCGGCGATCGGCGCAATGATGAATGAAAGCGTGCGCGCTGAGGAGGTCATCAACCGCCGCGACTGTGCGAGATCTCCGGAAGCAGCCGCGCGGGAGAAATACGGGAAGAGCAGATTGGTCGCGACGAAGGAGAATACGCCGACAATGATCGTATACAGCCGGTTGGCGTATCCGAGCGCCGTGATCGCGCGCCCGTTCTCAATGGCGGAGGCGAAGCGTGTGTTGATGACGGAGCACAGCGGCTGCGTCCACGTCCCGATCAGGATCGGGAGCGCCAGCTTCAGGCTGCGCGCGATGTGCGGCGAATACACGCCCGCCCGCAGCGAGGGACGAAAGCCGAGCGCGCGCAGCTTCGGGATCTGGATGACAGCCTGCGCCGCCCACCCGATCAGCATCGCGGCAGCGAGGCCGTAGATGCCGCCGCGTTCGCTGAAGAAAACAAGATACGCGACCATGATCAGATTGGAGACAAGGCTGATGAACGCCGGAATGCGGAATTCACCGAGCGATTGCAGGATCCCGACAAAGGAGTACGCCAGACCGGTACAGATCACCATGGGGAACATGATGCGCGTGAGCGAGACGGCAAGCTCCTTCGTCTGCGGCGCAAGCTCCGGCGCAAGCAGTGAGACGAGAGGGGAAGCGAACACGGTGCCTGCCAGCGTCAGCAGAGTGCTCAGGCAGAAGATCATGTTCACATACGACGCGGCGTACCGCATGGCGGCCTGCTTTCCTTCACGGACGAGCAGCTCGCTGAAAACGGGAATAAAAGCGGCGGACACAACGCCGCCGATCACAAAGTCAAATATCAGAACAGGAAGCCGGCTGGCCGTCTCATAGGCGACGGCGGCGGAGGTCGTGCCGTACGCCTGCGCGACGAGCACGTCCCGCAAAAGTCCGAGCGCCTTGGCGAGCAGGATGATGAACGCCATCAGCGCCGCCGTGCCGAGGAGTCCGTCCTTCTTTTTATTTTCCAAAAACACACCGCCTTACCGTATCAGAGCATCTCTCCATATATCATACATTATACAATATGGTGTATTTTTTGTCAAGGAGAGCGGCAGACGCCAAAAACGCCGGCGGAGGAGAGGATCCGGTGGAAGAGTACAGAATGCTGTCCGCCCGTGGGGGAGAAGATCAGGAGGGAAAGCACCGCTGTCCGACGCGCCAAATCCTAACAATATTTATCCTTAATTTAACGCAGGCGCGGTTGCGGATTTTTCGAGTGGGCGGTATACTCATAGCGCAGTGAGAAAACGCATGAAACTTTTCCAGGAAGAAGCGATTCCGTTGGTGAAATCAGGAAGCTTCTGACGGCGTTCTGCGACACCGTCTGCCCCGGCGACACCGCGCAGGACGGCTGTTTGTGTGCAATACGATTTTATTTGGGGTTACACTTTTTTTATATTGCTGCTTGACTTGCCGTTTCCTGCCTTGCTATAATAATACAACATTAAATTCAAGAGAAATTCAAAAATTAGCAGGAGGTTTGTATGAACAGGAAAATTGCAGCGATTCTGGCGGCGCTTCAGCTTTGCATGTTGTTTGCCGCCTGCTCCGGCAAAACCACGCAGGAGCAAAACGGTACGGAATCCAAAGCCCCCGCGAACACAAGTGAACCGGCAGCCGAGGATACTGTGACTCTGACGGAAGCGGAACGCCGCGCGCTTGTTTCGGACGATCTTCCGACGGATCAGCAGTTTGGCGGAAGGTCCTTTACGATCATTACGCTGGACAGCACTGCCCCGCTCTATGACGTCGAGGATTCGACGGGCGCCGCGCTGAACGATGCGATCTACAGCCGCAACAGTACGGTCGAGAGCCGTTTTGACGTCAAGATCGAAACTTTGGGCTATAAGGATTACAAGGCGTGTGCCGCGGCGATCCAGCAGGCGATCTCCAGCGGCGACACGGAGATGTTCGATCTGGCGGCGTATCATATGGTGGCCAATGGAGCAGTCGCGGTAGCGGGGCTGTATCAGAACTGGTACGACATTCCGCACGTAAATTTTGAGAAGCCGTGGTGGGCGGACAGCAACGTGGAGGATCTGACGATCAACGGCAAGTGCTTTATCGCGCTGGGCGACGTCAGCATCAACACGATCAGCCGCTCCTGGTGCTATATCCTCAATAAGCAGCTGGCCAGGGGCAACGAGCTCGGCAATCTGTACGACCTTGTCCGCAGCGGAACATGGACGATCGACAAGGTCCGCGAAATTGCGGAGACTGTGTATGTGGATGTAAATGCCGACGGCATTGCGAACCAGGGCGATACTTTCGGGCTCGGCTCCGCTATAAGCTCTGCGATGAATATCTACCTGTGGGCATTCGACAATCCGATCATCAAAAAGGATGCAGAGGGCGTCCCGCAGTACGTGCTCAACACGAACAAGCTGCCGGACATCGTGACGACGGTTGTGGAGCTGTACAATCATGTGAGCGGCGTGTATTCCTCCAAAGCGGGCGATAACAGCTATATGGACGAGTTCAAAAACGGCAATATTCTGCTGCTGACCGGCTATTTTGCCAATGTCGAGACGATATGCCGCGAGGTCGATTTTGAGGTTGGCGTCCTTCCGTACCCGAAATTCGACGAAGCACAGGAGAACTACTACACCCTGATCGGCGGCGGCGCGGATTCCATGGGTGTTTCCGTGATCGCAAAGGATATCGAATACATTGGCATGATTACCGAAGCGCTCTGCGCGGAGTCGTATAAACAGATCAATCCGGTCTATTATGATATGATGCTGAAGAACCGCTACGCGGACCGGCCGGACGACGCGGAAATGATGGATCTCATCGTGGAGAGCCGCGTGTACGACATCGGCTATATTTACGACAACTGGAAGGGCGCAGGCTTCTGGATGCAGGATCTGGTGAAAGCGGGCAATACCGCCGTCGCGTCTTTCTACGCTTCCAAATGGCCAGCAGCAGAGGCGTATTACGATACGGTGCTCGCTCTGTTTGAAAACTGAGCCGCTGCGTTTTCTGCATGCCGTCCGCTCCTTCGGGATCGGGCGCCGGCAGGATTTCGGACAAACTGAATTTTTTCGGTGAGGAAAAGCAAAAGAGCCTGATGGATCAGGCTCTTTTCTGCATTTGGCGGGATCCCGGCACAGGCATTCTGAACCGTCCGCAGAAGGAACACTGCAATTTCTTCCCTGATTTTTGACCTTTTGCTTCCGGGAAGCATGGGGAAAAGGGGAGAAGAAATAAGAAAAAATCCCGAATGCCTTTGCATTCGGGATTTTTGGTGAAGATAGTCGGGATCGAACCGGCGACCTCTTGAATGCCATGGCCGTCCTCGGGTATATTTATTCGCCTTATTCATATAATACGTCCAAATGGTCCAATTATATTCAAGAAAAATCTATAAAGTTTCGTTCTGTACAAGGCGTTTCGCTCTAATTCTGGTCAAAATTCTGGTCAGAAAAGTACCGGAGAAGCCCAAAGTACCGGGCTTTTCAAAGATTTTTCGTCGAAAGGAACAAAATTATGGACTATATTTCAGCAAAAGAAGCATCCGTTTTATGGAATATTACGGACCAAATGATTCGCAGGCACTGCCGAAATGGCAGAATCCCCGGTTCGGTACAGAGAAACGGAACATGGTATGTACCGGCAGATGCCAAAAAGCCAGCCAAATTGAAGCCAGAAACAGCCCCTTTACCCAAGTTCGTGAAGCAGCTGCAACGCCAGCGGACAAAGAAGATCTATCACGGTCTCTACGATTACATACAGGTCAACTTCTGCTACAGCTCTAACCGTTTGGCCAGCAACCGGCTCCTGCTCACACAGGTGGAGAAAGTCTACAAGAAAGGCAAGGTTTCCGTGGGATTTGAGCCCATCAAGGTAGACGATCTGATCGAGGCGTATAACCACTTCTCCTGTGTCATCTATATCATCGATACTGCTGCCACCCGCATCTCCCAGTCCTACATCCGCAAGCTGCACACCATGCTCAGCTACGGCACCATGGCGGAGCGTAAACTCCAATTTCATCCGGGCGAGTACCGCAGGGATGCCTGTACCCTTGGCAAGACCAGGACCACGCCGCCAAAGAATATAAACTCCCAAATGAACGTTCTGATTGCGGAGTACGAGAGCCTTGACAATGTGGAGCTGGCACAGATCCTGGACTTCCATGTGCGCTTCGAACGCATCCGCCCCTTCACGGATGGAAACGGACGTATCGGCCGGCTGCTCATGTTCAAAGAGTGCCTGCGCCATGAAATCACGCCGTTCATCCTCGATGATAAGCGGCGCGCGGAATATCTCAAAGGCATCCGCGAATGGGACATGGACAAGACCACCCTGTTCACGCCCTGTCTCGAAGCGCAGGCTCGCTTCCAGGCCCAGATTGACCTGCAGAAGGTGCAGGAGTATGCCCAGCGCTATAAGCCCGTAGACAATAAGGAGGAACGCTGATATGTATTTCCGGAATTGCCGCTTTGACTTAGATACCAACCGTGTGGAGGTCATCCTCTCCGACGGCAGCTAGCTCTCTATCGACTGTACCGCCGCAGAAAACGAGCTTGCCGAAACATGGCTCGACCGCCGAGAACTGGACTTCCTGATCTACAACGAACCGGAGTCCTATGTGGAGCTGATCCTGAATGGACGGATGGAGGAATATCTCAATACTGTCCGTGAGGGGCAGAAATTCTAGCAGTATAGCAAAGAGCCTGTAGTATTCATATCGAATACTACAGGCTCAATATTTTTAGATATCAATTCCAACAACATAAATAGGAACCTGAATTGCACTCCTAATGTGAGGCAAATATCTGATTACTTTTTCAAATGACAACGATCCTTCCCATTTCAATCCATATGTATTCTTCAAATGCTTTTGGAAAGCTTTGGTCGTTGTAATATAAATACCAAAATCAATGGAGTCCAAGCCAGAATACGATGCAACCTGAAATTTTAATAGGTCGATGCCAATGAAAGACGCATGTCCAAACTGAACTTCAACGCCAATGCGCCCTTTCATAAAGTCGAAGCGTGCGTATGCATCGTCGTCATTATCAAAAACCTGAGGCTGACACAGCCATCCACGCTTTTTGAATTCCGCGTCCAAAATTCTATTGAACTCCGGTCGCGAAAGCACAGAAAGATCCTTCGTACAGTCATACAGAATGTCTTCTAGCTCGTTCTTGATGCCGAGTTTTGCGTTAAAGACTTCCTCTGCATACCTATAGGAGAATTTTTTCAATCGAATGCTCATAATTACCTCCTACAGATTAGTCTTCCTGATCATCGTCAAAGGAATATTCGTTCAGCTCATCAAAATCAAGAAACTCAGCTAAAGTCATATTGAAAGCCAATGCGATTTTGTGAAGCGTTTTTACGCGAGGATTCCTTGTCAAGCCACGAACGATATTATCCAAGGTGGACTGTTTCACATCGCTCATGGTAGCAAGTTTATTAATCGCAATACCACGCTCTTTACACAACTTCCGAATTCTTTTGACATAAAGCTCCGAATATTCCATAGCCACCATCCTCGTCAATATCATTGCCCATTTGTGGGTTAAATAAATGATATCAACGGAATTCGGGTAACTTACCCGAATACGGGTTGACTCTGAAAATATACTCGCGCTACAATAGGTATACCCGAATATGGGTGAATTCATTAAAGAGGTGTTTTCATGCCAGCCTGTACATTCATCGGATACCGTGATTGTCCGAGTACCATTAAGCCAAAGCTTCGCGAGGTGGTGGTCGATTTGATCGAGAACCATGGAGTCGATATGTTTTATGTTGGCAAGCAAGGAGTATACGATGGGATTGTGCGCTCGGTTTTGAAGGAACTGGTATCGGTATACCCCCACATCCATTACGCTGTGGTTTTGGAGCGCATACCCCAGAAACGAGATGAGTTTGATACCCGCGATTACTCGGACGCCATGCTCCCTGAGGGCATCGAAACCGTTCACCCTCGCTTCGCTATCTCATGGCGCATCAAGTGGATGCTCAGGCAGTCCGACTATGTGGTGACCTACATCACTCACTCTTGGGGAGGTGCTGCGCAATTTGCGGAGATAGCAAAGAACAGGTGCCAATCATGCATTAATATTGTTGACGCAAAAGGGATGTTGCACAAATAATTGATACAACACCCATTTTTCCGTTAAAGATCTTGGCTAAGCTATTCTGTTTTATAGTGGATCGACAAATAAATCCGGAATGTTATACATAACTTCCCTGATTTCCCTCACAATTGAAGCTTTTGCAGCGTCAATAATCGCAGTAGATGTTTTGGTTGCTCCGTTTACATCTATCAAAAACTCTCCATGCTGCTTTAAGTACGTTGCCGTTTCTCTCGTAAAGCCATTTCTTTGTAGCATTATTGTCAGAGGATTGGTGGTTCCATATTCGACGTATTCATACCAATCATTTTGCATAGTTGTTATTCTGTGTTGCCACTTATATTCAGCAGAGAATCGCAGAAAATAGTTGGATATCCGGAAAAGAACTACGTCCTCTATTGCGTTAAGCGTGTCCGAAATAACAATATTCTTATGCGCTATGCTTCCGTCGTAATCTACATATGCGCCATTTACTTCAACACCACTTTTAGGATGATCTTCTTTGTATGCAATCGCATCATTTATGATAATCCCCAAGCCATTTCCACGTATCCATTGCGAAAGAATGACCGCATACCAACGTAGTTTTCCGTGATTACCTGTCTTTTTGCTTACATGTCCAAGTGTTGCAGCTTCATAGACATCCCACTTAAAAATTCGACACAGCTTCTCCAGAAATTCGACAAGATCGTTGTAATCAATATTTCCCTGCGCATTAAATGTCGGATATGACAATCCCTTAGCAATTTCCGCAGACAGATTATCGATCTGGTCCACCGAAATGTTAATATCATCGTCCATGTTCCTTTTATCTTGAAAGCTCTTCAAGATAGCTTCCTCGTCTTGGGCTGACATCACCGAAGCAAATTCCTTTCTGACAACGCTATTCTTATTGTTTGTCAGAATATCCATCAGTAATATAATCGCAAATTTACGCATAAGGGCATAGGAATCAACAGATTGGTTTTTCGGATACTTAAGCAATTCGATATTTCCCGCTGCAAGACACTCAATTACCTTCCTTTTCTGCGGGCCTGTGAGTTGGCTGGCAATAGAGAGCTTTTGAGCAGGAACATCCTTCTCCAATAGTTCAACGTACTGTTCCGAGTTAACATTCTGATCCGCACGAACAAGGAATACGTTGCCGTATAAATTAAACTCGATACGCCCAACTCTTCCAATAAGATTCTTGAAGTCAACAGAAGTCATATTGGACAATCCATTTTTGTAGTGGGTAATAAAAAGATTGTCTGCAGGTAGATTAACTCCTTCGACAAGTGTGCTTGTACAAAAAATTGTGGTAATATCACCAGACTGGAACAAACTCTCAATTTGCAATCGTATGTTAGAAGGAAGATATCCAATGTGATACGCTACACCCTTTGAAATCACATTCGCAAGATAATAGTCATTATGGATTTCATTCCGGATTTCTTTAGCCAACGACATAAGCGCAATATTGTCATTAAGGACGGGCAGTGTTTTGGTGTAATCCAACGCCATATCAACAGCTTTTTTAGTCGAGCTGCAATAGATAATATTCTGATGTCCCGCACCTACCACACGAATTAACTGCGCCGGCATCACAGGTTGTTTGAATTTTCCTACTTCGACTGCCGTGCGTCTGTAGTCGTTGAATACACTCACCTTGCTGTCAACCAAGTCCATAACATATTTAATTTGGTTGACAGGGGAATATGTCGCAGCAAGCTTATTTTCTGCCGTATTTGATACATCTGGGATTGGTTGCAAATAAACTTCGGGATTTGGAATATTAGGCGACGAAAAGATTATATGCGGCTTGTTTTCCCGCTTGGAAAGAAGATCAATTACCTTGTAATAAAATGGACTTCTGCTATCTTTGCTCGAGATCTTATGTGCTTCATCAATAAACAAATAATCGATTTTGAACGTTGAGCGTTCCAATAGTAGATATAACAGCCGTTCGGGGGTCAACACTAACACAAAATTATGATCCTGTTGTAAGGACAACGCGCCACCAAATGTTATAACACGATAGTTATGCTGAGAAAGTAATGTTTTTAAATCATCTATTATTTTTGTGGACATTTCATTGATTAGTGCCTTGGTTGGAACAATGATCACATAGTTTTCTGCACATCCCTTTGTTACACGTTCTTTTATAAACATTCGCATAACAAAAAACTTACCCATCGAAGTCGGGCCGGAGTAACTAAAATACTGTTGCGTTAATGAATCGTAGACGTTTTTCTGTGTACGAAAAAAGAATGCATCTGGTTGTGCAGGGATCCGCAGAAGTTCTTTTTCAAAATTGGAAAAATCTCGTCCAATACAACTGGGAGTTGAGGAATATCCTGCTGCATTTCGAGACCACGGTAGTTACTCACGCTTGACAGCACCGAAGCCAAATAGCATTTAACAGTACCATTTTGCGGAAATAATTTGGCCAGTAATGCCACAATAACTTGACCCCGAATTCTATGGTTTTCCGAATTGGGTGTTCCTGAAGATTTTGAAAGTAAATCAGCAAAACGCAAAGCGTGGTCTAAATCCACCTGCTTAGGCGCATATGTAGCTATGTGAAACAAGTCGTATGAATAATTCAGCAGAATGTTTTCGTATATTTCCTGCAGATACTCGTTGGATTCATTATCACTGAAGATTTCTGAACCGAGTGTATTCAAACTCATTCACCACCTTTAAGTTTCTGTATGATTGTAGCGCGATCATTGGAAGCGTCATTAAATGGTAGTAAATAAATGTAAAATGAATATCCAGAAAGACCGGATGCAACAGTTTTCTTTTCGATATACGGTGCGATATTCAAAAGGTCCTGTTCCATCTGTTTTGTTGCCAAACCACGGAAATCATCATTGCCATCTTGAGAATTATCCATTTTGAGCGAATAGCCGAGAAAAATTCCAAATGCATTGTCAATATTGATGCTGAGATCACGCTTGGAAGGAACAATGAGCGACTTGATAAACTCTGTCGTCTCAGAATCAAATGATTCTGCTAAAATGTTCTTTTCTATAAGCCGGATTTCATTTTCTTGATTCTTTTCGGCGGCATCAATGGACTTAAACGCGCGTCTACGGCAGATTTTAGGTCACCTTTGATTTTTGACTCACCCAAAACCAGTTGAAACGACGGAATCGTTTTGCCATCAATTTTTAAAAGATGGACTGCATCGCTACCAAATACGTACTGATTTCCGGATGTTTTTAGCTCAATTTTGCTCAGCAGTTTTGGCGCATTGAGTTTTTGCTCCAAGAACAAGTATAGCAGTATTTCACCAAGCTCTCCACCTGCACCATTATCGTTAGGATCGCTTACAGTTCGCAACAGTTCAATGGCTCTCAATCCTATTGCTTCTTCTTCGCCATCAAGATAATAGTTTTCTATTGTAGCGCGAGAAAAAACATATCGTCCAATATTTTTCTGTAAGCATGAATGCAAGCCCAAATAACTAAACTTGCTGTTCTTTATTTCAAGATGAAACAGCCGCAAGCAATTTCTGTTTGGTATTTTCAAAGGCTCATATCCTTGAACTTCAGAGAAAACAGAATTAAAACCTTTGTCATTGCTTGTGTTCTGCAGCATGATATCTTTCATTCTATTTCCTCCTTGGTAGTTACATGCTCAATGCAGCAATAATATTCTTTAGGCGAGACAACAGATCGTCATATGTCATAATATCTGCTATATGTTTATATTGACGCTTAATTAGTTCAAAACCGCTGCGTTGCCGTGTCGAAAAATCGTTACTTCGCCCTAACAAGAGGATTCCCTGAGGATTTAGAATTTGGATGGTAAATCCTTCTGCAACATGGGTTGACAATGCTGCAGAAACCTTTTCTTTTGCTTCATCAACCGAATTCAGGCAAAACGCATACTTCTCTATTTGCTGAATGGCACCGGTAAATTCACGAGAAGGCACATAATTATTCCTGTATTGCGTAAGAACACGAACTGTTGCCTTTTTAATTTCCAATATGTCTACAAAACCATGAACATCAACCAACAAAAAGTCCGGGCGCTTCTCTTCTTTCCCAATCCCCGGAAACTGGACTTCGCGCACGCAGTAGATATATTGGGGATATAGCAATCTTAAAATGTTATGAATCTTGCGTTGCCATTCAGCTTCATCGACGCCCAGATCATTTATCATCTCTGAAAGCTCTTGATATGCAATTCTGAACTGTTCCAAATCAATCTTTCGGTTGAAGTCAACAGCCGTCTCCTCCGCTTTGGCAGAATGGTTTCCCCTCAATTTTGACATATACTTATCGTAAAGTTGCTCGTATCGGTCGCATTCTGGATAATACTCCTTAAGAACATGGCTAATTCGGTAACGTGCGTACTTGTCCAACTCAGCAGTTTTAGGAAACTTATTGATCAGCTCCATGTAGGCATCCATTGATATTCCTTGATTTTTCTCCCAGTCTCCACCAACGTAAAAGTCTTTGTCAATAACATCGTCAATTTTATCCAGAATGGAGATTCCTCGTTGAGCAACAAAAAGGCTTAACTTGAACCTTATATCTTTTGCAAAAAAGAATTTATGATCGGTACTTGTCACTTCAGGGAACAGTTGTATGTAGTTGCCAACCAATTCTCCAATGCAAAATTTTGCTTCTTCAATGCCCTCATCATTCTCTTCACGCAGCAATTCGGCGGTGACCACAAATGCATGCTTAATAATAACAGGCTCGTCTTCCTCAAACTTTCCATGCATATAGCCCAAGCCATATTCTGGCGAATAGCATATCCAAAGTTCATTATCATGTTTTTCGAAAGTAACTGACATATCTATTCACCTCAAATGCTTTTTATCACATACAAACAGATTTGTTGTACTTTATCCAACCACCAACTTATTCGTCTTCTTCAAGAACTTCGCAGGGATTGGGTGATCCAGCCGCCACGTGATATTCATCGGCCTGCTGCCATCATGCCTCACATAGTTAGCTGTTCCCAGATAAGTGTACGCCTCTGTACCGCCGGTCACACGGTCAGCCTTAAACTCCCGGACGAACAGCAGCACCTTGCTCCCCCGCTTCTTATGGTGGATATATCGCTGGCCTGTGGGCGAATTCTCCGCCGTGGTACTTTGGCTTTGCCAGTGAAACAGACTCTCACTGATGGAGTAGTCATTGTACATGGTGGTTGGTGAATAGTCTTTGTCCGCCTTGTTCAGCGTCACGAATAACACATCCAATTGCTTGTCCGGCAGCCATTTGACACCCTCACGCACAGTTGCCGGCT
>JBJDZH010000014.1:0-12606 GCA_051867895.1 Eubacteriales bacterium
TCACTTGTTTCGTTGTGGCACTCCTCATTCTTTCCTATTCGGTTTTCTGTGATCGGACGCACTTGAGCCGGGATCATATCCGGATCATACCGTCTGAGTCCCTTCACTTTGCACCTTTAGCTCAGTTGGTAGAGCAACTGACTCTTAATCAGTGGGTCCCGGGTTCGAATCCCTGAAGGTGCACCACAGTTCGTCCTTCTATCGCGGAGGGTCCACCTGTTCCCATTCCGAACACAGAAGTTAAGCTCCGCTGTGCCGACGATACCTGACTGGAGACGGTCCGGGAAAATAGGTCAGGGCGAACACAGGCTTGCCCCCAGGCAGGCCTGCTTTTAGTTGGTCTTTCTATCGCGGAGGGTCCACCTGTTCCCATTCCGAACACAGAAGTTAAGCTCCGCTGTGCCGACGATACCTGACTGGAGACGGTCCGGGAAAATAGGTCAGGGCCAACACTATTCCTCCTTAGCTCAGTCGGCAGAGCATGCGGCTGTTAACCGCAGTGTCGTTGGTTCGAGCCCAACAGGGGGAGCCAAAAATCCTGAATGCGATAGCGTTCAGGATTTTTACTTTTTCACTATTATTTTTTCACTATTACCTCTTCACTCTTCACGAAATTCGCATTCAGGATTTCAGGGAATAAGTAATAGGGAATAGGGATGAAGTATGGGGCAAATTCGCATGCGCGTGTTTGATTGAATCATGATAGAAAATTCGAGACGCACGATGTATTGAAATGACATAGTGAATATTATGGCATCTATTTCGTCCACGAGAGCACGCGAAAGCCGCCCAAACGGGTGGCTTTTTTCTGTCGGACTGGGCAAAGGGAACCTGCGGGTTGAGAAATATGGAAAAAGTACAAAAAATTCAACCGTAGGGATAAAGGTGAATCGCTTACCTTTATGTTCAAATATCTTGTAAGATATGTTATACTGAGCGCAGATAGCTTGATTAGACATATTTACTATGAAGCAGGAACAGTTGGGTTACCCCATCCCCGGGACGCGTTCGCGTCCCTTTTGTTTTGCTTCCGCGGTGGTTTTTGTCTGGATGCGAAAATCTCCATGGCAATCTTCCATATCACTTGACAAATGTAAACAAAGAGTTATAATATATTTGTAGAGTAAAGATGCGCTGCATTTCCGATGAAGGACCGTCCGCCCTGAGCGATGCGGACGGCAGAGGAGGAGAATCCCATGGGCTGAGCAAGCGACGTTTTCCATTTGTGAGATTCGATTTGGTTTCGTTGGCTTTTTTGCGCCCCTGCGGGGATGCATACTGTAATTTCTGACATGAGGTGAAATCGTATGAAAACCTGGAAGCGTCTGACGGCGTCGGCGCTGCTTGCCGCGCTGCTGTTCACTTTGGGAGCCTGCCGGGATGAAACGCCGGAATATACGTTCGACGATATCTACGTCATTATGACAGGCAACGCCTATAATGTCAGTACGCTGAACAAGTTCAACGTTCTGACGCATGAGTATTCCGTTCTCTGCCCTGATCCTGTATGCAAGCATACAACGGCGGATGGGTGCCTGTTTGCCGATGTAGTGTGTACCGTGACAAACGGCTCCGACATTTTTTTTGTCAGCAACGGAAAAATCTACAAGGATGCGTCGACCGGCGCTGCGATGCTGCCGCAGACCTTCTGCCGCTACAACTATGAGACCGGCGAGGTAAAGACGCTTTGCACCGTTCCCGGCACGAGATTCGAGGGCATACAGGGGCATATCGACTATGACGGCGGCTACGTGTACTACTGCCTGCGCTCGGACGATCCGAGAACCACCTCATTCAAGCTGTGGCGCGTCCGTGAGGACGGCGGCGAGCCGGAGGACATGAACCTCGAGCTTCCCTTTTGGGTGGCCTATGTGGCGGCGGGAAGGGCGTACTGTGAGAAGGACAGCGCCATGTATACGGTCGATCTGACGACGGGTGAATGGGAGAAGCTGTACACCTATGACGAGGGAAAAAGAGTTTCCGTCAAAGATGTGGAGCAGGATGGAAGCGTTGTCTTTGAGCGGCGGGAGGGGGAGGTGCGGGCAATTGTCCGCATCCGCCCGGACGGATGCGAGGAGGAGCTTGTGACGCTGACGGAGTGCGGGTCCACTTTGTATTATCAGTATTACTTGGATGAGAGCGAAACGACGCTGTACGCGTACTCGATCCCGGAGAAAAAATCGTACTGGGTCTGTACGATGGATGCGGAGCGATACGAGAGATGGACGCGGATGTTCCCGTGCGGGCTCGGCGTGGTCGTCGACTATCTGATTCAGGGACGGCGGCTTGCCAATGCGCGCGAGGGGGTGGACTTTGACCGTTATGTGTATCTCGTGAAGGATTTCACGGAGAGGTAAGGATAAATCCGATATTTGCCGTTCACAGGCGGAGATTCACGGGGGCGAGCGGTGCTTTCCCGCATCTGGAAGGAATCAGCCCGTTCGCAGAAGTTCCGGTTGCTGTAAGAATGTTTCCGCGCACCTGTTCTGCATGAAACCAGAAGGGAGGTGAGTCCAATGGGTCGTTCAGCAGCGTCCGGGCATCTGCTCGCGTGCGGAGAGCAAAACAAACGAACCGAATGAATAAAAAAGGAGATTGTTTATGATGAAGCGTATCTTTTCTGCGTGCCTTACTTTTCTGATGATCGCCATACTGTCGGCTGTTACGGTTTTTGCCGCGATGGACGGATACGATGATGGGTACATTGTGACTATGGTAGATAGTCAGGATGGCACTACAATTGAGAGAGAAATCGGTTTGGGCTGTTTGAACACAGATGACGTATCTTCCGGCAGTGCTTCTACCAGTACTTATTCTATCGCAGACTATTCCGCCTATGATGCATCCGTCCATTTTTCAATCAGTATTTATAATGCTGCTTCAGGGGCGTCTGATTCCCTGGATCCTTGGGATCAAGGTGTGACATACGCCTATGCGTCTGCGAGTGTGGCCAACTGTCCGGATGGGTTTGAGTATTCCGGCGTTTCATCGACGCACAGCTCGTCAGTTGTCAACAACGATAATCCTTCCGACATTCGCAGCGGTTCTATCAGCCTCAGCATTGATGCCAACTGAGTGATCTTTTCCGGCTGCGGAGCGTTTCGCTCCGCAGCCCCCTTCGGGGATGCATACTGTAATTTCTGACATGAGGTGAAATCGTATGAAAACCTGGAAGCGTCTGACGGCGTCAGCGCTGCTTGCCGCGCTGCTGTTCACTTTAGGAGCCTGCCGGGATGAAACGCCGGCATATACGTTTGAAGACGTCTACGTCATCATGGAAAGCAACGCCTATAATGCCGGTTCGCTGAACAAGTTCAACGTTCTGACGCACGAGCTCTCCGCGCTCTGTCCCGATCCTGTCTGCAAGCACACGGCAGAAGACGGATGTCTGTTTGCCTTTGTCCCTTTTTTTGTACAAAACGGCTCCGACATCTTTTTCGTCAGCAACGGAAAAATCTACAAGGATGCGTCGACCGGCGCCGCGATGCTGCCGCAGACCTTCTGCCGCTACAACTACGAGACCGGCGAGGTAAAGACGCTTTGCACCGTTCCCGGCACGAGATTCGAGGGCGTACAGGGGCATATCGACTATGACGGCGGCTATGTGTACTACTGCCTGCGCTCGGGCGATCCGACAGCCACCTCATTCAAGCTGTGGCGCGTCCGTGAGGACGGCGGCGAGCCGGAGGACATGAACCTCGAGCTTCCCTTTTGGGCTTCCGATGTGGCGGCGGGAAAGGCGTACTGCGAGAAGGACCACGTCATGTATACGGTCGATCTGACGACGGGAGAATGGGAGAAGCTGTACACCTACGGCGAGGAGAAGACAGTTCTCGTCCGGGAGGTGGAGCAGGACGGGAGCATGATCGTCCAACGGTACGGAGATTATGTACACGAGTTCGTCCGCGTCCGTCCGGACGGAAGCGAGGAAGAGCTTGTAACGCTGACGGAGTGCGGATCCGCTTCGTATTATCAGGGCTGGGTGTATTACTCGGATGAGAGCAGAACGACGCTGTACGCGTACTCGATCCCGGAGAAAAAATCGTACTGGGTCTGTACGATGGATGCGGACCGATACGAGAAACAGACGCGGTTGTTCCCGTGCGGGCTCGGCGTGGTCGTCGACTATCTGATTCAGGGGCGGCGGCTTGCCAATCCGCGCGAGGGGGTGGACTTTGACCGTTATGTCTATCTCGTGAAGGATTTCACAGAGAGGTAAGGACGAAAGGAGGGCGTTTTATGCGCTATATCGGCGCAGAGCTGCGCAAGCTGGCGTGCGTGCGGTATGTCTGGCTGTGTCTCGCGGTTCTTTTGTGGGTGAACGTGTTCGTCTGCCTCTATCAGACGCGCGTCTCCTCCGCACGGATGCCGGATAAGGTGTATGAGGATTTCTTCGCTCTGTACGAGACGAACCCGGAGCAGATCGACGCAGATCGGGCGGAATATAACGCATGGCAGCATGAACAGGTTATTGAGAAGATGCGCCGGGCGCAGCAGGGGGATCTGGACTGGGAAGGCGACCCTGCCCCTGCGCCCAAATATGCGCCGGAGGGCTTTTCCGACGTGATGCTTTATTGGGCGCTGGAGGACCAGCTCGGCGTCACAAGGGCATACCACGAAACGCCGGAGGGCATCATTGCTTCGGCGCAGAGAAACCTGCGCGAGTACGATTCGCTCGGCGTTCCGCACGATTCCTATGCGTACAAAAGCCAGCAGCGCGTGATCGAGCGGTATGAGTACGCGCTGGAAAACGTACATATTTCGATGGAGTACGTCCACGGATGGGACGAATACTTCTCGTGCGGCACGGTGAATCTGTTCATTTTCGCCATGCTGCTCGTTCTGAACTCCGTCGTGTTCACGCAGGAGATGGGGTCGGGATATCTGTTCATTCTGCGCACGACGAAGCACGGGCGCGCGCGGACGGCGCTTGCGAAGCTCGCCGCCGTGGCGCTGCTCAGCATCGGGATCGTGCTGCTCTTCACCGGCTCGACCTGGCTCGTGTACGGCTGGCGCTACGGCTACTCGAGCACGTCGAACGCGATCCAGACGCTGGATCTTTTCCTCCGTTCGCCCTACGTCGTGACGATCGGGCAGTATTTCTGGATCACGATCGGGCTGCGGATGCTTGCGGGCGCGGTGTTCTCGGCTCTGCTGCTCGCGGTCTCCGTGTTCACGTACAATTACGTGATCGTGTACGCGTGCGGGCTGGGGATGTTCGGGCTGAATTACTGGTTCTATACGATGCGCGTCAACCGCGCGGATCACATCCTGAAAAACATGAATCTGATCGCCGCCGCGGAGGGCACGCCGCTGTTTGCGCGGCTGCGGCTGACGAATCTCTTCGGGCAGCCGGCGGATTTCCTCTATACGCTTGTGGGCGCGTATGCGGTGCTTTTGCTGCTCGCGTCGGCGGTCTGCACGGCGAAATTCGCGCACAGCGCGAGAGGGGTGCAGTTCCGGGCGCTGCGCGGCGCGTGGCGGCGGTGGAACGGATTCGTCGCGGCGCGGCGCGAAAAGCGGCGGGGCGGGGAATTGCCCGTGCGGTCGCTGTCTGTTGTGCGCGCGGAGGTGTACAAGATCGCGTTCGCCAACCGGACGTGGCTGTTTGTGCTGGCGCTGCTTGTTCTGAAAGTGGGACTGTCGTACAACGCGAACCGCCCGAACCGCCTGTTCACGGAGGCGGTGTACCGGGAATATATGACGGAGCTGGCAGGGCCGGTGACGGAGGAAAAGCTGCAGGCGGTGCGCGACGAGCGCGCGGACATCGAGCAGACGATGAGCGACGTCATGGTCATGGCGGGCAAGTACACCCGGAAGGAGATCACCCGGGAGGAATACGGCGAGTACCAGCTCCGCTACGAGTGGGCGAAGAGTCGGCAGCAGCTCTTTTCGATGATCGAGGAGCGCGCGGACTATCTGGAGCGGCAGAACGCCGGGGGAAGCGAGGCGTGGTTCCTCTACGACACGGGCTGGCTGAAACTCCTGAACGGCGGCTTTGACTGGACGCTGTACGCGGCGCTGCTTTTGCTCTTCGGCGGGAGCTTCTCGGTAGAATACGACAGCCGCTCCTCCAGCGGCGGCTTTGCGCAGATTC
The DNA here is from genome assembly GCA_051867895.1 of Eubacteriales bacterium. GTDB lineage: Bacteria > Bacillota > Clostridia > Oscillospirales > CAG-272 > SIG701. The sequence goes on from JBJDZH010000014.1 coordinate 6,098, forward strand.
TGCGCACGTACCGGCTCGGACGCGGGCGTACCTTTGGGGCGAAGCTGCTCGCGGCGGCGGGCGCGGCGGTGCTTTTCAGCGTGGTCTGGAACGGCATCGACGCGGCGTTCATCTGCGCGTCGTATGATCTGCCGCTCGGCGGTGCGCCGCTTGCGTCGGTCGGGATGTTCGGGGAGATCGGATTGCCCGTGACGGTGGCGCAGTACGCGTGGCTCGTCATGGGGCTGCGCATTCTCGCGGCGGTGCTGCTGGCGGTGCTGATTACGGCGATGTCGTGCCTTCTTGCGAAATCGCTGCTCACGCTGACGGCGGCGGCGGTTCTGACGCTGCTTCCGGCGCTGCTTGTGAGCTTCGGCGCGGATTTCCTTGCGCCGGTGAGCTATGCGGCATTTTTGCAGGTGACGCCGATGCTGCTCACGGGGCGGGAGGCGTATCTGCGCTTTGCTCTGTGCGCGGCGGGGGTTTGTGTGCTTCTGACGGCAGGAGCGGAAAGGAAGTGGGACAGATGAAGCTGATCTGTGACGGAGTAACGAAATCCTATGGGACGAATCTGGCTCTGTCGGACTTCCGGGCGGAACTCGAGCCGGGTATTTACGCCCTGCTCGGACCGAACGGGTCGGGCAAGACGACGCTGATGAACATTCTGACGGGAAATCTGCGCGCGGACAGCGGGAAGATCACGCTGGACGGCGAGAACGTCCGCGCGATGGGGCAGCGCTTCCGGGAGAAGCTAGGCTACATGCCGCAGTATCCGGGGCTGTACCCGAATTTCACCGTTGAGCGGTTTTTGTGGTACACGGCGGCGCTGAAGGGCATCCCGCGCGCGGCGGCGCGGCAGCAGATCGCCGAAAAGCTCGAAGCGGTGGAGCTGTCGGACGTGGCGCGGCGGAGGATCGGCGCACTCTCGGGCGGCATGAAGCAGCGGCTGACGCTGGCGCAGGCGGTGCTCGGCGATCCGGAGATCCTCATTCTCGACGAGCCGACCGCGGGGCTGGATCCCAGGCAGAGGATCGCAATCCGGAACTACATCGCCCGGATTGCGTTCGATAAGATCGTATTGATCGCCACCCATGTGGTGTCCGATATCGAATTTATCGCCCGCGATATCATTCTGCTGAAAAAGGGCGTGATCGTGGATCAGGGACCGCCGCACGATATGACGCAGAAGATGGACGGCAAGGTGTGGATCGTCCCGTGCGGCGAGGCGGACGTGCCGCGTATGCAGGAAAAATACCGCGTCACGAGCATTGTGCGCGACGAGGTGAGCGGCGAAATCCGGCTGCGGGTGCTGTCGGCGGAGCGGCCGGCGGAGGAGGCGCAGCAGGCACTTCCGGCGCTGGAGGACTATTATCTCGAGGTTTTCGGCGAATAACGGGATGGCTGACTGCCGTACGAGGGAGGCGGCGCGGCGTCTCTGTGCGTATTTCGGCGGACGGCTGCGGCACTGCGTGTCCGGGAGAGGGCGTTCTTTGTTTCGGAACGCCCTCCTTTTGTATTTTTTCATGACCGGATTCGCAGCGGCGGCGCGGACGGACGTCCGTGACACGATCGCCGGAAAAAACCATTCCCGTTCGAGGGAGGAAAGCGGTCGGCTTTGGACGGCGCGGAGGACATTCTTTCGCGCGAAACGTCCGCGGCGGCGCATATTTCGCGCGGCTGTGCGCAGAATAGCTGCGTGAGGTGGATTGTATGGTAACTGTCTTTTTGCGCACGCTGATAATATACCTGCTTCTGCTTGCCGCCATGCGCTTTGTCGGCAAGCGCCAGATCGGGGAGCTGCAGCTCTCGGAGCTGGTAACGACGCTGATGCTGTCCGAGCTTGCCGTTCTGCCGATCTCGGACGTGGATATCCCGATCTCCTATGCGATCTTCCCGATCCTGACGCTTTTGTCGCTGGAGGTCATGATCTCCTTTTCCGCGTCGCGCTCTCCCCGGCTGCGCCGCCTTCTGTACGGGACGCCGAGCATGCTGATCTACAAGGGACGGCTGAACCGCCGGGAGCTTTCCAGGCTGCGCATCGGGGTGAACGAGCTGCTTTCGGAGCTGCGTCTCAAAAATGTGGCGGACATTGCCGATGTGCGCTGGGCGATCCTCGAGGACAACGGGAAGCTGTCCGTTTTCACGAATGCGGACGCCGCTCCGCTGACGCCGGAGGACGCCGGCGTGCAGGTGACGGAATCCGGCGTGGCGCTTCCCGTGATCGTCGCGGGCACGCTGATGAAAACAAGCATGGAGCACGCCGCGGTGGATGAGGCGTGGATCGACGCGCGCCTGCGCGCGCACCGGCTGCGTCGGCGCGACATTCTTCTGATGACGGTGGACGAGCAGAAGAAGGCGACGTATATTCTGGCGGACTCGCCGCAGGGGCAGATTCTGGAGGTGCATGAGTGAGATCGTTTATCGCAGCCTGTCTGATCCTTGCCGCCGTCGTGAGCTGTACGTCGGTGAACAAGGTCTATCTGCACCGGCAGACGAGCGAGATGAGCCGCATTGCGGAGGCGCTGCCGGTCACGCCCGACGCGGAGGACCGGAATACGGAGGAGGCGGTCATCCGGCTGCGGTGCATCTGGCAGGAGCATCAGTTTGTGATGTCGCTGACGGTGCCGAATTCGCGGACGGACAAGATCGAGCGCGCGCTCAACAATCTGGACGCCGGGTGGCGGTCGATGGATGAGGCGCTGTATCTCAGCGCACGGGAGGAGCTGCTGCTGGCGCTGCAGAAGCTGCACGAGGCGGAGGATTTCTCGCTGTCCGGACTGCTCTGAGCGCTCCGGGCGCGGCGGAACGTATGCGGCGCTCACGGGAACTGCCGCCGTGCGCACCCGGGACGCAAAGCGCGCCGCGGGGAAAGAGAGACGGCGGCTTCGCTTTTCGGCGAAGCGGATGCAGGATACGCAAAGAACGAAAAAAGCGCCCCGTGGGGCGCTTTTTGTATGGCTTCGTCTGGCGGGAGGGGTGTGCCGGGCGGATGGGCGGCGCGGCGGCGTTTACGCGATGCGCACGAGCGCCGTGTACAGAAGCTCGCAGCAGAACCCGCTCACCGCCCAGCTGACAAGATTCGCCGTGATGCCGTAGGCGATGCGCCGTCCGCGGCTTTGTCCGCGCAGAAGAAAGGCATACGCGACCGTTTCCGCCGCCGTAACGCCCAGCTCGCACAGAAACAGCGCGCCGTACGCGTTCAGGGGACCGCTGCGGATCAGCGTCGTGCCGACAACTGCCGTCAGGACAAGCTGCGTGAGCAGATTGACGAGCAGAAACACGCCGCCGTTCTCCCGCAGAGAGAAGCGGAACGCCGCAAGCAGCGCGCCTTCGATGGCGAGCGTCATGACCAGCGTCCACACGAACTGCCGCAGATACTGCCCCCACAGCGGCGGGATCTCAGCCATGCCGGTTTCATAATCATAGGTGATGCTCGACTGCATGGCGCGCCTTGTATATTCGTCCGAGATGCGCACGGAGCCGCTCTCGGTGACGATGATGATGCGGTACGTCTGCGGCAGACCGTAATAGGAAAACGTATGCTTTTGGCGCAGTCCGTCCGCCTCGCCTTCCAGAGAGCCGAAGGTGGGGATCCGGGTCCCGACCGTCAGCGCGGGCGTCAGCCCGGCGATGTTTTCGCGGATCCGCTCCAGCATATCCGCGTTCAGAGCGGCAAGCTCCTCCTCCGTGAGATTGCCGTACACCTCGTTTCCGTTTTCGTTTTCATACAGCAGATCGAGGTAATACAGCTCCTCGGGCGGGTTTGTCACGTATACCGTCAGCCGGTCCTTCGGACCGAAATCCGCCCGGACGGCCGGGGTGAACAGCGCGGTCAGCAGCATCAGCGCAAGAACGGCGGGGAGTCTGTGTTTCTTCATCATGTCCTCCTGGATACGATTCAGTCGGGCTGCGCCCCGTCAGAGCGCGGCGGCGGCGCGCAGGATATCGGCGGCGGGGGCGGGGATCCGTCCGAGCGGATCCGGTCCGACGTTGAGCAGGTAATTGATGCCGCGCGCGTTCAGCGTCCGGCGCAGGGCGGCGACGCGCTCCGGGGTTTTCCAGTTCTGGTCGAACGATTTGTAGCCCCACGTGTCGTTGAGCGTCGCGGGGCATTCCACCAGACCGTCCACGTGTCCGTCCTCCCCGTAGGTGATCTGGTTGTCGCCGGTCGAGCGGTAGTCGCCCAGTCCGTTGCCGATGCGTGAATTGACGAGGCAGTCCGGCTGGTACGTCTTGACAAGCTCGTACAGCTCCCGGCTCTGCTCCGGCGTGATGGTGTGCGGGGTGTCGAACCAGATCAGGCAGAGATCGCCGTAGCCGGTGAGCAGCTCCTTCACCTGCGGCTTGATCTTGTCCTCAAAGCACTGCGAAAAGTCCTTGTGCGCGTCGTCCGGGAAATCCCAGTTGTTCACCCAGTAGGCGTCGCCCGCCTGCCCGGTCGCGCCGCGCCAGGTCCTGCCGCGCGTCCAGCCGCCGCCGTTCGGCTCATGCCAGTCCAGCTCCTGCGAATAGTATACGCCGAAGCGCAGACCGTTTCTGCGGCACGCGTCCGAGAGCTCGGCGATCACATCCCGCCCGAAGGGCGTTGCATCCACGACGTTCCAGCGGTCCACCTTTGTGTGAAACAGGCAGAAGCCGTCGTGATGCTTGCTTGTCACGACCATGTAGCGCATGCCCGCGTCCCGGGCGAGGCGCACCCATTCCTCCGCGTCGAAGCAGACGGGGTTGAACGCAGCCGCCAGCTTCTCATATTCGGCGATCGGGATGCGGAAATACTGCTGAATCCATTCGCCGATGCCGCCCATGCGCCTGCCCTTCCACTCCCCGCCGGGGAGGGCATACAGTCCCCAGTGGATCATCATGCCGTAGCCCGCCTCGCGGAACCACTCCTGATTTGTCATCGGCTTCCTCCTTTTTGCCGTCAGACGCGGATCACGCGTCCCGGGCGGCGTTCCTTCGCCTCGGGCAGGCTGTCCGCCGCATAGCCGAGGATGCAGTGACCGACGCCGATCCAATCGCCGCGCAGACCCCACGCGGCGAGCAGCGCTTTCCCCTCGGCGCTCTCGAATTCCTCCCGCGCGCGGTGGATCCAGCAGGAGCCGATGCCGAGCGCGTGCGCCGCGTTCATCATATTGCCGAGGGCAAGACAGCCGTCCTCCAGCGCCGTGCCGCTCACAGAACGGTCGGCGAGCACGACCACGACGGTCGGCGCGCCGTAAAACGGATCGCTGCCCGCGCGCCCCATCACGGCGGCGTTCATGGCAGAAAGACGGTCGCGCACCGCTTTATCCTGCACGGCGACCAGAACGACCGGCTGCCGGTTCATCCCGGATGGCGCGTACAGTCCGGCAGTCAGAATTTCGTTCAGCTCCGCGTCGGAAATCTGCTCCGGACGGTAGGCGCGGACGCTGCGGCGCTCCGTGAGCGCGCGGATGATATCGTTCATATGCAATCCTCCCGGTTGTAATATAAATTTATGGAAGAAAAATGCCGGGCGAGCCGCCCGGCAGTATCTCAGTCGGCAAACGGATCGATGAGCGCGTGCATATTGGCGCAGAGCGGATCGATGTCGACGGAACGCCCGCATTCAAACGCGAGATAACCGTTATAGCTCGTTTGCTGGATCGCTTTGAAAATATTGGTGTAGTTGATCTCGCCCGTGCCGGGTTCCTTGCGTCCGGGATTGTCGGCGATGTGGAAATGCCCGATGAGGTCGATGTTGTTTACGATATTGGGGATCAGGTTGCCCTCGCTGATCTGCTGATGATAGATGTCAAAGAGCAGCTTCACGTTCGGGCTGCCGACCTCGCGGATCATCTCAAAGCCTTCGGCGGAAGTGACAAGGAAGTATCCCTTGTGATTCACGAGAACGTTCAGCGGCTCCAGCACGATCCGGATGCCGGCGTCCTCGGCGAGAGGGGCAAGCGCCTTCAGCGTCTCGACGCAGATCGCGTGCTGCGCGGCGCGGGAAATATCGGAGCGTTCATTGCCGGTCGTGGCGATGATGTTCGGCACGCCCATCGCCCGTGCGGCGGCGATGCTCTCCTTGAAGGATTCGACGAACGCGGCGCGGGAATCCTCCCAGACCATGCCGTGCGACCATGCGGTCAGCTTCATGTTCTCCTCTTTGACCGACTGAATGATGATGGCGGTGCTCGTCATGCCGTATTCGTCCAGCCGCGCCTTCGCCGCGGCGAAATCTACGCCCAGCCATCCAAGCTGCTCGATCGCGTGGAAGCCGTGCTGTCCCGCCGCGGTGATGTTGTCCAGATAGCTTTTGCCGAACCATCCGCCTGCTGCTGAGAATTTCATAAGTACAGTTCCTTTCCGCTTATATAAAATAGGAAAAATTGCTCTGAAATCATTCTATCATCCGCGCGGGCGCTTGTCAAGACGAACGCGGGAAGCCGGGAAAGAAATTGCCGCCGGGGCGTGCATCGCGAAATAAGGAGCGGGAAAACCCGAAAAAAGAGGAAAAAGGTATTGACAAGGGAGACGGGAGGTGGTATACTATCGGAGCCGCGACGGAA
>JBJDZH010000015.1:0-12481 GCA_051867895.1 Eubacteriales bacterium
GGGGATTACTTTTTACCTCTTCACTTTTCACTCTTCACTAAAAGCTCGGGGATTTGGAAGGTAATAGGTAAAAGTGAATAGTGAAAAAGTAAAGTATGGTTGATTTTGCTTCCCAAAATCTTCATTTAATGTTGACAAAAAATGCCAAACGCCGTTTTTGACCCACTGCGCGGAATCGGACTGGTGGAACGGGTTTGGAGGGAAACTATTGCTTAATGGCAAAATATGTGATAAAATGAAACTGCGAATCGGGGAAGATACCCATAACAAAAAACGAAATTCGCAACAGCAAATCATAACAAGGGGGCGACACCCATCGAAAAAAACGTAATTGTTGTTGATGAGCAAGGAAATGAATATGAAGCGACCTACCCGAAACGGGCGAAAGGTCTTGTAAAGAACGGCAGGGCACGCTTCGTAGGAGAAAACATAATATGCCTTGCGTGTCCTCCGCATAAAATTTTGGAGGAAAACATGATGGAAGAGAATAAACTGACGGCAAGAGAGATTTTTGAACAGCTTACTATATTGCAAAAGCAACTTACCGAGAACTCTCAAACCTCGTTGCACCGTTTAGGTGATGCCATATCATCCACTTTTGACGGGGATGAAGGCGAAAGAAATTATGAGCAGATCGCCGACATATGCGATGTTTTTAAGACGAGAGAACTGACGCTCCTGAAGTTGCTCGAAATGTACGAAAAAATGTACGCCGATATTCAGAAGGAAGATTAAATATACTTCCGTCAGTATCTTTTAAGACCATAACAGCCAACAAGAAAAACACCCCACGCGGGGTGTTTTTTTGTTGGACCCATAGGGCGGAATCGGACAGCCGACAGGCGCGAAAGCGCCGTGTGGGCGGTGCCGCGAAATCTTCCGGAAAGCAGATATCCGGCTGAAAAAGCCCGAAAACATGCGCTTTTTGAGGGCGTACTTTATAGAGGTCGTATCCATGCATTCTGGCATCAGTCGTGCAGATTCAATCGGCAGGCAGGGGTTCTCTGACCGGCTCAACTACGGGCTGCAGATGTATCGTATTGCGTTGTTGAAAAACATTGTCATAAATGGTATAATAACTCCAGTCGATGCATTGGCAGTATTTATGCACGGAAAAGGAAATTTCAATGCTGCTATTGGTCTGCTGTCAGGAGTGGATATTACCGGCAGTCATATCCTGGCTGACAATGCATACGGAACTGCTTCGATTCGAGAGGGTGAATATATGATTCCACCGCGTAGGGATATCAAAAAGCCATGGTATTATGACCGTGAGAGATATAAGCATTATAAGGATAATATCGGTTTAGCAGGAGAAGTCCTTGTGTACTCAGTTGTAACGTATGCAGTGATCTATATTTGGCAGATAGTGAAGTATTTCTTTACATCGGAGATTGAGCCTACGATATTGGATATCGTACTGAGCTTTATCCTTGGCGGCATTATATCTCATGCTCTCCTGAAACTGATACATTGATACATAGGAAAACTACATACTTTAATATAACTACATACTTTAATATTAAGGAGAATAAAACATGGCAGGAATAATTGACATTGGATTATGCGGAACTCAATCCTACGGGTTAGACGACCTTAAAGAAAGCTACGTTCGGTTTCTCGAAAAGCACAAAGACAGAATCGGTAAAGAAAACGGTTATTCATTCTTTTCGATGATAGAAGGAGATAATTACAGAAAAAACGAACTGAACGGAAAAACCACGAAGATTATGTTTGTCGGCAGGTCAACAAACGGCTGGAAGTTCGATTTTGGAGGCAAGGATTTCAGAGAATCGGTCGATAAAATGTGGGACGACAGAGGAAAAATCCTGAAAGATATTCAAAAAGGAAAAATTAATAACAATACAACAGAAGATACTTCCGAAGAAGATAAAGAAAAAAAGTCTAATGAAAAATACAATTACAACACATCGCCGTTTTTTCAGCTGTGCCGCGAAATAATGAAGCTGTACGGAACCGACTGTGAAAATTGGCCGCAGTATATGCTCTGGACAAATCTATACAAACTCGCGCCGTATGAAGCAGGAAATCCGGGGAGAAGAATCATTGCTGAGACAATCGACGAATGCGCGGAGCTGCTGGATAATGAGATAAAATACGCACACCCCGATGTAATCATTTTTATAACCGGAGCATGGTGGTATATGCCGTTTGACATCAGAACAGGTGTCAACAGACGTGCATTCGCCAACACCGTCGGAGTCAATATCCCGAATGACGAGTCGCAGATCATCATCGGGAGTGGAATCAGCAGAAACTACCGCTGGCATCCGAAGGTTATCGTTACGCATAGACCTGAATCTGCCGGAAAAAACCGCGCTGAGCACGCAAAAATGATATTCGACCGACTTATGGAAATGGATGCGGAGACTGAGCACTGAGAGGGCAGATAACGCATGCAGGTGATTCATGATTGAATCAGTAAACAAAAGAAGAGTATCCATAATCGGATCAATAATCGGCGACATTGTCGGGTCACGTTTTGAATGGAACAATTTAAAATCCAAAAATTTTAAGCTGTTTACCGACGAGTGCTTTTTTACCGATGATTCTGTTATGGCAATCGCTGTTGCCGATGCACTTATGCGGGCTGACGGAGATATTGATATTCTTCCAAAGTATGCGATTGAATCCATGCAGCGCATCGGACGTCCTTACCCGAATTGCGGATATGGCGGTTCGTTTTATCATTGGATGTACAGCGACAATCCTCAACCGTATGGTAGTTATGGCAACGGAGCGGCTATGCGGGTAAGCGGATGCGGTTTTGCAGCAAAAACTTTTGAGGAAGCAAAAGCTCTTTCCAAGGCGGTAACGGAGGTCACGCACAACCATCCCGAAGGAATCAAAGGAGCCGAAGCCACTGCCGCAGCAATTTTTCTTGCGCGTTCGGGAAAATCCATTGAAGAAATCAAGAGTTACATAAGCACCGAGTATTAACACAATCTTTGCTTCAAGAAGGCAGTGATTAGTATTGCGGCAAATATTGATATGACACCGACATCTACGAGCGGGAGGCGGCAAAGTTGAGACATTCCGTCACACTCGTATGCCGCAGCGCCGGCGTGGACAGCCGCTTGGGGGAAACGGTTACCTTGCAGCAGCAGTACACTCCGATCCCGCTGACGCTCAGCGAATGCGAGGACACCGTGAAATTCGGGATGCTGTGTATGCGCATATTCTGTATCACGGACTGCCAGATTTCTCTCTATTTCGAGCAGATGCGGCTTTTGTCCGACGGCAGGCTGTATGGATATACGGAAATACGCGGAACAGAAGGGAGTGCCCGGCGCGGCGGAACAATATCTTGTCATCGATCCGGTAGGGGTGGAATTGCCGCTCGCGTCCGTTGGCGGTATGCGTTCTCCGAAATAAATCACACGGGAGCAGAAGGCTGTACAGTCCTTCTGCTCCCGTGCATTTTTGGATATTGGCGCGGCGGAATTTTGGAAAAATCCCCTGCGTCTCCTCACTCAAAATCGAACGACATGATGTGTACGCTGTCCGCGCCCCACGTCTCCATGACACTCAGACGGATGCCGGTGACGGCGCGCCCGACCGGCACGGTCACGAGACGGCGGATGTTCTCATTCTCGAAAATCACGCCCTCCCAGCCGCTCTCTGTCTCCACCTCAAGCGAGAATACCTTCGCCAGCGTTTTCGGCATCGCCATCACAGGCGAGTCCGGCTTGACGTTGGAACGCATGCCGTGATACTGCTCGACGCCGTCGCCCGGCAGCGTTACGCGGTTCAGATCGGAATCAAACACGATGCGCACGCGGGATACCTCCGTCGGACTCTCCATGTGGTATTCCACCGATGCACCCACACTCATCGTAAAGCCCTGATCGCCCTCACCCCACGTGTGGTTGTTGCGGTCGATGCCGCTGCGCAGATTCAGGATATCCCCTGATACCGCGTCGTCGCATTCCAGCTCCGCCGCCAGCGCCGCGTCGCTCACCCTCCGGCGGAAGCGCGGCAGGAAGCAGTCGTCGTACAGCAGCGTCTGCTGCAGCTCCTCCAGGTGCGATTCATACACGCCGCGCGGCGTCGCGCCATGGCGCGCGGCGACGGACACCGCGGTGCCGACCGCCTGTCCGAGGACAGCGCAGGTCGCCATGACGCGCGAGGAGCTCATCGCCGCGTGCGTCATGCTGATGTTGCGTCCGGCGAACAGAAGATTTTCGATATTGCGCGAATACAGACAGCGGTACGGGATGCCGTACGGCGACTTCGACTGCACCTGCAGGCAGGCGCGTCCCAGATGCCAGAAGCCGCGCGGATCGTGATCGTCCAGCGGCCAGCCGCCATACGCGACCGTGTCGGGAAATTCTCCGCCGCCCGCCACGTCCTGCTGCGTCATCAGAACATCTCCGACCATGCGGCGCGATTCGCGCTTGCCGGGAAGAAAGCCGAGAAAATCCAGCTGCCAGTATTCCGCGCCGGGGAACTCGCCGCTGTTCTTGATCGTGTTCCACATACCGTAGGCGAGCGCGACCAGCTCGTCGCGCACCGTCTCCGTGTCGCCGATCGAATCCCGGTCGCCGCCCAGCTCCAGATACCAGAAGTTCTCGCCGCTTACCTCCAGATTCGGACGGCGGCGGCGCAGATCGTCCGCCGTCAGGCGCGTCGCCCAGTCCGGCGCGCGGAAGGAAACGGGATGATCCAGCTTGCGCCCCTGGAGCAGGCAGGACATGCCCATCGTTTTGCGGTCCGCCTCCGCCGCGCTCGTCTCCTCGCCGAATTCGGCGGCAGCCTCGCGGCCGACGCGGTACTCCGCGCCGGTCAGAGGGGCGAGGATGCTGTCCCCGGAGCAGTCGGCAAAATAATCCGCCCGCACGGTCACAAAGCGCTGCGTCGTCATCTGCCAGCCGGTGACGGAAACGATGCGCGCGCCGTCCATCTGCGCGTCCATGCAGGAGGTGTTGAGCTGAAGCGTCAGATTCGGCTCTGCCTTCGCCATGCCGTACATCTGCGCGTCCCAGAGCGGATACAGCTTGTACGGATTGTAATACAGGTTCGAGAGCTGAAGCTCCTCGATCAGACCGGTTTCGCGGTTGTCTTTGCCCTGCGCGCCGCACACCCACATGCGGATCTCGGAGGACGCGTTGCCGCCCAGCACCGGGCGCTCCTGCATCAGAACGGTGCGGACGCCGTGCCGCGCTGCCGCGACGGCGGCGCAGAGACCTGCCAGCCCCCCGCCGACGACGCAGAACTGGGCTTCGATCGTTGTATGCTGCAATGCCATAGATATGACCTCGTTTCGTTGTTTCAGTGCAGGCAGCCTGCAATCAGGAGAAGCTGCCCGGCGGGATACAGTGTCCAGATGATCCCGTCCATGTGCCGGGGACGCTGACCGGCGAGCCTGTCCGCGCCGATCAGCGTGTCGGACAAAAAGAACAGGACCGCACCCACTGCGCTGAGCCGGACGGAGCCGCCCGCCGCTGCCGCCGCCGTGAATACCGACGTGATGTTCCCGCCGATAATCAGCACATACGCCGCGCCCAGCGCCAGCATCGCCCCGCTTTTTTTGCCGCCGCGGAAAAACATGCCGACAAGAACGGCAAACGCGGCGGCGCACACGGCGGCGCCTGCCCAGGTGCCGCCGTTCGGCGCGGGGAATCCGGCGCGCATAAGAAATGCGGCGGCGTAGACCAGATGCGCCAGCATGAAGCAGACCGCGCCCGCCTCAAAAGGATGGGAACAACGGCGCGTCACCGGCGAAAAGCCCATCAGCAGAATATCTCCGGCTGAGGAAAGCAGCATGGCGGCTGCGCACAGCCGCTGCGCCGCCGTCGGAGACAGGGCAGCGCAGAAGAGGGCGAATATGCTGAGGGCGAGCGTGCCGGCAAGCCTCTTGTACGGTATCTGTGTGTGCGGCATATCAGCCTCCGATGCCGATGATCCCGGCGGAGAGGAAGCAGAGCTTCGGCTCCGCCGGCGCGTGCATCCTGCCCGGCGCGGCATGGTCACAGGGACTGCGCGATCTTTTCGTTGATCTTCTCGCGGACGCCGAACAGATACGCCGCGTCGTGCGGATACTGCGAGAAGGTGATCTTCTCTTCCAGTCCGCCCTCAAGGATCTCCATCACGGCGTCGCGCCCGGCGAGAGATTCGCACAAAGCGAACGCGCGCATATCGGTGAGCGCCTCGGTGAAGTGGCGCATGTGCAGCGTTTCGTACGCTGTGCCGTCCGGCGCGGGATAGACCGAGAACGCATCGCCCGCCGGGACGAAATACTCGCCGTCGTTGCAGTGATACGGATCGATGTGGGAGACGGAGTACTGGCTGTTGTAGAAGTTATAGCCCCACTGCAGGAAGCCCTCGATGCGGTATTTGTACATCTGCACGCCGATGATGCGCGTCCGCGCGCCGGGCATGGAGAGGAAACGGTTGGATACGCCGACATTCTGCGAGCAGCAGTAGTACGTCCACAGTCCGGGGACGTTCGCCTCCAGAAACGGCTCGATGTGGTTGCTCGCCGGGATCGGGTGATCGAGCGCGCCGGTCTTGTAAAACTCAAAGCTGGAGAGCGCGTCCATGATGCAGTAGCCGGACAGGTATTCGTCGAGGATCGCGCGGACGGCGCGGTACTGCTCCAGATGCTGCAGTCCCGGCTCGTCGGACACATGGAAGATGCAGCGCCCATCGTCGCCGCGTCCCTTCAGGTACGCAAGCAGCGCCGGCAGAAACGCGCCGAGGAACGCGCGGTACTCCGCGCCGAGCGAATCCGTCTCCCAGCCGAACACCTTTTTGTATTCGCCGTCCACCGTCGCCATGATCTTCGGCGCGTGTCCCGCACCCCACTGCGTGAACAGATGCGAGATCTCGATGTACGCGACGCCGCATCGGTCGAGCATGTCGATAAAACGGTCGAGCAGGCTGAAATCGAAGCTCCACGCGCCGCCGTCGCAGCGGACGCCGACGAGCTGCACCGTCGTCCGTTCGCCGCCGACCGCGGTGTCGAGCGGCGGCGTGAACACCGGCGTCAGGATCGTGTTGATGCCGTTCTTCACCGCGATGCGGACGAAATTTTCAATAATGCGCCAGTGTTCCTCGCTGAACACAGGCACGTGATAATAATCCGCAAGGCAGTCGGCGTGGAACCATTGGGTGTAGATCAGCGTCTGCGCGGGAAGAAGCGCGGGGATGACGGTCAGCGTCAGCGTATCCGTGAAAACGGGATTTCCGCTGCCGTCCACAAGCGAGACGGCGATCGGATACGCGCCGCCCTCGCAGTCAAGCGGCACCTCGACGTCCAGCCAGAGGGCGCGCGTGTCGCCGTAGACGACGTAGAGCTGCCTGCTCTCGTCCGCGGGCAGAAGCAGATCGGGATACAGCCCCGGTTCGGTGCGCAGATAGTTGTCATCCACGCGTGTTTTGTACGCCGGGAAGCGCACGGGAACGCTTTCCACCGACGCGGCAGTGATGTGCGGCGCGAGCGCGGACTCGACGCGCAGGAAAACGACCTGCTTGGCGTCCACACGCGCGTCCGTTCCCCGCCAGACGAGCTGGAAGGAATAGGTCTCCCCCCGCAGGGCGGAAGCAGCCGTCAGCGCCGGAAGCGCGGCGACATCCGTGTCCCAGAAGCACTTTTCCAGGGACGAGGTGATGCGGTGATCGATGTTCGGCATAATAGACTCCTGTATAATCTATTGAAGTATGTTATTTCTTCGGTACGAACATGCGGAAGTCGAAGCGGCGCGGCACGTCCGCGGCATCGCGGTCAAACGTGCGCCCGTCCCGCTCTGCTTTCGCCTGCTCGATGTCAAGGTACAGCTTTGTCAGGGAGACTTCTCCCTCCCGGATATCGGTCACGGACAGTCCGCCGTCCGCAAGCAGCACCCGCTCGGCGTCCTCGATGCGTCCGAGATGGAGCAGTGCGAAAGCGTATGTCATCGAGACGCGCCCGTCGGCGCGCACGGAGGCAGGTGCGCGTTCATACGCGGCTGCCGCCGCCGTATCCTCGCCCGCAAGCACCGCCATGGAAAGCGCCTGCCGCGCAAGGGACAGATCCTCCGGCAGAAGCGCATACGCTTCCAGCGCGGTCTGCGCCGCGCCTGCGTCATCGCCGCGCAGCCGCTTCGTCTGCGAAAGCAGGAACAGCGCCGCCGGCGTATGCGCATACCGGAGCGCCTCGCATATCGCTTCCTCCGCGTCCCGCACCCGGCACTGCGCCAGCCGGATGGCGCCGAGATGCAGGTATTTTTCGTGGCACGGCGCGGACTCCTCGAGCAGCTCCGTCCATTCGTCCTGCAGCATCCACGACACGGGCGGCTGCAGAATATCCCCGCCGTCCGCCATCGTGCCCGTTTCCAGAAGGGTGCGCCACGGCTTTTGCTCCGCGCCGGTTTCGCCGAAGTCGAGGTGCGGGCAGAGCGCGGGAAGTCCCGCGCGTTCGCGCCGCACGTTCTCCAGCTGTCCCCAGCCGGAGCCGCGGCAGATCATCCGCTCTGCGCGCGCCTTCGCCATCGGGCGTGTCTGCGCAAGCATCTGCTCCAGCATTTTTGCCGGGCAGAGCGACTCCAGCCGCGCGCCCACCTCGGCGCGGGCGTCCGCCCAGTCCCCGTGTACCCTTGAGGGATCGGCGTCCATCGCGCCGTATGCCTCCAGCCATTCCCATGCCGTGTTCGGCGGCATGGGAATGCATTCGTACTGCGTGTGCGCCAGCCCCGCCTGAATTTCGATATAACGCCCGTCCGCTCCGTCCGCGGTCAGAAACTCCTGCCAGCGCGCGCCGCCGCTTCCCTGCCCCCAGACGAACAGCTTGCGCCCCTTGAGGCGGGAGGTGGAGGTCTGGAAAAAGCCGCTGCCGGTTTTGTCCAGATAGGCAGTATACTTGCGCGCCTCGGGCGGGATCTTCCAGAAATAATCGATGGCGACCGGATTATGGGACGGATAGGTGATATCGATACCGTCCGAGACGGGCACGGGATTCTTGCCGACCGAGCCGCCGCGATTGTTGTAGGTCACCGTGGCGTCGATGACATTGCGCGCCTCGGGATCCTCCCGCAGCGCCATGTTGGTCCACCAGTACATCGGGACCGTGCGCGGCGTGGGATTGACGATCCGCATCCGTCCGAACAGCTGCCTTGAGCCGTCCGGGAGGAAGAAATCCATCTGATACACCGCGCCGCGGATACGCTCGTACTCGTACATCCGCAGCACCGGCGTACCGTCGTCAAGCTTTGTTTCGGCGGCGAAAATGCGGGAGCAGGTGAAGGGATGATGCCCGACCATGCCGCAGTTGAACTCGATGCCGCCTGCCAGCCACGCGTTCCGCACGGCGAGGTTGCACGGGCGCACGATGGGATTTGCGTACAGCAGCTCCCGCTCCTTCGTTTTGTCGTAGAGAGACCACAGCCTGCCGCCCAGCTCGGGCAGGAATACTGCCCGCAGATATTCGTTTTCCAGAACGACGCCGGTGTATGCGTGTGCCTCGGCGGCGCGGTCGTACAGATCCTGCATCCGGTACGGGAATATGGAGGGAAGAAAGCCGTAGCCTACGAACAGTTCGTCGTCCTCGTCCAGCGTCGAACGGGTCAGCGCCTGGACATTCGACATCTCATACAGGGACGGCAGGGTGGATTCCCCGCCGATGTGTGCGGAGGGGAGAACGATCTCCCGGACAGTCATGCTCATGGTGTATCCCTTTCATACATTATATAATAATATAATAGGTAGAGTGCGGCTTATTCCCCGACCGTTACGTCGGCGTCTCCGACACGCACGGTGAAGGTCGTCGACGCCGGATCGGAATCCGCCGTGACGGAAGTGACAACCGGCTTCCCGCCGGAGAACGGCGCGAGCACAGTGACGACGCGGCACGCGCCGGTGAAGCTGCCCTTGTTCAGCGCCGTCGGGATCGGGTAATGCTCCACGTCGCCGACGCCGTATTTCGGCAGCCAGCCCTGATAGACCGGCGTTTTGACGCCGCGCGCAACGGATACCGTGCCGTTCGAGGACGAAATGGTAATCCCCACGCCGTCGGGGTATGTATTCGTGACCGTATTGCCCTGCAGCAGGGTCGGATTGTCGTGCATATGCCAGATCAGCTCATAGCTGTGCCGTCCGCCGTCCGCCGCCTCAAAGCGGTCGATGGAAACGAACAGCGGCGGCAGACCCGGCTCGTTTTTGAGGAAGAGGAACCGGCGCGTATGACGGACGGACAGATACTCCGGTCCGTAGCCGTCCGTGAAAGACGCCTCGCCGACGTCGCGGCGCTCCTGCGTGGAGAAGGATGCGTCCGCCTTGACGCCGATGTCCGCGGGATCCCAGCGGTAGCGTCCGCGCGTGTTCTGATCCAGTCCGTCGATGCGCGCGGTGTTGTGCCCGCGCGTGGAAAGGACGTACTTGCGCATCTCGGAGGAATCGTAGTCAAAGGTGCCCGCCTCGGGGATCAGTTCGTGCCCAAGCGCGTAAATCTGCACGTTCAGCTTATCCTCGTGCTGGTGTGCCGTTCCGAAGGGGGACAGATCCATATACGCCCAGTATGCGTCCGGCTCCCAGCCGGAGCGCATGATCGCCGCGCCGCCGTATTCCATGAAGATCGAATGGAACGCGGGCGCGTGTCCCTCTTTGCGCGCGGATGCAAAATAGCGGTAATCCTCGCGTTCCGGATACAGCTTCAGAGCGGTGCTCAGCGCATGGACCGCGTTCAGGTGACCGCCATCGTTCATCGTCGGGCAGAAAAGATCGGGACGCGCCGTCTTTGGATACAGATCGTACAGGCGGGACAGCCCCTTCTCAAGGTATTCCGGCGCTGCTTTGCCGACACGGCGGTACATGTCGAGGACGCCCTCGTAGTTGGAAACGACGACGTGGTGATAGCCCATCGTCAGCTCGTTCTGCATACCGTCGGGGTACACTTGAATCTCCAGCTCCTCACGCAGCCGTGTGTGTGCGTATTCCAGCCATGCGGCGCTGTCGGTCAGGAACGGATACAGAAGCCCGATGCGCGCGAGGCCGTGCATTTCCATGATGAGCCAGTTGCGCGCAGTGTTGAAGTTGCGCAGCCGCCAGCCGTGCTCCCAGATGGACTTGAAAAAGATCGTGATTACTTCGTCCGAGACAGACGGGGAGCGCAGGAACGCGTGGATATCGTACGCCCAGCCGTTCATGCGGATGCCTGCCTCGATCGTGCGCCAGCAGACGGTGGCGTAGCCGCTCGCATTCTCCGGCACCTGCGCCTGGATCGCCCAGCTTGTCAGCTGCGCCGCCCATTCGGCGGCGGCGCGCTCGTCGCCGCTCAGAAGATAATACTGCGCGAGCGAGCGCCATTCGGGATGCCGGTTGAGCTGCCACGGCCATTCCTTATAGCCGTTGTAGGTGGGGTTGAACTCCCAGTCGATCTGCTCGCCGAACGTATACGGTACGCGGCAGGAGACAAAGCGATGGTGCATCGCGTCCTCCGCAGCTGCCCTGACCCGGTCGGCGGAAGCGGCGAGGGACTGTTTTTCCCCGGCGAGATATGTGTCGGGGTCGAGATGCTGCCGCACATACGCGGCGAATACGTGCTGCGCCGCGGCGAAGTCATCCGCCTGTACAAGGGAGGAAATCGTATCGAGTCCGGGCCGGGAGGTGTCCACGCAGGAGGAAAAGAACTGTCTGTCGCTCAGTCTTGTGGTTTCCATTTCATGCACTCCTTCTATATCCGTAATCTATATCCATAATCGAAAAAACTGTGTCTGTCACGCGGGAGTGGTATCCGGATTCAGTATAGCAGAAACGCGCGGTCAATGCAAGAGCATCCGGAAGAATCGGAAAATAATGCAAATTCCCGTCTGTACGGCGGATAAAAAATTTTTTCGCAAAAGTCAAAAAGGGTATTGCTTTTTGGCAGCAGACATGCTATAATAACAAAGCTCTCAATTGAATATACACCGTAGACGAGCGATGGAAAGGTGGCTGAGCTGGTCTAAGGCGCACGACTGGAAATCGTGTGTTCGGCTAATAACCGACCGAGGGTTCGAATCCCTCCCTTTCCGCCAAAGAAGTCTTGCAGAAATGCAGGACTTCTTTTTCGTTTTTGCCTGATTTTACAGGGGATTTCAGGATTTTTTCACACATATGAAGCAAATAAAAAAGTCAAGAAAGGAAATAAAAAAACGCAGGACTTCAATCCTGCGTTTTACGGATGTCAGGTACGAAATCGCGTGTTCGTTCGTTAATCATGGACTGCATGGCGGTGTTGCTGTGCTGATAGATGGAAAGCGTGGTTTTCACATCCGAATGTCCCAGTGTAACAGAGAGCAGCTTCGGGTTTATGTCTGTGCTCATCATGTTGGTCGCATAGGAATGCCCTTACGGTATAATTACGACAAACCGGAAAAGCCCCATGTTTTCAAGGGTTTTGAGGTTTGTCAGGCGGATTTTTCATCCTTTTCCAACTTGAAAAATCAGGCTGAAAAGTAGTCATACCGCAGGGGGTGTTAAATTAGCGACAAAAATGAATATCGCA
>JBJDZH010000016.1:0-151761 GCA_051867895.1 Eubacteriales bacterium
TCACTTGTTTCGTTGTGGCACTCCTCATTCTTTCCTATTCGGTTTTCTGTGATCGCGAGAGCACCTGTTTCAGGTGCTCTTTTTTCAATTTTTCCGCTTTTTCGATTATTCAAAAAACGATTGTTATATCGCTTGTTATATCGCTATATTGGTCGCAGCCCCTGAGCGCACGGGTGAGACTGGCTGCTCTCTTTTCGTGTTGGTTCTGAAAAAACGTACGGGCGATACGGAAGAGCTGATCGGCACATGCTCGCACACGGAAAACGATTCAGCTTTGAGGTGAGGAATGAATACAGCGGAATTAAAACAGATACAGCTTTCAAGACTATACCTGACAGTGAACGCAGATAAAGAAACCGTAATACGAAATCTTTGCGGAATACAGTGTCAGTATCTGAGCTACGCCATGCATTCGCTTTTCATTCGCTGCAACGAAGAAATATCGAAGGACTCCATTGGTGGCAATGTCATCAAAAACTGGACAGTCCGCGGTACGCTGCATATGATTCTGGAAGAGGATCTGCCTGTATTCAAGTATGATGACGGATTTTACTTAAACGACCGTTGGACGGATGAGTTATCCGGCGACAGACTGTGGATCACCGGCGACAGAAAAAAGTATTTTGCGGAGCTGATTGTAAACAGCGTTACTCGCGGGACTGAAAAGCGCGACGCTCTGCGCCTTGTCTGCCGAGAAGCCGGAATGACGAACATCGAAGAATCCTATATTTTCAACGGCTGGGGAGGTCTGCTCCGTCCGCTTTGTGAAAGAGGATTCATTCAATACAAGGTGGACTCCGAGAAATCCTTTAAGCCGGGTGTGCCATATACCCCGATGAATCGTGCGGAGGCAGTGAAGCGGCAATTGACGCGATATCTGAATCATATCGCTCCGGCAACCATACAGGATATTTCGTATTTTTTCGGGTTCTCAAATAAATATGTAAAAGAGCTTCTCGGCGAACTGCCGGTTATGTCTGCTATGATAGACGGGAAGCAATATTTCTATATGGGGGATATTGATGCGGGTTGTCCCGATATTTCGGGATGCATATTCCTTGCAGGATTCGATCAGCTCATGCTCGGGTACCAGAAAAAGGAAAGTATTTACTTGAAACGCGAGTATATGCGCGGCATTTTCAACCTCGCAGGTATCGTGATGCCCGCCTTACTTCTGAACGGAAGCGTTGCTGGCACATGGAAAAAGAAAGGCGGGACACTTGAAATAAAGCGCTTCAGGGAGATGTCGCGCGGCGAAAAACGGATATAGAGTATTCGGCGTCCGCTCTCTGGGATGATATAATAACAATCCGATACAGTTCCTGATGCAGGAGAACCAACTTCGGGGACTAAAGCAAAAAATCACGCGCACCCTATTGACAAACCGCGTCGCATGGTGTATACTATAGCGAACAATAAAGAAGAACCGTTCCGTTCTCACCGTACCGCACCGCGAGTACGGTTCATATTGACACAATCCTTGTGCTTGTGTATTTGAATGGAGCCGGTTCATGGCTCATTTTTTGTTTTACTGGAGGTGCCAACAATAGCAAAGGAACTGTTGATCAACGAGCAGATCAGAGTGAAAGAAGCTCGTATGCTGGACGAAAACGGGAACCAGCTCGGTATTATGTCGCTGAGTCAGGCTCGCAGCTATGCGTTCGATCACGGAGTGGATCTCGTCCTGATTGCTCCGCAGGCCAATCCGCCTGTTTGCCGCGCCATGGATTACGGAAAATACCGCTATGAATGCGACAAAAAGGAAAAAGAAGCAAAGAAGAAGCAGACGGTCACAGAGGTGAAGGAGGTACAGCTCTCCTGCCGTATCGATACACACGATTTCGATACGAAAGCCAACCGTGCCAAGCGCTTCCTTGCGGACGGAAACAAGGTTCGCGTTTGTCTGAAATTCAGAGGACGCGAGATGGCACATCAGAATCTCGGCCATGAGATTCTGGAGCGTTTTGCAGCTGCCTGCGCTGAAAACGGCGCTGTCGAGAAAAAACCGACCATGGAAGGCCGTCAGGTCACGATGTTTCTGGCGCCCCTGAAGCAGCAGCCCGCCAAGTAACAGTTTCATCACCACGCACCGCCGGCTACGCTCAATATTCAACCGAAAGGATTAAAACAATGGGTAAGATCAAAACGCATAAGGCGTCTGCCAAAAGATTCTCCGTCACCGGAACGGGGAAGGTAAAAATGTATCACTCCGACCATCGTCATAACCTCGGTCAGAAATCTGCCAAGCGTAAGAGAAATCTGCGCTCTTCGACGATTCTTGACACCGCCATGACGGCGAACGTCAAAAAGCTCATCTGCAAATAATCATCGCCGGCATTTGATTGCTTAACGGAAAGGATAGAATAAAATGGCAAGAGTGAAGGGCGCGCTCATGACGCGCAAGAGAAGAAATAAAGTTCTGAAGGCAGCGAAGGGCTATTGGGGCTCCAAGAGCAAGCACTTCAAGATGGCGAAGCAGGCCGTCATGAAGAGCGGCAACTACGCATACATCGGCAGAAAACAGAAGAAGAGAGATTTCAGATCTCTTTGGATTACGCGTATCTCTGCACAGTGCAAGGTCAACGACATCAATTATTCCACCTTTATGCACGGGCTGAAGAAGGCCGGCATCGAGCTGAACAGAAAGATGCTCGCAGAGATCGCCGTATCCGATAAAGACGCGTTCGCGGCGCTTGTCGCCCAGGCGAAGGCTGCCATCTGATTCTTAAAAACCCGGTTCAGCCGGGTTTTTATGATACTATGAGACAGAAGATTTCCGACCGGATTCCCGAGGCGCTTTGGATCGCTTCACGTGCCAATCCCCGCATCGTTGCACTCGCCAAGCTGAGTCAGCCTAAGTACCGGCGGGAGGAGAAGCTGTTTCTGGCGGAGGGCGTCAAGCTCTCCCGGGAGGCAGCGGGACTGCCGGAGATGCGGTATATCCTGATCTCCAGCGACGACGGATATGCGGATGTGTCCGTTCTCGACATCGCTGCCGCGCGCCCGTCCGGCTGTGAGGTTCTGATCCTTCCCGCCGCCGCTTTTTCCAAAGTGTCGACTGAGAGCGCTCCGCAGGGCGTTATTACGGTGCTGCAGAATATGGAGCGGCTCCACCGCCCCTGGGAACCCGCCTCCCTCAAGGCGGCGCCGGACTCCCGCCTGCTTGCTGTGGACGGTGTGCAGGATCCGGGCAATCTCGGCACCATCATCCGGACGGCACGTGCGTTTGGCTATCGCCGCCTCTTTCTCGGCGGCTGCGCGGATATTTATCACCCCCGCACGGTGCGCGCGTCTATGGGCGCTCTTTTCCGCACGGAAATCGTGCTTTGCTCTGATCTTCCGGCAGCGTTCACCGTTTTGCGTTCGTCCGGACGGCGGATCCTTGCCGCCGCGCTGTCGCAGAACGCTTTGCAGCTTGGCGAAGCCATGCTGGACGCGCGCGACTGTATTGTGATCGGCAACGAGGGGCATGGCGTTTCGCCGGAGGTTTGCGCCGCGTCGGACGCCCTGATCCGCATTCCGATGGAAGAAGGATGCGAGTCTTTGAATGCCGCCGGCGCCGCGGCAGTCCTGATGTGGGAGTACTATCGAACTTTCGGATGAAACGGAGGATTCCGCAATGGACGGGAGACTGAAATGGATATGGCTCTCTCTGGCGTGCGGTGCGGGAAGCAGAAGCGCCGTCAATCTGCTGTGCTCCCTCGGTTCGCCAGAGAAAATCTACAAGTCCGACCGACAGACGCTTGCGCAGGCACTGGGGGACGATAAAGCGCCTGTTCTCGCCAGACTGGTCAATAAGGATCTGTCCGACGCCTCCGCCGTTCTCCGCCGCTGCGACGAAAGCGGCGTACGTATCCTGACGCCGGACGACGAGGCGTATCCCCGTTCCCTCTACCAGCTCCGCGACGCGCCTGTCGTGCTCTACTGTGTCGGCCATCTGCCGCGCTTTGACGAGCTGTGCGTCTGCGCGGTCGTCGGTACAAGAAAAATGTCCGATTACGGCAGAAAAATGGCGTTCGATATCGGCCGCGGCCTTGGTGCGGGCGGCGTTTTGCTGGTCAGCGGTCTTGCTCTCGGCGTGGACGGAATGTCCATGGCGGGCGCGCTGTACGCCGGCGGCAGTACGGTCGGCGTACTCGGCTGCGGGATCGATATCGCATACCCGCCGGAGCATCGCGATCTGATGAAGCGCGTTTTGCAAAACGGCGCTGTCATAACCGAATACCCGCCCGGAACGCCGCCGGATCGCTATAATTTTCCCAAACGAAACCGCATTATCAGCGGTCTCTCCCATGCCGTCGTGGTGGTGGAGGGAGACAGCAGAAGCGGCTCTCTGATTACCGCGCGCCATGCGCTGTATCAGGGACGCGATCTGTACGCCGTTCCAGGCAGCATCGGCGAGCCGGGCGCCGAAGGACCGAATGCGCTGATTAAAAGCGGAGCGCGTGCCATCACCTCCGCTTTGGATATCATGCAGAATTATGAATTCCTCTACCCGCATTCCATCCGGATGCGCGCCGCTGAGGAAGAACTGAAAAAGGACTGCGCGCCGTCCGAGGTCACGGACACGGCAGCGCGCATGAATGTTTTCGCCGCAGACAGCAAAAAATACTACGGCGGCGGACTGTACGGGGGAAAAACTGTCCCGGAAAAGGAAAAGAAAAAGATTTCGCCAAAGAAAATGGTGGAACGCTTCCGGGAGCACGAGCCGCCTGCCGCCAAAGCGGCGGTCACGGAAACAAAGCGTGTGGACTTCGATTCGCTCGGCGAAAATGAACGCAGGATTTATGAGGCGCTCATTCCCGATGTTCCGACGCTCGCGGACGATATTCCGGTCAGGGGTATGGGAATGCCGGAGCTGCTTGCCGGACTGACCATGCTGGAGCTGTGCGGCGCGGTGGAATGCGGCGCCGGCGGCTACTATATGCGCCGCAGCGCGGATCAGCCGCAGCTTCCGGAGGAATAACGCCGTCCGACGTACCCGCGCAGAACGCATGAACAACAGAAGGGAGGACGTCTGCTCGCAGACTGTCGCCGCATGGTAAATCTCGTTATCATCGAGTCGCCAGGCAAGGTGTCAACCATCAAGAACTGCCTCGGCTCCAGCTATAAAGTGGTCGCCTCAGTCGGTCATGTGCGCGATCTTCCGAAATCCTCGCTCGGGATCGACATTGATGACCACTTCAAGGCGCACTATATCAATATCCGCGGAAAGGGAGAGCTGATCCGCGAACTGAAAAAAGAAGCGAAAAACGCGGACCGCGTATACCTGGCAACGGACCCGGACCGCGAGGGTGAGGCGATCTCATGGCATCTTGCCAACGCTCTCGCGCTTCCTGCGGAGAAGATACGCCGCGTGACGTTCAATGAAATCACGAAAACCGCTGTCCGCGCCGGCATCAAGCAGCCGCGCGATATCGATATGGATCTCGTGAATTCCCAGCAGACGCGCCGCATCCTCGACCGTATCGTGGGCTATAAGCTCAGTCCGTTTCTCTGGA
The DNA here is from genome assembly GCA_051867895.1 of Eubacteriales bacterium. Classification (GTDB taxonomy): domain Bacteria; phylum Bacillota; class Clostridia; order Oscillospirales; family CAG-272; genus SIG701. The sequence continues at coordinate 5,502 of JBJDZH010000016.1, forward strand.
AAAACGTAAAAAGCGGGCTGTCCGCCGGACGCGTGCAGTCCGTGGCAACGCGCATCATCGTCGACCGAGAGAACGAGATACGCGCGTTCGTTCCGAAGGAATACTGGAGCGTGGACGCGGAGCTGGAAACCGCCAAGGGAAAACGATTCACCGCGCATTACTACGGCGACGCCGCCACCAGACAAAAGCGCGAGATTACCTCGGAGGCGGATGCCAACCGGATCCGCGACGATTTGTCCGGCGCTGAGTTCGTGGTGAGCGAACTGAAAAAGGGGACCAAATTTCGCTCCCCCGCCGCGCCGTTTACGACCTCCACGATGCAGCAGGAGGCGTCCCGCAAGCTGAATTTCCACTCCCAGCGCACGATGAAGGTCGCGCAGGAGCTATACGAAGGAATTCATATCGGCAGTGAGTTCGGCGGTACGCAGGGTCTTATCACCTACATGCGCACCGACTCCCTGCGCGTCTCCGCAGAGGCGCAGGACGCCGCGCGCGCCTATATCCGCGAAAAATACGGCGACCGCTACTGCCCGGAAAATCCACGCGTCTATAAAACCAAGGCGACCGCGCAGGACGCACACGAGGCCGTCCGTCCGACAAACTCCGCGCTCGAGCCTGCGTCGATCCGCAAATATCTGACCAACGATCAGTATAAGCTCTACAAGCTGATATGGGAGCGCTTTATCGCAAGCCAGATGGAAAGCGCGGAGCTGGCGACTGTCAGCGCCGATATCACCGCCGCCGGGCATCTCTACCGCGCGTCCGGCAATACCGTGAAATTCCCCGGCTTTCTTGCCGTCTATGAAGAATCGACGGATGAGCCGTCCGGTGAGGACGATGACACGAAGCTGCCTGCCTTTGCGCAGGGAGACGTGCTCTCCTGCGTGGGCGTGCATCCCCAGCAGCACTTTACGGAGCCGCCTGCCCGCTATACCGAGGCGTCGCTTGTGAAATTTCTGGAGGACAAGGGGATCGGGCGCCCGAGTACGTTTGCGCCGATCGTCACGCTGATTATCTCCCGCGGCTATGTTGCGCGCGAGGGAAAAACACTGATTCCGACGCCGCTCGGCGAGCTGACGACGAAACTGATGATCGATTCCTTCCCGGATATCGTCGATTACCGCTTTACCGCTCAGATGGAGGATAAGCTGGACAGCGTCGCCAACGGTACCAGTACGATGGAAAGCGTGCTGAGCGGCTTCTATGCCGGCTTTTCCGCCGAGCTTGAGAAAGCAGAGAGCACCGTTTCTAAGGAAGGCATCGATCTTCCGGTCGAGGAAGCGGATATGATCTGCGAGCAGTGCGGCGCACGCATGATTATCAAAAACGGGCGCTACGGCAAGTTCGCCGCATGCCCGAATTATCCCGCCTGCAAGAATACAAAGCCGCTGCATAAGAGCGGGGACGCGGAGGAGAAAGCGCCGGAGCTTGCGCCCTTCAAATGCGAGCAGTGCGGCTCCGATATGGTGCTGCGCTCCGGACGCTACGGCGAGTTTTACGCCTGCGTCCGCTATCCGGAGTGTAAATTCACCAAGCAGAAGGTGAAAAGCACCGGCGTCGCCTGCCCGAAGTGCGGTGCGGATATCGTGACGAAATGGGGCAGAAGCCATACGGTCTTTTACAGCTGTTCCCGCTATCCGGAGTGCGATTTCTCCTCATGGGATATGCCGACGGCGGAAAAATGTCCGCAGTGCGGCGGGATTCTGTTCCGGAAAAAGGGGAAAAATCTCCTCGTCTGCAAAACGGAAGGCTGTTCCTATAAACGGGAAACGGAGCCGTCTGAGACAAAGCCTGATGCGGAAACGGAAGGATAATGGAAAAAATAAACGTATTCGGCGCCGGTCTTGCCGGCAGTGAAGCGGCATGGCAGGCGGCGCGCCGCGGGGTCGCCGTGCGGCTGGTCGAAATGAAGCCGAAAAAGAAAACGCCCGCGCATTCCTCGGATCTCTTCGGCGAACTTGTCTGCTCCAATTCGCTGCGCAGCGCGGATCTCGCTTCCGCCATCGGGCTGCTCAAGGAAGAATTGCGCCGCATGGGCTCCCTCATTATGGAAGCGGCGGACGCATCCCGCGTGGCGGCGGGCGGCGCGCTGGCGGTGGATCGCCGGCGCTTTGCCGGATATATTACCGAAAAGCTGCGCTCCCATCCGCTGATCGAGATCATCGAGGAGGAAGCGACGGAGATCCCGGAGGATGAGATCACCGTTGTGGCGACGGGACCTCTCACAACCGACGCGCTGGCACAGCGCATCATTGCGCTGACCGGTCAGAACGGGCTGAGCTTTTACGACGCCGCCGCGCCGATCGTCGATTTTTCCTCCATCGATATGAGCCGCGCCTTTTTCGCTTCCCGATACGGGAAGGGGGAGGCGGACTATATCAACTGTCCCATGAACGAGGAGGAATACCGCGCCTTTTACGATGCGCTGATCCACGCGCAGGAGGCGGAGCTGCACGATTTCGAGAGCGGTCAGCCGCTGACTGTGTTTGAGGGCTGCATGCCGCTGGAAGTGATGGCGAAGCGCGGTCCGGATACGCTCCGCTTCGGTCCTCTGAAGCCGGTCGGCATCCGCCATCCGGAAACGGGCGAATCCTATTACGCCGTCGTTCAGCTGCGGCGTGAGGATGAGGCGGGAACCATGTTCAATCTCGTCGGCTTCCAGACGCATCTGACCTTCCCAGAGCAGAGACGCGTTTTCTCCATGATTCCGGGATTGCAGGACGCGGTGTTTCTCCGCTACGGCGTGATGCACCGCAATACTTTCCTGAATTCCCCCGCGCTTTTGTGCGCAGACTATTCTCTGCGTGCGAACCCCAACCTCTATTTTGCCGGGCAGATGACCGGCGTCGAGGGGTATATCGAATCCGCCGCGTCCGGCTATGTCGCGGGAATGTCCGCCTCCCTGCGCGCCAGGGGAGCGGAAATGCCGCCTCTGCCGGACGAAACCATGACCGGCGCGATGGCGTGGTATGTCAGCCACGGCGGCCTCGGCACCTTTCAGCCGATGAACGCCAATTTCGGGATCATTCCTCCGCTCGGAATGAAAATCAAGGGAGGAAGACGCGTCCGCTACGAGGCGTATGCGGCGCGCGCACTGGAGGCTCTTTCCCACTACGATCTGTTCACGGACGGCTTGCCGCCGAAGGCGTGAACTGTCTGCGTCCGCGCGGACGAGGAGGTTTTTATGAATGTCATTCTGGATGCAATGAGCGGGGACAAGGCGCCGCTCGAGATCATAAAGGGCGCATGTATGGCGGCGGAGGGCTTTGGCGACGAGATCACGCTGGTCGGCGACCGCGCCGTGATCGAGTCTCTGGCGCGGGAGCACAGTCTCTCCCTGGACAGGATCCGCATTGAGCACGCGCCCGGCGTCATCACCATGGAGGACGATCCGCTTGCCGTCGTCCGCTCCAAAAAGGACTGCTCCATGGCGCGGGGGCTTCAGCTGCTGCGCGACGGAGGGGATGCGTTTGTTTCCGCCGGAAATACCGGTGCGCTCCACGCCGGCTCGTCCCTCATCATCCGCCCGATCAAGGGGATCCACCGCGCCGCTATTGCGACGCTGATCCCGCTTTCCCGCCCGATGCTTCTTCTGGACAGCGGCGCCAACATCAACGTAACGTCGGAATATCTTCTGCAGTGGGCGGTGATGGGCTCCGTATATATGCACAGCATTTTCGGCGTGGAAACGCCGGAGATCGGTCTGCTCAACAACGGCTCGGAAGCCCACAAGGGCACGCCGGTCATCGCGGATACATACAAGAGATTGTCCGCGGAACCCGGTATCCGTTTTGTCGGGAACGTGGAAGGGCATCAGGTCATGAACGCTCCGTGCGATGTGCTGGTGACGGACGGCTTTACCGGAAACATCACCCTGAAGCTGCTTGAGGGAATGGGAAAATTCTTTATGGGCTCCCTGAAGCAGATGTATACAAAGAACGCTGTGACGAAAATGTCGTTCCTTGTCATGAAAGATCAGCTCAAAGCGCTGAAAAAGCAGTTTGATTCGTCAGAACACGGCGGAGCGCCGCTGCTCGGTCTCTCAAAACCGGTCATCAAGGCGCACGGCTCCTCCGACGCGACCGCGATCTATAATGCCGTCCGCCAGAGCCGCGCGTTTGTCAGCACCGGCATCATCGGCGAGATCTCTGCGTATCTTGCCGCCCATACGCCGCCGAAGACGGAGGAGGGAGAAAATCATGAAGCGTGAGGACTCGTCTGTGTATCCGCTGCCGCAGGATATTCTGGAAAGACGGCTCGGCTATCAGTTCCGGGATCCGGCGCTTCTGACGCTGGCGCTGCATCATTCCTCCTACGCAAACGAACTGCGCGCCAAAGGCGTGCATATGGAGTGCAACGAGCGGCTGGAATTTTTCGGGGATTCCGTTCTTTCTCTGATCGTCAGCGATTACCTCTATTTCCGCTATGTCTCCAATCAGGAGGGCGATCTGACCAAGATTCGCGCCGCGGTCGTGTGTGAGCGCGCGCTTGCCAAGTACGCGTCCAAAATCAGCCTGGGAGATTTTCTGTATCTCGGGCACGGCGAGGAGATCAATCACGGCAGAGAGCGCGCGTCCATCGTTTCCGATGCGTTTGAGGCAGTGCTCGCCGCTGTCTATATCGACTCCGGCAGCCTTGACACCGTGCGCGCCTTCCTTCTTCCGCTGGTGACGGAGGAGATCGACAGTATCCGCGAGACATCGTCCTTTGTGGATTACAAGACGGCGCTGCAGCAGATCGTGCAGCAGGCGGAGGGCGAGCTGCTGGAATACGTTCTTGTCGGAGAGCACGGACCGGATCACTGCAAAACCTTTGATATCGAAGCACGTCTGAACAGCAATGTGATCGGACGCGGCTCCGCGCATTCCAAGCGCGAGGCGGAGCAGATCGCCGCCAAGGAGGCGCTTGTCCTCTTCGGAGAGGAGAAGGAAGCGTAATGCCGGGGCATATCAATATTCCTTTCTTTGTCGTCCATATGGGTTGCCCGAATCAGTGCGCCTTCTGCGATCAGCGCCTGATTTCGGGCGAATCTTGTTTTTCCGAGGAAAACGTCCGGCGCACGCTTGAGGATTTTCTCAGCCGCCCGCATCCGGCGGACAGCGTGGCGGAGATTGCTTTTTTCGGCGGCTCCTTCACCGGGATCGAACGGGGACTGATGCTGCGGCTGCTGGATACGGCGCAGTCCTATGTCGGGCGCGGCGCGATCGCCGGCATCCGGATGTCGACCCGTCCCGACTACATCGATGAGGAGATTCTTGCGATCCTGTCTCATTACACCGTCGCGGCGGTTGAAGTGGGGATCCAGAGCTTTTCGGATGAGGTGCTGCGGCTCTGCCGCCGCGGACACGACGCCGCCTGCTCGGAGCGCGCCTGCCGTATGCTTCGGGAAGCCGGGATTCCGTTTGCCGGACAGATGATGATCGGTCTGCCGGGGTCCTCCGAGGAGGATGAGCGGGAGTGCGCGCGCAGAATCGCCGCGCTCGGAGCATCGGGCTATCGGGTGTACCCGACCCTCGTATTCCGCGGCACGGAGCTCGCCGCCATGACGGAAAGCGGACGCTACAGCCCGCTTTCCGTTCCCGAGGCGGTCCGGCGTATGAGCGGTGTCATGGATATTTTTGAGCGTGCGGGCGTACCTTGCCTGCGCGCGGGTCTCTGCGAGTCGGAATCGCTCCATGACGCGCATGCCTTTCTCGCCGGACCGAATCACCCCGCGATCGGCGCACTGGCGCGCGGAGAACACATGTACGCGTGCATCAAGCGCGCCGTGCAGGAAGCGGATGCCTCGGGCTGTGCCATCACCATCCGCGTGCCGCCGGGAACTTCGTCGATTGCCGCCGGACAGAACCGGCGGAATATCCTTCGCCTGACAGAAGAGCTGCACGTAAAATCTGTAAAAATCATTGAAAATCCCGCTCTGATCGGGTATAATATTACAATAGACAAGTCTGAGATCATCCCCGCAGGGAAACAACGGAGGTAGCGCATTGCGCCTGAAAACCCTGGAGCTGCATGGCTTCAAATCATTCCCCGAAAAAACCGTCATTGCCTTTGACGCCGGCGCTACGGTCATCGTCGGTCCGAACGGAAGCGGAAAGTCCAACATCACCGACGCCATGCGCTGGGTCCTCGGCGAGCTGTCAAGCAAAAATATCCGCGGCAGCAAAATGGAGGACGTCATCTTCGCCGGCGCGGACGGCTTCCGCCCGATGGGCTTTGCAGAGGTATCCGTTACCTTCGACAACACCGATCCGGAAAACCGCATCGACAGCCCGTATGACGAGATCACGGTGACGAGGCGCTACTACCGCGCGGGCGACAGCGAGTATTTCATCAACCGCAAGGCGGTTCGCCTGCGCGATATCTATGAGCTGTTCATGAATACCGGTATCGGACGCGAAGGCTATTCCATTATCGGACAGGGCAGGATCGCGGAGATCATCTCGAAAAAGAGCGAGGAGCGGCGCGGCATATTCGACGAAACGGCAGGCATCGCCAAGTACCGCTTCAAAAAGCAGGAGGCGCAGAAAAAGCTCGACGCTACGGAAGCGAATATGCTGCGGATCTCCGATATCCTCTCCGAGCTGGAGTCACGCGTGGGTCCGCTGGAAAAGCAGGCGCGCAAGGCACGGGAATATCTGGAGCTTTTCGCGCAGAAAAAGGAGCTGGACGTTTCTCTGTGGCTGTATGATATGCAGCGCCAGATTGCCGCAGAGGCGAAAACGAAAAACGACTGCCTGCTTTCCCGCCATGAGCTGGAAATGACGCAGGATACGGAAAATCAGCTGGAAACGCAGAGCGAACGGCTCTTTGACGCATCCCAGAATACAAAACAGGAATCCGCGCGGCTGTATGAGAGGATCCGTTCGCTGACCGTGCAGATTCACGAGTCGGAGAACGGATACCGCCTGAGCGAAAACGATGCGGCGCATATGCAGTCCGAGCTTGAAAGCTGTGCCGCCGAACTCGGGCGGATCCGGACGGAGATTGCCGCGGCAGAGCAGGTCTGCGGCGCGCAGTCGGAACGCTGCGCACAAGTGGAGGAATCGCTGCGCGAAGCAAAGGAGGCGCTGGACGCGCTTCAGGCGGAGCGCTCCGCGGCGCTGGAGCAGTACCGGGACAAGGAAGAATATCTCGCCTCCGCGCTTGCAGAACAGAAAAAGCACGAGGACGCGCTGCTGGATCTGCGCGTCCGCCGCAATGTTTTGAAAAATACGCTCTCCACACAGAGCGAACGCTCCGGCAGTATCGGCGCGGATATGGAAAAGTATCATCAGGAGCTCTCCGAAATCGAAGCGTCCGCCAAAGAACTGTCCGAATCCATCCGCCGCTATACGGACGAAGCTGCCGCGGCAGGGGAGAAAGCCGCCGCCGCCGAGAAAAAGATCAGCGACACGCAGAAGCGTGCGGACGCGCTGTCGCGGGAGGTGAGCGCGGCGGGAGCACAGTCGGAGGCGCTCGAGAGCCGCATTTCCGCTTTGCGGAATATGCTGGATCATTTTGAAGGCTACAGCGGCAGTGTCCGCTATGTCATGAATGAGGCGAAGGCAGGACGGCTCGCCGGTATCCATGCGCCTGTATCGCACCTGATCTCCGTAAAGCAGGAGTATACCGTCGCCTTGGAAACCGCGCTCGGCGCCGCGCTGCAGAATATCGTTGTGGAGGACGAAGCCGCAGCACAGAACGCCATCTACGCGCTGAAGCGCAGCGGAGCCGGCCGCGCGACCTTTTATCCGCTTACTTCCGTAAAAGCTTCCGCGCGCAGCCGCGACGTGGAGGCTGCCGCCGGTTATCCCGGCTTTGTCGGCTTCGCCGATACGCTTCTGACTGCCGATCCGCGGTATGCGGGCGTGCTCGGCTTTCTTCTCAACCGCATCGCCGTGTTTGATACGCTGGAGCATGCGACGGATATGGCGAGAAAGCAGGGCTGGCGGATCCGCGCCGTGACGCTGGACGGTCAGCAGATCCATGCGGGCGGCTCCTTCACAGGCGGCTCCGCCCGGCGTGACAGCGGTATGCTGAGCCGTACCGCCCAGATCGAAGCGCTTGAACAGCAGAAACGCGAAGCGGAGAACACGTGCGCCGGACTGCGGTCGTCGCTTGCCGCTTTGCAGGACGCCGTGGGGACATACAGAACAGAATGCGGCGCGGAAACCGAGAAGCAGAAGCTGATTACCACGCTTCTGCGCGCCGATCAGTCGCAGCTGGACGAGCTGTCCGCGCGCCGCGGCGTGCTTGAAAATCTGATGCGGCAGCTTTCCGAAGATCGCGCGCGGCTCGAAGAGCTGGGCGCGCGCGGCGAGGAGGATGTTCGCCGGTTGGACGAACAGTGCAGTGCGGAGGAATCGGAGATCCGGCGCATTTCCGAGGCGCGCGCCGCGGCGGACGCCGAGCGCTCTGCCTGGAGCGACAAGCTGGACGAGCTTGCAGAGGCGTCATCGGAAAAGCAGATCCGGCTGGCGGAGATCCGAAAGGATCTGGATGCCGCGGAGAGAGAGCTTCTCGATGCCAGCGAGCGCACAAAAAGCCTGCGTGATGCGCTTGCCGGCACGGAGGAGAAAAGCGGACGCCTTACGGCATCCCTTGCGGAGCTGCGGAATGCGATCGACGAAAAGAAGGCGCAGAGCGCCGAGCTTTCTGCCGAGCTGGCAGAGACGGAGAAGGAGCGCGCTGCTCTGGAAGAGGGCGGCATGGAGTATGAAAGACGCATGAACGAATTGCGCCTCCGCCTCAAGGAGATCTCCGCAAAGAAGGAGCTTCTGGTCTCCGCCAATGAAAAAAATGAAAACCGACATCAGCAGATCCAAGCGGACATCGAGAAGATGACGCAGCGGCTGTGGGATGAATATGAGCTGACGCCTACGGCGGCGGCGCAGCTTCCGTATCCGCCGGTGGAGGAGGGAACGAGAGCAGCAGCGCATGCCCGTCTGGGCGAGCTCCGTGCGCAGATCAAGGCGCTGGGAAGCGTCAATGTATCCGCCATCGATGAATACGCAGCCGTCAAGGAACGCTATGATTTCGTCCGCGTGCAGATGGAGGATCTGAACGCCTCAAAGGAAGACCTGACCGGGATTATCCGCTCGATCGAAGGCGAGATGGCGGAGATGTTCACAGCTGCTTTCAGCCGGATCAACGAATACTTCGGCGAGGTGTTCCGCGAGCTGTTCGGCGGAGGAGAAGCGCACCTGACGCTGACCGATCCGGAAAACGTGCTGAGTAGCGGCATCGAGATCAGCGCGGCGCCGCCTGGAAAAATGATTAAGAATCTGGCGCTGCTGTCCGGAGGCGAGCAGTCCGTGATCGCTATTGCGCTGCTGTTTGCGCTGGTGCGCGTCAATCCCTCGCCGTTCTGCATCTTCGACGAGATCGAGGCTGCTTTGGACGAGGTCAACGTCCGGCGCGTCGCACAGTATGTCCGGAGGATTTCCCGTCAGATGCAGATCATTATGATTACGCACCGGCGCGGAACGATGGAGATCGCAGATACGCTGTACGGCGTTACCATGCCGCGCCACGGGGTTTCCCGCGTGTTCGCTTTGGACGCCCGCTCCATGAGCGATGAGGAAAAGGAGCGCGCGCTTTGAGCACTCTGATACATAGAGAATTGTGAGGATGGATATGGGCTTCTTTGATAAACTGAAAAGCGGTCTGACAAAGACCAAAAACGCGTTCTTCGGACAGATGAATGCAGTAATGAAGAGCTTCCGTCGTGTGGACGAGGACTTGCTCGAAGAACTGGAGGAGTTGATGATCTGCGCCGATATGGGCGCGGAGACGGCGGATAGCATCACCGGCGAGCTGCGTGAGCGCATCCGGACGGAGAAGCTGACAGACGCGGAAGAGGTCAGAAAAGCGCTGCGCGATATCCTGCGCGCGCATATCGGCGAGGGCGAGCCGCTGCATCTGGATACAAAGCCTTCCGTGATTCTGGTCATCGGCGTCAACGGCGTCGGAAAGACCACGTCGATCGGAAAGATCGCCGCCTGCCTCAAGCGGGAGGGAAAGCATGTGGTCGTCGCAGCCGCCGATACGTTCCGCGCGGCAGCCATCGATCAGCTTGCCGTGTGGTGCGACCGCGCACAGGTGGAACTGATCCGCCAGAGCGAGGGAAGCGACCCTGCCGCCGTCGTGTTTGACGCCGCTGCCGCTGCCAAGAAGCGCGGCGCCGATGTGCTGATTATCGATACGGCAGGAAGACTGCACAATAAAAAGAATCTCATGGACGAGCTTGCCAAGATCGACCGGGTGATCGGACGCGAGCTGCCGGGCGCCGCGCGGGAAACGCTGCTGGTGCTCGATTCCACCACCGGACAGAACGCGGTGCTGCAGGCGAAGGAGTTCATGAATGCCGCTCCGATCACCGGACTGATTCTTACCAAGCTGGACGGGACCGCCAAGGGCGGCGCCGTGTTTTCCATCAAAAACACTCTCGGCATCCCGGTGAAGTTCATCGGAGTCGGCGAGCAGATGGACGATATGCAGCCGTTCGACGCGCAGATGTTTGTGGATGCGCTGTTTGACGGAGCGGAAGACGGGACGGAGGACGAATGAATATCGTTCTGGCATCCAGAAATCAAAAGAAAATCCGCGAACTTGAAACATTGCTTTCGGAAAATACGTCTATGAATGCAAAGGTGCTTTCCCTCGACGATATCGGCTATACCGGGGAGATCGTCGAGGACGGGGCTTCCTTTCTGGAGAACGCGCTGATTAAGGCGTCCGTTCCCGCCGCCCGCGGATATATCGGCGTCGCCGACGATTCCGGGCTGACGGTCCGGGCGCTCGGCGGTGCTCCGGGGATCTATTCCGCACGGTATGCGGGAGAGGGGGCGACGGATTCCGACAACAATCATAAGCTGCTTCTGGAAATGGAAAACGTTCCCGACGGGGAACGGGACGCTTCTTTCGTTTCCGTGATCGCCTGCGTTCTGCCGCGCGGCATGCAGGCGTCCATCCCGGAGAAGCTGCTGTGCAGAACGCGGGAAGGACTGACGGCGTTCGCCTTGCGCGGCGAGTGCTGCGGAACGCTTCTGCGCACCGGACGCGGCGCGGACGGATTCGGCTATGATCCGCTGTTTTATGTTCCCGGAGAGGGAAAAACCTTCGCTGAGATGAGCGCGGCGCAGAAAAACGGCATCAGTCATCGGGGGATCGCCATGCGCGCTTTCTGCGCGGCGTTTTCAGACGTATTTTTTAACCATAAGGAGTCAATATGCTGAGCAGTAAGCAGAGAGCCTCGCTTCGCTCCATGTCCAATTCCATGGAGACGATCATGCAGGTGGGAAAAAGCGGGATCGGCAGCGAGCTGATCGCTTCCGTCGATCATGCGCTGGAGGCGCGCGAGCTGATTAAGATGAGCGTGCTGGAGACAGCGCCGCTCGACGCGCGTACTGCCGCCTGTGCGCTGGCGGAGGAGCTTGGAGCCGACGTCGTTTCCGTGGTCGGACGCCGCTTCGTGCTTTACCGCGAGTCGAAAAAGAAAAAGAGAATTGTTCTCGCATGACAGAGGCGTCGTCTCCGCGCAGGCGGATCGGGATTTTCGGCGGAACCTTTTCGCCGCCGCATGTCGCTCATGTGCGCGCTGCGCTGGCTTTTCTTTCACAGGTGCCGCTGGAGGAGCTGATCGTTATACCAGACGCGGTTCCTCCGCACAAACAGCTGGATCCGGGAGACGACCCTGCGCTCCGGCTGCGCATGACGCGCGCCGCTTTCGAAGGGCTGGATCCGCGCATCACCGTGTCCGACTATGAGATCCGGAAAGCGGGCGTCAGCTATACGGTGGATACTCTGGCGCATTTTTCCGGAGAGGGCGAGCTGTATTTCCTTTGCGGAACGGATATGTTTCTGTCTCTGGATCTGTGGCGGCAGCCGGAGCGGATCTTTTCTCTGGCAGTCATGACATGCGCCATGCGTGAGGATTCTCCTGCTGATTATGCGGCAGTCCGCCGGAAGGCGGAGGAATACCGGCAGCGCTACGGCGCGCGCACGCTTCTTCTCACCGGCGCGCCGCTCACGCTCTCCTCTACTGCCGTCCGCCAAAAGATACGCGGCGGAGAGGATGTCTCCGGGCTGGTGCCGCCCGCCGTCCTGCGCATCATTGAAGAAAACAGACTGTACAGAAATCGGGAGTGACATGGAAAGAATGATTACCGATGACGTTCTGGAGGAACTCCGGGAACGTATCAAGCCATACCTGAAAGAGAAACGCTACCTGCATACGCTGGAGGTCGAGGCGGAGGCGGCGCGCATCGGCGCGCTGTACCTGCCGGAGAAAATCCCACAGCTCCGCGTGTCGGCACTTCTGCATGATATCACCAAGCGGCTCTCTTTTGAAAAACAGTTGCAATGCTGTGAAGAATTTGGTATAATGGTGAATACATCCGATCTGCTTTCTCCGAAGGTGTTTCATGCCATGACCGCGCGCGCGCTTGCCGCCCGCGATTTTCCGGACGTTGTGGATGACGAGATCCTTTCCGGGATTCGCTGGCATACCACGGGTCATGACAGAATGACGGTTTTTGAGTCGATCATATATCTGGCGGATTTCATCGAGCCGAGCCGCACGTTTGACGACTGTATCGCGCTGCGCAGTTATTTCTGGGGTTCCATGCCGGAGGACGGCGGAACGCTTGCTCTGACGGTGCATCTTTGCAGCACGATGATTTATTCCTTTGACCTGACGATACGGAATCTGACGGACAGCGGCGAGGCGATCGCCGTTGATACCGTGCTTGCGCGCAACTGTTTTCTGGACAGGCTGGCGTCGCTTCGTCAGGACCGATAAACCCGGAGGGAAAGGGCTGCGCCGGGCAGCCGCTTATCAAATATGAATAAAAGAAAAAAGAATCACAGACGAAACGGGCAGAAGCAGCTCATTATTATGGTGGTTGTGCTGCTTCTGATGATGATTTCGCTTGCGGCGGCGTTTGTCTTTCTGTATAAGCCTTCGACCGCCGGACACGGCGAGCTTCCGTTCTCCACCGATGTAAGACCGGATACCGGTGATCCGTCCGATACGCGCATTCCGGGCAGCGATACCTCTGTGCCAGACACCACGGACAGCGGAACAAGTTCCGGAACCGTATACACGCATCGGGAAGAGGTATACAATTTCCTGATCGTCGGGCATGACCGCGCCGCAACGCTGGCGGATGTCATCATGCTGGTCAATTACGACGTGAAAGCCGGCAGGATCGCAATCATGCAGCTGCCGCGCGACACCTATTTCGAGGGCGATACCAACAAGGCAAGCCTGAACGTCCAGTTCTCCGCCTATTATAACCGCGCTGTCCTTGCCGGAGACAAAAATCCTGCGGCAACCGCGGCGGAAAAGTTTTCTGCCGCGCTGCAGAAAGCGCTCTGCATTAAGATCCACTATACCGCCGTGATGAATCTGGACGGATTTGCAGGCATCGTAAATGCGATCGGCGGCGTGGACATCGATATCCCGTACGATATGGATTACGAGGATCCGGAGCAGGATCTGTATATCCATTTCAAAAAAGGTCCTACACATCTGAACGGCGAACAGGCGGAGGGCTTCGTCCGTTACCGGAAAGGATTCGTGCAGGCGGATATCGGACGCGGAAACGCGCAGAAGCTGTTTTTAACCGCGTTCATCGAAAAAGCGAAAAGCTCCCTCAGCGTCAGCAACATTCCGATGCTGACAACGCTCGCCAATCAGGTGATCTCCAATCTGACGACGAATATCTCGGCGCCGGACATCGTGTATTTCGCAAAAAACGCGCTGACGGTCGATTTTTCAAAGATTGTCATGATGACCGTTCCAGGCGACGGCGTATATGCTTCCTATGTCATCAACCGTGCGGATACGCTGAAGACCATCAATGAATACTTCAACGTATACGACAACGATATCACGGACGCTATCTTTGACCCGGAGCGCGTCTTCACGGACGACAGCCCTTCCGCGATTGCATCCGCCTATTACGCGGAATCGGCCGCACTGATCAACGAGTATACCGCCGAGGAGATCCAGAGGGATTCCATCAATATACCACTGAATCCGGGAGAAAATTGAGAATATGAACAACAGACCCGATTATCAAGAAAACGCCCCGGCGCCCCTGACGCCGGACGCTTCCCCCCGCGAGATCGCCGAATACGCGGTTTCTGTTCTCGATGCCAAGAAAGCGCGCGATATCCGCCTCCTGTATACGGAAAAACAGACGATCATCGCAGATTATTTCGTGCTCTGCACCGGAACCTCCAGCACACAGATCAAGTCGCTTGCCGACGAGGTTGAATACAGGCTTTCTCTTTGCGGCATCGCCCCCCTGCACGTGGAGGGAAGCGGCAGCGGCGGCTGGGTGCTGATGGATTTCGGATGCGTGTTGGTACACGTTTTCAGCCGCGATGCCCGCGCGTTCTACAGCCTCGAAAAGCTGTATCCCGATACGAGCGAGTGCGATATTTCCGCTCTGCTCCATCAGGATTGAGAAGGACTCATATTTATCACATAGACAGAGGAAGAACCATGAAGTACGATTTCAAACGCATTGACAAGAAGTGGCAGGACATCTGGGAGGAAAAACAGGCGTTCCGCGCGGAAAACGACTACACCCGCCCCAAGTATTACACGCTGGTGGAGTTCCCGTATCCCTCCGGGCAGGGATTGCATATCGGTCACCCGAGACCGTATACTGCGCTGGATATCGTATCCAGAAAGAGAAGAATGCAGGGCTACAACGTCCTGTTCCCGATCGGATGGGATGCGTTCGGACTGCCGACGGAGAATTATGCCATCAAGAACCATATTCATCCGAAGCTCGTCACGGAACGCAACGTCGCCCACTTCAAGTCTCAGCTGAAGGCGCTCGGCCTTTCCTTCGACTGGTCCCGCGAGATCAATACGACCGATCCGGACTATATCAAGTGGACGCAGTGGATCTTCCTCCAGCTCTATAAGCACGGTCTTGCCTACAAAAAGGAGATGGCGGTCAACTTCTGCACCTCCTGCAAGGTGGTCCTTGCCAACGAGGAGGTAGTCGGCGGCGTATGCGAACGCTGCGGCGCTCCGGTCATCCGCAAGGTCAAGAGCCAGTGGATGCTCCGGATCACCGACTACGCGCAGCGGCTGATCGACGATCTGGACGGCCTTGATTTCATTGAGCGGGTCAAGACGCAGGAGATCAACTGGATCGGACGCTCCGAGGGCGCGGAGATCCGCTTCCCGACGACCGCGGGCGACGACGTGACAGTCTATACGACCCGTCCCGATACGCTCTTTGGCGCGACGTATATGGTCATGGCGCCGGAGCATTCCCTGATTGATCAGTGGAAGGATCGCATCACCAATTTTGACGAGATCCAGGCGTACCGCGACGCGGCGGCGCGCAAATCCGACTTTGAGCGCACCGAGCTTGCCAAGGACAAGACCGGCGTGCAGCTCGCCGGCGTCTCCGCCATCAACCCGGCGACGGGACGAGAGATCCCCATCTTCCTCTCCGACTATGTCCTTGCGTCTTACGGTACAGGCGCCATCATGGCAGTTCCTGCGCATGACACGCGCGACTGGGAATTCGCCAAGAAATTCAATCTGCCGATCATCGAGGTGGTCAAGGGCGGCGACGTCGAAAAAGAGGCGTTCACCGATACCGAAACAGGCGTCATGGTCAATTCCGGCTTCCTCGACGGGCTGGAGGTTGCGGACGCGAAGAAAAAGATGATCGCATGGCTGGAAGAGAAGGGAATCGGCGAGAAGAAGGTCAACTATAAGCTCCGCGACTGGGTGTTCTCCCGTCAGCGCTATTGGGGCGAGCCGGTCCCGATGGTCTGGTGCGAGAAATGCGGCTGGGTGCCGCTGCCGGAGGAGCAGCTTCCTCTGCTTCTGCCGGATGTCAAGGACTATGAGCCGACGGATACAGGCGAATCCCCGCTCTCCAAGATGACCGACTGGGTGAATACCACCTGTCCGTGCTGCGGCGGTCCCGCCAAGCGCGAAACCGATACCATGCCGAACTGGGCAGGCTCATCCTGGTATTTCCTCCGCTATTGTGATCCGCACAACGACAAGGCGCTTGCCTCCAAGGAAGCGCTGGACTACTGGATGCCGGTGGACTGGTACAACGGCGGCATGGAGCATGTCACACTGCACCTGCTCTATTCCCGCTTCTGGGCGAAATTCCTGTATGATATCGACATTCTCAAGTGCAAGGAGCCGTACCGCAAGCGCACCGCGCACGGTATGATCCTCGGGGAAAACGGGGAGAAAATGTCCAAATCCCGCGGAAACGTCATCAACCCGGACGATGTGATCGCGGAGTACGGCGCGGATACGCTCCGCCTGTACGAAATGTTCGTCGGCGACTTTGAAAAGGCAGCGCCGTGGTCCACCTCCAGCATCAAGGGCTGCAAGAGATTCCTTGAGCGGGTCGCCGCCCTGCCGGATATCGCATCCGGTCACGGCACCACGCCCGCGCTGGACGCCTCCATGCACAAGACGGTCAAGAGGGTGACGGACGATATTGAGGAGATGAAATTCAATACCGCCGTCGCCGCGATGATGTCGCTCTTGAATGAGATGACGGACGTCGGTCACATCACGCTGGACGAGCTGGAAACCTTCATTACGATCCTGTGCCCGTTCGCGCCCCATCTGACGGAGGAGATCTGGGAATCCATGGGCGGCAAGGGGCTTCTGAGCCTGCATCCATGGCCGGAATACGACGCCGCGAAAACGGTGGACGATACGGTGGAGATCGCCGTCCAGATCTGCGGCAAGCTGAGAAGTACGATCCGCATCGCAGCGGGCGCGTCTCGTGAGGACGCACTGGCGGCAGCACGCGCGGACGAAAAGATCGCTTCCGCTCTGGCGGGCAAAACGGTCGTTAAGGAGATCTACGTTCCCGGAAAAATCGTCAATATCGTGGCGAAATGAGCTTGTTCCCAAGCTGCGGAAAATATATCGTCGAAATAAAAGATTTGTCTTGACAAACAGGCGCAGACAGATTATAATATTACAGAGATATTGAGTTGTCTCGCTGTGCCTTGTGCGAAGGGAGGGATATGGATGGCAGAGATCAGAGTCAAGGAGAACGAATCGCTTGACAGCGCGCTTCGTCGGTTCAAGCGTCAGTGTCAGAGATCCGGCATTCAGGCCGAGCTTCGCAAAAGAGAATGCTACGAGAAGCCGAGTGTCAGAAAGAAAAAGAAATCTGAAGCGGCAAGAAAGCGCAAGTATAAATAATCTTGATTCCGCGAGGCGGGGAGCTGTGCTCCCCGCTTTTTTGCACGCAAATGAAAAAAACGGTTGCTTTTGAATGGGAATTATGCTATACTGTCAGCGGGAATGAGGAACGAAAGAGATGCGACGAGTAACAGGCGTACTCCGGTGTCCCATCCTCTCCCGAAGCAGCGTGAGATGACGCCGGCGTGCGATTTTTTTGCTGTTGCAGCTGCGCTGTCCGGGAGTTTCTGTACGACCAGGAAACTGGCTGAACCGTTATGTGGTTTCCCGCCGGTACTGCCGGTAAAATATATCCGAAAGGATGCGGAAATACTCCGCACAGGTAGAAAGGTTATGGCTAATATTAAAGCGGCACTCATCGGCTGCGGCGGACGCAACCGCGTGCATTTTGACAAGCTGATCGAGATGGGTGGCGTGGAATTCGTCGGCTTCTGCGACGTGATCGAGGAACGCGCGAAGGCGTTCAGCGACCGGGTCGGGCAGGGTGAGGTGTTTACCTCTTATCAGGAGCTTCTCGCACATACGAATCCCGACGTCGTCTACATTGCGGTTCCGCCGCACCAGCATGGCGATATTGAAAACGCCGTGATCGACCGCAGCATTCCGTTCATGGTGGAGAAACCGGTCGCGCTCGATATCCGTGTGGCGGAGGCGCTGGAAAAGCGGATCCAGGAGAAGGGGCTTCTCGTTGCCGCCGGCTTCCAGGACAGATACCAGAATCTGACGCAGATCATGAAAAGCTACATTGCCGATAAACAGGTCGGACTTGTCTCCGCCTCGTGGTTCGGAGGCATTCCCGCTGTGCCGTGGTGGAGAACGATGGCAACCTCCGGCGGTCAGATCGTGGAGCAGAACATTCATCTGTTCGACCAGGCGCGCTATCTGTTCGGCGAGGTGGAAAGCGTTTACTGCGCAGGCGCCAAGGGCATCGTTGATCCGGATGCGTACGGGGTTCCCGGATACGATGTGGACGACTATTCCTCCGCTGTGCTGAAGTTCAAAAACGGCGTCGTTGCCAACATCTTCACCGGATGCTATGTCCGGAAGGGCGGCGGTATGCAGAGCGGCATGAATATCTACTGCGCGGATGCAACGCTGGAATACAAGCTCCGCAATTCGCTCACGATCCGCGATGCGAACGGCGAACAGCATTTTGAACGCGGCGACGAGCAGACCGGCATCATGGACCGAGCATTTATTCACGCTGTCCGCACTGGCGATACCTCCGGAATCCTTGCCGATTATTCCGAAGCAGTCAAGTCTCTCCGCCTGACGCTTGCCTGCAACGAGTCCATCGAGACCGGACGCGCCGTTCGCCTCTGAGGGCGGCTTCCTGCCTCGCATAGAACGGTTCGGCACGATACAGCAGCATGAAAATGCTGCTGTATTTTTTCGCACCGCATCGACCTTGTTTTCTCCTTGACAATTTTACCACTGAGTGGTATACTATATAAGATAACGGTAATCAATACAGATTGGATTCTATAGAGGAGAAGCAGATGGATAAGGTTCTCGCGGCAGCGGCTCATTTTCAGTATGCCGGCAAACCGGTTTCCTATGAGCCGTGCCATATCGGACATATCAATCATACATATTTTGTGACCTGTGTGGGAGAGAAAAAGATCCGCTACGTCCTGCAGCAGATCAATACGAATGTTTTCACAAAGCCGGTCGAGGTGATGGAGAACATGGTCGGCGTGTGCGGATTTTTGAAAAAGAAAATCGCCGCCGAGGGCGGAGACGTCAATCGCGAGACGCTGACGATCGTTCCTGCGCTGGACGGGAAAATGTACTACATCGATGAGGACGGCGCTTTCTGGCGCACCTATATCGCCGTCGAGGGCGTTACCACGAAGAACCTCTCCGAAAGCCCCGAGGTTTTCCGTTCTGCCGCCTGCGCGTTCGGCAGATTCTTCAACCGTCTGTCCGATTATCCGGCGGAAAAACTCCATATCACCATTCCGAATTTCCACAATACGGTCAGCCGCTTTGCCGATCTGAAAACGGCGATCGCGCAGGATAAGGCGGGACGCGCAAAGGACGTCCGTCCGGAAATCGAATTTGCCATGTCGCATGAGGGAATCTGCTCGTATCTCATGGACGGCATCGAGGACGGGCGCTTCAAACTCGGCGTGACGCACAATGATACCAAACTGAACAACATTCTTCTGGACGAAAAGACCGGCAAGGGCGTCTGCATCATAGATCTGGATACGGTCATGCCGGGCAGCCTGCTCTTTGATTTCGGCGATGCGATCCGGTTCGGCGCTTCCAGCGCGTTGGAGGACGAAACGGACCTCGATAAGGTGTATGTCGTACCGGAGATGTTCGCGGCGTATGTGGACGGATTTTTGAGTGAGCTCGGCTCTTCCATCAGCAAGGAAGAGATTCGTGCGCTGCCGATGGCGGCTACGGTAATCACCTTCGAGATCGGGATTCGCTTCCTTGCGGATTATTTGAACGGCGATGTGTACTTCCATACGAATTATCCGCAGCACAATCTGGACCGCGCGCGCAATCAGTTCAAACTGGTTGCGGATGGCGAGACAAAGCGTGCCCAGCTCAATGCGATCGTGGAAAAGTATCTCTGAGCATCCTGCCGCTGTGCGCTGATATGCTCGGCACAGGAGATCGGTCCGAGGACGTAAACGAAAAACGGGTATCCGGAATCAAACGGATACCCGTTGTTTTTGACGCGGCATGCGGGATCACGGCAGACAGCAGCACGGCGCTGATCGTTTTATGACCTGCCTTGTTCGGGAGCCCCGAGCGTGTACGAGGGAAACAGCGAAAGAAAGCGGACATTTTCCCGGCGCGCGGCGAACGTCCTGCCGTCGAGATAGGAGAGCGTTCCCTCCGGAATGGTAAAAGCGACGCGGTAGGAATACAGCGCCTGAAAGCGGAATCCGAGGGCGCGATCCGAACGGTTCACGCCGTATTTTCCCTCTCCGAGCAGCGGATGTCCGACAGAGGCGAGATGCGCGCGTATCTGATGCGTTCGTCCGGTCAGAAGCCGGACTTCCAGCAGCGACAGATCATGCTCCGACGCATAGGCGAGAACACGGTAGCCGGTGGCAATCTCCTTGGCGCCGCGCGCGGGGGACTTCTGCACAGTGACCGTTTTTGTTTTCGTATTCTTGGTGAGATAGCCGTGCAGAAGCTCCTCCTTCTGCGGCATTTTTCCGTGTACGGCGCAGAGATAGGTCTTGTGTACGTTTCCGAGACGGAGCTGAGCGTTCATCGCGCGCAGCGCATCCGCGTTTTTCGCTGCGATCACGATCCCGCCCGTATTGCGGTCGATGCGGTTGCATAATGCCGGAGAAAAGGAATTCTCCTTTTGCGGGTCATATTCTCCCTTCCGGTACAGATATGCCTGAATCTGAAAAATCAGCGTTTCCCGCTCGCTTGCCTCATCCGAACCTGCTTCGTCGCGGTCTCCGGGATGTGTCAGAAGCCCCGGGCGCTTGTCGCACAGAAGGATGTTGTCGTCCTCATAGAGGATCTGCGGCGCGGCGTGCGCGCGGGTGAATTCCGCCTCCGCCGTCTGCTCTGTGAAGAACTCGTCCGGGATATACATTTCCACCAGATCGCCGGCTGCCAGCATTTGCCGCGGCTCCGTTCGCTTTCCATTTACCTTGATCCGCTTGGTGCGGATGTATTTATACATAAGGGAGGCGGGCAGCCCCCGGACTGTCTTTGTGACAAACTTGTCCAGCCGCTGCCCGCCGTCATTCTGATTGATGGTAAAGGAGCGCATTATTTCGTGCCGAAGAGGCGGTCGCCGGCGTCTCCGAGACCGGGGACGATGTAGGCGTGCTCGTTCAGGCGTTCATCCAGAGCGGCGGTAAAGATGTCGACATCGGGATGATCTTTCTGCACCTTTGCGACGCCTTCGGGCGCTGCGACGAGACACATCAGGCGGATGGAGGATACACCCTTCTTTTTCAGCATGGCGATGGCGTCGGAGGAGGAGCCGCCCGTCGCCAGCATCGGATCGCACAGAATGACCATGCGCTTTTCAATGTCGAACGGCAGCTTGCAGTAATATTCCACCGGCTTGTGGGTTTCGGGATCGCGGTAGAGACCGATGTGACCGACCTTGGCTGCGGGAATCAGGCTGAGAAGTCCATCCACCATGCCGAGACCCGCGCGGAGGATCGGGATGATGGCGACCTTTTTGCCCTTGATTTTCTTGGCGGACATGTGGGAAACGGGCGTATCGATCTCGACAGTTTCCAACGGGAAATCGCGCGTCAGCTCATAGCCCATCAGCATGGAGATCTCGGAGAGAAGCTGGCGGAAATCCTTGCTTCCGGTCTTTTCGTCCCGCATAATGGTGAGCTTGTGCGTAACCAGCGGATGGTCGACAATGTGCAGCGTACTCATTTTCACTTTCTCCCCCGCCTTGCGGCAGGATGCCTTTCTGCATATTATTTCGGATGTGGTCTTACTTATCCCTGTTATTATACTACCGGGGGCGGCGTATTGCAAGAGAAGGACGGGATTTTTTTGTGTATTCAGCGCGAAAACCTGCAATGCAGGGCGGGGTATTGCATTTTTTATAAAATATGATACAATATTCTGTATGAATACAGAACGGGCAGGAACAGAATGAAAAGCAGTTTTCCCGAATATCCGCGTGCCGCTGTGCTCACGCTCGGCTGCCGCGTAAACCAATATGAATCCGACGTGATCGCAGGCGAGCTGGAGGCGGCAGGTTTTGACGTTGTGCCATTCGGCGAGCCGTGCGACGTTACCGTGGTCAACACCTGTACCGTCACCTCGGAGAGCGACAGAAAATCGCGGCAGTACATTCGCCGTGCGGCTGCGGCAAGCCCCGGCGCTCCGATCATCGTGACCGGGTGCTTCGCGCAGGTCTCCCCTGAGGCGGCTGCCGGACTTCCCGGCGTATCTGCCGTGATCGGAAACGCGCGCAAGGCGGATATTGCCGCGCTGGCACGGGAACTGACGGCGGAGCGTGCGCCTGCGCGGCCGCGGATGGAGCTGTCGGATATGCAGAGCGCAGACTATGACGGGCTGATGTTGGCACATCCGCGCCGCGCGCGCGCCTATATTAAAATCGAGGACGGCTGTGAAAACCGTTGCTCCTATTGCATCATCCCGATGGCGCGGGGCAGAGTGCGTTCCAAAGATCCGTCTCTTGTTGTGCAGGAGGTGGAGACGCTTGCGCGGGCGGGCTGCGGAGAGATCATCCTGACCGGAATTGAAACGGCTGCGTATGGAAGGGATGCCGGCGGCGCATTTTCTCTTTCCTCTCTGCTCGAACGTCTGAACGGGATTCCCGGTATCCGGCGCATCGGAATGGGTTCGCTCGATCCGTCTCTTTTGCGCGGCGATTTTCTGGATGCTGTATCCTCACTTCCATCGGTGCTGCCGCATTTTCATCTTTCCCTGCAGAGCGGTTCGTCGTCGGTGCTGCGGCGCATGCGGCGTCCCTATAACGCCGGGCAGGCACGGGAACGGATGGATGCGCTGCGTCTCGCACGTCCGGAATGCATGCTGACCGCCGACGTGATCGTCGGCTTCCCGGGCGAAACCGAGGCGGAGTTTGAAGAGACGATGCAGTTTTGCCGTGAGGGACGCTTTCTGCATCTGCATATTTTCCCGTATTCCGTGCGCAGCGGAACGGAGGCGGCAGAAATGCCCGGTCAGCTGCCGGAGACGGAGAAGCGCCGCCGTGCTGCCGCGCTGGCTGCACAGCAGGCAGAAATCAAACGGACGCTGCTTGAGGAATATGTGCGCGCGCACAATACGACCCCGGTTTCCCTCCTGATCGAGGAGGAAAAGAACGGCGGCAGCGTCGGACATTCCGAACACTATGCAGAGATACGAACGGAGACGGTATGCGGCGCGCCCGGCGATATCGTTCCGGTCGTGCTCAGGGAGACGGACGGCGAGATCTGCCGCGCCGTTCCGCTGCCGTCCGGCGGCAGGTGAGAGCCGCTGCGCCGGCGCATTTCCGGCGGACAGGGAAAACAGAAGCACGCGGAGCATTCCGGGAGAAGGATGAATCCATCTCCGGCTGCTCCGCGTGCTTTTTCTGCACGGAAAACGAAATCCGGCAGATGCGCACGCGATATCTGTGGGTTGCCGGAACGATGTCTGGCGGAAAAACAGAGGCATGAACCGTTCTTTGCGGCGTGCTGCAAGAACTTCTCCCAACGGAATTTGCGGATCACCGCGCCTTCTCGTACCATTCCATGACCGTCGTCAGGTTTTCTTCTCGTACCCGGCTGCCTCCATGGAGCATAAGCTCCAGCATTTCGTCTTCCTCAGCACTGCGATCCTTCTTCTCCGCCAATCCCTTTCCCGCAGTCTTCGCCATAATGGTCATCATCAGCTTGTAGATACCGCGCAGGCGGTTTATGTCAAAGCCGCCCTGCAGCGTGAACAGAGGCATGGATGCCGGCAGCCTATTGGCATTGCGCAGATCCTGCATCTGGGAGCCGGTAGCTCCCATTCCCACACCGCAGACTGCCGCCGTATGGTAACGACGGACAGCTTTGGCATACCCCTGCACCTTTCCTGCCATGAGCCAGCCCAGATAGATTATGGTACTGCCCGGCGTCAGTGACTTCATGGCTTCGTCAAGGGAGTACACGGGGAGTCCCGTCTTTTCCCCGAGCAGCAGGGCATATTCCCGGGTATAGCCTGTATTGGATGTATAAACGATCGCATCTGCTTTCATCCCTGTTTCTCCTTACAGCGTGTCTTTTGTTTTTGTTTCTCTGGCTATTTTTTGCTTGACGGATTGCGTCTCAGGTACAAAACGGACGATTCGGGCGGGAAATACACTGCCGAAGCCGCGTCAGGCACTGCGGAACAGACGATACGGACAGAGGTGAGGCGCGCCTCCTTATGGTTCGGCATTCACTTATCGGCTCCGTCGTTTGCATCTGCCCCAGTATTTTACTGCCTGCACAGCCGTTCCGATAGGCAGTTTTTGCAGCCTTTTGTGTTCGTGTTATAGATGCAGGCAAAAAGCTCCAGAGTCAGCTTACCCGAAAGGCATGCCCGAATGGTGCGAAACTCATCTGCATTTCTCCGGCTGCTTTGGTGGCTGCTGGGAGATGCATGCGCTCAAAAAGGATATGCACTTTGCTGTGCATATCCTTTTCTAGGCGGTACCTGCCCGGTATGCGCCTTATTCTTCTGCTTTCGCTTCGCAGTACATGCAGCGATAGGTGCGGCTCTGGCGGTCGGAGAGCTTGAATACCTGCGGCAGCTCCTGCTCGCTGGACGTGATGCAGCGGGGATTTCGGCATTTCAGTACGCCGACCAGCCGCAGGGGCAGTTCCAGATGCTTTTTTTCGACCAGCACGGAATCGCGGATCACGTTGATCGTGATGTTCGGGTCGATATAGCCAAGAATGTCCAGATCCAGCGGAATATCCGCGTCGATTTTGATGATATCCTTTTTGCCGAGCTGCTTGCTCTGCACGTTTTTGATGATTGCGACCGGGCAGCTGAGCGTGTCGAGATGCAGAAGATGATAGATCTGCATGCCGCGCCCTGCCTGTATGTGATCGAGAACGATCCCGTTTTTGATGGCGTCTACGTTCATACCGTTACCTCCAGCAGCATCATAATAAGCGCCATGCGGACATATTTTCCGTTCAGTACCTGCTTGAAATAGCAGGCGCGCGGATCGTCATCCACGGCGACCGAGATTTCGTTGACGCGCGGCAGCGGATGCATAATGCACAGATCGGGACGCGCATCCGCCAGCTTCTGCGGCGTCAGGATGTAGCGGTCCTTCAGGCGCAGGTACTCCTCCTCGCTGAAAAAGCGTTCGCGCTGCACGCGCGTCATGTACAGGATATCCAGCTCAGGCATGACGCCGGCGAGATCAGTCGTCTGCACATATTCGATTCCGCGGTTTTTCAGAATATCCTTTTTGACGTAGCTCGGCAGCTTCAGCTCCTCCGGAGAGATGAGAACGACTTTCATGCCCGGATAGCGGGAAAGAGCGGCGATCAGGGAGTGAACGGTACGCCCGAACTTCAGGTCTCCGCAGAAGCCGATCGTGAAATTGCCGAGACGTCCTTTTTCCCGGCGGATGGTCAGAAGGTCGGTGAGCGTCTGCGTCGGATGATTGTGACCGCCGTCGCCTGCGTTGATGACGGGAACGGAGGCGTTCATGGAAGCGACCAGCGGAGCGCCCTCCTTCGGATGGCGCATAGCGATGATATCCGCGTAGCAGCTTACCGTTTTGGCGGTATCCGCGACGCTTTCTCCCTTCGCGGCGGAGCTGCTCTGCGCTTCGGAGAAGCCGAGCACATTGCCGCCCAGCTCATACATGGCTGCCTCAAAGCTGAGGCGCGTCCGGGTGGACGGCTCAAAGAACAGCGTCGCGAGATTCTTCCCGCGGCATACCTCCGCATACTTCTGCGGGTGGGCGATGATATCGTCCGCACGGTCGAGAAGCTGCTCGATTTCCTCGACGGTGAGATCGTTTATATCGATCAGGCTTCTCATTTCGCACTCCTCCAGCTTTCGTCCGCGGGATTGTTGCGGAATGCGATCAGCCGACGGATGTCGGACGGCGCGATATAGCCTTCCTCCGCTGCGACCTCGGCGATCACGTCGAAATTGGTCAGGGAATGATTCTCCACGTTTGCCGCGGCGAGACGTTCCAGTCCTTTTTTCATGCCGTAGGTAAAGATGCTGACGATGCCAAGCACCTGTGCGCCTGCCGCGCGCAGTACCTCCACGACCTCCAGTACGCTGCCGCCCGTCGAGATCAGATCCTCAATGACGACGACCTTCTGTCCCGCTTCCAGCCTGCCTTCGATCTGGTTGCCGCGTCCGTGATCCTTTGCGCCGGAGCGGACGTAGCCCATCGGCAGGCCGAGAATGTGTCCCACAATCGCCGCATGCGCGATGCCGGCGGTGGACGTTCCCATCAGCACCTCCGCGTCGGGATACAGCGTGCGTACCTTGTCCGCAAGCGCGTTCTCCACGTCATTGCGCACGGCCGGAGCGGTCAGCGTTAGGCGGTTGTCGCAGTAAACGGGGCTTTTGATGCCGCTCGCCCACGTAAAGGGCTCCTCGGGACGGAAAAATACGGCTTTGATCGACAGAAGATCTTTGGCGATCTGTTTTTCTGTATTCATAATCAGGCTGTTCCTTTCTTTATTATCCAACAAATTCAGCGACGCATCGATCGTATGCGGCGACAGGATCCGCCGCCGCGGTGATCGGACGGCCAACCACGATGTAGTCCGAGCCGATCCTTTTGGCTTCGGCGGGCGTCATGACGCGCTTCTGATCGCCGATATCCCCATCCGCAAAGCGCACGCCGGGCGTGACCGTCAGAAAATCCCTGCCGCAGGCGCCATGTACCGCGCCAGCCTCCCGCGGGGAGCAGACAACGCCGTCCAGACCGGCGGCTTTGGCGTTCTTTGCATACTGCATGACGACTTCCTCCATCGGACGATCGATCAGCAGCTCTTTGTGCATCCGCTCTTCATCTGTCGAGGTGAGCTGCGTCACCGCGATGAGCAGCGGGCGGCTTCCGTCCGGACGCGTCAGACCCTCTATGGCGGCTTCCATCATGGCGATCGTACCGGCGGCATGCAGATTGCACATATCCACATCCAGCCGGGAGAGCACTGCCATGGATTTTTTCACCGTGTTGGGGATGTCGTGCAGCTTCAGATCGAGAAAAATCTTATGTCCTCTCGCCTTGATCTCCCGCACGATAGCCGGTCCCTCCGCATAGAACAGCTCCATGCCGATCTTGACGAACGGCTTTTGGTCGGAAAACCTGTCCAGAAAAGAAAGCGTGTCCTCACGAGAGGAAAAGTCGCAGGCAATGATGACATCCTTACCCATGGTGTGCACCTCCGATAATATCCTGTAAATTTTCGATTTTGTACCGCTCCATCACGCGGGGAAGATCTTCCACTATTTTTTTGCAGATGAACGGATCGACCAGATTTGCCGCACCGACCTGTACCGCCGTGGCGCCCGCCAGCATCATTTCGATCACGTTTTCCGCGCTGGAGACCCCGCCGATGCCGATGAGTGGAATCTTTACGGCGTTGTACACCTGCCAGACCATACGAAGCGCAATGGGGAACACCGCGTCTCCGGAGAAGCCGCCCATGACGTTTGCGATCACCGGACGGCGGCGCACCGGATCAATGCGCATTCCGAGCAGGGTATTGATGAGGCTGATGCCGTCTGCTCCTGCTTCCTCGCATGCCCGCGCGATCTCGGCGATGTCCGTGACGTTGGGGGAGAGCTTGATATAAACCGGCTTTGTCGTCACCGCCTTGACGGCGCGCGTGACCTCCGCCGCAGCCTCCGGGGAGGTGCCGAAGCTCATGCCGCCTCCGTGAACATTCGGACAGCTGATGTTGACCTCGATCAGACCAACGCCGTCTTCCCGATCGATTTTTTCGCAGCAGTACGCGTATTCCTCCACGGAAAAGCCGCCGATATTGGCGATGACAGGCTTGCGGAATACCGTGCGCAGCCGGGGCAGTTCTTCTGCGATCACGCGCTCAATACCGGGATTCTGCAGTCCGACGGCGTTTATCATCCCGGCGGTGCATTCCGCAATCCGGGGCGTCGGATTGCCGAAGCGCGGTTCCTTCGTCGTTCCCTTGAAGGAAAAGGTGCCAAGCATATTGATGTCGTACAGTTCGGCGAACTCATAGCCGTAGCCGAACGTGCCGCTTGCCGGAATGACCGGATTGTCCAGCGTCCAGCCGGACAGCGTTACCTTTGTGTTCACCAGATGATCTCCTCCTTTGTGAGCACCGGGCCGTCCCGGCAGATGCGTTTGCTGCCGTACTTCGTTTTGCAGGAGCAGCCCATGCATGCACCGAAGCCGCAGCCCATACGTTCCTCAAAGCTGTACTCTCCGGCCGTTGCTGACGCGTTGTATACCGCTTTGAGCATCGGCTCCGGACCGCAGGCGTAGGTGTAGGTGTATTCACCCGCAGCGGGGATGGCGGCGGTGACGAACCCCTTGATTCCCACGCTGCCGTCTGCCGTTGTGAGGAGCACTTTCGCGCCGAGCGCCTCAAATTCTTTCTGATAATATACCTCGGCAGCGGTATTGAAGCCCATGATGACAGTCGGCGCGCATCCGGCGGCGAGGAGACGGCGGGCAAGCCAATACAGCGGAGGAACGCCCGCGCCGCCGCCGATGAGCAGCGGGCGGCTGCCTGCCTGTGCGGGATCGTAGCCGTTTCCGAGTCCTGTAAGAATGTCCAGCTTTTCGCCCGGCTCCATCTTCGACATCGCCGCCGTGCCCGCGCCGACGACCTTATAGAGAATCGTCAGACGTCCGTCGTCACAGTCGCAGACGGAGATCGGACGGCGCAGATAAAAGCCGTCCAGACGGATGTTTACAAACTGCCCCGGCGCGGTGACGGCGGATGTGTCGCCATCGAGCACCATGCGGTACATATCGCGCGTCAGCGGCGTGTTTTCCCGCAGGATAAACCAGCCCTGCTTCATGTGTTTTCCTCCTTGTATGTGATCGGTACGCAGCGGCGCGCAAGCCGACCGCTGTCATAGGCAACAGACGCGCCGCAGAGGGTGAGCGCGCATTTTCCGTACACGCGATAAGATGCGAACGGGGTGTTTCTGCCCATGGACGCGAACTCCTGCGGATCGATCCCGTATTCTTCGCCTGTCTCAAAAACCGTAAGACAGCCTGCTTTTTCGCCGGTCGGAATGCCGAAGCGGCGCGCAGGATTGCCGCTCATCAGGGAGAGCAGGCAGTCCAGAGAAAGGATGCTGGTGCGCACCAGATACGTGTACAGCAGCGGGAAAGCGGTTTCCAGACCGACGATCCCCATCAGGCTTCCGCGCAGCCCGCCCGCTTTCTCCTGCGCGGTGTGCGGCGCGTGATCTGTTGCGATCATGTCGATGGTGCCGTCGCAGAGACCCTCCAGCAGCGCTTGACGGTCCGCTTCGCTGCGGATGGGGGGATTCATTTTGAAGTTTCCCTCATCCCGGAGCATCGAGTCGTTCAGCAGCAGATAGTGCGGCGCCGTTTCGCAGCTGACATCCAGTCCCGCCGCTTTCGCTTCCCGGATCAGGGAGACGCTTTCCTTAGCGGAGATATGGCAGGCGTGATAGGCGCAGCCGGTCTCCGCGGCGAGGGCAAGATCGCGGGCAAGCTGCCGGTATTCGCATTCGGACGGAATACCGGGCAGACCGTGTTCTGCCGCGTACGCGCCGGCGTGGATGCAGCCGCCGCGCAGGAGAGCGTTGTCCTCGCAGTGCGCGGCGATGATCTTTCCAAGCGCTTTTGCCTTTTTCATCGCCTCACGCATTCTGTCCTCCGACTGCACGCCCCTGCCGTCGTCGGAGAAGGCGATCACGCGCCCGGCAAGCGCATCCATATCGGACAGAGACTCACCCCGTTCGCCGGCTGTGATGGCGCCGTAGGGATATACATGGACCCCCGCCTCCCGCCGGATGATCTCCTCCTGTACGGCGAGAGACGCAGCACTGTCCGGAACCGGGTTCAGATTCGGCATAGCGCAGACAGCCGTGAAGCCGCCGCGCGCCGCGGCAGCAGTGCCGGTGGCGATGGTTTCCTTATAGGAAAAACCCGGCTCGCGGAGATGCACATGCACATCCACAAAGCCGGGAAAAACGAGACACGATGAGGTGTCAAAAACAGTTTCAAAGCCGGTGCGCCCGTCAAAAAGATGTATACCGGAGACGCCGTCCCAATACATTTTATCTGCCGCTGCTGTGCGCATAATTCCCTCCGGGCACAAAAAAAGCCCTGTGGCAAGGCAGAGCAAAAAAGCCGTCCGCAAAATGCGGCTCCAAACCTTGCCGGTCTCTCTGTACCGTCTTAAAGATTTACAGTTACAGTATACCATGCGTCCGTGAAATTGTCAACAGCCGGACGAAGAAATTGTTTGCGGAATTCTCATAAAAAACGACGACGGAGAAAACTGGTTCAGAAGCGCGGCAGAGCGAGCAGGAGGAGATCCCACGCAGGATAGCAGGGCGCGCGGCGCAGATGGTAGCGGTATACGCCGGGAAGCATCGCTTCCAGCTGCAATATCACGGCAAACAGATCCTCGCAGCGGTGGTATACGGATACGGCGAGTGCGGGCAGGTCGCGCCGGAGCGTTTCGGCTGCGCCTGCGAGCGCCAGTTTTTCGTTTCCTTCGACGTCGAGCTTGATGAGGTCGATCCTGGTATGCGCGGCGATGGCGTCGATGGTGGTGCAGGCAGCTGCGCTTTCCCGCGCGCGGCGCGCGGCGCCGCCGATCGACGCGCCGCGGCTGCCGGTTGCGGAAAAGGAAATTCTGCCCGTGTGATCGGACAGCGCATACGGCAGGGGGCGCACCGCGCCTTTTGTCGACGCGGCATATTCGGTAAGGCGGGCAAACGATCGCTCGTCCGGCTCCGCCGCGTAGACGGTGCGAAGCTCCGAAAGGGCGCGCAGCATCGCTGCGGCGGAGTCGCCGCGGAAGGCGCCGCCGTCGATGGCGGTACGGATATTCCTCCCGGCGAGCAGAGACCGGTAGCTTTCCTGTGGCGTTTCTGTCCGGCTGAGAGAGGAAAGCTCGCCGCGCAGCCGATAGGTCAGCATATCGGTAAAAAGCGCGCGCGAAGCGTCGTCCGCAAGGAGGGCAAAAGCGTCGTCCAACTCTCGCCGGTGCGCGCAGAAGTAGTCATAGGTGAATAATCCGCCGCCGAAGAGGGGAAGCTCCGGTATATAGGTTTCACAGCGTGCGGCAACGGCGCGCATCTGTTCCATGACGCCGGGCAGAGAAGAGCCGAACGCGATCAGCACGATCATTTCTTCCCCGAAACGCTGGCAGGCATCCGCGAAGGAAAGCACCTCCATGCCGGCGAACGTGCGGCGGCGCACAAAACCGTCGCTGGCAAAGACGCCGGACGGTTCTTTCCCAAACGCGGCGAGCGCGGCGATCAGCTTGTCCGCTCCGTTTCCCGTTCCGTAGAGGACGAGCGGGCGTTCGGTGCGGGCGAGCTTTTCCCAAAGGCATTCGCCGCGCGTGATGGAGAAATCCATTTATGCTTTCTCCTCCGGATGCAGAAAGCGGATGGCGTTGTTCCAGAGAATGTCCTCCCGCTGCGCATCCGTGAGCGGCAGCCGTGAGAACAGGGCAAGCTCGGCGGCGGGATTCTTGACCGGATAATCCGTGCCGAACATCACGCGGTCCGTGCCCAGCTTTCCAATGATGGATGCTGCTTCTCCGGGGGACAGATACCACAGAGAACTCGAAGTGTCATACCAGACATTTTCGTGCCCGGCGAGGTATTCGATCGCCTCCTCATGCGCACGGTAGCCGCCGAGATGCGCGGCGATCACCTCCAGCCGCGGGAACATCTCAAGTACGTGGCGCAGCTTTCTCGCTTCGGAAAAACGGTACTGCGGACGGTTGTCGCCCATGTGGAAGCAGATCGGCATCCGCCCTTCCACGATTTCATACAGCGGAAGGAGTTTCGGGTCGTCGATGTCGATCCCCTGAATGTCCGGATGCAGCTTGACCCCGCGCAGCCCCAGCCGCACCGCGCGTTCGATCTCCCCTGCAAAATCCGGATAATCCTGATGCATACCGGCGAAACCGACTGTCAGATATCCCTCGGCACGGGATTTCTGTACAAGCGACGCGATACAGTCGTTCACCTTCGGGACCTGGTGGGGATTCGTTGCGACGGAAAAGAGGAGAAAGCCGCGGATGTTGTTTTCAGGCGCCTGCGCGGAGAGATCGGCATAGGTGCCTTTTCCTTCCGGAACGAAGTCGTAAAAACGACCGAGATTCTCCACCGCACGCTCGGCGATGGCTTCCGGATAGGTGTGTGTGTGGATATCGAATACCTTGTACATAGATGACCTCTTGATTTCAGGTGAAAAATATGCTATTATGTAAAAAACGGGCGGAGGCGGACAGCGTATGAAAAGACGGGAGATCCCGGCGGGAGAGCGGCGCGTCGTTTCAAAAAAGAAAAAACTCGTGATCCTGGCGCTGTTTGCGGCGGGGCTCCTCGCCGTTGCGTGGTTCAAGCTGCCGTACACAAAGACGTACAGCGCCGTTCTGGTCTGTACGGAGAGCGGCGAGCGACCGCTGTACGGTGAAAAGATCACGGTGGAAGTCAGCGTCCGCATTCAGCGGAATTTCTTTGCCGACGCGAAGCATACCGGGACGGTGTGTGTGGAAGGAGACGTGTATCCGATCGGGGAGGGCGGCAAGGCCGTCCCAGCCCGGAATCTTTTCGGCGCATTCACGGATGCGGATACCTTCTTTGCAAGCAGCGGAGAGTGGCATGGAGAGTATTGGCTGGAGCGCTGCGCCGTGTCGGTAAACGCGGGAAGGATCGTCAGCCTCACGCTGCATGACGGTGTCGGTGTGTACGCCGGACGGTACGCGCGGCAGTAGTGAAGCCCGCGGCGATCCAAAATCAGCATGAAAAAACAGCATAGAAAAGGAGCAAAAAGCAAATGGACTGCATTTTCTGCAAGATCGTGGCGGGGGAGATCCCTTCCAACAAGGTGTATGAGGACGAGCGTATCCTCGCGTTTCACGATATCAATCCGGAGGCGCCGGTGCATGTGCTGGTGATCCCGAAGGAGCACATCCCGTCCATGGATCATATCACCCCGGAGAACAGCGGCGTTGTTGCCTACCTGTTTGAAAAGATTCCGGAGATCGCGAAAGCGGCTGGACTCACGAACGGCTACCGGGTAATCTCCAACTGCGGCGCGGACGCCGGACAGTCGGTGCCGCATCTGCACTTTCACATTCTCGGCGGGAAGCCGCTCCCGCTGCACATTGTCTGACGGCTCTGATACGAACGTGAAGCAAAACGTCTCCCGTGGGAGACGTTTTGCTTTATCTGACAAATTCGTTGTAGATTGCCTGCTGTGCGCGCGTGAAATCACTGGCAGCCACGCCGATGATGATGTTCAGCTCGCTCGACCCCTGATCGATCATGCGGATATTGATGTCCGCGCCGGCACACGCCTTGAGCAGTCTTGCCGCCGTACCCTTTGCCTTGACCATGCCGCGCCCGACAACGGCAATCAGCGCAAGATTGTCCTCAATGCTGATGGATTCCGGGTTTACGGCACGGCAGATGCCGTCGATCAGCTTCTGACGGTACGGCTCGATGTCATGCGAGTTCAGAATGACGCTCATGGTATCGATGCCGGACGGCAGATGCTCAAAGGAAATGCCGAGATTTTCGATGACCTCCAGCACGCGTCTGCCGAAGCCGAGCTCCTGGTTCATCATATCCTTTTCGATGTTGATGACGGAAAAGCCGGTTTTCCCCGCAATTCCCGTGATCGTTGTGGAGGAGTCGTAGATATCCGTTGCGGGCACGATCATGGTTCCTGCGCAGTCCGGCGCATTGGTGTTGCGGATGTTGATCGGAATGCCGGCGAAGCGAACGGGGAAGATCGCGTCCTCGTGCAGGACGGTCGCGCCCATGTAGGACAGCTCGCGCAGCTCCTTGTAGGTGATGACATCGATACGGCGCGGGTTGTCAATGATGCGGGGATCCGCCATCAGAAATCCGGCAACGTCCGTCCAGTTTTCATACAGGACAGCTTCCGCGGCGCGAGCAACGATCGAGCCGGTGATGTCGGAGCCGCCGCGCGAAAAGGTCTTGACCGTTCCGTTCGGCATGGAGCCGTAAAAACCGGGGATGACAGCGCGCGGGTGCTTTTTCAGCACGCCGGAAAGGATTTCGTTCGTCAGCTCGTCGTCGAAGGTGCCGTTGTCGGAAAAGCGGATCACGTCGGCGGCGTCGATAAAATCGTAGCCGAGGAGGCTGGCAAGGATCAGACCGTTCAGGTACTCGCCGCGGCTGGCTGCGTAGTCGCGCCCTGCATGGTGCGAGATGGCGTTCAGGATCGTGTCGTATTCCGCGCTCAGATCCAGCGGCAGGGAAAGCCCGTGAATGATGGCCTCATAGCGCTCAATGACACGCGAGAAAACGGCTTTCAGCTCCTGAACATTGCCGGATACCTCGTAGCAGCGATAGAGAAGATCCGTCACCTTCTCATCTTCCCGGAAGCGTTTGCCGGGTGCGGAGGGAACGACATAGCGGCGGGATGCCT
This sequence comes from Eubacteriales bacterium, assembly GCA_051867895.1. GTDB lineage: Bacteria > Bacillota > Clostridia > Oscillospirales > CAG-272 > SIG701. The sequence goes on from JBJDZH010000016.1 coordinate 39,812, forward strand.
CTGCATTTACGATGCTTTGCACCATGCGGAAATGCTCTGCATCCGCAAGCGAGCTGCCGCCGAATTTGACTACTTTGACCGGAGACTGCGGATCGTCCTTTGTATTGTTCGGATTCAATGTGCTACTCCCAAAGAATAATAATTCATACCGCCGGGCTGCACCGGCGTGCTGTACTCAGATATACTCACATATACATTATATTATATGAATATTCGACAGCTTTGTCAACGGCAGATATGGATAAATATTCTCAGAAGTACGGACGAATTATAACAGATCGTACAATTCTCAGGAGCGCGGGGGGCGCGGCGGTCCCGACGGATGGGACATGCGCGGCGGATGCGGGCGCGCTCCGTCGCCTAAGCCGCTGCCGGCTGGCTGCACATCCTCTGCGTTCCTCGGCGGGAGCCCCTCCCGGGGCGTGTCGCTTGGGCTATCCGGCGGGAGCGTGTCGCTCGGGTCGACTTCCGTGATGTAGCGCTTTGCCTGCGTGGTGAAGAGCTCGTAGTATTTTCCCCGCTTGTTCATCAGCTGGCTGTGATTGCCCTCCTCGACGATTTGCCCGTTTTCCAACACGATAATTTTGGAGGCGGTCGTGGCGCTGGAGAGGCGGTGCGAGACGAAGACGGTCGTCTTCCCCGCCCGGAGCTCGTCAAACTGATTGAAGATCTCCTGCTCTGCCATCGGATCCAGGGAAGCGGTCGGCTCATCCAGGATCAGCACGTCGGAATCGCTGTAGAACGCGCGCGCGATCGACAGCTTCTGCCACTGACCGATCGACAGCTCGATGCCGTTATCCTCGAAATACCGCATCAGAGGCGTGTCGTACTGATCCGGCAGCTTGTCGATGAATACGTCGGCATTGCTCTGGTGCGCGGCTTCCCGTACCTCCTGTTCGCCCGCCTCTCTTGCCAGATTGCCGAACTGGATGTTTTCCCGGACGGATACGGCGTACTTTCCGAAATCCTGGAAGATGATGCCGTACATCCGGTACAGTTCGTTCAGATCATAGTCGCGGATGTCGTGTCCGTCCAGATAGATTTCTCCCTCCGTCGGATCGTACAGACGTGTAATCAGCTTGATGAGCGTCGTCTTTCCCGCGCCGTTCAGTCCGACAAGGACGGCGGTCTCGCCCTCGCGCAGCGTCAGATTCACGTTGCGGATGACCATGCGCTCCGTGCCGGGATAGCGGAAGCTGACGTTGCGCAGCTCGATCTTATGCGCGCAGTGGCGCTTGACATGCAGCGGCTGTTCCAGACGCGGAACGACGGTCTGCTTCTCCGCCATGAAAGCGATCATGTTGTCGATGAACAGAGTCCCCTCATAGATGGTCGCAGTCAGACTGATGAGCGAGGAGACGCCGCCTGAAATGGAGTTGAGAGCGCCGGTATACAAAGAGTAATCACCGATGGACAGGACGCCCTCATATACTTTTCTGGCGATATACAGGAACAGATAGCAGTTGGCAATGGAGTTCAGCGCGGAGATGGCGATGTTCCAGCTGCCCTCCTGTACGATCAGCTTCCGTATCCCCGCGAAGTAATGCCGGAAGGTTTCCTTGTAGCGGTTGATAAAAGTTCCGGATAGATCGAACAGACGGATCTCTTTCACCATATCCTTGTTGGTAATGAGAGAGCTGTAATAGTTCATGCAGCGGCGGTCCTTGGAACGGCGGCGCATGTACAGGAAGTTTTTGCGGCGGTAGATAAAATTGATGATAGCGAACGGGATGGCGAGAACAATAATCAGCAGCGGCGCGAACAGGCTGACGTTGGCGAGTATCGTGATGAAGGATATCATGCTGATCAGCGTGCTGATGATGCTGAAGGTAGCGTTCAGAATCTGAATCGGGCGGGAGCCTGCCTCGCGGTTGGCGTTTTCCAGCTTCTCATAAAACTCCGGACGGTCGAAGCTGGCGAGGTCGATGGTCCGCGCCTTGTCGATCAGTTTCAGCTTGATGTGATTGGTGACCAGCTCGCCGGCAATGCGGATAATCATATTGTATACGCTGCTGATCAGATTGTTGAAGAATATGTAGCCGAACTGTCCGACGAGAAGCAGCAGAATCTGCCGGAAGGGGAAATCCTCCCCGGTGACGAGGGCGGTGGCGGCGCTGCCGAGCGCATTCAGAAGCGCGGCGGCAATGTAGGCGCTGATGACCGGCGCGATACCGCTGTACACCGCCATGAAAACCATGACGAACAGAATCCAGGGCTTCGCTTCCCATACCAGCGCAAAAATGTAAAACAGCCGGGAAAAGAAGCCGCGCAGCAGACGGCTGAGATAGCCGGGCACCTCGGAGAGGGATTTCGGCTTCGGCTCACGCAGCTTGTCCGTTGCCTGGGAATTGGGGCCTCCGAATCCGGGCGGCGGTCCACCCATCATAGCGATCACATCCATTCATAAAAATTTGACTCATATTTGTATTTATTATACCGCATAGCGGTGGCGCCTGCAAGCGCATGAAGTAATTTGGACGGAAATTTACATTTGTTTTCGCGTGGATTGACAGAAATCCGCTTCTGTTATATAATATTTTTCAACAACAAACCTCAAAGCGGAGAATAAGGATACATTCATGAACAGCACACCGATACTTTCCCCCGCGCAGATTCTTCTGCCGCCATACGCTCCGGCGTCCGCCGAATGGGAAAAATGGGCGGTCATCGCCTGCGATCAGTTTACCTCAGAGCCGGAATACTGGGAGAAAGCGGCGCAGACCGCCTCCGGCGCACCGTCTGCGCTCCGGCTGATTTTGCCGGAGGCATACCTCGGCACCGCAGACGAGGGGAGAATGCGCGCGCAGATCGCCTGCGCCATGAAGGAGCTGGATCGCCACTGGCTGCGGCAGTATCCGGATTCCATGATGTATCTGCGCCGCACTCTGCCGGACGGACGCGTCCGCTGCGGCCTGATCGGAAAGATCGATCTGGAGCGCTATGATTATCAGAAGGGCTCCGCGTCCGCCGTCCGCGCAACGGAGGCGACTGTGCTGGAACGGATACCGCCGCGCGTGGCGATCCGCTCCGAGGCGGTTTTCGAGCTGCCGCACGTCATGCTTCTGATGGAGGACGCGGACGGACTCTTTGACTATCTGTGCGCGCATAAGGACAGCTATGCGCCGGCGTATGATTTTGAGCTGATGCTCGGCGGCGGACATGTACAGGGCTACCGCATCTCTGGCGCCGCGCTCGACGGCGTGACGGCGCGCCTCGGTGCCTATGAAGCATCCCGCGCGGATGGACTGGTGTACGCAGTCGGCGATGGAAACCATTCGCTTGCCGCGGCGCGCGCGCACTATGTCCGCCTCAAGGAATCGCTCGGCGACGCCGCGCTTTCCCATCCGGCACGCTATGCGCTGGCGGAGGTGGTGGCGCTGCAGGATCCGGCGCTTGCGTTTGAACCGATCTACCGCGTGGTGACCGGCTGCGACCCGGAGGATCTGCTTGCGGCGCTCGCGTCCGTCTCCGCGCCCGGCGCGGGAGAGCAGACGGTGCGCGTTGTTTGCGCGGACGGGGAGCAGACCGTTTCGTTTACCGGAAAGCGGCATGCGCTGACGGTCGGGACGATACAGGATTTTCTGGACGGTTATATGCAGCAGCACCCGGAGGTTCGCTGTGACTACATACACGACGAGACCTCACTCCTTTCTCTTGCGCGGCGCAGCGGAAGCGTCGGCTTCCTGTTTGAGGGAATGCCGAAGGAGATGCTGTTCCCGTATGTACGGGAGCACGGCACGCTGCCGCGCAAAACCTTCTCTATGGGTGAGGCGCGCAGCAAGCGGTATTATATCGAAGCCCGGCGTATCATCGGAGAATAAGGCGGACGGAGGCGCGGCGCGCTTGGTTCGCGGTTTCTTTGCAGAAATGCGAAAAAAATTGAAAAAGGTATTGACAAACAAACGCAGACTTGCTATAATATACAGGCAGTTTGCGATGGAGGCATAGCTCAGCTGGTTAGAGTGCTTGCTTGACATGCAAGAGGTCACTGGTTCGATCCCAGTTGTCTCCACCAAATACGACGAAAAAGCCTGATTGTTCAGGCTTTTTTGTTTTTCATCACCGAAAATTATATTCTGTCCGGAATCCGCACCGCGCGCCTCCTTGCGCGTCTGAACAGACATAGACACTGCATGCGCGATCCCGTCCGTCAGCCGGGACGCAACATTTCTTTTTTTACGAGAAAATCCGGCTGCGCCATGATGCGCTCCTGTACAATTTTCATGAGGCAGGTTGCAATTTTTTTTATATGTGCTATACTGTATTCAGGACAAGCCGGCGTCATGGTGAGCGGTGCGCTCTACATAGGAACGGACAGAACCGGCTTTTCACGGAACATGCAAATTCAGGCGGCAGCATTTTCCGGAGCCCAGTGCAGGCGCCGCACAGCACGGAGATGGCTATGAAGAAAAAGCAGATCGTTTTTATTATGACAGATACGACGCGGTTCGATATGCTCGGATGCTACGGCAATCCGGACATGAAAACGCCGAACCTTGACGCGCTTGCCCAGGAGGGACTCCGGTGTGAGAGCGCTTATACCTGCCAGCCGGTGTGCGGGCCGGCGAGATCGACCATCTTTACCGGGCTGTATCCGCACTCAAACGGCAGCTTTACCAATTCCTATCCGCTCGGCGCTAACGTAAAAACGGTAGGACAGCGTCTGCGCGATCACGGTATCCGCACCGGATATATCGGGAAATGGCACCTGGACGGGGGCGACTACTTCGGACTGGGCGTCTGTCCCGACGGGTGGGAGGAAAAATACTGGTATGATATGAGATGCTACCTCGAGGAGCTGACGGAGGAGGAACGCGTAAAGTCCAGAATACCTGCGACAAACCAGGAGGGAATCCCGGAGGACTTTACCTACGCGCACAGATGCGCCGGACGTGCGATCGATTTTCTGAAGGAATATAAGGACGAGGATTTCTTTATGGTCCTGTCTCTTGACGAGCCGCACGATCCGTATCTTTGTCCCGAGCCGTACGCTTCGATGTATGCTGACTATGAGTTCCCGAAAGCACCCAATGTATGGGATACGCTGGAGGGAAAGCCATTTTATCAGAAGCTGTGGGCGGGTGCGCGCCTGAAGGAGAACCGCGACGAGCTCAAAATCAAGCCGTCGTATTTTCTGGGCTGCAATTCGTATGCGGATTATGAAATCGGCAAGGTGATCGACGCCGCGAAGGAGCTCGCCCCCGATGCTGCGATCATATATACCTCCGATCACGGCGACGCTCTCCAGTCGCACTGCCTTAATGGGAAAGGCGCTGCAATGTATGACGAGATCGCCAGGATCCCGATGATTTTCTACGGATTTGATGGAAAGGGCGTATACAAGTATCCGATTTCTCATATCAATCTTGTGCCCACGATTCTGGAATACATGGGACTCAGTGTGCCGAAGCTCATGGAGGGACCGAGCGTTCTTTCGGCTCTGAACGATCCGTCGCTCCGGGTCAATGATTACGTATTTACCGAATTCACGAGATACGAGGTGGATCACGACGGCTTCGGCGGCCTGCAAATGATGCGCGCTGTGTTTGACGGAAGATACAAGCTCTGCATCCATCTGCTCGACGAAACGGACGAGTTCTACGATACCGAAACAGACCGCTATGAAATGGTGAATCTCATAGATTCCGAAGCGTATTCCAAAGAGAGAGACCGTCTGCATGACGCTTTGCTCAGGAATATGGACGAGACCCGAGATCCGTTCCGTGGGTATCAGTGGGAGTGCCGAAAATGGAGAAGAGACGCTCCCGCCCCCGATTACGAGAATCACCGGTATACAAGACAGCGCGAAAACGAGGAATACGAACCCAGACAGCTCGATTATGCTACCGGTCTGGAGATGGAAAACGCCACCAGAATCAAGGCAGTCGTAAAATAACGGGAACGAATGCAACATCTCACTCTGCTTATCAAGCCGGCATCGTCGCTGTGCAATCTGAGATGCGAGTACTGCTTTTACGCCGACGTATCCAGAAGACGGGAAGTGCCATCCTACGGGATCATGGAGGAGGACATGCTCCGCGTTTTGATGAAACGCGGCTTTGAGGCAGCGTCAGAAAGCATCAGCTTCGTGTTTCAGGGCGGCGAGCCTACCGTGGCGGGGCTGGATTTTTTCCGCCGGGCGGTTGCGTATCAGAAAACATACAATCACAAAAATATCGCCGTATACAATACCATACAGACCAACGGTGCGTTGCTGGACGGGGAATGGGCAGACTTTTTCCGGGAAAACAACTTTCTTGTCGGCGTGTCGCTGGACGGATACAGAGCGCTGCACGACAGATACCGCAAGACTCCGCACGGCGAGGGCACCTTTGACAAAACGGTTCATGCGATCGAGCTTCTGAAGAACAGCGGGGTTGCGTTCAATATACTTTGCGTAGTGACCCGTGACGCTGCCAGAGATCCGGTGGGAGTATACAATGCCCTGAAAAAATACGGATATCTGCAGTTTATCCCGATGATAGACGATTTTGGCGGGGAGCAACGGGAATTCTCTTTGCAGGCGGAGGATTACGGGGATTTTCTCGTTGCGGTATTTGATAAGTACGCTGAGGATATACTGCGCGGCAAATACGTCAGCATCCGCGATTTTGACAGCTATATCAATATGCTGAAGGGACTGCCGCCCTCCTCCTGTGCCATGCAGGGAAAATGCGGCGGGTACTTTGTCGTGGAATCAGACGGCAGCGTTTACCCCTGTGACTTCTATGTCACCGATGAATACAGAATCGGAAATATCGTCCATGAATCCCTGGACGCTCTTGCGCAGAAAGAAACCGCACGTGCGTTTATCGCCCGTTCTGCGGAGCAAAGCGCGCAGTGCCGGCGCTGCCGGTGGTTTCCGATATGCCGCGGAGGCTGCCGCCGCTACCGCGAGCCGTTTCCGTCTCCGTCCAAATTCTGTGCGGCATACAAGAAATTTTTCGACACATGTTACGGGAAGATGGTCGGAATTGTCCGGCTTCTGAACCGGTACGGTGAAATGTGAATGAGAAAAGCGAAGCCGCCGTTTTTTCGTCCTTTTACAGGAGTACCGAAAAAACGGCGGCGCTTTTTCTTTATGCCGGGTGTCCATACGTGGCGGAGGACATCCCTTTTCACTGCATGTGCTGGCCTTTGGTATTTTGAGCTTCCTTAATCGGATAAACTGTGGATTGGAATTTCCGGATTATTCTTTGCGGGTGATTGCTTCGAGACAATTTTTGGCCTGCTTATTTTCCAAGCACAGCAATATGCAAATAAGGATGTCAAAAACAACAAAAGCAAGACAAACTATGACTTGACTGAAATACATACCCAATATCAAAGAGACAATGGGAATGATAATTGAGGCATAAAAATATGTTGGAGAAAAATAAATCCAATAATAAGTTAAGAAATGTGCGCCAACAACGATGGCATACACCATAATCATCTTATCTGGAACCGCGTACATTGCCCATAAAACAATGGGAAGGTACAATAGCTGATTGAGTGCCGCCACAATGGAGAGACTGCCAAGTGGATTTTCTTTGCTGAATATATGAACTTTTATTATTTTTCCAAAAAACAATCCAAAGGGCATAAGGAATGCAGAGCAACACATAGCAATCATATTCTTTGTGGCAATATCAAAATCCGTGAGAAAAGCAATGAGCATAATTCCCCATAAAACAGAGGATGCCATAATGAACGGCAACCCTTTCTTTTGCTTCACTGCATATTCGATTTTCAATTCATTCAATACTTGATTTTTCGATTTATTATCAGGCATAACCACCCACGTCTCCTATTAGCAAAATTCCAGTTTATCTTTGTATCGTATATTACAATAAATATCTGTTCGCTTCAATGATTGGTGAAATCGACGGAGTTCATTCTCCAACTTCTTAAGTTCACTGGGACCGGAAGCCCTTCTTGTGCTGCCGCCTTTCTGTCTGCGGATCGCTACGCCGTCCTGCGCTTTCTTTGCGGGACGGCGCTTTTCATTGCGGGGAAGAGCGGAGCATTTCCGGGAAACGGGGAACACGAAAACCAGTGCTTTCTGTACGCCAGGCAGGGAGGGGAGGAAAGGACTGCCTGGGGGAGACACAGCCAGCGGCGCTTCACTCTGCCGCGGAAAACCGATTCTGGCTTCCACGCTCAGAATTTTGCGCGCAGCTCCACGACCTTGCCGATGATCTGGACGGGCAGCCGTGCGACGTCCTCACGGGTAAAAAACATCGGCTCATAGGCGGGATTGAGAGATATCAGAAAGAGTCCGTTTTCCGTAATGCGGATTTTTTTGCAGGTTGCCTCGTCGCCGTTTACGCGGACAATGGCGATATCGTCGGATTCGATCGTGTCCTGCAGCCGGACGATGACAACGTCGCCGGATCGCATGCGCGGCTCCATGCTGTCTCCCTTCAGACGCAGGGCAATATACTGCGCGCTGCGCGCCAGCTGGGCGGGGATCTCCTCCCAGTCGTCCGGATCCTCCGAATCGTAGTTTTCGACCGCTTCGATCGGGATACCGGCGGCGACACTTCCGAATACGGGAATCCGGACGCCGTGCGGCATCTCTGTTTGCTCCTCCCCGAGAAGCTCGGAGACTGTCGTATGGAGTGCGGCGGCAAGACGGCGGAGCATATTCAGATCCGGACGGCTCTTTCCGCTTTCCCACATGGCGACGGTGGAGCGGCTGACGCCGAGAATATCTGCAAGCTGCTGCTGGCTGTAGCCGAGCCTGCTGCGCGCTTGTCTGTATGTCAACATAGATGCACCTCTTTATGGGATATACATATTATAACGTCAAATCCATTGACAGTCAAGAGGCGGAGAAAATTTCTTGATGTCATAGGTGTTGACAAATTGGAACATTTGTGCTATTATTGTGTCAACATTATTGACACATCGGAGGGGGGAATGATATGACATAATGAATTCATGTCAGAAATGCTGACGAAAGCACAGAGCATTTCCGGACATACGCGACTGCGAATCTCGCGGATGGAAAAACACAGCCTGCTGTGATGGAAAAAGGAGAAAAGGAGAAGAGAAGGAGCGGAGGAAGGCTGTGCTGCCGCGCACGGTGTGGGTTGGCCATCGGTACGCAGCGGCGCACTCCGCCTCAGCGGGGAAAAAGGAGAATGCTGAAAAGCAGTGCAGGAGAAATCATCATTTGTATTATGAAGGAGGAAGAAGATGCTGGAGCTTAACGGAAACAATATCTGCCTGACGCGCGGGGACAGCGCTTATCTGACAGTGCAGCTTGTGCGAAGCGTGCCGGGCGAGCCGGTTGTGGGATACGACATGAAAGCGGGTGACAGTCTGAAGCTCACGGTGAAAAGAAACGCCCGTGCAGACGCAGCCATTCAGAAGGTTCTGCGCGGAACGCAGTGCTTTCATCTAATCCCATCCGATACGGCGGAGCTGCCGTTCGGCTGCTATCATTACGACGTGCAGCTTACAACGGAGAACGGAGACATATTTACGGTGATTGCGAACGGTGGGTTTACGATCACAGACGGGGTGACGGTATGAAAGAAACAGGAACGATTCGCGCAACGCTTTGTCCGGAGGGGACACTACGCGGCGCTATCGCTGTGCCGCGCATGGTTTCGGCGGATGACGCCGTCCTGTACACGGCGCAGTCGCTGACGGACGCGCAGAAGGCGCAGGCGCGCGCGAACATCGGAGCGGGAACGCCGTACACACTGCCGGAAGCGTCGCCGGACGCGCTCGGCGGAATCAAGGCGGACGCGACGGAGGAGACGGACACGCAGCCGGTGCGCATCGGCGAGGACGGGAAGCTGTACACCGCACCGGGCGGCGGTGCAGACATTTCGCTTGGCATCAGCGGCGCATCTTCCGGGCAGGTGGCGAAAATCAAAGCGGTGGACGAATCCGGCGCGCCGACGGCGTGGGAAGCGGGAGATGCGTCGAGCGGAGGAAGCGAATGGAGATTGATTCACGATGTTACGATCGAGGAAGATGTGACATCCGTATATATATCCGATGACGAAGATGGAAATCCGTTCAGTCTGAAAAAAATCGCATGCGTTATATATTCCGATGGCGGCACAGGAATGACATCAACCGCCTATATGAAATGTGCGTTCAACACAAGCAGTATGACGGAGAACCGATTCCTTGATATCAAGGATGTATTCAAACCGTACGGAAGTCACTGTGCACTCATTTTCGTAACAAATTTCGATGGTCCGTTTGTGTATACGGAATATATTAAGTACGCCGATAACGTGAAACCGTTTGACGATGCGGGAAATCCGGTGTTTAATTACCAATCCGGTAGTACTACTGGATTAGTAAACGCAGTTGCTCCCGCTGAGAGGCTTACATCGCTGCTGATATACAACGATAGCAGTGCGACATTCAGAGCAGGAAGCAGGATTCAGCTTTATGGGGTGAAGGCATGAAAAAGTACATAAACGGAAAAATCGTTGAAATGTCCGACGAAGAACTCGACGCCATGCAGGAACAAGCCGCGCGTGCCGAAGCGGAGGAGAAAAATCGTCCTATGACCGAAAACGAAGTGACTCGTCTTTTTATCGAGGAACAAATTAATAAATTAGTAGTTGACGATGTTACTGCATATCGTATGAGAGATTTTTACCCGGAGTGGGAAGACGTTATCGGAAAAACGGTGGATGAAGGATACAAGTTTAACTATAACGGACTTCTATACAAAACAATTCCAACCACTCACACGTTCGCAGCAGAGTGGATTCCTGGATCTGGTACGGAATCGCTGTACACGCGTATTGACGAAACTCACGATGGGACTAAGTACGACCCGATCTCATATGACGGCAACATGGCTCTGGAAAGCGGCAAGTACTACGTGCAGGACGGCGTGACGTACCTCTGCACGCGGGATACCGGGAATCCGGTGTACAATGCGCTCAACGAATTGTGCGGAATTTACGTGGAGGCGGCGGAATGACGGATATTACTGAGATTCTGCGGATCGTATGGGAAGTGCTCGCAGCAATCGTATCGATCGTTCTGATACCGTTTTTGCGCTCCAAGCTGTCGGAAACGAAGCGGAAGGAGATCACGGCATGGGTCAGCCTTGCCGTGCAGGCGGCGGAGGAGGCGGAAAGAGCGGGACTGATAGACAAAAAAGCAAAATATCAGTACGCGCTTACCGTTCTCCGGAAGCGGGGCGTGACCTTTGACGCGGATACCGTGCAGGCGATGATTGATTCCGCCTGCTGGGAACTGTTCAACTGCTTCAAAGAAACGGAAGCGGAGGAGCCCGCAGCGTCCCTGTCCAGTCCTTCCAACGGGAATTGACGCGGACCGATGAGTCCTGCTGCCTGCTGAGGAGACGGCAGGTGTCAAACAGACAAGCATCCGTATGCCCTTTTGCATACGGATGCTTGTTTTGCCTTGCGTATTTCCTTACGAACGGCTTATGCAGAAAGTTTTCGTCCTGTTACCGCTCCTCGATCGGAACGTACAGATCCTCGATCGAGATGCCCTGCGGTATCAGTCTCCCGGGGGATACAATATGAAACATGGGATAGCGCTCCGGCTTATTCACTGCATTGACGTACAGACGGAATCTGCCGCTGCTCTCCGCCCACCGGATCAGCTCCTCGCGCGTTTTCATCCAATCCTCAGCCCGGTCAAGATCCGCATCCAGACAGGAGGCGACGGCGAACAGTCCGTGCGGGAGATCGACAATCTCGTATTCCCGGACTGCCGACAGATCCGCTCCGTAGGGAAGCGCATAAAACCACTCCTGTGCGCCGAGCCGTTCGTTATACCACATAAAGTCGCGCGGATACAATTCGCAGGGCAGGGACGCATGGTATTGACTGAACCAGTCGTTGAACTGCATGAATTTTTCCATGTCCGTCAACGGACCGGAGCAGACTGCCTTCATGTTCGGGATCTCGATGACTCTTATGTGCTGCATTGTGCTTTCCTTTCCGGACGGATTCTTCTCCGAGCTTTCCGTCTCCAGTATATCACATGGCATTGGAGCTGTCAATAGGACGGTACGTCACGGCGTTTCCGCTGGATGCGGATCACCAGCCGCCGGATGGAGCAGGTATGGTACGGCAAACGGAATAGAATTCCGCATCAGATTGCTGCGGCATGGTTGCAATTGCTGTGGGATTATGCTACAATGGAGCCGCGAAGAATTCAGCCGGTGCAGGATAGGAGCCTTTTTGGGTAGGACGTGCGCATTCTGCGAATCACTGCCGCCGGAGCATACCGGAGAAGGAGGGCAGCGGCGGGAAGACACCGGTGAATGCTGCGTGCGCAAGGGCTTTCCAGACGCTTTTTGCCTGCATGGCTGACCACCATAACAAAAAATTACGCCGCAGACGGATCCTGAGGAATACCGGAGCGGCGGGGAGGTATGAGTATGGAACAAAACGGACTGTATGGACTCGGCACGGGAATGGAGAATCTTTCTCTTCTGTCGGACGAACGAACCCGCTCGATCAGTGCGGAAAACCCCGACGGAGCGAAGGGAAAGGGCGGCATGGCAACGGAGGGAACGGGCGCTGGCTGCGCGCGGGATCTCGGTCAGGGCTGGAAGGTTTCGCCTTCCGTCCACATCGAAGGACACACGACCTACACCATGGCGGAGATCGAGGGTCCGGGCTGCATCCGCCATATCTGGATGACGCTGACGGTGCCGGGGCGCTCCATGATTCTGCGGATCTACTGGGACGACAGCGAAACGCCCGCGGTGGAGTGCCCTGCCGGCGATTTCTTTGCGAACGCGTATCTGCCCGCATTCCGGCAGTTCAGCTCTCTCGCCGTCTGCGTGAACCCGAGAAACGGTCTGAACTGCTACTGGCAGATGCCGTTCCGGAAAAAGTGCCGCATCACGATGGAGAACATCAGCGACGCGCGTGCGGTGCTGTACTATCAGGTCGATTATGCGCTGCGTGAGGTGCCTGAGCGCTGCGGCTATTTCCACGCGCAGTTCCGGCGCAGCAATCCGCTTCCGTACAAATCCGTGCATACGATTCTGGACGGGATCGAAGGGCAGGGACAGTACGTCGGAACCTATATGGCGTGGGGCGTCAACAATAACGGTTGGTGGGGCGAAGGGGAAATCAAATTCTATATGGACGGCGACGAGGAATTTCCCACCATCTGCGGCACCGGCACAGAGGATTATTTCTGCGGCGCGTACAATTTCGACAACAATCATGCGTACGAGCAGTTCTGTACGCCCTATTCCGGCATGATCCCGTATGCACCGGACGGACTTTACAACGCGCAGCAGCGGTTTTCCTTGTACAGATGGCATATCGTCGATCCGATCCGCTTTGCGCACGATCTACGCGTGACCATGCAGGCGCTTGGCTGGCGCTCCGGCGGCCGCTATCTGCCGCTTCAGGATGATATTTCCTCCGTCGCCTATTTCTATCTGGACCGGCCTGCCGCAGCACTGCCGGCGCTGCCGGACCGGGATATGCTGGAGATCATCTGAGACGTCTTTCCGGCGGGATGGAAGTTTGTCACGCACCTCATCCAATATAGTTTTGATACGCAAAAGCAGGGATACCATGCGGTATCCCTGCTTGTTGGTTCGATGGGGTGAGGCAGCAGCCGTTCACCGCTCCTCGCGGAAATATGAGAGGCCGAGCGCGGCAGGCGGCTGATTCTCGCGCTTTTTGCGCATGCTGGTTGCGATCAGCACAAGAATGGTGACCAGGTACGGCGTCATCCGCATCAGATCCTGCGGCACATGGATGCCGAGGATGGCGGGAAGATACTGATAGAGCCAGTAGAGGAGACCGAACACATAGGAGCCCCAGATAGCATTCAGCGGCTTCCAGGTGGTGAAAATCACCAGTGCGACTGCCAGCCAGCCGAGGTTTTCGATATTACCTGTCGTCGCCCAGATTCCTTTGTTGTAGTCAAGTACGTAGTACAGTCCTCCGATGCCGGAAATACCCGCGCCGATGCAGGTGGCGAGGTATTTGTAGCGGGTTACGTTGACGCCGGCGGCATCCGCTGTCGCTGGATTTTCGCCGATGGCACGGAGATTCAGTCCGGTTCTCGTCCGGTTCAGAAAGAAATGCAGCACGACTGCCAAAAGAATGGCGGCATAGGCGAGAAAGCCGTAGGAGAAGAACAGATCGCCGACCACAGGGATTTCGGAGAGAACAGGGATCTTTCTGGAAAACGCAGTGAATGCAAACTCAGCTTTGACGGAAACGGAGCCGCTCAGAACAAATACGCCGAAGAAGTTGGCGATTCCCATGCCGAAAGTCGTCAGGGCAAGACCGGTGACGTTCTGGTTGGCGCGCAGGGTGATCGTCAGAAAGCTGAAGATCAGCCCGCCGAACATGGCGGCGGCGAAGGCGCACACCAGTGCGATCAGAATACAGAGCAGCTCGCTTGGATTTTCGGTGAGCGTGCTGTAGTAGTAGGCGCTTGCGAAGCCGCCGAAGGCGCCGAGATACATGATACCGGGAACGCCGAGGTTCAGATTTCCGGATTTTTCCGTAACGGTTTCGCCGAGAGAGCCGTACATGATGATGGTGCCGAACATGACGGTGCGCGAGATCCACGCGATAATGCTGCTCAGAACGATGCTCATGCGCGCTTGCCCCCTTTGCGGAAGATCATTCGGTAATTGATGAAGAACTCACAGCCGAGGATAAAGAAGAGGATGATGCCGGAGATGACGTCGGCAGCGTAGTCGTTCATGATGGCGTAGGACGTGGCGATCTGGCTTGCGCCTTTTTCAAGAAAGACGATCAGAAAGGAGATCAGAACCATGCTGAAGGTGTTGAATTTAGCGAGCCACGCCACAATGATGGCGTCGAAGCCGCGTCCTCCGGCGGAGGTCGTGGCGATCGTCTGGGAGTTGCCCGCGACGATGAAAAGACCGCCGAGACCGCAGATGGCGCCGGATATCGCCATGGTGCGCAATATCACGCGCTTGACGTTGATGCCCGCGTAGCGCGCCGTATTTTCGGACTCGCCGACGACGGCAATCTCATAGCCCTGCTTGCTGTATTTCAGATAGAGGTACATGCAGACGGTGAGAACGGCGATGGCAATGAGATTGATGGTGCAGCGCTGTCCGAAGATCATGGGGAACCAGCCGGCCTGCGTGCCCGTATTGATGCGCCCGAGGGACGACGCCTGTCCGCGCCAGGTATTGGTTGCATACGCGACAAGCTGTATGGCGACGTAATTCATCATCAGCGTAAAGAGGGTCTCGTTGGTGTTCCAGTTCGCCTTGAAAAAGGCGGGGATCAGCCCCCAAACGGCGCCGATGAGAACGCTGGTCACGAACATGGTGAGAAAAAGGAGCCAGCTCGGCATGGAATTGCCGAAATAGATCATACAGAAAGCGGTGGCAAGTCCGCCCATCAGCACCTGCCCCTCCGCGCCGATATTCCAGAAGCGCATCCGGAAGGCGGGCGCCAGCGCGACGCCGATCAGAAGCAGCTTGGCCAGCTCCTCGACCGCCCACTTCAAGCGCATGAAATTGCCGAAGGTGCCGGAGAACATCACGACATAGACGCTGAAGGGATTCAGCCCGGTCACAAAGAAAATAAAGAGCGCGTCGGCGACAAGTGCCAGCAAAATGGCGGCGGCGCGGATCAGGATCCGTTTTCTGAGAGATACGTCGTCGCGCCGGGCGATGCGGATCAGCGGCTCCCGCAGTAGCGCGGTATTGGTTTTATTCATCGTTTCCTCCGGTTGCTGTGAGATTGGTCATCATAAGCCCGACGGCTTCCTTGGTGGCGGTTCGTCCCTCGACGATACCGTTCATCCTGCCTCCGCACAGAACGAGGATCCTGTCGCACAAAGCGAGCAGCACGTCCAGATCCTCTCCGACATAGATCACGGCGACGCCGCGCTTCTTTTGTTCGTTGAGCAGCCGGTAGATGGTATAGGAGGTGTTGATATCGAGACCGCGGACCGCGTAAGCGGTCATCAGAACGGTCGGAGACGCGGCGATCTCACGTCCGACGAGAACCTTCTGCACATTTCCTCCGGAAAGACGGCGGACAGGGGTTGTGACGCCGGGGGTGACGACCTCCAGCTCCTTGCGGATATGCTCGGCGAGGTCGCGCGGCGCTTTCCGTTCCGTGAAGAAGGAATGACCACGGCTGTAGTCCTTGAGCATCATGTTGTCTGTCATGCCCATGGAGCCGACCAGTCCCATGCCGAGCCGGTCCTCCGGCACAAAGGAAAGCGCGACGCCCAGCTCGCGGATCTCGCGGGGGGATTTGCCGACGAGCTCTTTCTCCTCGGCGGAGCCGGGGGCGGTATAACGGATGCTGGCGCCTTGCTCCAGCGGCTGCAGTCCGGCGATCGCTTCAAGAAGCTCTTTCTGCCCGCAGCCGGAGATACCGGCTATGCCGAGGATCTCTCCGCTGTTGACGGTAAAGCTCACATGATCCAGCACAAGGACGCCGTCCGCGTTGCGGCAGCTGAGATTTTCCACGGCGATGCGCTTTTCCGTGTTCTGCGGCTCCGGACGCTCGATGTTCAGCTCGACCTTCTGACCGACCATCATTTCCGTCAGGGAGAGCTCGGTCGCGTCCCTGGTGTCCACCGTGCCGACATATTCACCCTTCCGCAGAATGGTGACACGATCCGAGACGGCAAGCACTTCGTGCAGTTTGTGCGTAATGATGATGACCGCCTTGCCGTCCTTTTTCATGTTGCGCATGACGGCGAACAGGCGCTCCGTCTCCTGCGGTGTCAGGACGGCGGTCGGTTCGTCCAGAATCAGGATGTCGGCGCCGCGATACAGCACTTTGACGATCTCCAGAGTCTGCTTTTCGGAGACGGACATGTCGAATACTTTTTTGTCCGGATCGATGGAGAAGCCGTATCTGTCACAGATATCCCGTATCTTCTGGGCGACGTCCCGGAGATTGAGCCGGGTGCCGTCCTTCATGCCGAGGGCGATGTTTTCGGCGGCGGTAAACACGTCCACCAGCTTGAAATGCTGGTGGATCATTCCGATGCCGAGCGCATACGCGTCCTTGGGGGAGCGTATGGAGACCTCCTGACCGTTCACGAGGATCTCCCCTCCGTCCGGATAGTAAATGCCGGAAAGGATGTTCATCAGCGTCGTTTTGCCGCTCCCGTTTTCACCGAGGAGGGAAAGAATCTCCCCGCGGCGCACATCCATGGAGATATTGCGGTTGGCGGCAACTTCCCCGAAGGTCTTGGTAATGTTTTTGAGCTGGATTGCGTATTCCATATGTTCTCCTTATCGGCGGGATTGCCGGTATCGGCGATATCTCCGCCGGAAAGACTGCTTTCCGGCAGAGATATCGCCGACAAGCGGATAAAGGGAAGTATAAAACTTCCCTTTATCATAGCTTATCGCCGGATTCGATTTCGATTACTTCGTGATGCGGTCCTTCTGCTCCGTGATGCCGTCGATTCTCAGAGAGAAGTACGGCGCGCTGCGGAAGGTGGATTCCGAGAAGTAGCCGTCCACGATCGTTTCTACCTTCGGACCCTCATAGATGGGCGTCATGGTCGACCAGTCCATATAGGAGAGATCCACGATGTTGGAGGTGATCTTCTTGCCGTCGACAGTGAACGTGTTGATGTCAAAGACATGGAGCGTGCCAGCCTTGAGCGCCGCGATCACTTCGTCCACCTTTTCCTGGGTGCCGGGAGCGCAGGAGGTGCCGAGCTTCGTGATAGCGACCGCGTCGTCCTTGTAGCCGCGGGACCAGTCGACCTCGACCTCTTCACCGTTCATTGCCGCCTTGATGGCGTAGGTGTAGTAGACCTTCCACTCATTGGAAGCGGAGGTCAGGGCAGCGTCCGGAGCAGTGCCGAGCATGTCTACATTGTAGCCGACGGAGTAAACCAGCGTGCCGGCCTTGAAAGCCTTTTCGCAGGCTGCGGGAGCGCCGGTGGAGTCCGCGTGCTGACCGATGATGACGCAGCCGCGGGCGATCAGAGCTTCGGCGGCGGCGCCTTCCAGCTCGATGTCAAACCAGGAATCGGTGTATACGACGTCCATGACGATGTTGGAGACGATGCTCTTGATGCCGAGGTAGAACGCGGTATAGCCGGATACGACCTCTGCGTAGTCGAACGCGCCGACGTAGCCGATCTTGATGTTGCCGTTTGCGTCAAAGCTGTTCGGGAGCTTTTCCTTCGTCAGCGTGCCGTTGTCCACCAGCTCCTTGAGCTTGAGACCGGCGACAACGCCGGAGACGTAGCGGGATTCATACACGCCCGTGAAAGCGTTCTTGAAGTTGGACAGACCGCTGATGGCGGCATAGTCGCCCGTCACGGAGACGAACGTCACGTCCGGATACTGCTCAGCGACCTGAGCGATGTAGTCCTGATGACCATAGCTGTTGGAGAAGATGATCTTGCAGCCCTGCGCGACCAGATCCTGCGCCGCCTTGGAGCAGGAGTCGTTCTCCTCCACCTTGTACTTCCAGATGATCTGGGAATCGGAGAGCTTCAGAGCGCTTGCAGCTGCCTTGATGCCGTCCATGTGCGCTTTCGTGTAGCCTTCCGTCTCATCGCCGACAAGAATGACGCCGACCTTGAAGCTGCTGTCGCCGGAGCAGGAGCCAAGGAGCACGGAGAGGGAAGCGATCATGAGAACTGCAAGAACAAGAGATGCAATTTTCTTGAACATGTGTCTTTTTCCTCCAGATTTTTTTGGGAAAATGATTTATTGCGAAAAAGCCGTCCGGCTTTTTACAATACGGAAAATCAGGCGTCCTCGCGGCAGAAGCGGATCCCGCCCTCGACTGTCATGGATTCGATCCGCGCGAGCGATTCCACGCGCACGCCCATATCGCGCACGATCGCGCCGCCGTTCTGATACGCCTTTTCAATAACAATGCCTGCGCCGACCGTTTCGGCGCCCGCGTCGCGGATCAGGGAGAGCAGCGCAAGCAGCGCGCTGCCTTTCGCAAGAAAATCATCGATAATCAGCACACGGTCACCGGGGAGCAAAAACTGCTTGGATACGACTATGTCGTAGTTTTTCTGGTGTGTGTAGGAGAAAACCGATGATGTATAGACATCCGCGAATATATTATTGGTGTGCGTTTTCTTGGCAAAAACAACCGGAACGCCGAAAGGGAGCGCGGTGAGGCAGGCGATCCCGATGCCGGAGGCCTCGATGGTGAGGATCTTGGTCACGCCTTCGGATGCAAAGCGGCGATAGAATTCCTGCCCCAGCTGTGCAAGGAAAGGAACGTCGATCTGATGGTTCAGAAAGCTGTCGACCTTCAGGACGTTGCCCTCGCCGATCTTGCCGTCTTTCAGAATGCGATTTTCGAGAAGTTCCATACGTCCTCCGTGTCGTCAGAAGAAATAAGTACAACCATTATACACAATCTTCCGACAAAAAACAAGATGCTGAGGAAGAAAATATGAACGCAATCCGACAAAATGTTTTGTGTTTATTGAACAAACCGTGAGAAAGGGCGCGCGGGGGTTCAGTCGATCAGCATCGCGTCGCCGAAGGAAAAGAAGCGGTAGTGCTCGCGCACGGCAGTCTTGTACGCGTCCAGCATCCGTTCCCGCCCGGCGAGTGCGGACACAAGCATCAGAAGCGTGCTTTTGGGCAGATGGAAATTGGTAATCAGAGCGTCGGTAACCTTGAAGCGGTAGCCGGGGTAGATGAAGATGCCCGTGTCTCCGGTCACGGGATGCAGCACGCCGCTCTCGTCCGCGGCGCTCTCCAGCGTCCGGCAGGAGGTGGTGCCGACAGCGATCACGCGCCCGCCCGCTGCCCGCCGCTCGTTGATGACGCGCGCGGCGTCCGGAGAGACGGAGATGAATTCGGTGTGCATTTCATGCTCGGCGAGGTGCTCCTCCTTGACCGGGCGGAAGGTGCCGAGCCCGACATGCAGAAGCACCGGTACGACCGCGCAGCCCATGGCGCGGATTTTGTCCAGCAGCTCCGGTGTGAAGTGAAGCCCTGCCGTCGGCGCTGCCGCGGAACCCTCGTGGCAGGCATAGACTGTCTGATAGCGCTCCGGATCGGCGAGCTTTTCACGGATGTACGGCGGCAGCGGCATCGAGCCGAGCCGGTGCAGCGCTTCGTATACCGTTTCGCATTCCCGCCTGTCGGTGGAGAAGCGGACTATGCGGCAGCCGTCCTCGCCGATCCCCTCGATCCGCGCCGTCAGAAAGCCGGTGCCGAACGTGAGTATGTCGCCGGGACGCGCGCGCTTGCCGGGACCTGCCAGCGCCTCCCATACGTCGTTTTCCCGCTGACGGAGGAGAAGCAGCTCGACAGGAGCTGTGGATTCACAGGGAACAAGCGTTCCGCCTGCTTCCGCTTTGTGGGAGCGGTGCCCGATGATGCGCGCCGGAATGACGCGCGTATCGTTGACGACGAGAACGTCCTGCGGACGGAGGTAGTCGGTTATTTCCCGGAAAATACGGTGCTCGGAGGGACGGCCGTCCCGATGGACCACCATCAGACGGGAGGAATCGCGCGGCTCCAGCGGGGTCTGCGCGATCTGGGATTCAGGAAGCTCATAATCAAAATCCGAAAGCGTAAGCGAGGTTTCGGGCAGAGGATTGCGGATGATCGTGCCGGAGGAGGCTGCGCCTTCCCCGGGAAGCGGACGTTCGGTCATAGGATTCCTTTCGGTGTTCGGGACACTTGACATAAAAATAAACGTATGCTATGATAAACGGGATAAACGATAAAAAGCCATGCACCAAAGCGGTTTCCGCCGCATAACCTGCATATGGAGACGTCAAAAGAGCAGACGCGGCTGCGGCGCCTGCTTCCATCATTCCTATTATAGTACACACAGCGCCGGTTTTCAACCGTTTTTTTGTGATTCCCGGCAGGGCGGAAGTCGGAAAGCTCCGAAACCGAAAAACACCGGACGAAAAAAGCGTACCATCATTTTTCGGGAGGCTGCCATGGGAACATTTCAGAAGCAGATTGTGTTTGAAGGCGCGGCGTGTGCGCTGGTCACGCCGTTCTGCCACGGAGAGATCGATTATGAAACGCTGGGCAGGCTGATCGACTGGCAGATCGCCGGCGGCTGCGACGCGCTCGTCATATGCGGTACGACCGGCGAGTGCGCGACGCTTTCCGACGCGGAGCACCGCGCCTGCCTCCGCTTTGCCGCCGGACGGTGCGCCGGACGCGTGCCGCTGATCGCAGGGACCGGCTCCAACGATACGGAATATGCGATTTCCCTGTCCCGCTATGCCTGCGAGGTCGGCTGCGACGCGCTTCTCCTTGTGACGCCGTATTACAATCAGGCGACGCCGCGCGGGCTGGTGCGCAGCTTTCTGTCCATCGCGGACGCGGTCAATAAGCCTGTCCTGCTTTATAACGCTCCCGGGCGGACCGGCGTCCATATTCCGCTGTTCGTCTACGCGGAGCTTGCCCGGCACGAGCGCATCGTTGCGGTCAAGGAGGCGTCCGGAAATCTCAGCGCCGCGTCACAGCTGATGGCGGAGCTGGGCGACGTCCTTTGCGTATACAGCGGCAACGACGATCTGATCGTGCCCACCATGTCGATGGGCGGACGGGGCGTGATTTCCGTACTCGCCAATCTGATGCCGCGGGAAACGCACGAGATGTGCCGTCTGGCGCTGGACGGGGATTTCTCCGCTGCCGTTCTTCTCCAGCGGAGGCTGCTGCCGCTCATCCGCGCGCTCTTTTCCGAGACGAATCCGATCCCGGTCAAGACGGCGTGCGCTCTGATGGGGCTGTGCTCCGCAGAACTGCGGCTGCCGCTGTGCGAGATGGAGCCGGAGCATCTTGCCGTTCTGGAGAGTGCCATGCGCGGAGCAGGTCTATTGCCCGCAGGCAGGGAATGAGGTGCTCCGCCGGGACGGGATGCCCCGGACGGATCCCGTGTGCGCCTTGCGGCGGACGCCCCTCCGGCGTCCGCCCCGCTGCGTCCACACAGCGGACAGGCTGTGCCGTACACAGCTTTTCTTTCGCTTATATCGGAAACGGAGAGGGAAGGCTCTGCTGCCGGAGCGGGAGGGACATGCCTGTGCGTTTTTTGCCGGCTGTATAGGATCATATTGCCGTAGCGACGGCTGAATTGTGAGGTATATCATGCTGAAAACAGGAATCGTTTCCGTAACCTTTCGTTCCCTTGCGCCGAAGGAGATCACCGCGCTGACGTCCCGGGCGGAGCTGGATGCGGTCGAGTGGGGCGGCGACGTGCATGTTCCTCCGACGGACGAGCCCAACGCCGCCGCGGTCGGAGCGCTGACCCGCAGCGCCGGACTGACGTGCGTCTCCTATGGATCGTATTTTCAAGCGGGATACTCCGCGCAGGAGTCCTTTGCGGCGGAAATGGCGGCGGCGAAGGCGCTCGGCGCGCCGAACATCCGCATCTGGGCGGGGAAAAAGGGAAGCGAAGCGGAAGAAAACCGCGTGCGCGTTGCCGAGTCCATCCATGCCTGCGCCGAGCAGTGCGCGGCGGAATCCATGACGCTCTCGCTGGAATTCCATCAGAATACACTGACGGACCACTATGAGTCCGCGCTCCGCCTTGTCGGCGAGGTCGCCTCCGACGCTCTCCGGCTGTACTGGCAGCCGAATCAGTTCCGCGACGACGCATATAACCTTGCCGCGCTGCGCGCAGTTCTGCCATACTTGTCCAATGTCCACGTGTTTTCGTGGGAAGGCAGAGAGAAATTTCCTCTGGCGCACGGCGAACGGATGTGGCGGCAGTATATCGAGATTCTTCGTGAGGCGCAGGGAGAGCATGCGCTGCTTCTGGAATTCGTGTGCGACGGAACGCCGGAGCAGTATCTGCGCGACGCACAGACGCTGCGCAGCTGGCTTCAAGGGTAAGTTTGCGCATGGGATTTGACCCGGATCCATGGAAAGACGACAGTCAGCCGGAGGTTTCCGGCACGGAAAAAACGAAAAAACATAGCTGGGAGGATAAAAATATGTTGGAGGCTGGCATGAAGGCGCCGGATTTCACGCTTTCGGATAAGGACGGGAATCCTGTCCGTCTGTCGGATTTCGCCGGAAAGAAGGTGGTGCTGTACTTCTATCCAAAGGACAGCACGCCCGGCTGTACGAGACAGGCGTGCGCTTTTGCACAGGAATATGCGAACTTTCAGGGGAAAAACGCCGTGGTGATCGGCGTCAGCCGGGATTCTGCGGACTCTCACCGGAAGTTTGCGCAGCGGTACGGTCTTCCGTTTCTTCTTCTCTCCGATCCGGAGCTGCAGGCGATCCAGGCATACGGCGTATGGCATGAGAAGAAGCTCTACGGCAAGGTCAGCATGGGCGTCGTGCGCACGACCTATCTCATCGGTGAAGACGGCGTGATTGAGAAAGTCATGCCCCGCGTGAAGCCGGACACCAATGCCGCGGAGATACTGGCGTACTGGGATACAAAAGAATAACTCGCCGGACGACCGCCGGAAAAAAGCCGGGAAGCGCCTATGCGCTTCCCGGCTTCCTTTTTATATATCACATATACTGCGGCTTATTTTCCAAGCCGGCGCTTCCACGCGTCCGCGGAGCCGTCCTGCTTCAAAGAGAGTTTCAGAAGAAATTCCGTTTCCGTCACAGTGTTTTGCCTGACGATACGGCGGTCAGCGTGATGTCAGGGAAACGTACATGTCCCCACGCGTTGACATTCCAGATAATTGTATTGTTATCTTCAATTTCAAATGCAAACGCGGGCAGTATCAGGTCATGATCCAAGCAAGTGCCATATTCGTTCATTTCGAATAAGACGAGATACACTTTATACTTACCCCGGGTCAGGCAGGAGGTATCGAACTGCATACCGAATGCCTTTCTCTCATCCTTCTGCATGGCTCCCAGATCTATATCCGGCACCGTTCCTACCGGCGCATCGTCCGCATATCGCAGTTCAAACCGAAAGCGCAGATGTTCAAAATCGCGTCTTGCTAAAACGCCGAGTTCAAAAATCAGCGGTTCGCCTGCCTGATAAATGGCAGCCGATTTATTCTCCAGGCGCAGGCGGAGCATTTTTGCCGGAAGCAGTTCAGGATTGGGCTTTGAGGATTTCTCTGACAAATCAAACTCTGTTTGCGCCACATTCCCCTGGCATTCCATATAAACTCCGATCCCTTCTTCCACATCCCCGTCAAAGACGATCCTGCCGTGATCCAGCACGATGCATCGGCTGCAGAGCTGGCGGACGGTGTTCATGTTGTGGCTGACATAGAGAACGGTGCGTCCCTCGTTTTTCGACACATCGTCCATCTTTCCCAGACACTTCTGCTGAAATTTCATGTCGCCCACCGCCAGCACCTCGTCCATGACGAGAATGTCCGCGTCCAGATGCGCCGCTACCGCAAACGCCAGCTTGACATACATACCGCTGGAATAGCGCTTGACCGGCGTATCGATAAACCGCTCCATTTCGGCAAAGCGGACGATATCGTCAAATTTCTCCGTGATCTCCGCTTTCGTCATGCCGAGGATCGCACCGTTCATGTATACGTTTTCCCGTCCGGTCAGCTCCGGATGGAAGCCTGTCCCCACTTCCAGCATGCTGGCGATCCGTCCGTTATAGGAGATCGTGCCGCGGGTTGGTCCCGTCACACGGGAGAGGAGCTTGAGAAGCGTCGATTTCCCCGCGCCGTTGTGCCCGATGATGCCGACGCGCTCCCCGCGTTTCACGGAGAAGCTCACGTCGTCCAGCGCGAGAAAGCGTTCGTTCCCGGCGTGCGCGCTCTGTCCGATTTTGAGATTGGGGTCCTCCCGTCCGCGCAGCCGTGCCGCCAGACTTTGTAGATCGCCACGCAGCGTCCCGCCGCCGATGGCGCCGAGCCGGTATTCCTTTGTCACATGGTCAAACTGGATGATCGTTTCCTGCATGTCCGCTCCTCACACCGTATCCGTAAATGTTTTTTCTACCCGGTTGAACAATAGAACGCCCGCAAACAGCACGAGCAGCGTGACCGCCCAGCTGATGCCGTAAGCGGCAAAATGCGGCTCGCCCACGCCCAGAAACGCGTAGCGGAACAGCGTGATCACCGGCGTCACGGGATTGAGCATGTACAGCCGCAGAAAGCGCTCGGGAATCAGCGAGAGGTCGTAGGCGACCGGCGTGGCGTACATCCAGAGCTGTACGCCGAAGCTCACCACCATGGCGAGATCGCGGTATTTGGTCGTCAGCGCGGAGATAATGACGCCGACGCCGAGGCTGAGCAGCGCCAGATGGAGCAGGAGCACCGGGGTCAGCAGCACCCATCCGTTCGGATGTACGCCAGCGCCCGTGACGGCGTAATAGAGCAGAAACAGAAGAAAGAAGCCAAACTGTATCGCAAAGGAGATCAGCTGGGAGAGCACGGCGGAGACGGGCATCACGAGCCGGGGAAAATAGACCTTTCCCAGAATGGCGGCATTGGCGGTAAAGGTGTGGGAGGTCGAGGTCAGACAGGATGCGAAATACCCCCAGGCAATGGAGCCGCACAGATAGAAGGCGAAACTGGGAACGCCCGAGGGGGCGAGTCCCGCAATGTTGCCGAATACGACGGTCAGCACGACGGTCGTGAGCAGGGGCTGAATGACAGCCCAGGCGGGACCGAGTACGGTCTGCTTGTACTGGGAGACAAAGGTGCGCCGTACAAACAGAAAGATCAGATCCCGGTAGCGAAAGAGCTCCTTCAGATTCAAATCAAACCACGCCCGCTTGGGGGTGATGACGGTGTCGAATGGTTTCATCGTGTTCAGCTTTCAATAAAATCTTTTTGCCTCATGAATGGAAACAGGCATTCAGGAAAATATTTTTTGCAGACGCTATATGCCGATTTAGGAGAAATAAACAAAAGAAGCATCATCAGTTTTTTCATTTTACAAATAATAGGAACCTGAAGGATCGGCACTATTTCTTTGAGAAATGCTCGCTGTGTCTCTCGAAAATCTGTTTTAAGTTCTCGGTGTAGCATTTCAACACACAGTTTGTCTTTGCAAAATCGTGTTAAATAATCATCCAAAGCATAGCATACCATTTGGCGGTTATTCTTTTTTCGGAAAAAGCTCAGATTATTTTTATTATTATTAGTACCTTGAAACCATTTTGAACTGTATGCGGAGTACATGATACTCCCTTCCCGCTGCATATACCAGTATAATTGATTTTGTAAAAGAATGACTTTCTCACACTCCGTTGAGCAACAATTTAATGTTTCTAAAAGAACAAATCCATCCTCATAATATTGTCCAAAGGGAAATCTAATATTTTGAAAGATATGGCATTTATATAGCTTATTGCATACGGTAGAGGTAATCGCATAACAGTTTTCCGGATAAAAATTATCTAAATACTCTTCCTGTCCCATTATGCGAACAGTTCTCAGCGTTTCTTCATGAAAAGGAGCTATTTCTCTGTCCTCATAAAATCTATTGAATTCACACTGTACTATTCCCGCATTATACATTATAGCAGCATCATAAAGTAACGCATACATTTGTGGATGTATAAAGTCATCGCTATCCACAAAGCCAATAAATTTCCCAATTGCAACTTCCAGTCCAGCATTCCGTGCATCAGAGAGCCCGCCATTCTCTTTATGAATTACGCGGATCCGACTGTCCTGTTGCGCATATTCATCGCAGATAGCAGGGCATCCATCCGGAGACCCATCATCTACCAAAATCAACTCAAAGTCGGTAAACGTCTGTGAAAGAATACTGTCAATACAGCGTTTTAAGTACTTTTCAACGTTATACACTGGAACAATGATGCTTATTTCCGGCATAAAACGTTCTCCTTAAAATCTGATATGCGTTGAATCAACCAAACCGGCACATGCTGGTACAGCCAGTATATTCGCCGCTGCTGTTTATCGTAGGACGGTTTTGACCCGCACAGTGGAATATCGCACCACTCCGATTTTCGCCAGTATTCCTGATAAATTCTTGCCTTCGGATGCCTGCTGTTTTCCCATGGACGTCCGACATTTGAGGAGGTGAAATGAATAATGGCAGGCTTCCGGATCGACTCCCTGATTTCCCGCTTACTGTAATAAAGATCCCAGAGCCTGAAATATGCTCTTAAATTCTGATAAGGCATAACGAATGTAGGGGTCAAAGCATCATAGCGCGGGTGCAGCATATGGCAGTCATTCCAGAAGACACCGTTCAGAATCGTTTGATCGTGATGGCGCACCACACCGTTTTTGCTGTCCAGATAGTCGAGCAGCCGTTTCTGTGAGTTCGTTTCCCGCCACTTTTTCAAATCAATCAGAATTACCCCGGAGCAAAAGTAACGAAATTGCTGCTCCAATCCGGTCTCTTCCCAGAACACGCAGGAGGCCACATCTTCTACGGCGCCGATGGTGTTTCCAGACAGATCCGTATTCCAAAGTTCCTGTAAACTATCACAAATCACCGTATCGCAGTCGAGATACAGGAGCCGGTCTACATCCGGCGGAACCATTTCCGCAACAAACAGTCTGGCATATGCACTCATAGGCAGTTCCCATTTGTTGTTCAACTGCAATTTCTTTTTGAATTGCGAAAAAGGAATATACGTTATTGTACGGTTATATTTCCGTGCTATATTGGCAAGTTTGCGATGATTTTCTGCTGTGATGCCATCGTCAATCAGAAAGACTTGAATTTCATCCATCTCTCGATTCTGTTCGTATAGAGACGTGATGGAAATCCCGACATGGCGCGCATAATTATCATCGCTGGAGTAGATCACATTCATCCTGAACTTCCTTTGTAATCATTTTCGGTACATAAGTTTAGTCTGCCTTTGAATCATCTTATTGCCTGAATGAATTTCGCAGCTCAAGAAGTCGGTAGAACCCCCACCAGGTCCAATAGCCATTGATCTTACATGCAACTCTCATCAGCGGATGCATTTCCAAATGCTTCGAACCGGCGATACACAGTTTCATAAAATCAGCGGGAGCGCTGGGATGGCACGGGCTGTCAAACATTTCTCTGCGCCTGCGGTGAGATACTTTTTCATTTCTTGTGAATACCAGCGGCAATCTGCTGAAATAGAATTTTTCCGCAACCAGTTTTTCAATCTGCGCATGAACGAGGGGATAGACACCCCCGCGCTGTGCTATTTCTATCATTCCGCAGCAGATGGAGTGCATGCTTTTTATCGCGGAATGGTCAATGAATTTGGGCGACCCGTACTGTTTCCACATGATTCTGTAATGATAATCTGTCACGGCAACATGGCAGACTTCATCGACCAGACGGAGATACCCGATATTAAACCAAAGGTCTTCTGCCGATTTCAGCTCGGTATCATACCGTAAAGCCGCCCGATCCATCAGTGCCTTGCTGTAAAGCTTGCAGTACGGCACCCACAGCGTGTAGTTGCACATATATTTTTGGTATTGTTCTGCCGTAAGCGAGTCCAGCTTCAGAATGGTCGCAGTCTGCGTTCCTTTGCAGTCCCCGGCAGGTTCGTCCTCTGCTGTAAATGTCGCATAATCGGTTACAACAAGCGCATTCGGACTTTGTGCCTGAGCCTGCACCATATTCTGCAAATACGAGGCTTCAACATGATCGTCACTGTCGACAAACACGATCCAATTCCCCAAAGCCGCCTCAATGCCTACATTGCGGGCGCTGGAAATACCACCGTTTTCCTTGTGAAATACCCGGACTTTGCTGTTTGATGCGGCATATTCCTCGCAGATCGCGCCGCATTGATCCGGACTTCCATCATCTACGAGGATCAGTTCAAAATCTTCAAACGTCTGCGCAAGAATACTGTCGATACATTTTCGCAAATACTTCTCGGTTTTATAGATTGGCACAATCACACTGATCTCAGGCATTGTTATCCTCCCCGCAAATTTGCATAAACTCCCGGTATTTTTCCCCGTTGTCACAGATACGCTCCATCCCCGCATTGCTCTGCAGCTTTGCCCGCAGCTCCGGATGAAGCAAAAGATGCTTCAGACCTTCGTAAATCGCCGTTTCGTCGTTGGCGACGATCCAGCCGGTTTCGCCGTGAACGAGCTGTTCCCGGATGCCGGACACGTCCGTCGCCAGTACCGGACAGTCGACAATTTTCGCCTCCACGGTGACAGTCGGAAAGCCCTCCCAGCCGGACGGCAGAACAAACAGATCGCAGTTCTTCATGTACCGGTAGGGGTTGTCCGTCAGCCCCTCCAGATAGACCCGCTCCGTCAGTCCCAGCTGCTCTGTTTTCCTTTGGATCTCCTCCAGCTGAGCGCCCGTTCCAAGCACATACCAACGGAATGGGATGCCGTCATCCCGCAGCCGTGCCAGCACGTCCAGAAAACGCAGATACTGTTTTTGTGCCGTCATTCTTCCGACGGAGAGCAGGACGGGCGCTCCGTCCGGAAACGAAAAGGGAACGGCTGCTGCTTTCAATACAGCGTCCGTGTCGAAGAAGTTGTACAGCACATGCACCTTTCCGGCAAGCTGAGGATAGCGGCCGGCAAAGCTCTGCCTTGCCGTCTCCGCCACGCAGATGATGGCGTCCATCCGGGCAAACTGGGAAATCAGCCTGTCCGTGTCCTCCGGGCAGTCGGTGTGGGCGACGTCCGTGTGGTACCACTGGATGTATTTTTTTGCATGGATATGTTTTTGCAGAAATTCCGGGGATTCCCCTTCCAGATAGTTGATCGCCACGTCGAAATCCTGCCTGGCGTAGTGCTTTGCCGCCAGCTTTTCCGCAAAGCGGCGATAGCCCACGAGCTTGCTGAATGCCAGCTTTGCGCAGCCGGCGAGCTTTTCCGTGCCGTGCGCCGCACGGATCTGCTGCAGGGACATGTAATATTTTTTCGTGTACGCCTGACTGCAAATCGCATGGAAGGTTACGCGGGAGTCAAACTGCGGCTTCAGATAGCCCTTTTCGTAGATTTCCAGCACTTCCACACTGTGTCCCCGCGCTGCCAGCTCATTGGCGAAGCTGACCAGCACCTTTTCTGCCCCGCCGTAGATGAGCTGCGGAATCTGAATCAGAAATCTCATAGACCGACCCTCTCCCGTACCTCCGGGCTGATCTCATAGGATTTTACATCGTGCTTGGTCACCCGCTTTTCCTCCGGGTAGGGTTCTCTCCATTTCGGGGAAAACTGGTAATCCAGATAATCCTCAATATTGCTGAATGTCATGAATTGCGTGTCCTCAAAGGCGACATATTGAGAATCCTCATGCCATTCTCGCTTTGTAAAATCCGTCTCGTACCCGCTTCTCCCGGTATAGGGGTTTTTCGTCAGCGTATTGCACATGATCCCCACATACTCTGTTTGTTTATGATCGTACCGCGTCATCACGGTGTCCAGGCGCTTTCCCCAGAACTCCCGCTTTATTTTTGCAAGATTTCCCAGCGTCAGCTTCGCCCGGGCAGAGGTCGGGATCACAGCGCCGGACTGTACAGACAGCACCAGATTGATCAGTTCGATCTCTTTACGCTGAAGCAGGCGCTGCCAGTTTCGATCGGGGATGTTGTGCAGCACGCAAAGGTCCACGGAGATCGGGTGCGGCTTCTCTCCATGATGGGAAAAGATCTCTGTTCCCATCACGAACAGCTTGTTCATCTTGCTGAACCAGGTGGAGGTATTCTCAAAGGTACACAGCCGATAATACGGGCTGTATTGCCGTTGAAGCACCTGTTCAAACACCTGAAAGTCCTCGGGAAACATCACAATATCCACGTCGTCGTCCCATGGGATAAAGCCCTTGTGATTCACGGCGCCGAGCAGCGTCCCTGCATAAAGGTAATATTTCAGCCCGTTCTCCCGGCAGATTCTGTCGATATCCTTCATGGCGGAGAGGAGTACCTTGTGCAGCTCAAGATTTCCGTAATCGTTTGTCATATGATTCATCCTTCTTTTCCGTTCCGATGCCGCAGCCGCAGAATCGCGCGATAGACACCGAGCGGAAAATACTGTAACAGATTATACCGCAGCCGGTCCTGTCGGTTCTCAAAGGGTGCCTGCCGGAACGGGACTGCGTTTGTCCGCAGTTCTATTTTCAGTTGCTGTACTTCTGCATCAAAGGATTCCTCCGACAGCGCGATTTCCCGCAGCGCCCACAGAAGGCTGCCGCGGTACCGGGCTGCGGCGTATGGTTCCAGCTCCGGATATTTTTCACGGACGAAGGCGAGGTTGTCACGGCAGTGCCTGACCCAGACCAGTTTTTTTGCGGAAAAGGACGAGGTGGTAATGCTTTGCCCATCCGTCCGCCGGACATAATGGTAGCAGGTCTCGCCAGTGTAGCATACGGTCTTGCAGCGATCCAGAAGCCGCAGCATAATGGCTTCATCCTCGTTGATCTCTCCCATCGGGAAGCGGAGATCATCGAACAGTTCTGCTTTATACAGCTTGTCCCATGCCGCGCAGGAGGTGCGCAGAAAACGACGCATGGCATCAGTATTCCGTTCGGCAAAGGGTGCGCTGCCGTAATCTGCCGCCTTTGTGACGCTGACGGTATCGCCATCCTGTATTTCGACTGCAGCGTCGCACATTGCTATATCTGCATCAAAGCGCAGCAGCTGCGTCAGCAGCGTATGATACATGTGCGCTTCGATCCAGTCGTCGCTGTCTACAAAAGCAACATATTTTCCGGTCATGATGTCCATCCCGGCGTTTCTCGCGTCGGACAAGCCGCCGTTCGGCTTATGAATGACGCGCACCCGCGCGTCCTTTGCCGCGTATTCCTCGCAAATCGCACCGCAGCTGTCCGGCGAGCCGTCGTCCACCAGAATGACTTCGAGATTCCGGTACGTTTGATTCAGAATGGAGTCCACGCATTTGCGCAAATACGGCTCTACTTTGTAGACCGGGACAATGACAGAAATTTTCTCAAGCATCAGCCCATATGCCTTTCAGAAAGAAGTAAAACAAGCCGGGGGCGTTTATCTTATAACAGAATGTGAATACAAAAAGCAGCTTTCCCTCGCCGCGATAAAAGCGGAGAATTTTTCGTACTATCGGAGCATGGAACAGCTTTTTTATGTTATTTTTCTTTTCCTCGGCGCTTAAATTCGGGTTAAAGGCGATGTATTTGTAGATGAAGTCTGTCAAATACACCTTGACAAGATGGTTTATGTTTTTCTGGCTCTTCTTTTGGTCTTTCACCAGAGGGATCGTTATCATTTTTTCCAATGCAGGGAAAGCGTCGGGAATCGGACCGCTGTACAAACTGTGCAGGGTGCTGTTGCCCCTTTGGAGATAGCAGTACCCGCATTCATCCAAAAGCAAAATCTGTGCAGCTCTGCTGAATGCTTCTAAATTAAAAACCAAATCCTCACGAAGCGGAAAGTTTCCAAACCGCAAGTCATGGATCAGCGCGGTGCAGTATATTTTATTGCATGCGTACCCAAGCAATGAAGAATGTACCAGTCGCTCGATTTCTGAATCATCGCTTAGCGTCGTAATGGGTTTCGTTTGGGTGCATGGTGTCTTGGCTGAAATTTCTTCCCCATCTTCATTTACAAATGTACAGCCAAAAACTGATATAGCGAATGGACACATCTGCATTGCATTTCGGTATAACTCCGGCTGCAGCCAATCGTCACTGTCAACGAAGGTCAGATATTCTCCGGTTATGATGTCCATCCCGGCGTTTCTCGCGTCGGACAAGCCGCCGTTCGGCTTATGAAGGACGCGCACCCGCGCGTCATTCGCCGCGTATTCCTCGCAGATCGCTCCGCAGTTGTCCGGCGAGCCGTCGTCCACCAGAATGACTTCGAGATTCCGGTACGTCTGATTCAGAATGGAGTCCACGCATTTGCGCAGATACGGCTCCACGTTATACACCGGGACGATCACACTCAGCAAAGGCTCCATGTTTTATGTCCTTTCCAGCAGTTTCTGCCAATCCGCCACGATCCGCTCCCGCGCAAACTTTTCCATGCCGCGCTGTGACTGCTGTGAAAAGCTGCTGCGCAGCTCCCTGTGATCCATCAGTACGGCGAGCTTTTCCGCCAGCGCCGCGGCGTCTGCCGCCGGGACAAGGTATCCGTTCACGCCGTCCTCGATGATATCGCGCGGACCTGTCATAATGTCAAAGCTGACAAGCGGCAGCCCCCATGACTTCGCCTCCAGCAGCACCATCGGAAGCCCCTCCATCTCGGAGGTCATCACAAACAGAGCGGCGTCCTGATACTGCCGGTCCATGTCGCGCACCGTTCCGGGCAGCAGGATCTGTTTTTCCAGCCCTGCCTCACAAATCAGGCGCTCCAATTGCGCGCGCTCCGGTCCCTCCCCGCAGATCACCCATTTCCATTCCGGACGGTCGGGCAGGAGGCGCCTGGCCGCCTCCACGGCAAGGGAAAATCCCTTGATGGGCAGAAGCAGTCCCGCCGACAGAATGGTGGCGGATGCAGAGTCATAGGTAAAGGCATGCGGCTCGGCGGGGTTGGGGATCACATGGACAGGCGCGCAGCGGGAAATGTGCGACCGGTAATTCTCCCGGTCCTGCTCCGTCAGCACGACCATGGCGTCGCTGTGCCGCGCCGCGAAACGGCGGAGATGGGGAAAGACGCGGGAACCCCAGTTGTTGAAATAGTTTCCGTGCTCCCAGGTGATGACCTTCGCTTTTGTTCCCACCGCAGCCAGAATGCCGTAGAAACCCATCCCGACATCGACATTGATGACGCGATCCATGCGGTTGTGCCGGAGAAAACGATGGATTTCCGAAATCTGTGCCGGGATGCCCGCCTTCCCGGCAGCCGCCCGGAGCGTGACATGACGCACGCGGGGATCCAGCTCGAAAAAAACCTCTCCCCCGTGCAGGCGCAGGCTGATGACCCATACCTGGTGCCCGGCGCACAGCGCGTTGGCAAGAAAGGCCGTCATGCGTTCCGTGCCGCCCTTGCGGGACATATCGCCTTCAAGAAAGCATATATTCATCTTCAATGATTCACACGCTGTCCAGCATGTCCTCCACAGCTTTTACCGTCTTTTCCCGGCTGAAGGCGGCGCCGCGCTCCTTTGCCTTATCCCGGTAGTGCGCCAGCAGCGCGGGTTCCGTGAGCATCCGCCTGATCCCCTGATAGATGCCCTCCTCGCTGTTTTCCACGACGAGGCCGTATTCGTCATGCTGCCCGAGAAGCTCCCGCGCGCCGGAGCAGTCGGTGCTGACGACGGGCGTTCCGAGGATCAGCGCCTCCGTCACCGCGGTGGAAAAGCCCTCCCGCCGGGAAGAGCAGACATACAGATCGCACCGGGACATGCAGGCATACGGATTGTCCCTGAACCCCAGAAGCAGAAACGAATCCTCCGCGCCGTACTCCCGGATCTTCTGCTCCAGATACCGCTGCTCTTCTCCGACGCCGAGAATACATACCTTGTGGGAAAGCCCTTCGTCCAGAAGCCGCTTGTGTACGTTCAGAAGCCGGTCAAAGCCCTTGGTCTTCATCAGCTTGGCGACGGAGCAGAGGAGCGGAACGCCGCCCCCGTTCCCGAACAGCCAGTCGGGTGGCTCCTCACGGGCAAGAGCAAGAATGCGCTCTGTTTCATTGGTATTGTACAGCACGCTGACCGGAACCGACAGCGGCAGACTTTGCAGAAAGCACGTCCGCACGCTCTCCGCCACCGCAACCAGGCGGTCGAAGGTTTCGTAGCAGCGCGCGGCTTCCCGCGGACTGCGGAAGCCCCGGGAAGCCAGACGGGGCGTGTTCAGCTCGATATGGATCCATCCGATCTTCCGGACGTCCGGCTCGCAGCAGCCGGAGACGATCCGGGCGGTCGGTCCTTCCAGATACGACACGAGAATGTCGTATTTCTCCCGGATCAGGCGGCGGTACAGCGTCTTTGGTGAAAACAGCTCGAGCAGATAGGTATTTCCGCGGAACTGACGCTTGCCTCCGGGAAGGTAGCGGACATGGGGCAGCAGATACTGCCGGTTGACGCCGACGTCGAACAGCGTCTGCACTGTGACCTCGAACCGGGCGGGGTCCATGTTGTTCACGAGATTGACAAGAACCCGTTCCGCCCCGCCGTGCCCCAGCGTCGGGATCAGAAATAAAACCTTCTTACGCATATGTCCCTCCGAAAAGCCAGGAGCGGTAGGGAAGCAGATTGGAATCCGTATGAACGATCAGCCAGAAATACAAGAAGTAGACGGCGACCACTCCGGCAGTCATGACCCGCCGGCTCTTCGGCTCAAAGCACGAAAGAATACGGGGCCACAGCAGGATGTTGTAGATCCCGAAGAACATGCAGAAGCGCGCAAAGATCCAGTTTTTTGTCGCGATCATCATAAAGCAGGCGTTGATGAGGGACAAATTGACCAGCGTGCCGGTATCCCGTCCGGTGTTTTGCAGATGCTTCCACAGAACGAGGGAAAAGAGCGGGGGGACGGCTGTCAGCGCAAAGCGGAGGATGTTTGCGCCGAGCCCGGACTGCGCCAGCATATCCTCGTAGTTGGCGTAGCTGCTGTCTGTGGATTGCAGCAGCCGGATGAGCGTGTCCGAGAACTGATCGAAGCTGAGCAGTATGACCAGAAAGCCCCCGGCAAGAGCCAGATTGGCAAAGGAACGCGGTTTGACATACCGTGCGTACACAAAGACGGGAAGAATGATCCAGGCGGAAGCATGAAACTGCGCGGCGACAAACGTCAGAAGGAGAAGCCAGAGCCATTTTTTCTTTTCGAGCAGCGGAAATGCAGCGAACAGGATGACGGCGGCGAGCATCTGCCGCATCCCGTTGAATAGGTCGAAGTAGTACATACCCGCGATCAGCAGAAAAACGGACAGCGGATAGCGAGGGGAGTTTTTGTAAATGCCGTATACGATCAGGGCGACGGAGGCAAGACCTGTCAGAGCGAATACTGGAACGTATCCGCCGAACAGCCGGGCGCAGAACAGGTTCAGCACGCCCCAGAGCGGCTCGTCCGTGCGCAGAACCTGCGCATACGTTTTATCTTTCGTCAGGGTGTATATGTCGATATAGTTGCCGTAATCCGTGCCGACCCCGTTGCGCCATCCGACGACAACGCCGAGAATCGCCGTGAGCAGCAGACAGCATACAAGCTGCCCGCGGTGCGATTTCGGGGAGAGGGAACCCTCCTGCGGCGAAAGCGCCTGCATCCGCCAGGCGATGCATACGGAAAGCAGCAGCGCCGCCAAGTAAATCTGCATAATACACTATTCCTTTTCGGAGGAAGACTGTTTTCGGCGATGAAGCCGTAAATAGAGACTTTTGGGGAGAAGCGCGACCGCAATCGGGCGCAGGACCCATATGTACTGTGCGGCGGGCAGCTTCAGACGGTGAAATCCCGTCGCGCGGACGTAGGCTTCGTTCAGATAGTACCGGAATTTCCGGCGGTGGTAGGCGTTTTCGTCGTCGCGCATTTTATACAGCGGCGTCTGCAGATTATATCCGCGATAGCCAAGCTCATACAGCCGGAACCACAGATCATAATCCTCCGCACGCAGCGTCCGTTTGTCGGTGGAGTAGCCGCGGACTGCGGCGTACGCTTCCGCGCGGAGCATGCAGGCGCCGTGGCAGAAGGGCGTTCCCGTACGGAAATCCATGGCGGCAGGGCGCTCCGGGGCGTTTCCGATGCCCCACTCGCCGTGCTCGTCAAAATAGATCATGGGGCAGCTGACAATGGCGTATTCCGGATGCGCGTCCAGAAAAGCCGCCTCTTTCTCCAGCCGCTGCGGCAGCGAAATATCGTCGCCGTCCATGCGGGCGATGTATTCGCCGGACGCGGCGGACAGGCAGCGGTTGAGCGTTTCGTTCAGTCCGAGATTCCGGGAATTCCGCAAAAGCCGGATCTGTCCGGGATACCGTCCGGCGTACTCCGCCGCGATCTTTGGCGTGTCGTCCGTGGAGCAGTCGTCGCACAGGATCAGCTCCCAGTTGGAGTAGGTCTGCGCGGCGATGGAATCAAGTGCTTCCGGGAGGGTGGCGGCGCAGTTATATGCGCCCATAATGACGGATATTTTCTTACTCATGATTTATTCCGGCTGCTTTATGATGATGCTGGGCGCTCCCGCCAGAACGACGGCGTGGCTGGGGATATCCTGCATGACGACGCAGCCTGCTCCGATCTTTGCATAATCGCCGATCGTGACGCCGCCGATGATTTTCGCACCGGCGCCGATTACAACGTGATCTCCGATGGTGGGCGCGCCGCCGCGTCCCTCGCCGATTGTCACCTGATGATAGATGCGGCAGTCTCGCCGATCCGGGCGTTATGGGATACAATGATTCCGTTCAGCCCATGGGGAAGCTGCGGCGGCTCCGCGAACTGCGCGCCGAAGCCGCGGTGCGTCCCCATGGACGCGTTATTGAACGCGTCCGCGCGCTTGATATAGTACAGGCGGAAAAGATCGCCGAGCCGGGAACCCCGGTCCGGGGCGACCACGACGCTGCGGT
Organism: Eubacteriales bacterium; assembly: GCA_051867895.1. GTDB lineage: Bacteria > Bacillota > Clostridia > Oscillospirales > CAG-272 > SIG701. Next base: position 77,087 of record JBJDZH010000016.1, read on the forward strand.
ATTTCCAGTATTTCTCATGATTGTATCTTTGCACGATCCCGCGCAGGAATCTTTCCGCGGCGGACAGTCGGACGTCAAATTCCATTACATGATCCTTTCCAGCGTTGCCGACACCACGTTCCGGCGGTCAAAGACTGCTTCCATATGGTGCCGTCCTGCCTCGCCCATCGCGCGGCGGCTGCCGGACGGCATCCGGCAGAAGCGGAGCATGCAGTCATACAGGCTGTCGGCGTCCTGCGGCTCGCAGAGAAGACCGCTCTCGCCCTCGACGACCGCTTCCATGCAGCCGTGGATGCGGCTGGTAATGAGGGGACGTCCCATCGCGGCGCATTCCAGATTGGTGTTTGCCATGCCCTCGTGCCAGGAGGGCAGCACAAAGCAGTGCGCGCGTTCAATGAACGGACGGACATCCTTCTGATAGCCATGGTAGACGAGCCAGCCCTGCGCAGTGTATTCCTGAATTCTGTCCGCATAGTTTTCTTCGTATCCGCCCACCACGTCCAGCGAGCAGGGAACCGCCTCCCGGTGCAGCCGCTCCATGGCGGAGAACAGCTCGCCGATCCCTTTCTCCGCCATGACTCTGCCGATAAACAGAAAGCGGACAGGCGCTTCGCCCGAGGGATAGGGGGCGGGCGCGTAGCGCTCCAGATTCACGCCCGCGCCCGGAAGCAGACAGCACTGCTCACGGCGGACGATCTGCTCCGTCAGAAGCGTTTCCATATTTCCCGAATTCTCAAAGAATACGGTATGCGCATGCTTCAGCGCGGCGCGGTACATGCGTGTTACCAGAGCGCGCAGTGCGCCGCGCTTTTGAAACGCGGTTCCGAGACCGGTGATGTTGGCGGCATAGGGGATCCCGGCAAGACGGCAGGCAAGCCCGCCGTAGATGTTCGGCTTGATGGTGTAGGTGATGACAAGATCGGGCTTCTCTTTTTTCAGCATGCGCCGGTACCGGCAGAACAGAGAGAGATCCTTTCCCGCATGAAGCCCCCGGCGGTCGACCGGCGTCGAAAGAAAGCGGCAGCCCATTTCCTCAAACGGGCGGACAAGCTCGCCGTCCGGGAGGGAGAGCAGAACCTCATGCTTTTTTTGCAGCTTCGCGATCAATTCCCGCCGGAACTGATACAGACCGACGTCCAGATTCGTCATGACGAGGATTTTCATCGGAGCCTCCTGGCAGGGACGCCGATATAGGTGCCCGCTTCCGTGATATCCGCCGCGACGACGGCGCCCGCGCCGATGACGCATCCGCCGCAGATTCTTGTGTTGTTGCGAACAACGGCGCCGATGCCGATGTGGGTTCCCCGACCTACGGAAACGGTGCCGCCCAACGCGGAGGCGGGGGAGAGATGCACATAATCTTCAAGCCGGTCGTCGTGCTCCGCGATCGCACCTGTGTTGATGATGCAGTGCGCGCCGATCACGGCGCCTGCATTGACGACGGCGCGCGGCATAATGACCGTGCCGCACCCGACCACGGCATACGGGGAGACGCAGGCGGACGGATGAATGGCGGTAATCCATCGGAGAGGCAGCTCTTCGGCGATACGCTGCCGTGCGCCGTTGTCGCCGATGGCGATCAAAAACGGATGCTCCGCGTATTTTTCATGATCCCGGAGCGCGCCGAGCACCGGAACGCCGAGAACGGTGGAACCGGCGGCAAGCCTGTCGTCCAGAATGCCGAGGACCCGGGTGCCCGCTGCCCGCAGGCAGTCCATCACGACTTTGGCGTGACCGCCGCCGCCGAGCAGAATTACAGAGTCAGACATGGGCGGACTCCTTTGTGCCGGTGAATTCTTCCATGGTTTCCGAGGTCGCCGACGAGATGCCGTTCCGGGAAAGCACCGCGCCGACCGTCCGAAAGACGATCTTCGCGTCCAAGGCGAAGCGGATGTGCTGCACATACCATACGTCCAGCCGGAATCTTTCCTCCCAGTCCAGGGCGTTTCTGCCGTTCACCTGCGCCCAGCCGGTCAGACCGGGGCGGACGTCGTGCCTGTGCCGCTGTTCTTCCGTATAAAGCGGAAGATATTTTACCAGCAGCGGGCGCGGACCGACAATGGACATATCCCCCCGCAGAATGTTCCAAAGCTCCGGCAGCTCGTCGAGAGACGTGCTGCGCAGGATTCTTCCGAAGCGGGTGAGCCGTGCCTCATCCGGCAGCAGAGCGCCGCTTTCATCCCGCTGCGCCGTCATGGAGCGGAATTTGTACAGATAAAAGATCTTGCCGTCCTTGCCCGGACGCGGCTGCCTGAAAATCACGGGAGCCCCCAGCTTGACCCGCACGAGAACTGCCGTGACCAGCATGAGCGGAGAGAGAAGGATCAGCGCCAGCAGGGACAGGGAAAAATCCAGAAAACGCTTGATGTATTTTTCGTAAACGCTGGGTGTATGCTCCATGCGCACCTCTCAGAAAAGCCCGCGGATCACACTGCATACGCGATCCACATCGGACATACTCATTTTTGTGTCGCTGGGCAGACATACACCGCGCGCGAACAGCTCCTCCGATACCGCCGTGCCGCCCGCGGTCACAAACTCCGCGCCGGAGAATACCGGCTGGACGTGCATCGGCTTCCAGAGATACCGCCCTTCCATATGGGCGGCATCCAGCGCCTGAATCAGCTCCGCGGGCGATCTGCCGCAGCCTTTGTCGAGCAGGACGGCGGACAGCCAGCGGTTGGAGACGGCGCACGGTAGAGACGGCTGCATGCACAGTGGGAGACCGCGCAGCATCTCCGCATACCGCGCAAAGATGGCGCGCTTTTGCCGGATCCGGAGAGGGAGCACCTTCATCTGACCGCGCCCGATGCCGGCGCAGATGTTGCTCAGCCGGTAGTTATATCCGATCTCCTCATGCTGGTACCACGGAAACGGCTCCCGTGCCTGCGTCGCCAGCTTCAGAGCGTGCGCCGCTTCCTCCGGCTTTCGGCAGATGAGCATGCCGCCGCCGGAGGTCGTTATGATTTTGTTACCGTTGAAAGAGAGCGCGCCGAAGCTGCCGAAAGTGCCGCATCTGCGTCCGGCGTACTCGCTGCCCAGCGCTTCCGCTGCGTCCTCGATCAGCGGGACGCCGTGCTTTTCGCAGAGCCGGGAGATCTCTTCCAGCTTCGCCGGATTGCCGTACAGATGAACGGCAACGACGGCAGCAGGCTTCCCGTATTTTTGAAAAGCCAGCTCCAGCGCGGCGGGATCCATGTTCCAGCTGTCCCGCTCGCTGTCAATGAACACCGGCTCGGCGCCGGCATAGACGATGGGATTGGCGGAGGCGGAAAAGGTCAGATCCTGACAAAAGACCCTGTCCCCGGGACACACACCCGCGAGCAGCATGGAAAGGTGCAGGGCGGCGGAGCCGGACGAAAGGGCGACCGGGTATCCCGCGCCCAGAAACAACTGCATTGCCTTTTCAAATTCGGTGACGTTTTCACCCAGCGGAGCGATCCAGTTCTTCTGGAACGCGTCTTGTATGTATGCAAGTTCATAGCCCTCTTCCGACATATGGGGGCTGGATAACAGCAGGCGGTCTGCCATGGAAGGTCATCTCCTCATTGGGCGTGCAGGCGGTATGCCGCGCGTTTTATCATCGGATATCCGACATCGACCGGATCCACATAAAAATCCTATCATATAATATTCATAATATTGTACCATGTTTGCCGCGGAAAATCAATACATGCCGGCGATTGAATCCGGAAATTGCCGGCTGTTATGGCATGTTTTGCAAGGCGCTGCGCTGTACGACTGCGCGATTTCCAAAAATACGGATGAGACGAAAGGAATGCCCATTGCATTTTTTTTGGAATGGAGGTATAATCTATACAGTGGGAGCGGTATGCTCTGCCAAAGACGCGCCACCCCTCAGGCGTTTGCATCGGGGGCGGAGCCGGCAGGCAGCCCGTATCACAGAGAATGTGATTCTCATTCATGAATCAGGAAAGGTCTGGTATTTGCTATGCATAAGCAGGAAGGTATTCTCTCGGCAGCGCTGTCCATTCTTCTCGGGATTCTGCTCATCGTCATGAAGAACAGCGTCATCAGCATCGCCATCACCGTCTGCGGCGTTGTGCTGCTCATATCGGCGGTCATGGAATTCATCGCCGGCATGGTGCACAGCGGCATTATCAAGGCAGTCGTGGGCGTCTGCGTTCTTGTCTTTGGCTGGATGTTCGTGAATCTGGCGCTCTACATTCTGGCTGCCGCCATTATCATCATGGGACTCATGCAGATTGTCAATATCCATAAATATGCGCCGGTCAATCAGAGCGGCGCAGAAAAGGTCGTATCCTATCTGCGGCCTGTGGCAGCCGTGATCGCCGGCGCATGCCTGCTTTTCAATCAGGGCGGGACCGTTTCGTGGCTGTTTGTGTTTGCCGGCGTGCTGCTGATCGTGCAGGGCGCCGTCGAGCTGCTTGACTGTATGAAGCGATAAGACAGGGGAGCTCTCAGAATGAAGGATACCGCCTTCCGGGCGGTATCCTTTTTCTGCTTCGGCATGATCGCTGCGGGAACAGCGGTATTTTGGACGGGCAAAAAAATAAAGCCATCCGGCTGCTGTTTGATGCCGGGAACCAATTCCCCGGCGAAACATCGCCGATGACCATGATGCAGTAACAGAAACGCAGCAATACAGACGCAGGCTCAGATTGGGCACTTGAGAAAAAGAACCGTTTCTGTTTGCTGTCTTGACAAAATAAAAGCCACCCAGTTTCTCAGATCGTCGGGGGTACAATTCCCCCGTGTTATGAGCTTAAAGGATGGCTACGTGCATAGTATACGTGAACCGCATTCAAATGTCAATGATCGATGAGGCGATGTAACAGAAACGCAACAATTCAAGCGGTGGTCACTTGAAAAAAGAAATCAATGCCTGGTACCAAGCCTGCGGCATCGATGTGCCTTTAGGCGGAACCCAACTCGGAGTAATCCGGAGCATTGATTTCAGGGATAGTATATCACAGAACGAAGAAAAAAGCAACGATACGGAACAAAATTCACTGAGAAAATGCTGAGATGGATAAGAGATTTGCGCTGCCTTTTCCGTTTGATAAAACGTAAGGTTCGGTGAGCCGAAGCAGTGATGAGGAATCTGGAACAAGATTCTCTCCTGCAATTGACAACAAAACTGAAGCGGGGTATAATCATACTACAGATACAGAAGGAGGAGAACAAGATGGCGCTCGATTGGAACAAGAAGATACCATGCGAGGATATTTTGGATCGAACGATAGAGATGGTAGCTTTAAAGGATCTGACAAAGTGGGTTGGAAAACAACTGGAGAAAAAGAAAAAATACGAAGCGGATCAGGCTCAGCTGAAACAGTCCCATCTCCCGGACAAACAGCAGAACAGCGAAGAATAAGAGCTGAAAACAAAAACGATTTTGGCGTTGGCACTTATTTCTTCAAAAATTGAACCAGCCGACGGTGCCCCGAATACGAATGTATCCTACGACACAATGCCAGACGCTGGTTCTATTTCTACTATATCAGATTTGTTTGGACTTGTCAAGCAGTATGATATGATGTTTTCGCCAAAGCCTGTGAATCCCGTACTCCCGAACGATGACGGAACGACGAAGGTATACCACGGAAGCAGAAGCGAGTTAACCGTGAGAAGCAGCGGGAAACGGAGAATGCCTGTAGCGAATACAAACAAAAAACGCTGTACATTGCGTCCGCTTTCATAGGTACCGACAAATAAAAAAAGAACCCCACAGCCCGCCAATGCTAAAGCCCTGACGTAACGTCTGAAAACGCAACCGTGATAGTTCCCGGTAGCAAGAATACCACAGAACGAAGAAAAAAGCAACAATACGGAACAAAATTCACTGAGAAAATGCTGGGACAGATAAGAAATTTGCGCTGCCTTTTCCGTTTGATAAAACGTAGGGTTCGGTGAGCCGAAGCGGTGATGAGGAATCTGGGAAATAAAAAAGACAGAGGTCTCGGAGCAAGGGAATACCGAAAACGGCGTTACCCAAAACTCTCGCTCTGTCAATATCAGTATACTCAATTTAATGCGGAATGTCAAGCCGCGGAAGATGATCTCACAAAAAGGAACCGGTCGCGCATTACCGCCTCGGACTCGCGGAAACTCCGCTATCCAATACCGATTCCCATATCAGCATAGCAGTCTTTCTTTCGATTGTCAAGCGGTACTTTGCGGATGTACTTCCGCAGGATGTACTGCGGAAAGTGAACATGGGGCGTCCTGCGTCGCTTCCACAACAGGGAGAGCGGGGTGCTCTTTTTTTTTTGCAAAACCACTTGACTCTCCACACGGCTGGAATGATACAATCAGGATGCAGACGAAAGAAGCTGCGGAAAGGAGTAAACGGAATGTACAAGATCGGCGAACTGTCCAGACTTTGCCGCCTGCCGGTAAAGACGCTCCGGTTCTATGACAGCGCGGGATTGCTTGTCCCCGACAGGATCGATCCTTTTACCGGCTACCGGTATTATTCTCCATCCCGCCTGCGGGACTGCAACCGGATCCTTGCACTCAAGGAGCTTGGCTTCACGCTGGAGGAGATTCGGAGACACCTGCAGGCGGACAGTCAGGAGGATATTCTTCAGATGATGGAGGAGAAAAGCAGGGAGCTGGATGCTTCCGCGCGGGCGCTGGAGGAAAAGCGAAGGAAGCTCGCCGGCATCCGGAAAACGATGATGGAGGAAGGAAAAAACATGCCGGATATGGTGATTCGTCAGGGAGATACGATTCGGACTGCGGCGGTGCGCCGCATCTATGCAAGCCGAGCGGAGGCGGAGCGTCAGGCGGCGGAGCTTCGCGCGTCGCTTCCGTCGGGTATTACGGGTGCCCGCACGGTGATTATCAACTATGAAACCGAATACCGGGAAAAGGACTTTGATCTTGCCGTCTGCGTGGAGCTCACGGGAGTGCTTCCGCGCGGCAAGGGCTTTACGGAGAAAACGATTGCCCTGCCGGGGGATGTCGCCGTGCTCGTATGCGAGAAAGCAGAACTGGACGAAGCGTATCGTTCTATGACGCGGCAGCTGCATGATGCGGCATGTCAGATCACCGGCGCCGTCTGTGAGGTGTATTACGACGACGGAACGGTGGAACTGAAGGCGCCGGTGCTTCGGCGGGACAGTCAGCCGGCGGAAATCCCCGAAGAGATCCGCGCGCCGTTTGTGGACGATCCGGACGCGGTCGGGAAGTGGAGGATTCTGGACATTGTGCCGAGTGAGGAGCAGTTCTGCTACGGGCATCCGAAGCACAGCCCCGACTGGTGGCTGAAGGAGCTGTATTTCCTCGACGGCGGCGCGCCGTACTGGTCCGTTGCCGGCTGGACGAAGAACTGCCTGTATATCCATGCAGAATCCCCCGGGCTCGCCTACCGGTGTGCATACAGGATCGAAGTGCAGGACGGACACACGTTGCTCTTTCTGCAAATGCGCGGGTGGCTCGACGGCGGACGCGGCGCGGGCGCACCGTATATCTGGGTGTATGAAAAAGTGAACAGCAGACGCTGCCATGCGGCGGATATCCGGCTGACGGACAAAACGGACTATCCGTTCTATAGCGACAGCGAGGTTCTCGGGCGCTGGCGTGTCCTGGACTTCTATAATACGCCCGAGCGTGTCGAAATGTTTGACCCGCAGAAGCAGAATCGGAACCCGGAGAATCTGTTTCTGCAGGCGCTGGATTTCCGTGCGGACGGGAAGCTGATCCAGATCTCGAGGGAGCACACCGCACAGCTGTCGTGGACGAAGGGACTGATTCTGAATAAGAACAGCGCGACCGCCTGCGGCTACGAGATCAGACGGGTCCACGGCAAAGAGTATCTGATCCGCGAATGGAAAAGCGGGGATTATGCGTTCGGCGGCGGCAGGATCTGCTGGTATGTGTTTGTCCGGGACGAACCGTGAACGAAAAAGCCCGCGGACTTCTCTGTGAGTCCGCGGGCTTTCCATGCCTGCGTGTACGTGGATTCCAACGCCATTACCGGCGGCCGCAGGGGCGGTCGAACGCCGGATTGCAGGCGTAGAAGTTTTTCTCATCCATTTTGTCCTGCACAACGCGCAGCGCATCGCCGAAACGCTGGTAGTGTACCAGTTCACGCTCGCGCAGATAGCGGATCGGATCGCAGACATCCGGATCGTCGATCAGACGGAGCAGATTGTCGTACGATACACGCGCCTTCTGTTCAGCCGCCAGGTCTTCATTCAGATCGGCGAATACGTCTCCCTTTACGCCGATGTATTTCATATCGAACGGTACGCCGGACGCAGCGATCGGGTAAACGCCCGTTGTATGATCCACAAAGTACGTGTCAAAGCCGGAACTTTTGATTTCTTCCATCGTCAGATTCCGGGTGAGCTGATGCACGATCGTCGAGATCATCTCGACATGCGCCAGCTCCTCGGTGCCGACGTCGGTCAGAATGCCGGCAACCTCGCGGTACGGCATCGAATAGCGCTGTGACAAATAGCGGTTAGCGGCGCCGAGTTCTCCGTCCGGACCGCCAAGTTGGGTCACGATCACTTTTGCCAGCGCGGCGTTCGGATTCTTGATTTTGATCGGATATTGCAGCTTTTTCTCGTATACCCACATGATTTTCCCTAACCTCCCGGTCGTTTTTATCGTTGCTTACGGTTCGTATTCCCATGGCCAGGGCTCTTTGACCCAGTTCCAGCCATTTGCTGTATTCACCGCGTCTGCCGTAATCGGTCCGTAGTTCTCTTCATAGGTGCGGATCGCTTCCCGAAGACGCGCGCGGTACTTGTCGTAATAGGCGAGAGCCGCCGCGTCGTCTGTATGCGTGTCCAGATACAGGATCGCTTCATTGACGGCGAAGGCGTAGATCTGAATCTGCCGCAGAAGGCGGTTCTTGGAATTCGTCATATTCTTCACCGCCTTTCCGGGCAGCATCCCGGCAGGAATGGCTTATCAAGCTGCGAGAAAATGGTTCCGCGCGAGAAGCCTTCTTCTGCTTCATACAGTTCCGTAAACTCCTGGCAGGGCGAGTATACCATGGCGAGCGAATAACCGGAAAGCGGCGTGGATGCGCACTGTCCGCAGGAATCCGGCTGGGAGACGGAAGGCGCGTTCTGCCGCGCACGGCGCACCGCATGATGGTACGGGCGCGCTGCGCTCTGGCGCACAGGCGGCTGCTGCGGTGCGATTCCGCCGCCGTCCTCGCGGAGCAGCTGTTCGAGCAGCTCCGGATTTACCCGTTCCCGGGGCGTATACTGATCGTTTTTCCTATTCATATCTGCATTCACCTGCTGACGCAGGCATCTCCTCCCTCGTTTTCACCGGATGCGATCCGGTACGGCATCGGTCTGTTTTCGACCTCAATGCAGTATATGCGACGAAATGCGTGCGGATACAATTTCGTCGTGCCTCATTTCTCTGCCTTGCAAAAGGAGAAGCGGTATGTTATAATAAGTCAACGTTCCCGGCATGTATGGTGCGGAGGCGCGGCTTTCCGTTTGGTGCCGCCTCCGTATGCCGCTGCCCGTGCCGGCAGGATTGGGAGGTACTTATGAAAAACGTGCGCGCTGTGCTGCTTCTTTGCGCCGTCATGCTGCTGACCGCGTGCGATGTGTCTCTCCGCACGCATATGCTCGATGAGAATCTGCCCGCGGCGCTGGATCCGCGGACGCTTTTGCCGGTCGTCGAGTCCGTCACAGTGACGCGTGCGTCTGACGGCGCATTCGTTACAGTGAGCGGAACGGACGTCGAGCAGCTTCTGATGTGCTTTGAGAACATTCCATGCACCCGAAAGAAATATGATCAAGAGAACGTTCAGATAGCGGCTTTCTATACGATCGAGTTTCACATGTCCGATCCGGACAACAGCCGGCCTCCGATGGAGATTGTGGCGGAGGAGAACGGCGTCCGTGCGTCATGCTTTTATATCGGCGAATACCGCTATAAGCCGACGATACCGGCGGATCTTCATTATATGGCAGGGCTGTTTTCACAGGAGTAAGCGTTCTGTGGGGCAGATTTGCTTGCGCGGACGGAAGGAGCGCGCTGCGTGCGCCTGACTTCATCCGGCAGCGCATGCGCCGTTTTGGCGTGGAGGCTTCCGGGCTTTGGACATCCCGAGACGACAAGAACGCTCCTCCTGCATTTTTCAAGGCAGGAGGAGCGTTCTTATACGCTTTATGCGGCGCTGGATCAGAACGGTGCCGCCTCGTCGTTTGTCTGATTTCCGTCGCCGCTGACGGGGATCGTGTCTCCCAGATAGGTCGGGAGCGGCTGCCGGATACACCAGACGAAATCCTTGACGCGGGCGGCCGCTTCGCGCGCGTTCCGCATGGATTGCCCGCTGTAGGTGCGTCTGTCCGCGCATACGCCCCATGCGTCGATCCCAAGTGACTGCGCAATGTACAGCGCCCGGTAGAGGTGGTATTCCTGCGTCACGATCACGATCCGTTCGGCGCAGAATACATCACGCGCACGGTACAGGCTCTCGTAGGTGGAAAAACCGGCGTGATCCATGAATATGTCGGAGGCGGGGACGCCTTCGCGGATGGCGTAGGCTTTCATGGTGCCGACCTCATTGTAGTCGATCCGTCCGTGATCGCCGCTCATGAGCAGCTTCGGCGCAGCGCCGGACTGATAGAGGGAGAGGGCGGTGAGCAGGCGGTCCTCCAGCATATGGCTGGGAGAACCGTCTGTGCGCACGCCTGCGCCCAGCACTAGAATGCAGTCGGCGTTCAGTGCCGCCGCGTCTTCGGGAGAAAGGATCCGCCCGGCGGATGCGGCGCGCACATAGGCGTTGACGGCAAGGCACGCGGCGCCCGCGAGACAGACAAAAAGCAGAAAAAGAGCGAGCAGCCGTATGGCGTGCCGCCGTCCGGCTGACGGAGCAGAAGCAGATCTCATAGGTTCCTCCGGTGTGTCCCGCGGCGGGACTTTTTTTGTTGGACGAGCCGAAGCCGGAAATGTTCCCTCAGCGGCTTTGGCGCACGTCGATCAGAACGATCTCGCCGCGGCTGCCGAGCCGTACGGGCGGGGTCGCCGGACCGGAGCCGGAATTGACAATGGTGCAGAGATTCCCGTTTTCCCGGCTGCCGGCAAAGTGCGGAAAGCGCAGCCGGATGAACAGATTGGCAGGGAAAAACTGACCGCCGTGCGTATGACCGCAGAGCAAAAGATCCGCGCCTGCCTCTCCGATGGCGGATGCGTCGCTCGGCTGATGATCGAGGACGATGTTGAATTCACTGTCCGACGCGCGCATGGGGAAGGAGGAGGCAGCGGGGCGCGCGCGGTTTTTCACTCCCTGCGGCGCGGCGTCGGAGCGGCCGATCAGGCGGATGTTGTCCGCGGGACGCTCTGTTTCGTCTACCAGAAGCCGGATATGTGCCGCGTCAAAGAAGCGAAGCATTTTTCCGTAGTCCCGCCCGGCGTCGTGGTTGCCGAGACAGGCGTATACGCCGCAGCGCGCCGTCAGCGAGGCAAGGATCTGCGCCATGCCGGCGAAATCACGGACGGTGCGCACGCTCTCCGTGAACGTGTCGCCGGTGATGCAGACCAGATCCGGAGACAGCTCGTTGACGCGCTGCACCAGATCGGAAAGCACCGCCTTGTTGTTGATGAAGCCGAGATGCAGATCGCTCAGATGCACGATGCGCAGCGCGCCGTCCGGCAGCGCCTTATTTGTTGTCAGCCGGTAATGCGTCAGACGAACGCGGCGCGCGTTGCGGCAGCCCGCCGCGCTGACGGCAAGCGCGGCGGCAAACGCGAGAAGCGTCACAATCCCCGCCTCCCTGCTGCGATGGGTGCATAGAAGCAGCAGCGCGCCCGGCACGGCGGCAAAGAGCAAAATCGGCTGTGCGGCATAGAAATAGGTGGAAAGAACGCCGAGTGCCTGCCCGATCCGGGTGCGCGGACGGACCCATGCGGCGCACAGAAGCAAAAAGAACGCCGCCCAGGAGAGCCACCACGGCAGTGCATGGATCGGGGCAACGGCTGCCGCAAGCGCAAAGTACATGACGAGCAAATTGACCGCCCCGGCGATCGGATAGGAGACGGCAGAGAGAAAACGTCCGGAATTCCGGCGGATGGCATGATTCATGGATACGATACTTCCTTGCCTGATGGATCGGTTGTTTCCATATCGGAGTGGGGGAGCGCCGTCCTTGACAAACCGCGCCTCCTTCGGTATAATACATGCATAAGTTGTGCAGGAGGAGACAACATGGAGAACAGAAACTGGTTCAGAACGGCGGGCTACGGCATGATGGTCCATTTCGGACTCTACTCCATGCTCGGCGGGGAATGGCGCGGCAGCCGTGTGCGTACCTATGCGGAGTGGATCCAGTCTGCATGCGCGATCCCGAACGTGGAGTATGAGGCATTGGCGCACGCATTCCAGCCGCTGTATTTTGACGCGGACGAATGGATACGGCTGGCAAAGGACGCCGGCATGAAGTATTTCGTCATCACATCCAAGCATCACGACGGATTCGCGCTGTTCCGCTCGCGGGCGGATGCGTTCAATGTTGTGGATGCGACGCCCTTCCGGCGCGATATCATTGAGGAGCTTGCCAACGCCTGTGCGCGGCACGGGCTGCGCTTCGGACTGTATTATTCGCAGGAGCTGGACTGGCATCACCCGCACGGCGGCGGATATACCAACCATACGCCCTGTGCCGGCGTTTCGTGGGACAATACGTGGGACTATCCCGAGCAGGAGAAAAAGGATTTTTCAATCTGCTTTGAGGAGAAGATCAAGCCGCAGCTTCAGGAGATTCTGACGCAGTACGGCGAGCTGTGCCTGATCTGGTTTGACGTGCCGCATACGATCACGCCCGCGCAGAGCCTTGAGCTGAACGCGCTGGTCAAACGGTATCAGCCGGACTGCCTGATAAACTCCCGCATCGGCAACGGCGCATACGATTACGTTTCGCTCGGAGACAATGAGATTCCCGGAAAGCCACCGGAGAACGACGCGCCGTCCGGCGATCCGAATGCGCTTGACGGCTACAAGTATTCCCCCTACGGGCTGTATGAAACGGCGGGAACCATGAACAGCTCGTGGGGCTTCAAGTATTACGACCAGAACTGGAAAAGCGCCGATACGATCCGCCGCCAGCGGGAGAAGCTGAACGGAATGGGCATCAACTATCTGCTCAATGTCGGACCGGACGGTCTCGGACGGATCCCGTCGTTCTCGCAGGAGATCCTCCGGCAGGCAGCGCCGCAGGCATGAAACCACGAGAAAAGCCGCACACCGCACGCGCCGTTTTTTGCATGCTGTCCGGTGCGCTTCTGATTGTGTACTACCTTCTTGCCGGCTGCGCGGGAGGCTTTCGCACCTCCGCACTCTGGGTGTGGCTGGCGGGCGGCGCGGTGATTTTTTCTCTCGGCGCCCTGGAGCTGCCGCGCCGTATGCCGCGTGTCCTGCGCCGGTGCTGCACGGCGCTGCGCATCTTTGTCTGCGTGTGCGCTGCCGCGTTTTTCCTTGTGGAGGGACTGGTGCTCAGCGGGATGTGGGCGCGCTGCCCGGACGGCGTAGACTATCTGATCGTGCCGGGCGCCAAAGTGAACGGCGGGGAGCCGGGACGCGCGCTGCGCTCCCGCATCGATACCGCATATGCGTATCTGGCCGCGAATCCGGACACAAAGGCGATTCTGTGCGGCGGGCAGGGAGAGGGCGAGAGCATCAGCGAGGCGGAATGCATGCGCCGTGCGCTGACCGCGTACGGGATCGGCGGGGAACGGCTGATTCTGGAATCCCGCTCCCGCTCCACGTCGGAAAACATGCGCTTTGCCTATGCGCTTGCCGGATCGCCGGAGGCGTCGGCGGGCGTGGCAACGAGCAATTTCCATGTGTACCGCTCCGTGCGTCTTGCCGCTGCATGCGGCTGGGGCGAGGTGTACGGTCTTGCGGCTCCGTTTTCGGGAATCCTTCTCCCGCACTATATGGCGCGTGAATTCCTCACGATCACAGTCGATTCGCTGCGCAAAAACATGTGAGCAGGCGTTATGCCTGCTCTTTTTCTGCGAGCTTTCTTCCCATCAGAACGCCCATGATGGACGCCATCATCAGACCCCGCGTCCATCCGCTCGAATCGCCGAGACAGTGCAGCGCGCGCACGCTGGTGTTCAGATCGGCATCCATGCGGACGCGGTTGGAGTAGAATTTCAGCTCCGGAGAGTAGAGCAGCGTCTCATAGGAGGCGAAGCCCGGTACAACGTGATCCATCGCCTGGATGAAATTGATGATGTTGGTCATGGCGCGGTACGGCATGGCGGAGGTGATGTCTCCCGCCACGGCATCCGGCAGCGTCGGACGGACATTCGCCTGCGCAAGCTCCTTCGGCCATGTCCTCTTTCCGTCCAGAATATCACCGTAGCGCTGTACGAGGATATGTCCGGCGCCGAGCATGTTGGTCAGCTCTCCGACCTTCTGCGCGTACTCGATCGGCTGATTGAAAGGCACGTTGAAATTGTGGGAGCACAGGATGGCGAGATTGGTGTTGTCCGATTTCCGATCCTTGTAGGAGTGTCCGTTTACCACGGCGAGATTGTTGTCGTAGTTTTCCTGACTGACAAATCCGCCCGGATTCTGGCAGAAGGTGCGCACCTTATTCTTGAAGGGATGCGGATATCCGATCAGCTTGGACTCATACAGCACCTCATTGATCTGCTCCATGATCTCATTGCGGACTTCGACGCGCACGCCGATGTCAACGGTGCCGGGCTGATGCGCGATGTTGTGTTCCGCGCAGATTCGTTCCAGCCAGTCCGCGCCGCGTCGTCCGGTTGCGATTACAGTCTCGCCGGCGCGGAGCTCGCGTGTCGTTTTTCCGTCCGTCAGAATGACGCCCCGGCAGACGTCGCCGTCCAGAATCAGATTGGTGCATTCCTGACCGAAGAGGATCTCCACACCGTTTTCTTTGAGATATCTTTCAATGGCAAGATAGATCGCCTGCGCACGCTCTGTTCCCATGTGCCGGATCGGGCAGTCGACCAGCTTCAGCCCCGCCTGAATGGCGCGCTTGCGGATGTCCTTGACTGCCTCTGTGTTTCCGAGCCCTTCGACATGCGTGTCCGCGCCGAACTCCAGATAGATCTGATCCGTATAGCCGATCAGCTCCTGCGCAAAATCCTCGCCGATCAGGGAGGGAAGATCGCCGCCGACCTCGCAGCTCAGAGAGAGCTTTCCGTCCGAGAATGCACCCGCGCCGGAAAAGCCGGTGGTGATGTGGCAGTACGGACGGCAGTTCATGCACTTCTGCGTCTTTGCCTTCGGGCAGTGGCGGTTTTCGATGGACTGTCCCTTTTCCACGATTACGATATGCTTCTTGGAATGGCGGCGGAGCAGCTCAATGGCGGTAAAAATACCGGACGGACCTGCTCCGATGATAACGATATCTGTGTTCATGACAAGATCCTTTCAGGAGAGTGACAACTGAAAAGCCGCCTTCCGCGGGACGCTCCGGAGAGCAAAACGCAGAGGCGGCTTCACTTTAACTATCCTTAATTTATTATACCATATGCCGCGGAAGCTGTCAAGCATTATTTCAGCATGGTGCTGTTGTTCAGCACCAGCGTGCTGTACAGAAACAGTACGTCGTCCGCGCCGCTGAAGTCGAGAAACTCGCCGAGAAAGTCGCTCTGCACATAACGGATGTCGATCAGCGTTACGCGGGAATACGCGGAGATGAGCAGCGGCGTCACGCTGCTGCCGAACGAATCGCGGAAAACGACAAGCTCCCGGTCGTTTTCGCAGGCTGGATTTTCCACGGTCAGAATCGCCGCCGCGCCGCTCAGAAATACGTTGTAGGGGTCGTTGCCGGACAGCATGTCCATGTCGTAAACGGCGCCGGTTTTGTCCGTCTCATAGTTATATACCGTGCAGCCATCCAGAATGGGACTGGTCAGGTATACCAGTGTGTCCGCCGCAAGCGGCAATGCCGCCTGCCCGCAGTACACGCCGTAAAACGGGGAAAAGCTGTGCTCAGTCCAAACTGTATCCGCCGTTTCTGCACCCATCCCCGCTGCGAGCGCCGCCGCGACGTCCGTCAGGCATTCCTGCCGCCAGTGCGTGTCCGTGCGGTAGTAATCCTCAATGGACAGATACGGAAAGAGATCGATATAGGTGAAGTGCGGGAGTCCGTCCGCCATGAGGGAGAGAACGCGTTCATAGTCCAGCGAGGGGTAGCCGTTTTTGTCTGCGAGAAAATAGTTTTTGTCCGGAATGACGGAGTAGTACAGCTGTGCATCCGTGCCGGCGAAATACTTCTCCCGCAGCGCCTCGAATTTTGCCGCCGCGCCGGAGACAGAGGACTCGCGCAGCGGATACTCCAGCTTGGAAACATAGCCGTCCGCCAGATAGATGCCGTTGTTGTCCTTTTGCGCAAACATATAATAGTGCGCCGCAGCCTTGATGCGGCGGAATGAGTCGCGGGCGGGGAACTGATCCAGGGTATATTTCTCGAAGTCCGACATGAAGGAAGTATCCAGAACACTCTGCCAGGTCAGGGCAGGCAGCTGCGCCAGCTTTCTCCGCTCGCTCAGCGACGCCTGCTGCGGCGTGTGCGTGATGCACAAAAGCGCACCGGCGCCAAAGAACAAAGCGAACAGAACGGTAACGGCGATGTTTTTGACTGTATTGTGCATGCGGAGCCCTCCTCAGAAACGGAAATACAGGAACGGGTTGAAGGAGCCGTCCACCAGATAGGCGGCAGCCAGAACGAGCATTACAAGCATCGCAGGACCCTCCGCGACAGCGATGACGCCGCGCGCGCGTCTGTTTTCGGACAGAGACACTGCCGCGTTCCGAATGGCAGGAGTCGCTCCGGCAATCGCCGCCAGCAATACCACCGCGTAGCTGCGCAGATAGTAGAGCGTCGCCTCCGTTACGGCGGGGAGCCCGGCGGCGCCGAACAGACCGCGCAGATCATTGGTGACGCCCGCCATGCCGTCCGCATTGAAAATGACAAAGCTGATGACGACAAGAAACAGCAGATACAGATGCGAAAGCGCGGCGGGGAGCTTTTGCAGCAACTTTCCGATCCACAGCTTTTCCAGAATCAGAAAGACGGCAAAATAAAGGCCCCAGAGAATGAAATTCCAGTCAGCACCGTGCCAGAAGCCGGTCAGCATCCATACGACGAAGATGTTGAACAGCCACCGCGGACGGCTGACGCGGTTTCCGCCCATCGGAATGTAGACGTAATCCCGGAACCACGAGCCGAGCGACATGTGCCAGCGCCGCCAGAATTCCGTAATGCTGCGGGAGATATAGGGGTAATTGAAGTTTTCGGGAAAGCGGAAGCCGAAGATGCGTCCGAGACCGATCGCCATATCGCTGTAGCCGGAAAAATCGAAATAGATATGCAGAGAGAAGGCGACGGCGTACAGCCAGTAGAACAGTACGGATTTTTCATCGGAGGCACGGAAGATATCGCACAGCTCGCCGAGCTGATTGGAGAAAAGCACCTTTTTGGCAAGTCCGACCGTGAAGCGGAAGGCGCCCGCGGCGAAATCCTCCGTCGTGTGGAGACGGTGGGAAAGCTCCCCTTCGATATCGGTGTAACGGACGATCGGCCCCGCGATCAGCTGCGGGAACAGCGCCACATAGGCGGCGAGATCGATGAAGTTCCGCTGCGCCTTCGCGTCTCCGCGGTATACGTCCACGACATAGCTGAGGCTCTGAAAGGTATAGAAGCTGATGCCGATGGGCAGGGCGAGTTTGAGAAGCGGGACGGAAAGACCGAGCAATGCGTTGATATTGGCGATAAAGAAGTCGGCATATTTGAAAAAGCCGAGGAGCAGGAGCGACGAAGCCGTCCCGCAGACGAGAAATATCTTTGCGTATACCGTGCCGCGGAAGCGCTCGATCAGAAGTCCCGCGCAGAAGCTGAGCGTGATGGAGAGCAGCATCAGAAGGGTATACTTCGGCTCTCCCCAGAAATAGAAGAACAGGCTTGCCAGAAGAAGCACCGCGTTCTTCAGCTTCGCCGGCGTGATGAAATAAAGCGCGAGAACGATGGGGAGAAAATAGAACAGAAACGGTATGCTTGAAAACAGCATTTCAGACGATCCTCCGCTGTGCAGATTTTTCCTGATTCGCCCGGCGAAAAACGCGCCCCTGCGGGACAGAGGCGCGTTGATAAGACCTGATATTACTTCTCGAGCTTGTCGCCGGTTGCGCCGGCGATCTCTGCAAACGCTTCATACAGATCGGAGGCGAGCGTTTCCCCGAAGCTGTCGTCGGTCATAATCATGAAGATCAGCTCGCCGCTGTCGGCAACGATCAGATCGTCGGCGCCCACGCAGATCCATTTCTGGGTGTTGACGTTGTCGAAGATGTTCTTCGCAATTGCCTTCACATCCGCGCCGTCCTCCGTGCGGACAACGCACATGGAAAATGCCTGCGAACCGATCATGGTTTCGGAGTAAACCGCTTCCTTGATGCCGTCCGCCTTGTCCAGTCCCAGGTAGTAGTTCAGTGCGTCTGCGTTGGTCAGATCAATGTCGGTGGCGGGAGAGAGTCTGAGATTGACCGGAACCTTCCCGTAGATGGCGTCCACCAGCTCCGCAAGCGTTCCGTCGTATCCCTCCGGCTCGGCGGAGGTGTCCGGAGCGGACGTATCGGCGGTATCGGCAACGCTGCCGTTGTCCGTGTCAGGGGTGTCGGGCGTGTCGTTTTTCTTGCAGGCGGCGGCGGAGAGAAGGAGCGCGGCGGCGAGCAGGGCGGTAAGAATTTTCTTTGTCATGTCTGTTACCTCATTTATTTAGTTATGATTTGTTTATGTGGCGTTTATGCGGATGTTTCGGAATTGTCGGACGGGAGCTGTTTCTGACAGTCGGCGAGCCATTCGCCGAGCTCCGCATCATAGGTAAGAGTAATGCAGGCGAGCGGATTCCCGTCGGAATCCGTGACGGAGGCGTAAAGAGGAGACGGGGCTTCGGTCCGCTCCAGCGCCCAGTAGACGGTGGAACCGTCTGCGACGGCGGCGGACATTCCGGCAGCGGCAGGCATGCCGTCCGCATCCGGTACAATGAGCATTCCCCCATGGACGGCAACGCATACGTCCGTGCCGAATTTCAGCTCCAGCGCGATGCATTCAGCGGCAGTCTGCGTTGGAGAGACCGTTGTCATAGCAGGGGAGATCTGGTATGTCGTGCGCGCGGCGGGAGCTGTGTACTCCACCGTTTCGGTCGGGATGCTCCGTGCGCGCTGTCCGAGACGGCCGGATTCCGTATAGACGCCTGTCCGGGGACGGGCGAGCACTGCGGCGGAAATACCGGCTACCAGCACAAGGGAAGCAAGCGCTGCGGCGGGCCGCAGAAGACGCGCATGACCCTGAGACGCGCGCTTTTCGCGGCGTTCCAGAATCTCTCCGCGGAGATCGCGGCTCAGTTGTATGCTTTTGTATGCGTCCAGGGATTCTTTGTCCAGCATGGAGAGGCTCCTCTCTTATGATTTTGTAATGATGTCCCGCATCATGTCCCGCGCGCGGCTCAGACGCATTTTCACCGCGGAGGCGGACAAAGAGAGGGATTCGGCGATTTCGTCCACACTCAACCCTTCGAGATGGTAGAGAATGACGACGGCTTTGTACTTTTCAGGAAGCTCGCTCACGGCGTCCAGCGCAGGTGTGCTTTTGGGGCGTACACCGACGTCGGTCAGGGCTTCAAAGGGAAGCCACGCGCGCACCTTGCGGCGCCTCATGAGATCCTTGCATTGATTGATGGTGACCCGGATAAACCACGCCCTTTCATGATCGCTGTCATGGAATGAAGGAGTCTTGTCAAGGTAACGGATGAATACGTTCTGGACCGCATCCTCCGCGTCGTCCGCGCTTCTCAGCATGGATACCGCGATGCGGTAGAGCATGTCGGCGTACATCTCGTAGGTGCGGTTGAAGGCTCGGTTCAGCTCGTCCGTCAGCATCTGACCAGCTCCTTTGCATAATACACGCATGAAAAGCATGCGCGGTCACATCGGTGAAAAAATTTTTTATGTTTTAATTGTACACGATATTTTTGTATTTGTCAATTTATTTGCGGATTTCTATTGACAGGATGCAATGAATATGGTATCATATGAATGGATGTTCAAGTGAAAGGGTGAGAAAATATGAATCTGTCCGAGGAGGAAAAGAACGAATTCCTGTGCGTGCACGAAGATACGGTACGCAAAGTGCTGTCCGACATGCCGCCGGAGGATTCCCTGTACGATCTTGCGGAGCTGTTCAAGGTGTTCGGCGATTCCACGAGGATCAAAATCCTGTATGCGCTCTTTGAAGCGGAGCTTTGCGTCGGCGATATCGCGCAGCTGCTCGGGCTTTCCCAGACGGCGGTATCGCACCAGCTACGCGTTCTGCGCACCAATAAGCTGGTCAAGGGGCGCAAGGAGGGCAAGATCGTATTCTATTCGCTGGCGGACGAGCATGTCCGCACCATCATAGATCAGGGTATGGAGCACGTCGACGAGTGACAGCTTCCGCTTGATTCAGAATATAAATGCTGTATGCAGAAATAAGGAGAGAAAACCATGACAAAGACATTCAGACTTGAGGACCTTGACTGTGCAAACTGCGCCCGTAAGATGGAAGAGGCGGTTTCCAGGCTGGAGGGCGTTTCCGAGGTGCATTTCAATTTCCTGACACAGAAAATGACTCTGACAGCGGACGACGCGCGTTTTGACGCGATCGTAAAGGAAGCGGTGAAGCTCTGCCGGAAGATCGAGCCGGACTGCCGCATTCTGCTCTGATGCATATGACGGGAAAACAAAAGCGGTCCCTGTACCGCATTCTGTGCGCTGCCGTTCTGTTCCTCGCCGCGTGCCTTTTGCCGCTGAGCGGCGTCTGGAGAATGCTTGCTTTCCTGATTCCGTACGCGGTCTCTGGGTGGGACGTGCTGTGGCGCGCTGTCTGCAATATTGCCCGCGGGCAGGTGTTTGACGAGAATTTTCTGATGGCGATCGCCTCGGTCGGCGCGTTTTTTACCGGCGAGTGCAGCGAGGGCGTTGTCGTTATGCTGCTTTATCAGGTGGGAGAGCTGTTCCAGAGCTGCGCGGTTTCCAAATCCAGAAAGTCTATCGCCGCTCTGATGGATATTTCGCCGGAATATGCAAACGTCGAAGAAGACGGCGTGCTCCGGCAGGTCAGCCCGGAATCCGTCGCCGTCGGAACGATCCTTGTGGTGAAAGCGGGGGAGAAGATCCCGCTGGACGGCGTGGTGACCGAGGGGGAATCCACGCTGAATACATCGGCTCTGACGGGTGAGTCCGCGCCGCGGCGCGCCGCCGTCGGGGATACTGTCATCAGCGGCTGCATCAATCTGAGCGGACTTTTGCGGATCCGCACGACAAAGCCTTACGATCAATCGACGGTTGCCAAAATCATTGAGCTGGTCGAAAACGCCTCCGAAAGAAAGGCGAACGCGGAAAACTTCATCACGAAGTTTGCGCGCTGGTATACGCCGTGCGTCGTCCTGGCGGCGCTGCTGCTCGCCGTAGTTCCTCCCTTGTTTGTGGGAGAGTGGGCACAGTGGATCCACCGCGCGCTGACGTTTCTGGTCGTGTCCTGCCCGTGCGCGCTGGTCATCTCCGTTCCGCTGACCTTTTTCGGCGGGATCGGCGGTGCGTCGCGCGCCGGTATCCTGGTCAAGGGAGGCAACTACCTCGAGGTGCTTGCCAAAACGGATACGGTTGTCTTTGATAAGACCGGAACGCTCACACGGGGCGAGTTCCGCGTGACCGCGGCGCATCCGTCCGGCGTTACGGAGGAGCGTCTGTTGGATACGGCGGGGCATGCGGAGATGTACTCCAACCATCCGATCGCGCGCTCCGTGCGCGAGGCGTACGGTGGAGAGCCGGATTCCTCGCGCGTGACAGACTACGAAGAGATTCCCGGACGCGGCGTCCGCGCAAAGGTGGACGGAAAACCGGTCTCCGCCGGCAACGGACGGCTGATGGACGACGCAGGCGCATCCTGGCATGCCTGCCATCGCCCCGGGACTGTCGTTCATGTGGCGGAGGAGGACCGTTATCTCGGGCATCTTGTGATCGCGGATGAGCCAAAGGAGAACGCCGCTTCCGCGATTGCCAGACTGCGCGAAGCGGGCGTCCGCAGAACGGTGATGCTGACCGGGGACGAAAGAGCGGTCGGCGAGGCGATCGGTCAATCGCTCGGAATGGATGAGGTCCATGCGGAGCTTCTTCCCGCAGATAAGGTGGAGTACGTTGAGCGGATGCTCAGTGAAGAACACAGCGGCACGCTTGCCTTCGTCGGCGACGGCATCAACGACGCGCCGGTGCTTTCCCGCGCGGATATCGGGATCGCGATGGGCGCCATGGGATCCGACGCAGCCATCGAAGCGGCGGATATCGTCCTGATGGACGATAATCTCGATAAGATTCCGCTTGCGATCCGCATTGCGCGGCGCACCATGAAGATCGTGCGTGAGAATATCGTTTTTGCTCTGTCTGTGAAGGCGGTCATACTGGTGCTCAGCGCCTGCGGCTACGCCGGGATGTGGGCGGCCGTATTCGCGGATGTCGGTGTCTCCGTCCTCGCGATTCTGAACGCGGCGCGCGCGCTGCAAATTCCCCGCCTTTGACTTCCTCCCTGTGAAAAGGGCGGGCGGCACATTCGTGTCCGCCCGCCCTTTTCTGATTAAGGCTTGATTTTGGAATAATCCACAAAGCTGATGTTTACATCCACATCGGCGTCCGGAACGCCCTTCAGATGCCCGGCAGCTCCGTACTGCCAGATATCGTAATCGTAATAGAACGTCGGCTTTTCCTTGTACTCCGCATACCAGAAATCGTATGCCTGGATGCGGCTCAGCTCATAATACAGCAGCGATACGCTCTGGTTGCAGTAAACCATCGGGATGTAGCCCGCTTCCGCGACGGTGTTGCAGAATACGTTGGCAGCCTCGCACAGCTTTTCGGTTTCGATGTTGTTGGTGCGGGCGGTGCTGCTGTTGATCGTTTCCCAGTCGAACACGACCGGGAAGGTGACGTCGTAGCCGCGGATCAGGTCGAGAACGTAGCACGCTTCCTCGTATGCTTCATCCGCGTCGAGCGCCTGCGAGAAAAAGTACACGCCGACTTTGATCCCGGCTGCCAGCGCGCCCTCGATGTTTTCCTTGAATTTTTTGTCTGTGTTCAGCGCGCCGCTTTCATAGCCGCGGTAGCCTGCCCGGATAAAAGCGAAATATACGCCCTCCTCCCGGAGCGTTTCCCAGTCGATGTCTCCCTGCCAGGAGGAGACGTCGATGCCGAAATAGGTCGTTACGGACTCATCCGCATACGTCATGATCCCGTGCTCGTCGAGGGTGAAGAGGTCGGGATCGTGGCTGCATACGGGCAGATGCTCGTTGATCGGGACAATATAGGATGCCGCCTTCAGATGGCGGACAAAGCCGTCGGGCGTGTATTGCAGGATTTTCCCATAGTGGTTGACAGCCTTCAGCCGGATGGTCTCCGGATCGACTCCTTCCGAGAGCAGAATGTTGCCGCCGATATCGAAGTTGAGAACGTCCACATTGTCCGAGGCGATGATGACAAAATCAGCAAGTCCCTCAAACGGGCGGTAGTCATAGCTGCCCTCTTCATAGAAGCAGGCGGTCACCATATTGTTCAGGATCGTGACCGCTTCGGCGCGCGTCAGCGGGTCGGCGGGGAAGAAGCAGTTTCCGTCGCTGCCGTGCAGAAAGCCTGCCTCCGTCATGGAGGCTATGTAGCCCGATGCCCAGTCGGAGATCTGTCCGGCGTCCGCAAAGGAAAGCGTGCCTCCGCCCGGCTCCATGGCAAAGGCGCGGGCGATCAGGACGGCAGCTTCCTCCCGCGTGACCGGCGAATCCGGGAAAGCGCGGTTGTATTCATCTCCCTGCATGACGCCGGCTGCGCGCAGCTTCAGAATGGCGTCCGTGTACCAGTCCTGCTCGAGGTCGTCGAACAGCTGCCCGGACGCGGTCTGATAGCGCATAACGCGCTGCAGGATCACTGCCAGCTCAGCGCGCGTCAGCGGATCGTCCGGGCGGAAGAGTCCGGCTTCGCCGACAATGACGCCAAGTGCGGACCAGCGGTCGATCGCCTCGGCAGCCCAGTGTCCTTCCGTATCGGTGAAGACGGTCGGCTGCTCCGTATTTTCGGTTCCCTCCGCGGCAAAGGAGGGGAGAAGGGACGCGCAGAGAAGCGCGGCGGCGGAAAGTAGACTCCAAATACGCCTGAAAACCATGTTGCCTCCCGGCAAAACGCAGTACTGCGAAAAATGTCGTAAGCCTATTATACATGATTTTCGCCGCTCAGAGATGAATAGACTATGAATCTTTTTGAAAGGATGCAAACACATCGTTCATGATATTGCATGATTTTTCCTCGGAATGAAAAAAGCCCCACAGGGCTTTTTTCATTCCGGAATATGGACAATGATTTTTTTGTACAGATAGAGGAAGCCGGATACGCTGACCGCAACAGACGCGATTTCCGCAATCGGGAACGCCCACCATACGAGGTCGACGTTTCCGCTGAGGGAAAAGAGATAGGCGGCAGGCACCAGAACGAGAAGCTGCCGTGCAA
Organism: Eubacteriales bacterium; assembly: GCA_051867895.1. Taxonomy (GTDB): domain Bacteria; phylum Bacillota; class Clostridia; order Oscillospirales; family CAG-272; genus SIG701. The sequence continues at coordinate 101,616 of JBJDZH010000016.1, forward strand.
GGGAGACGAACATGGAGAGGAAGCCGTGTCCCAGCGCCTGAAAAACGGAACTGAACACGATGCACACGCCGGCAAGCAGAAAGCTCAGACTGATGATCCGCAGTGCGGGAACCCCTGTCGTCAAAAGATCCGCCGGACTGTTTTCCGTCACGAGTATGCTGAGCAGCCTGTCCGGGATCAGCTGCATGGCGAGAAAGCCGACAGCCATGAAGGAGCAGGCGGTGCAGATGGCGAGACGCATGGTTTTCATCATGCGCCTGCGTTTTCCTGCGCCGTAGTTGTACGCGATAATGGGGATGACGCCGTTGTTCAGACCGAACACCGGCATGAAGATGAAGCTCTGAATTTTGAAGTACGCGCCGAATACCGTGATGGCTGTCTGCTTCAGCGTTCCGAGGATCTGGTTCATGCTGAACGTCATCACGGAGCCGATGCCGACCATGATGATCGACGGAACGCCGATGGCGTAGATACGGCGGATCATGCCTCCGTCCGGGCGGAAGCTGCGCAGGGAGAGGCGAATCTCACCGTTGTATTTATGATTGAAAAAGACTGCGAGAAGAAACGCGATCATCTGTCCGAGCACCGTTGCCAGTGCGGCGCCGGCAACGCCCATTTTCGGAAGACCGAGCAGACCGAAGATCAGAATCGGATCGGCAATGATATTGATAATGGCGCCGATCCCCTGCGTGAACAGGGTAAAAATGGTCTTTCCGGTGGACTGCATCAGCCTCTCGAACATGATCTGACCGAACACGCCGAAGGAGAGGATAGAGCAGATGGAAATATAGGTAACGCCGTATTCCAGCGTGGCGGGCGTGACCTTGTTTGCGTACAGCTGAAAGTACGGGCGCGCAAAGAAAATGCCGAAAATCAGGAAAATGAGATAACCGACCAGAGCGAGGAAAACACCGTTGTCCGCGACGCGGTTGGCGCGTTCCCGGTCCTTTTCGCCGAGCGCCTTGGAGAGCAGCGCGTTGACACCGACAGCAGTACCGGTTGCAACGCCGATCATCAGATTCTGCACCGGGAAGGCGATGGATACCGCGTCGAACGCTTCCGTGGAGATCATATTGACGAATATGCTGTCGACGACGTTGTACAGCGCCTGTATCATCATTGATATAATCATGGGCAGGGACATGGTGAAAAGGAGCTTGCCGACGGGCATTACGCCCATCTTATTCTGTTTTTGTGATTGATCCATATGAATCTCCGGACAACGGAATCCTTTCATGAGACATGCAGCCGCGAAGGATGCATACTTCTTCATTATAGCATTTTTTTACGGAAAGTCCAATATGCAAAACGGCATAAAATTTCCGCCTGAATATGGAATTCGCTTGTGCTATCTGTTCGCACAGTGGAACAGATAAAAAAGCCCCGCAGCAGGCGGAGCTTTTTCGTCGTGTGAGGGAGTTACGAGGCGCTGCGGGATTCCTTCTGAGCTTCTGTCAGCGCCTGCGCGAGCTGATCGGCGCAGGAGGTAGGCTTGAAACCGCAGGTATTGCCGCGCAGCAGCGCGATAACGCGGTCCGCCTCCATCCCCTCGACCAGCCGTCCGATCGCTTTCAGATTTCCGTTGCAGCCTCCGGTGAAGCTGACGTTTTTCACAATGCCGTTCTCCAGCTCAAACGTGATCTGAGAGGAGCAGGTTCCTTTGGTCTTGTAGGTGTAGTGCATGGTATATCCTTCCTTTTTATTGTTCCTTTGAAAGTGAAAATCCACGGCTCAGTCGATGATTTCGTCCAGTGTGAGGTCAGCGCGTCCCAGCTCCGCCGTGATGCAGGCGGCTTTCTCGCTCGGCGGGGCGCAGGTGTAGGGCAGAGGCGTCTCTTGCCCCAGCAGAATGAATTTCCCGGTGCCGCGCAGATCGCAGCCGTAACGGGCGAGTCCGGCGGTGGCGCGAATATACAGCGATCCGCTTTGTGCGTTCAGCGACATATCGTCGAAGTACAATTCGTCTGCGCGCAGCTGCATGGTATCCGCGTGGACGGTGCAGTCGTGGACGTAGCTGCTGAACAGCTCTGCATCCAGCGTTTTTGCGCTGACGGAGAAGGCGCAGGCAGTGCGGTAATCGGAGAGACAAAGCTCAGCATGACGGTCGGCACGCAGCGTGAGATCGAACTGTGTGTAGATCCCGTCTGCTTGGAGCGTGCAGGAATTGGCTTCAATATTGAGGATCCGAAGCGCGGAATCCGACGTAAGATAGATGTTGATGATCTTCTGTCCGGCAGTTTCCGAACGCGGGCGGAGATAGTAGCGCAGCCCCGAGAAGGAAAAGCCGCTTTTGAAGCTGAGCAGAGACTTGAGATCCGGGATCTCATCCAGCGACACGACGTTCGCCGATGAGGTGAAAGAATACAGCCCCTCGTGGAAATGGTACAGCTCGATGGCGCATTCGTCCGCACCGCCTATGATGTTAATTTCCGCGTCGGAGAGGAGAAGCTCAATTTTGCTGACGTCAGCGGCGCTGAACGTATGGCGGGAGTACGCGCCGCCGTCCTCTGTGTCGCTGAAGAGCGGATAATTGTCCGTCAGCGCAATATCGCGCGCCACGGAGCAGGTGATGACTCCGGCGACGATCAGGAGCAGCGAGAGAACGAGAAAGACAATGGAAGTCGGTTTCACAGCTTGTAGCACGCCTCCTTTGCACGCCGGAATATGTTCCGCAGCTCGCCCGTGCAGAAACGGAACAGCCCGGCAAGGCAGCGGATCAGCAGCGGAATGAGCCGGATCGCGAGATTGTAGATCAGGATGCCGCCCAGCATGACCGAGCCGGCGATCAGGATGCCGAGACCGATCTCATACAGACCGGGCGCGGAGGAGACAGCGGAGATCAGCTGCGTGATGCCGTAGACGATGCCGGTGAGCGAGAGCGCCGTTCCGACGGCGACGCCGCCGATGAGCCCGGCCACCAGCAGAATAATGAGGGAGCAGAGCGCAGCGAAGGCAGCGCCGAATACGGCGAAATAGATGAGCAGAAGAACGGCGGTGAGCGGGATGGTGCAGAGGAATACGGTCCAGAAGATACGCTTTCCGCGCTGTGTGACCGGCTTTTCCGGCGGCAGATAATCGTCGTCTCCGATGATCTCCTCAAAATCCTCCTCCGGCGCGGGCGCCGGGGCGGGATGGACAGAAAGGCTTTTATTCGCTCCGCTGTACACTTTCATGTCGCCGTCCTCATCATCGGGCGGCGGAGCGGGAGTCTCCGGTTCGGAGGGCTTGGGCGGCGCAGGAGAAGGGGACTGTGCGTCGGCAGCCGTCCGCTGCTTGATGAGGGCGATTCCGCGTGCAAGCTCGGCGACCTCTCCGGGATCCTGCAGCTCCTCGATCTCGCGGGTGTCCTCCTCGGAGAGCGTCTGCTCGATGGCGCGCACGTATCGTGCAGCGGCTGTCGGAGCGATGCCGTGATGGATCAGCTCGTCGCGGAGCATGAGAAAGAACTGTTCCTTCTGCACGCCGAAAACCACCTCGTTTCCTTAGAAAGAATCTGGATTTTTGCCGTGTTCTGTGGTACAATAACATAACGTCTGTACATAATGGACGGCGGTGTGCCGGCAAATGTTCCCGCAGCAGAGGGTGAAGCGCGGCACCTGCTTATTATTTTACCAAATAAGGATGTAAATATCAATATGAGAATGCGAAAAAAAAAGCACGGCGGAGAGAGACTTTCCGCGCTGTCCGCCCTCCTTTGCACGGATCCCGCGCAGATTCGTCCGGATCCGCGCGCGGTTTTTGCGGGAGGACTTCCGCTTTGCCTCGAGATCGGCTGCGGAAAAGGAGATTTTATTACGCAGCTTTCCCTGCGTGACCCTGCTTATGGGTATTATGCTATGGAAAAGGTGGACGACGTGCTGGTTGCCGCTGTCGAGAAGTACGCCGCCAGCCGCTCCCTCGGGCATCTTGCGCCGAACGGCGGGTGGATGAATCCGGAGGGGGAGCTTTTCCGCGGCGGCGCGTCGTGGGATATTCCGATGGAGCGGCGGGGGAACGTTCGCTTTCTCTCCGGAGACGCAAAGAATCTGCCCGAATACTTCCCGGAGAATACGTTTGAGAAGATCTTTGCGAATTTCAGCGATCCGTGGACGAAGAGCGGATACGAGGAGCGCCGGCTGACAGCGCCCGGATTCCTGCGGATGTACGCCGCGCTGCTCCGGGACGGCGGGAGCTTCTGCTTCAAGACGGATAACACCGAATTGTTTGAATATTCCCTGCGCACGGTCGAGGAGTCGCCGCTTACGCTTGTGTTTGTGACGCGGGATCTTCATGCGTCGGAACGCGCGGCGTCGAATATCATGACGGAATACGAGCGGAATTTCACCGCAAAGGGCGTGAAAATCAATTGTCTGGAGGCGGTGATCCGCAAGCTGCAGTAAAAGCGTTGCAGCCGCGTGCCCGGCTCGCCGGTGTACGAATGAGGGGAGATACCAATGGTATCTCCCCTCATTTTCTGTTTTTACAGCACCTTGCTGAGAAAAGAGCGAAGCCGCTCACTCTGCGGATGCTCGAAGATGTCGGCGGGCTTGCCCTCCTCCACGATTTTGCCGTCCGCCATGAAGATCACGCGCGAGGCGACCTCGCGGGCAAAGCCCATTTCATGCGTTACGACAACCATCGTCATGCCCATCTCGGCAAGCTCCTTCATGACCTCAAGCACCTCGCCGACCATCTCCGGATCCAGCGCGGAGGTCGGCTCATCAAAGAGCATGACGGTCGGATCCATGCACAGCGCGCGCACGATAGCGATGCGCTGCTTCTGTCCGCCGGAGAGCTGGGAAGGATAGGACTGCGCGCGGTCGGCAAGTCCGACGCGGCGCAGCAGCTCCATGGCGCGTTCCTCAGCCTGCGCCTCCGTTTTTTTGAGCAGCTTTACAGGCGCCAGGGACATGTTGCGCAGAACGGTCATGTGCGGAAACAGATTGAAATGCTGGAACACCATCCCCATCTTCTGACGGTGGACGTTGATGTCTGTTTTCGGATCGGTGATGCGCTCTCCGTCAAACTCGATCGTTCCCTCCGTCGGGATCTCCAGCAGATTGAGCGAACGCAGAAACGTCGATTTCCCGGAGCCGGACGGACCGATCACAACGACGACCTCGCCGCGCTGAATGTCGGCGGAAACGCCGTCGAGCGCCTTGATCTTGTCGCCCTTATAATATTTTTTCAGACCGCGTACGCGGATCAGGGTGTTATCGCTCATTTTTACGCAGATTCCTTTCCAGTACTCCGACAAGCTTCGTCAGAACGACTACCATGATAAGGTAGATCAGCGCCACGGCGATCAGTGGCATGAACGCGGAGAAGGTGCGTCCGCGGATCAAGTCGCCTGCCTTGGTCAGATCCATGATGCCCACATAGCCGGCGACGGAGGTCTCCTTGAGCAGGACGATGAATTCGTTGCACAGCGTCGGCAGCACTGCTTTGAACATCTGCGGCGCGATGATGTAGAGCATAGTCTGAACGTAGTTGAAGCCAAGCGCGCGCCCCGCCTCGAACTGCCCGTTGTCAATGGAGAGGATGCCGCCGCGGAAGATCTCCGCTACATACGCGCCGGAGTTGACGCCGAACGCAATGACCGCGACGAGGCGGTCGTTGGTGGAGCTGGCGAAGATGATGAAATACATAATCAGCAGCTGCACGACCATCGGCGTTCCGCGCACAACGGTCAGATAAAGATTGCAGATGCCGTTCCCGATGCGCATGAAGAACCAGCCGGCGCCGCCGTGCAGCCGCATGGATTCGCTGTTTTTGTCATAGGTCGAGCGGACGCTTGCGACGAGGATGCCGATGGCGATGCCGATCAGTACGGCGAAAAAGGTGATGAAGAGCGTGTTGCCCAGGCCCTGCACCAGCCATTTCCAGCGTTCGCCGTCCAGAAAATTGAGCTTGAACTCTGCACGGAGTTCATCAAGCCAAGCACTCATTTGGAATTCCTTTACTGTATTGATGTTGAAAACGCGGAGGCGGGATACGAAAAACAGGGCTGCCGCATGACTTGCGCCAGCCCGTTTTTCAGCAGAGGATCACTCGGCGGGGATGTACTTGTCAACGATGGATTTCACGGTGCCGTCTGCGATCAGCTCTTCAAGAGCCTTGTTGATCTTGTCCAGCAGCTCCGTGTTCTCCTTTGCAATGCAGATGGCGTAGTCTTCCGAGGTGTAGGCGCCGTCCAGAATGGTCAGACCGGAGTTGGAGGCAACATAGGACTTGGCGGGCTCGTTGTCGATGATGACCGCCGTGATTTTTCCGGAACTCAGAGCCATAACGGCCTCGTTGCCGGTCTTGTAGCGGATCACGTTGTCCTCGCCGAAGCCGAAGTTTTCAACGCTGTCCGAGGCGTAGATATCGCCGGTGGTGTCCTGCTGGACGCCGATCTTCACGCCGTCCTTGACGGATGTCCAGTTGCCGTCCGCATCGAGATTGAAGAAATCGTCGATGGAGGTGTAGCCGGAGTTTGCCTGCACGATGACAGACTGAATGCCGGTGGCATAGGAGGTGGAGAAGTTGACGGTCTTGAGTCTCTCTTCGGTCACGGTCATGCCCGCCATACCCATGTCGTATTTGCCGGACTGAACGCCGCCGATGATGGAGCCGAATTCAACGTCCTTGATCTCCAGGGTCATGCCGAGCTTGTCGGCGATTTTTCCGGCGATCTCGATGTCGATGCCGGCGAAGCTGTCTCCGTCCTTGTACTCATACGGAGGGAAGGAAGCGTTGGTTGCCATAACGAGCTGATCCTGTTTTTTGCCGCCGCAGGAGGCGAGGACAGCGCAGGATACAAGCGTGGCTGCGGCGAGAACAAGCGCCGTGAGTTTGGTTTTCATGTGGATACTCCTTCAAAGTCATAGAACTGAATATGCTGTCATTATACTCGTATATTATTCATATGTCAAGTATTAAAATTCATTTTGTGCGCGGGATCCCTGATTTTTGTTGACATCGCGAAGCTGTGCGGCATTTCCCGCGCGAAATTGAGACAATATGCCTGAGAAAGCGATGCGGTGGGAAAGAATCGCTCTTTCGGAACGCGGAAGCGACAGATTCCCTCCTGTGCGCATGCGACCGCTTTTGCACACGTGAAAGTGTATAATAGGCGCATAAGAATCTGGCGGAGGCGCGGGGTGCTGCTTTGCGGACAGTTCTGTATGCGGATGTGCTGTTTCTGGTCAATTTCAGTATGGATTATCTGTCGCTGTATGCGGCAGGAAAGCTGTTGTCTTTGCGGATGCGCGTCCGGCGCATGTTGTTCGCGGCGGCGCTCGGAGGGCTGTACGGCGTGCTTGTGACGGCTCTGAACGCGGGACGCGTCCTGAGCGCCGTTACCGCCGTGCTCTTTTCTGCTGTCATGACGGCGGCGGCATACGGCTCTGCGGGTGGCGGGCGTTCCTTTTTGCAGGCTGCGCTTGCCGTATGGGGCTCGGGCGCGCTGCTCGCGGGCTTCATGACGCTGTTCAGCGGCATTTTCGGCGGCAGCTTTCCGGGCGGCGGCGGGGCGGATATCCTGTGCGCCGCCTGTGCGGCTGTCTATGGCTTTACGCGCCTTCTGCGCCGCCGTCTGGGACGCGGATATGCGGAGGTGCGCATCCCGTACGGGGAAAACGTCTACGAGGGACGTGCGCTGATCGACAGTGGGAATCTGCTCACCGATCCGCTCAGCGGACTGCCGGTGATCCTGATGCGGGAGACGGAGGCGCGCCGGATCGCTGGGGACGAGGTGGACGGGAAATTCCGTGGCCGTATCGCGACGGATGCAGGTGTGCGCGGCGGTGTGCGCGCCGTGCCGGTCGGAAACGGCGCGCGGATACTGTACGGCTTTTTGTGTCCCGACGTGCGGATCCGGCAGGGAAAACGGCACTGGCAAAAAAGCGCGGTCGTCTGCGTGGATTTTGCGGCGGGCTCCGGCTATGGCGGCTGCGGCGTGCTTCTGCCCGCCGGGCTGCTGATCTGAGAAGATGGAGGAGAAAGGCATGATTATCAGACGGTCGCTTTTGTTGGCGGTCAGCACGCTCCGCTCGCTGATCGGGCGCGTGATGAGCGCATATCTTGCGGCGGAGGGAAACGACAGTTTTTATGTAAACGGCGCGGACGTCCTTCCGCCGCCGCTGTCCGCCCGGGAGGAGGCGGAGGCGATCTCGCGCCTCACAGAGGATGAGGAGGCGGTTTCGCTTTTGGTGGAGCACAATCTGCGCCTTGTCGTCTACATTGCCCGGAAATTTGAAAATACGGGCGTCGGGATCGAAGACCTGATCTCCATCGGGACGATCGGTCTGATCAAATCGGTCCGGACCTACCGCAGCGATAAGAATATCAAGCTCGCCACCTATGCCTCCCGCTGCATTGAGAACGAGATCCTTATGTATATTCGGAAGAATTCCGCTCTGCGGGGGGAGCTGTCCATCGATGAACCGCTGAATATCGACTGGGACGGCAACGAGCTGCTTCTGTCCGACGTGATCGGAACGGATGAGGATCTGGTCGGACGGGGACTGGAGAAAAACGAGGAGGAGCGGACGATCCGGGAAGCGGTCGCGGAGCTGGACCCGCGCGAGAGGCGCATCATTGAGCTGAGATACGGACTCGGCGGCGGTCCGGAACGGACGCAGAAGGACGTAGCGGACATGCTGGGCATATCGCAGTCGTACATTTCGCGGCTGGAAAAGAAGATCATCCGCCGCCTGCGGGAAAAAATCGAAACGAAAATCTGAAAAAATCCGAAAAAACTATTGATTTGACAAGGAAGCTGTGGTATAATCCATACCATATGAATACAACCAGAGAGAGGTGCAACAATGAAGAGTGGAATTCATCCCGAATATAAAGAAGTAACGATCCGCTGCGCTTGCGGCGAGACGGTCGTTACCCGCTCGACGAAGGGCGACGCGAACGGTGAGCTGCGCGTTGATATTTGCTCAAAGTGCCATCCGTTTTTCACGGGTAAGCAGAAATTTGTGGATGCCGGCGGACGCGTTGACAAGTTCAAGAAGCGTCTGGCGATGTCCAGCAAATAATTTCATCGCTTTGCCGGAACCGGATAAGACGAGCGTGCGTCCATGCCTGCTTGTCTTATCCGTTTTTTGTTTTTCAAAGGAGGTTCCATGAATCATTCTGTATTGCATAGAGAGGATGACGCGCCGGTGCGCGCGGTCTCCTGCGCCGTTTTCCCGCCTTCCGGGGAGCGGGAATGCGAGGCTTCTCTTGCCGAGCTATCCCGGCTTCTGGATACGGCGGGCGCGGTCGAAGTCGGGCGCGTGACGCAGATGCGCCCTCACCCGGATCCCGCGAGCTGCATAGGTAGCGGCAAACTTGAGGAGCTGGCAGCACTCTGCGCGGAGCGGGAGGCGTCGCTCGTGGTATTTGACTGCGAGCTCTCCCCGTCCCAGATCCGCGAGATCGAGGACGGACTCGGCGGCGGGACGGAAGTGGTGGACCGCAGTATGCTGATACTGGATATTTTTGCATTGCACGCCGTGACCGCGGAGGGACGGCTTCAGGTGGAGCTGGCGCAGCTCCGCTACACCGCGCCGCGGCTGGTCGGAAAAGGAACGGAGCTTTCCCGGCTCGGCGGCGGCATCGGAACGCGCGGACCCGGTGAATCCAAGCTTGAGATCGACCGACGCCGCATCAAATCCCGCATCCACGCCCTGGAGGAGGAGCTGGCGCGTGTGGAGTCCTCCCGCGCTACCATGCGCGCGGCGCGTGACCGTTCCGGTCTGGTGCGCTGTGCCATCGTCGGATATACGAACGCCGGTAAATCCACGCTGCTCAACGCTCTGACCGGCGCGGGCATCCTCGCGGAGGACAAACTGTTCGCCACGCTGGACCCGACGACGCGGCAGTTCGTTCTGCCCTCCGGTATGAAGCTGCTGCTCACCGATACGGTCGGCTTTATCCGGAATCTGCCGCATCACCTCATCAAGGCGTTCCGCTCGACACTGGAGGAGGCGGCGCTCGCCGACGTCATCGTGCATGTGTGCGACGCGTCGGATGAGGAGCTTGCCGCGCATCTGCGGGTGACGAAGGAGCTGCTGGAGGAGCTGGGCGCAGGCGCCAAGCCCTCACTGCTCGTTTTCAACAAATGCGACCGCGTCCCGGAGCAGGGGCGGCTGGCGGAGCTCAGGCGCGCTGCTGCTGAGAGCGGCGAGGAGTACGTGTGTATTTCCGCCGCGAACGGCGACGGACTGGAAGCGCTGCAGTCAGCCCTTGAGCGGATCGCATCCGGCGGGAGAACACGCGAGACCTTCCTGATCCCGCATGCGGACGGCGCTTCGCTGCATCTTCTGTATTCCGACGCGCACGGCATCGAGACGGAGTATACGGAGGATGGAGTCCGCGTGACGGCGACGGTCGATGCGAAACTGCGCGGCAGACTGTCCGCCTATCTTGCCTCCGCGCCGCAGGACGCGGCGGAGGAGGAGCCATGACGGAGGCGGGCGCCGGCGGACGCCTCCGCCTTCGTCAGCGCGCCTCCGCCGAGATGACGGAACGGAAATCCGTCTTTATCGGCACGGCGGCTCCCGCAGCCTCGGAGGAGGAGGCACGGGCGCTGATCGCCGAGATGCGCACGAAATACCACGACGCCACGCACAACGTATATGCCTATCTGCTGGCGGGCGGCGCGATTGCGCGCTACAGCGACGACGGCGAGCCGCAGGGAACTGCCGGCATCCCGGTCCTGAATGTTCTGCGCATGAGCGGCGCGATGGATCTGTGCGTCGTGGTGACCCGCTATTTCGGTGGGATCCTCCTCGGAGCCGGCGGTCTCGTCCGCGCTTATTCCGCCGCTGCAAGACTCGCCGTGGACGCGGCGGGGCTTGTCACCATGACGGAGTTTTCCGTGCTTTCACTCCGGTGCAGCTATTCCGATTATCAGCGCCTGAGCGCGCTTCTGCCGAAGCTCGGCGCGACGGAGGACGGCGCATCCTTTGACGCCGCCGTGACCGTGACGGTCGGCGTGGAATCGCGGCGCGTGCCGGAGTTTCTGCGTGCGGTTTCGGAGGCGACAGGCGGGCGCGTTTCGGCACAGACGGTCGCGACGGAGGAGCGTCCGCTGTGAGCGGAAAATCACCTTCCGGACGTCGAAAAAAGTAATAAAGAGTTTTTTTGCGTATATTATAAGTACGAATATTTCCGGGAGAGGCAGGAGAACGTATGGAACAGACGGTGAGCCGCATTTTCTGCGAGCGGGAGCGCCTTACGCTTTCGCCGCACGCCTTTCTGACCATGAATACGCGCGGGCGCGAGCATCCGTGCGAGCCGTGTCCGAACCGTACGGAATTTCAGCGTGACCGCGACCGGATCCTGCATTCCAAGGCTTTCCGGCGGCTCGTACATAAAACGCAGGTCTTTCTGTTCCCCGTCGACGAGCATTACAGAACGCGCATGACGCATACGCTCGAAGTCACGCAGATCGCCCGCATCATCGCGCGCGCCCTGATGCTGAACGAGGATCTGTGCGAGGCGGCGGCGCTGGGACATGACCTCGGACATACTCCGTTCGGACATGCGGGCGAGGCCGTGATGCAGCAGTGCTTTTCCCCGGAATTCACGCACTACCGGCAGAGTCTGCGCGTGGTCGAGAAGCTGGAAAACGACGGCGCCGGGCTGAATCTGACCTGGGAGGTACGGGACGGGATCCTCAACCACACCGGCAGCGATATGGCGTCAACGCTGGAGGGCGTGATCGTCAAGTACGCGGACAGGATCGCGTATATCAATCACGATATCGACGACGCGTGCCGTGCCGGTATCCTGACGCCGGGGGATATTCCGCGCGGGATACGCGATGTGCTGGGCGACCGGAACAGCGTGCGCATCAACCGCATGGTTTCCAGCGTGATCGAGGCGAGCACGGACAGCGATACCATTTCCATGACGCCGGAAGTCGGTGAGGCGATGATGGCGCTGCGGCAGTTTCTCTTTGACAACGTGTATTATAATCCCGCGGCAAAAGCCGAGGAAGTCAAGGCGATGGAACTGCTGGCGCGCCTGTTTGAATACTTTGTCCGCTATCCGCAGAAGATGCCGGAGCTGTACCGGCGGAATATGAACGAGGAACCGCTGGAGCGGTGCGTGTGCGATTATGTGTCCGGCATGACGGACCGCTACGCCATCGATCTCTACAAGGAGCTGTTCATTCCGAACGTATGGCGGACGCCGAACTGAATTCTTGACGCAGGAGGGGATTCCTTGATACCGCACAGCGTAATTGAAGACCTGAAACTCCGCTCGGATATCGTGGACGTGATCTCCTCCTACGTTCCGCTGAAGCGCGCCGGTGCCAATATGACTGGTCTGTGTCCGTTCCACAGCGAGCATTCCCCATCCTTTACCGTCTTTACGGGGGGAGATCCGCATTTTTACTGCTTTGGCTGCGGCGCGGGCGGCGACGTCATCAGCTTTATCATGCGCATCGAGAATCTCGATTACCGCGAGGCGCTCGAGTTTCTCGCCAGGCGCGCCGGGATCACGCTGCCGGAGGACGGAGAACCACAACAGCGCGGCGTCGGCAGAAAGCGTATTTTTGAGATGAACGTCTGCGCCGCGCGCTTTTTCCGCGACGTCCTGAACGACCCGTCCGCCGGACGCATGGGGCGGGATTATATCGAGCAGCGGCAGCTTCCTTCCGCCATCGTCCGACGCTTCGGACTCGGCTATGCGCCGGATTCCTTTGACGCTTTGCACAGCCATCTGCAAAAGAACGGCTTTACGGACGAGGAAATGATCGCGGGCTACTGCTGCGGCAGGAGCAGGACCGGCAAACCGTTCGATTTGTTCCGCGGCAGGCTGATGATCCCCATCATAGACGTCTCCGGAAACATTATCGCCTTCGGCGGGCGCATTCTCGGCGACGCCGTGCCGGACAGAAACGGCAACAAGCCGCCGAAATATCTGAATTCCTCCGATACCCCCGCTTTCAAGAAAAGCAGGAATCTGTTCGCTTTGAATTTCGCCCGCTCCAAATGCTCCGAGAGACTGATACTGTGCGAGGGGTATATGGACGTCATCATGCTCCACGCCGCCGGCTTTGAAAACGCGGTCGCTTCTCTCGGCACCGCGCTGACGCAGGAGCAGGCGCGGCTCATGAAAAAATATACCTCCCATGTTGTTCTCTCCTACGACAGCGACGGCGCGGGGCAGAACGCGACCAATAAGGCGCTGCCGATTCTGGCGGCTGCCGGCGTCGACGCCCGGGTGCTGCGCATGAACGGCGCCAAGGATCCGGATGAATATATAAAGAAATTCGGAAAGGAAAAGTTCGCGGCGCTCTTGAGCGAGAGCCGCCCGCGCTTTGAATACCGGCTGGAGAACATCCTCGCCGCGCACGACATCCGCGATCCGGAGCAGAAAATCAAGGCGGCGGAGGAAGTCTGCCGGGAAATCGCCGCCGTGTACTCCCAGGTGGAGCGGGACGTGTACATCGGCAGGACCGCAGCGGCGCTGTCCCTGGATCCGAAAAGTATAAAAAACGACGTGGAGGCAATCATACGAAAGCGGACGCGTCAGGAAAAGCGGGAGCGTCCCGGCGAGCTGTACCGCGCCGGCATGGGGCTGTCCGACCGGGTCAATCCGGATTTTGCCAAACGCCCCCGCGCCGCCAGACTGGAGGAGATGGTGCTCGGACTGCTGCTCATGCACCGGGAATACCTGACCCGCCCCGTCGGCGGAGCGCCTGTCGCGGAGAGCGATATGGCGACCGATCTCGGACGCCGCCTGCTTGCCGCCGTCACGGCGGGGGAGGAAAGCGGAGGCTTCGATATCGGGCAGCTCAGCGAGAGCTTTACACAGGACGAAGTCTCCCGAGCGGTGAAAATGCTCTGCGAGCGGCAGAAGCTCACGGAAAACGGGTTTGCCGCGTATGACGAGGCGCTTGGAGCGCTCCGCGAGGAAAACGAAAAGACAAGCGTGGAAAACGACGGCGATTTCCTGTATTTCATCAGGAAAAAACGAGCCGGACTGAAGCCGGATCCCGGGAAATGACCGGACAGGATACATTTACTCAGCAATACATACGGAAAAGAAGGGAAATGCTCATGGATAGTGAAAAGAAAGTGGACATGCAGGATCTGATCGAAAGAGGCAAAACGAAGGGATCCCTGTCCAACAACGACATCATGGAGGCGATCGATTTCTCCGACTACGATATCGATCAGCTGGAAAAGCTGTACGAGACGCTGGAAAGCAACGGTATCGAGGTGACGAGCTATATCAATCCCGCGGAATTCGAGGAAATCGAGAACGACGTCGAACAGCTCGAGAGCGCGGAGGATATGGAGAAGATGCTCGCGCAGGAGGGGCTTGCCATTGACGACCCCGTGCGGATGTATCTGAAGGAAATCGGCAAGGTGCCGCTTCTCGGAGCAGACCGTGAGCTTCTTCTGGCACAGAGAATGGCGCAGGGAGACGAGGAGGCGAAAAAAGAGCTGGTGGAGGCGAATCTGCGCCTCGTCGTCAGCATCGCCAAGCGCTATCTCGGCAAGGGCATGTTCTTTCTGGATCTCATTCAGGAGGGAAACCTCGGTCTGATGAAGGCGGTGGAAAAGTTCGATTATACCAAGGGCTACAAATTCTCCACCTACGCCACCTGGTGGATCCGGCAGGCCATTACGCGCGCCATTGCTGACCAGGCGCGCACCATCCGCATTCCCGTTCATATGGTTGAGACGATTCACAAGGTCTCCCGCGTTTCCCGCCAGCTGCTTCAGGAACGCGGCCACGAAGCGAGCGCCGAGGAGATCGCCGAGGTGATCGGCATGAGTCCGGAAAAGGTCCGTGAGATCATGAAGATCGCGCAGGATCCGGTGTCGCTGGAGACGCCGATCGGCGAGGAGGAGGACAGCCATCTCGGAGATTTCATTCCGGATGACGACACGCCGGCGCCCGCGGACGCCGCGTCCTATGCGCTCCTGCGCGAGCAGCTGTGCGAGGTCCTTCATACGCTTACGCCCCGCGAAGAGCATGTGCTCAAGCTGCGCTTCGGACTGGACGACGGCCGCACCCGCACGCTGGAGGAGGTCGGCAAGGAGTTCAATATCACGCGCGAGCGCATCCGTCAGATCGAGGCAAAGGCGCTCCGCAAGCTGCGCCATCCGAGCCGTTCCAAGCGCCTGCGCGACTATCTGGACTGACGCCGCATGGGACGCGGCAGAGCTGATTTTTGTTGGATGTGTATATTTCTGGCGGGCGTGATTTGTGGCAGCCAAACAAAAATAAAAGCATTCTTGACAAAATTCCTCTTTGCGCTTTGGCATTGTGGCACAAAATTTGTGAACTCTTTTTGAATTTGCCCGTCGGGCGTGCATGGAAACGAGTTCCGCACGCGGAAAATTCACTTGACATACCGACAGAAATAGTGTACAATGAACGCAGATTATCCGGGCATATGTATGCCTGCGCGATGAAATTACAGGAGGACTCCTAATGAAAAGAAAGCTTATGTGCCTGCTCCTTGCGTTTGTCATGGCATTTTCCTGCTTTGCGGCTGTGGGGTGTTCTTCCAAGGATGGTGACGAAACGGTGGAGGGCGGAACCACGGATGAGGCCGCTCTGACTACCGCAACGCTTACGCTTTGGATCCCTACGGACAAGAATACGACCGAAGAGGCGATTCTCGCCGTACAGGAGGCGATGAACAAGATCCTCAAGGCGAAGTATGAGACCGCCATTGAGCTTCATGCCATCCCGTCTGATGAATATGAGGCTGCGATCGACGCCCGCCTGACGGAGATCGAAGAAAAGATCGCCTTTGAAGAGGCCGAGGCAGAGAGAAAGAGACAGGAAGCGAAGGAGCTCGCGGCACAGGGCATTACCACCGCTGCCGAAGAGGAAACCACGGCTGACACAACGGATACTGCCGAGGAAGAAACTTACGTCAACGATCTCGGTATGACAGTTCTCCGCTATCCGGAAGTGGAAGAGACCCAGATGGATATCTTCCTCGTCCGCGGATATGACAACTATAAGAGCTATATCGAGCGCGAAGCGCTCTCCGCGCTGGACAGCGAGCTGAGCAGCTCCTCCAAGATCCTGAAGCAGTATATTTATCCCTCTTTTCTGACCTATGCAAAGGTCGACGGCTCCGTCTATGCGATCCCCAACAACCATGTCATCGGCGAGTACAAATACCTTCTCATCAACAAGAGACTGGTCGATGAGCTGTACTGGGATCCCGATAGTCTCACGTCTCTGCTGAAATGTGAAGACTTTATCATGGACGTCAAGCAGTTCACGGATGTTACTCCGATGCTCAGCCCCGTGGAAGCACCCGGCATGACCTACTGGTCTGAGGACGGCAGCTGGTCGCTTCTCGCTTCACAGGTGACGAACGATATCGCCTACAATACATATTGCCCGCCGAAGAACGTTCTGACGATCCGCAATTATGTTGATACCTACAGCCTCATGAAGCGTCTCAGCGAAAACGACTGCTTCGCTGCCGATCCGTCCAAAGTCGAGGAATTCGGCGTTGGCATCCTCAGCGGCGACGCATCCCTGCCTGCACAGTATGAGGACGAGTACTACGTGAGCGTGTACGAATCCCCGACTCTCACCACCGGCGATGTCTATGATGCCATGTTTGCGGTCAGTTCTTACACAAAGAGCCTCAGCCGTTCCATGCAGATTCTGACGATGCTCAACACGGACACGGAACTCCGCACCATTCTCCAGTATGGCGTTGAGGATATGCACTGGAGAAAGAATGACCAGGATTCTTCCGTAATCGATATCATCAGCAAGGACTATAAGATGAATCTTCTGGAAACCGGTAACGTCTATATGACGTATCCCGGCGAGGGTATCTCCATGGAATACTGGGAGACCGCAAAGAAGCAGAATCTTGCCTCCAAGGTCAGCCCGTTCCTTGCTTTCGAGCATAAGGATTACTATACGGATGATACCAAGGAAGACTTCAAGGCGCTTGCTGAGCTTTCCAAGGAGTATGCCGATACCATTGGAGCAATGACCTCCGCCGAGTTTGACGAGATCGTCAGCGACATGAAGAAGGAAGTCAATGCCATTGAACTGATTGCAAAAATGGTCAATGCGGAAGGCGAGAATACGCCCGCATCCCTCTACTTTGCATATCACGATGCAAAGCCGAAATAATTCCCTTTGGCAATGGTCAAAAGAGACGCGCACAGCGCGTCTCTTTTTGCATGAAAATGTAAAAAATATGTGAACAGACGCTCGCGTGTTGAAAAGCAGGAAAAACTGTGATATACTACTAAAGCATGCGGAATTTCAACGCAGAGCACACACGCGCACATATCGCGGCTGACGGTGCCGTCTTTCGCGGGGAGCTTCCCGACGATGAACCGGCTTCATCCGTGTCTGCGCGGTGGAAAAAACCGAAGGAGAAAAATAGTATGGCAATCGTAACGATCAAGCAGCTGCTGGAAGCAGGCGTCCATTTCGGACACAACACCAGACGCTGGAACCCGAAGATGGCGGAGTACATCTTCACCGAACGCAACGGACTTTACATCATCGACCTCCAGAAGACCATCAAGAAGTTTGAGGAAGCGTACATGTATGTGCGCGATCTCTCGGCACAGGGCGGCACCCTCCTCTTCGTCGGCACGAAAAAGCAGGCTGCCGATGCGATCCGCGAGGAGGCAGAGCGCTGCGGCATGTATTTCGTCAATGTTCGCTGGCTCGGCGGTATGCTGACCAACTACAAGACGATCCGCATGAGCATCAACCGCCTCAATTCTCTTGAGAAGATGCAGGAGGACGGCACCTTTGACATGCTGCCGAAGAAGGAAGTGGCAGCTCTGCAGAAGGAAATGTACAATCTCGAAAGAAATCTCGGCGGTATCAAGAACATGAACGGTCTTCCGTCCGCTGTGTTCATCGTGGATACCCGCAAGGAGCATAATGCCGTTCTGGAAGCCAAGAAGCTCGGCATTCCGGTGGTCGCAATCGTGGATACCAACTGCGATCCGGATGACGCTGATTACATTATCCCCGGCAACGACGACGCCATCCGCGCTATCCGCCTGATCTCTTCTCTCCTTGCTGATGCCGTTCTGGAGGGCAAGCAGGGCGAGCAGAATACGGAGGCTGCTCCTGCCGCGGACGATGCGGAAGCCGAAGATAAGCAGTAAAATCCAGTAAAACAGTTCGGAGGAATATAGAATGGCAGCAATTACAGCAAAAATGGTAGCCGATCTCCGCGCGCAGACCGGCTGCGGAATGATGGAATGCAAGAAGGCGCTCACCGCCTCCAACGGCGATTTTGAAGAAGCAGTAAAGGTTCTCCGCGAGAAGGGTCTCTCCGTTGCTGCGAAGAAGGCAGGAAGAATCGCCTCTGAGGGCATAGTCGATATCATGCTCTCTGACGACGGCAAGACTGCCGCTATGATCGAGGTCAATGCCGAAACGGACTTCGTCGCAAAGAATGAGAAGTTCCAGACCTTTGTCCGCGGACTGCTCAAGACCATTCTTGCAAACAGACCTGCGGATATTGACGCGCTCAAGACGCTCCCCTATCCGGATTCCGACATGACGGTTGAGGATAAGCTCAAGGAAATGATCTTCACCATCGGCGAGAATATGAATATCCGCCGCTTTGTCATCGTGGACGGCATTCTCAGCACCTATATCCATGGCAAGGGTACGACCGGCGTTATCATCAAGTTCGACGCGGACGACGCCTGTGTTGCCAACCCCGGCTTTGCCGAGTTTGCCAAGAACATTGCCCTCCAGGTTGCGGCAATGCCTGTTCTTTACCTCAATAAGGAATCCGTTCCCGCAGCGGATCTTGAGAATGAGAAGCAGATCCAGCTGACCCTGATGAAGAACGACGAAAAGAACGCCAACAAGCCGGAGGCTATCCTCCATAAGATGCTTGAGGGCAAGATGCACAAGTTCTATGAAAAGACCTGCCTCGCTGAGCAGGCTTATGTCAAGGACGACTCCATCTCCGTCGGCAAGTATGTAGAGAACACTGCGAAGGAGTTCGGCGGTTCGATCGCTCTTGCGGGCTTCTGGATCTACGAGAGAGGCGAGGGCCTTGAGAAGAAGGAAGACAATTTCGCTGAGGAAATTGCAAGTCTGATGAAGAACTGATCCATTCAGTCCCGCCGGTATATCTATGTGCCGGCGGGATTCTTTTGCCTTGCGGACGATTTCATTTGAAAAATAGTATATTTATGTTTACAAAACCGATATTTCGGAGTAAAATATACGTAGTATACTGATTATGGACGAGGAATACCGATATGCAGACACCCATATATAAGCGCGTCCTTCTGAAGCTCTCCGGCGAAGCACTGAAGCATAACGCCGATTCGATTCTTGATTTTTCCTATATCGACCAAATCGTCGCCCAGATCGCACGCTGCGTGCAGGCGGGCGTTCAGATCGCCGTCGTCATCGGCGCCGGAAATATCTGGCGCGGTGCCAAGGGTACGGACGTCAACCGCACCCGCGCGGATCACATGGGAATGCTGGCGACTGTCATCAATTCCATTGGGATGAAGGATGCGCTTCTGCGCGCCGGCATCGACGCGCACGTTATGACCCCCGTTATGATGGAGACCTTTACTGAGCCGTATCTGCGCGATCAGGCAGTCCGGTATCTGGAGTCGGGCAGCGTCGTGATTCTGGCGTGCGGCTCCGGCGCGCCGTTCTTCTCTACGGATACTGCCGCTGTCCTCCGCGCGGCGGAAATCGACGCAGACGTAACGCTGATGGCAAAGAATATCGACGCTGTCTACACCGCTGACCCGCGCCTTGATCCGACGGCGCAGCGGCTGCCTGAAATCGACTATATGTACATTCTGGATCACCACCTGACCGCCATAGATATCACCGCCACCGCTTTTGCCATGGAAAACAAAATGCCGATCCACATCTTCGGGCTCGATGCTCCGGAGAACATCTACCGCGTAATCATGGGCGATAAGCTCGGAACGATAGTAAAAGGAGGAGTACAGAAATGAAGCTGGACACCAAGGAATTCGAGGGCAAAATGAAGAAGACAATCGAGGTCTACGAGGAGAATCTCGCCAGTATTCGCGTCGGACGCGCGAGCGCGGCAGTTCTTTCCCGTATCACCGTCGATTACTACGGCGCGCCGACTGCGATCAACCAGGTCGCCGACGTGCGCGTGGCAGACGCAAGAACGCTTGCGATCACGCCGTGGGATTCCACTACCAATAAGGCGATTGAAAAGGCGATCCTCGCATCGGATATCGGCATCACCCCGTCGAACGACGGCAAGACGATCCGCCTCCTGTTTCCGCAGCTGACGGAGGAGCGCCGCAAGGAACTGAAAAAACAGATTGCCAAAATGGGCGAGGACGCGAAAGTCGCCCTGCGCAACGTCCGCCGTGAAGCGAACGACAAGTGCAAGGAAATGAAGAAGGCGTCCGAAATGAACGAGGATGAACAGAAGCAGTCTGAAAAGCAGGTTCAGGAGCTGACAGATAAATACATCAAGCTCATCGACGAAATCACCGCGAAAAAAGATAAGGAAATCATGGAGATCTGACGGAGCAGAGTATCGATACGGCACGTCCTATCGCCTCGGCGCTATTCGCGGATGCGGAGGCTCCGGGGCGATATCTCTGTACGTTTGTTCCAACTACCGCTATGACTGCAAACAATGATACAATCGCTGCGCTGTCCTCTCTCGTCGATTCCTCCGGTCTGCGCCATATCGCTTTTATCATGGACGGAAACGGACGCTGGGCAACGCGCAGATCTCTTCCGCGTGAGGCGGGACACCGGGCAGGCGCGGACAATTTCAAGAAAATCGTCCGGCTGTGCGGCGATATCGGAATCAGCATGGTGACGGTCTACGCCTTCTCCACGGAAAACTGGCGCCGCCCCGCGGCGGAAATCAACGCCATCATGCGCCTCCTCGACTCCTTTATCCGGGACGCCGAGGATGAAAACGCAGAGAACAATATTCGCTACATTTTTCTCGGTGATAAGGCGGGACTGGCGCCCGCTCTGGCGGAGAAATGCAGCCGCCTCGAAGAACTGACCGCCGGAAACCGCCTCCTTTTGAATATCGCGCTCAATTACGGAGGCCGCGCGGAAATCGTGCAGGCTGCCAACCGCCTTATTGCGTCGGGGAAAACCTCAGTGAATGAGGAAGAATTCGCGCAGGCGCTCTATACCGCGCACTGCCCGGATCCTGATCTGATCGTCCGCACCGCGGGCGAATACCGCCTGTCCAATTTTCTCCTATGGCAGGCGGCATACGCAGAGTTTTATTTTTCGGATACGCTCTGGCCGGACTTCGCTCTGCGCGACCTCAGCGCCGCAGTAACTGAGTTCTCACACAGAAAACGCCGCTACGGCAGTATCGGCTGATTATTTTGGATCGGGGATTGCCTTATTATGCTGAAACGAACCATAACGTCGATTGTACTGGTGCTGGTCATTCTTCCGATCTGCATCTTTTCCGACACCGTCGTCCTTCCGATCGCGGTTTCAGTCCTCTGTCTGCTCGCCGTGTACGAAATGCTCGGCTGTATCGGAACGCGCGCAATTCCCGCCGTCTCTGTCCCCGCCTTTCTTCTCGCAGTGGCTGCGCCGCTGTCTGTCCGCTGCTTTCCGACACAGTATGCGTTCACATCCCTGTATATGCTGGTCATGTTTCTGTATCTGGTGTATCTGTTCGCCTGCGGTGTGTTTTCTCACGGAAAACTGGATGTGGAACGGCTGTGTACCTCTTATGCCGCCGTTTTGTATGTGATTACGGCGTTCAGCGCTATGATTATCCTGCGGGACCGCAGCTTCGGGGTGTACCTGTTCTGCATGACGCTGTTCGGCCCCTGGGTGTCCGATGTTTTTGCCTATCTGACCGGACGGCTGTTCGGTCGGCATAAGCTGATTCCGGACGTCAGCCCGAAGAAAACGGTGGAGGGGGCGCTGGGCGGGATCCTTTTCTGCGCTCTTGCCGCCGTTCTCTACGGATATATCCTTTCCCAGCTGGATGAAAGCATCAGTTTTGTCGGCTATCTGCCGCTCGCGTTTGCCGGCGTTGTTATCAGCGTTGTTTCCCAGATCGGCGATCTGATCGCTTCCTACATAAAGCGCAGATACGGCGTCAAGGATTACGGCTTCATCCTGCCCGGACACGGCGGCATTATGGATCGCTTTGACAGCGTCATCGGTGTCGTTCCGATGATTGTTGTGCTCAGTGAATTCCCTGAATTTTTCAATTTCTTCACGTGACGAGGTAACATTTTGCAGATTCCATCCGCTTCACCTGATGCTGCGCTGCGCGCGGCAGTTCTCGGCAGTACCGGAAGCGTCGGTATGCAGGCGCTTGAGGTGCTCAGCCAAAGCTGCTGCCGGATCGTCCTCTTGTCTGCGGCGCATAATGCGGTGCTTCTGGCAGAGCAGGCGCGCCGCTTCCATCCGCTTATTTGCACGCTGGACTCCGAAACGGACGCTGCGTCTCTGCGCCTGCTGCTCGCAGGTGAGGAGATACGCGTTTATGGCGGTCCGGACGCGGTATGCCGCGCCCTGTCTGAGTGCGGAGCGGATTTTATTCTTCATTCGATCGCAGGATTGGCGGGACTTCCTGCCGCTCTGGCAGCTGCCCGGACGGGCGCGCGCATCGGTATGGCGAATAAGGAGGCGATCGTTGCCGCCGGTCCGCTCGTGATGGAGGCTCTGCGCGCCTCCGGCGGTGAGCTGATCCCGGTCGACAGCGAGCACAGCGCCATTTTTCAGTGCCTTTGTACCGGCGGCGCCGCGTCCACACGGGGCGACGGAGACGTTTCCCGGATCCGCCGCATTCTGCTTACTGCGTCCGGCGGTCCATTCTTCGGAAAAACAACTGACTATCTGCGTACCGTGACGCCGCAGCAGGCGCTGGCGCATCCGACGTGGAAGATGGGACGAAAAATCACCGTCGATTCCGCGACACTGATGAATAAAGGCTTTGAGGTGATCGAAGCCGTCCGCCTTTTCGGCGTTCCCGAAGAGAAGGTCGACGTCCTGATCCACCGCCAGAGCATAATTCACTCCATGGTGGAGTATATTGATAATACTGTAATTGCACAGCTGGCAGCGCCGGATATGCGGGGCTGCATCCGCTATGCGCTTTCGCACCCGTCGCGCTTTCCCGTCGACGCACCCGGGCTGGATTTCGCCGCGCTCGGTGCATTGACGTTTGAGCGCCCCGATACCGTGACGTTTCCGCTGCTCGGCTGCGCCCGCCGCGCCGTCGCCGCAGGCGGTGTTTTACCGACGGCACTGATCGCCGCGGATGAGGAAGCGGTGGACGCCTTTTTGCAGGAGCGTATTCTGTTTCCCCAGATCGGAGAAGCGGTCGAGGAAACGCTGCTGCGCATCCATAATGCCGAACCGGCTCTACTTACGGATTATTATGAGGCGGAACAGGAGGCTCGCGCCTGCGCGCGCGCTGTCCTTTCCACCATGAAACGGTGATCCGCATCGAATGTTGGAGGTAATTCTATTGCAAATTGTGTATATTCTGATCGCGATTCTGGTGTTCGGGCTGCTGATTCTGATCCACGAGGGCGGGCATTATCTGTGCGCCCGTATTTTCCGCGTCACGGTTTTGGAATTTGCAATCGGTATGGGACCCAAAATCGTTTCCCACACCTCAAAGAAAACCGGCATCGCGTATTCGCTGCGCCTCCTTCCGTTCGGCGGCTTTGTCAGCATGGCAGGGGAGGACGAGGAATCAGACGACCCGAACGCGTTTCATAAGAAGCCCGTCTGGCAGCGGTTCATCATCACCGCCGCCGGCGCCGTGATGAATCTGCTGACAGGCATCCTCGTCATGGGGATTCTCGTCGCTGCCGCCCGGAGCCTGCCGTCCACCGTGATCTATCAGTTTACGGAGCAGAGCGTCAGCGCAGAATGCGGTCTGATGGAGAACGACCGTATCACCGCTGTGAACGGAACGCCGGTCCATACCGCCAACGAGCTGGTCTATGAGGTGATGCGCAAGGGGATCGAACCGCTTGACATCACGCTGGAGAGAAACGGAACGAAAATGGAACTGCATAACGTCCGCTTCCCGACTACCTCGGAGAACGGCGAACTGTTCGGCACCGTCGATTTTTATGTGTATTCCGAAGCGAAAACGCCGCTGAATGTCCTCAAGCACGCGTTTTTCCGCTCCGTTTCCACCATCAAAATGATCTGGGAATCCATCTACGACCTGATCCGAGGACGGTACGGCATCGGCGCCGTCTCCGGCCCTGTCGGCGTGACGGAGGCAATGAGTCAGGCTGCGTCGGAGAATACCATGGATTTTGTATACCTCGCCGTTGTAATCAGTATGAACCTGGGCATCATGAATCTGCTTCCGCTGCCGGCACTGGACGGCGGTCGCCTGGTATTTCTTCTGCTCGAGGCGATCCGGCGCAAGCCGGTGCCGCCGCGCATCGAGGGATATGTCCATTTTGCCGGCATCGTTGTCCTGATGGCGCTGATGGTCCTGATTACCCTAAAAGATATTGTCGGTCTGATACGATAACGGAGTCAGCATGAAAGAAAGAAGATTCAGCCGCGGATGCAGCGTCGGCGGCATCCGCATCGGAGACGGCGCTCCTCTCACCGTGCAGTCTATGACGAACGTTCCGAGCTCCGATTTTGACGCGGTGGAACAGCAGATACGCGCGCTGGAAGGCGCAGGATGCGATATTGTCCGCATCGCCGTTCCCGATGAGGAAAGCGCCGGCGTCTTTGCCGCCATGCGCCGTCGCGGCATCACCCTTCCGCTGGTCGCGGATATCCATTTTGATTATCGCCTCGCCGTTCTCTCCGCCTCGGGCGGCGCGTCCAAAATCCGCATCAATCCCGGGAATATCGGCGCCGCATGGAAGGTGCGGGAGGTCGCCGCAGCTTGCCGGGCGGCGGGGATCCCGATCCGCATCGGCGTGAACGGCGGCTCTCTCTCGCATGCCCTGCTGACCAAGTACGGCGCGCCGACGCCCGAGGCGCTGACGGAAAGCGCGCTCTCGCAGGCGGAGCAGTTGGAGAGCGCCGGCTTTTCGGATATCGTGCTGTCTGTCAAAACCTCCGACGTTTCCGGAACGCTGGACGCCTGCCGCCTGACGGCAGCCGCCTGTGCCTATCCGATGCATATCGGCGTTACGGAAGCGGGAGATGCATATTCCGGACTGATCCGCAATGCGGTCGGTATCGGCGCGCTTTTGGCAGACGGAATCGGCGACACGCTGCGCGTTTCTCTGACAGCGGATCCGCTTTGCGAGGTGCGCGCCGGACGGGAGCTGCTTTCCACCCTCGGACTGAACCCGCGCGGCGGCGTTGAGGTGATCTCCTGTCCGACCTGCGGGCGTACGCGGATTGATCTGATCTCGCTCGCGGCGAAATTCAAGGAAGCCGCCGCCGGCATCGATACAGGCGGAAAAACGGTGCGCGTCGCTGTGATGGGATGCGTGGTCAACGGTCCCGGAGAGGCGCGCGGGGCGGATTTCGGCATCGCGGGCGGAGACGGCTTTGCCGTGCTGTTCCGCGATGGGGAAACGGTCTGCCGCATTCCGGAGGACGAAATCGTTTCGCGGCTGATCGCGGAAACAAAGGCGTTTATCGCCGCTCAAACGGAGAGTGCCGAATGAGTACGGAAAAACGGAAAAGAACACTGCGTGATATTTTCTCCCGCTACACGCCCGTATCGCAGGCGCAGCGGGAGCTGTTTCAATCGGCGGCGGATGTTTCCGTCCGCATGGACGCCGAACGCCGGATGGTCGAGGTCAATTTCACCCTGCCGCAGCTTATCTCCAAAACTGTTCTGTATGAAACGGAGCATGCGCTGGAGGAGGTTTATGCGCAGAATTCCGTCCGGCTGTTTCCCCATTACCCGCCGCAGCTCTTTACCCTCGCATACATGCCCGAGGTACTGCGGGAAGCGAAACGGATCGGCACGGTCATCAACGGCTTCTTTGACCGGTACGAGCAGTCCGCCGAGGGAAACGAGATCACCATTCGTATCCCCTTCGCGCAGGGTGGGATCGATCTGCTCGATCTCGCCAAAACCGGACAGATCCTCTCCGGGATCATCCGCAGCGAGTTTTCACTGGAGTATCAGGTAAAGGTCGTGCAGAGCACGGATTTTGCGGAGCGCTGCAATGATTTTGAAGCCGCACGGCAGGAATGGCTGCGCAGTGAGGCGGCGCAGATCCCGGCGCGCGAAGCGGCGCGTCAGGCAGCGCGTCAGGCGGAAAGCAGGCAAAACGAAGCGCCGGAGGCGGAAAAACCGAATCTGCCCCGCGTCGCGTCTCTGTTTGATGGGAGCGATTCCGCCCAAGAGGAGACGGACGGCGTGATCCGCTCCGGCAGGATCGAGTTTGATGTATCCGCACCGGAGCTGCTGGCGGGCGCTTCCTTCCCCATCGAAAACGTCACTCCGCTGCGCGCGATCCGTGCCAATACGCGCAGCGTTACCGTTCTCGGTACGGTATTCGGCGTGACGACGAAGGAACTGAAAAACGGCGAAAAAATTGCCGTCACCATCGGCTTCACCGATCGCGACGCCTCCATATTCATCAAGACTGTCATTGCAGCAGAGGCGCAGGACGAGCTTTTCTCCATTTTCAAAACCGGAGCGGCTCTTGCCGTCCGCGGCAGCGTCAAAACGGACAAGTTCGACGGCGAGCTTTACATATCCTATGACGACGTTCAGAAGGTGCAGGAGGTCAAGCGGCAGGACAACGCGCCCCAAAAGCGGGTCGAGCTGCATATGCATACCTGCCAGTCCGCCATGGACGCCATCACCAAGCCTGACGAGCTCGTCGAGACCGCGTACCGCTGGGGGCATGATGCCGTCGCCATCACGGATCACGGCAATCTGCAGGCGTTTCCCACCGCTATGCTCAAGGCGGAGAAGCTCGGCATGAAGGTCATCTACGGTGTCGAGGCGTATTATGTGGATGATACGGCGCGCGCTGTCTTCGGCGCCGATGACGCCGATTTTTCCGACGAGGTAGTCGTGTTCGATATCGAAACGACAGGACTTTCCGCTCAGACCTGTAAGATCACGGAGATCGGCGCGGTCCGCGTCCGCTCCGGGGAAGTGCTGGAGGTATACAATTCTCTGGTCAATCCCGGCGTTCCGATCCCGGAGGAGATCACGCGCCTGACCGGGATCTCCGACGAAACGGTCGCGGACGCCCGTACGATCGAGGAGGTACTGCCGGAATTCCTTGCTTTCATCGGGGACCGGATGCTGATCGCGCATAACGCGGGATTTGATGTCAGCTTTATCCGGAAGGCGGCGGAGGACTGCGGCCTGCCGTTTCGGAATGCGTATCTGGATACGGTTGCCATGTCCCGCTATGTCAATCCGGAATTGAACCGCCATAAGCTGGATACGCTTGCCGCATATTTCAAGCTTGGCGACTTCAACCATCACCGCGCCTCCGACGACGCGGAAATGCTCGCCCGGATCTATTACAAGATGATCGATAAGCTTGCAGACGAGGGCATCCATTCACTCGGAGAGCTGAATACCGCCATGAGCGAGCGCTCCGACCCCCTGAAGCTGAAAACGTATCACCAGATCATTCTTGTGAAGAACAAGGTCGGTCTGAAAAACCTTTACCGCCTTGTCTCGGATTCATATCTGAAATACTACCGCAAAACGCCCCGTATTCCGAGAACCAGGCTGACGGAACTGCGCGAGGGACTGCTGATCGGCTCTGCCTGCGAGGCGGGCGAGCTGTTCACGGCAGTGCTGGAGGGCAAGCCGCAGAGCGAGCTGGAGGCAATCGCAGATTTCTACGATTATCTGGAGATTCAGCCCATCTGCAACAACCGCTTTCTGGTCGAGCAGGGAAAGGTGGCGGACGACGAGGCGCTGCGCGAGCTGAACCGCCGGATCATTGCGCTGGGCAAGAAGCTCGGAAAGCCGGTCGTCGCAACCTGCGACGCGCATTATCTCGATCCGGACGACGAGATCTACCGCCGGATCCTGCTCTCGGGCATGAAATTCTCCGACGCGGACAAGCCGACGCAGCTGTATTTCCGGACGACGGAGGAAATGCTTGCGGAGTTTGACTATCTCGATCCGGAGACCGCGCACGAGGTCGTGATCGACAATCCGCGCCGCATCGCTGCCATGATCGAGCAGGTTCGCCCCATTCCGGAGGGCAACTATCCGCCGCACATCGACGGGGCGGAGGAGGAACTGACAACCAAGTGCCACAGCCTGGCGCGCGAGCTGTACGGCGATCCGCTGCCGGAGCAGGTGTCCTCCCGGCTGGAGCGCGAGCTGGATTCCATCATCAAAAACGGCTTCGCGATCATGTACATCATCGCCCGCAAGCTGGTCGAAAACAGCGAATCCAAAGGCTATCAGGTCGGCTCCCGCGGATCGGTCGGCTCTTCGTTTGCCGCTACGATGGCAGGCATCACCCGCGTCAATCCCCTGCCGCCGCATTACCGCTGCCCGAAATGCCGCCATACCGAGTTCATCGAGGACGGCAGCGTCGGCTCCGGCTTCGATCTTCCCCCGAAGGACTGCCCGGTGTGCGGCACTGCCATGGAGCGTGACGGACATGACATCCCGTTTGAGACTTTCCTCGGCTTCTACGGCGACAAAACGCCGGATATCGACCTCAACTTCTCCGGGGACGTTCAGGCGGACGCACATAAATTCACGGAGGTTCTGTTCGGAACAGGGCATGCCTTCAAGGCGGGCACCATCGGTACGCTCGCCGATAAGACGGCGTATGGCTTTACGGCGAAATTCCTTGAAAATAAGGGAATCTCCGTCAACCGCGCCGAGATGGAGCGGCTGATCGCCGGCTGCCTCGGCACCAAGCGCACGACCGGTCAGCATCCGGGCGGGATCATCGTTGTGCCGCAGGAGTACGACGTGTACGATTTCACGCCGGTCCAGCATCCGGCGGACGATCCGAATTCCGACATCATCACCACCCATTTTGAGTTCAAATACCTGCACGATACGATCCTGAAGCTGGACATTCTGGGACACGATATTCCGACCAAGTATAAGCGGATGGAGGAGTACTCGGGCGTGAACATCCTGGACGTGCCTCTGAGCGATCCTATCACCTACAAGGGATTCACCTCCACCGACCCGATCCGTGTCAGCCCGGAGCAGATCGACGCCAAAACCTCCACACTCGGCCTGCCCGAGATGGGCACCAAACTGAGCCGGGATGTTCTGATGGAGGCTCAGCCGCAGAATTTCGCCGATCTGCTTCAGATCGAGGGGCTGACGCACGGTACGGGGATGTGGGTGGGCAACGCCCAGGATCTGATCCAGCAGGGGATCTGTACGGTCTCAGAGGTGATTGGATGCCGCGACGATATTATGCTGACGCTGATCCACAAGTACGGCGTGGAAAAGGGAAAGGCGTTCAAGATCATGGAGTTCGTCCGCAAGAACAAAAAGGGCTCCAAGATCCCGGAGGATATGATGTCCACCATGATCGAGCACGGCGTGCCGCAGTGGTATCTGGATTCCCTGCAGAAGATCCGCTACATGTTCCCGAAGGCCCACGCCGCCGCCTATGCGATCGACGCCATCCGGCTGATGTGGTACAAGATATACTATCCCGTGGAGTTTTACGCAGGCTATTTCTCCGCCGCGCCCGGCGGCTTTGATTCCGAGATCGTCATGGGCGGCAAGCAGCATGTACACGACGTCATGATGGATCTGAAAAGACGCAAGAACGAGCTGCCCCAGAAGGAAGTCGAAGTATACAACGCGCTGATGCTGGTCAATGAATACTATCAGAGAGGCTTTTCTTTCTTGCCGGTCGATCTGAAAAAATCCCACGCGCACAAATTCCTGCCGGAAAACGGAAAGATCCGCCTGCCGTTTGCCTCGCTCCCCGGTCTCGGCGATACAGCTGCGGACAACATCATGCACTACCGCGATCAGGGGGAAATCTACTCCGTTGAGATGCTGAAGCGGGAGGCCGGTATCTCCAAAACAGTCGTCGAGATCCTGGAACGCAACGGCGTCCTGAAAGGACTGAACGCGACCAATCAGCTCACGCTGTTCTAAAAAAGCAGAAAAAAGGGCGGCAGACGCAGTCTGCCGCCCTTTTTTCTGTTATGGTTCAGCGGGTCAGTTTGGCAAACAGATCCGCCATCAGCGCGTCGCGGTAAATCCAGCTCACATAGCGGATGAAGTGGCGGCGGCTGTCAAATGCGTAATGATTGTCGTATTCCGGAATCGGGGCGGGGATCAGGCGGGAACGCATGAAGCGTCCTTTTTCATTGAGCAGCCACGCAACGGCGGTCACATCCCAGATGGTGCGTGTCCACGGGCGTCCCTTGGCATACGATTCCGCTTCCGCGATGGTGTTCTTTGCCAGATAATCGCTCAGCGGATTCTTCCCGGCGAGAAAGCACTCCAACTCCGCACCGCTGACGGTGAAGGCTTCCACAACCTCGCCGCAGGGAAGCTGTACCAGCGGAACGCCGCAGCCGAATACGATACGGGCTGCCGCCACGTCCTGCCGCATGTTGAATTCATTCGTATCCGGGCAGTTCAGACCGTGCCCGCCGAGCCATACAAGCACAATGCGTTCCCGCATGGACGGATCGAGCAGAAGCGCGGACGCCACGTTGGTGATCGCGCCGATGGCGACGACATAGAGCGGATTCTCCGCCGTGTAGGCGGAGGAGAGCGCAACGAGCGCGCGCGCGGCGGGAGAATCGACCGCTTCCTTTTCATTTGGCAGATAGCGGCGCGAACCGCGGAATACATGCTCCTTCAGAGAGGGGCATCCGGCGAGATCGAGAATTTTCATGATCTCGTCATAGCTGCGCTCCATGCCGTCCTCCGGAGAGGTGGATTTCTGATTGAAAAAGGGAGCGGCGTAAATTTCCTTCACCTGAAACTTTTCAGGGGAGCGGAGCATATAGGCAATGGCAAACTGATCGTCGATTTCGTTATAGGCGTCCGTGTCGAGCGCAACATCGATTTTGCCGGCGGGGCACTGGAGGTTCCGAATAAGCTGTTCTTCTGTCATGCTGGTATCCTTTCCGAATGATAGACTGCAGGTACAGTATACCGCGTCCCGGTGGTTTTGTCAAGCGGATACCGCGGCGTGCCGGATGCAGAAAGTGCTTGCCTGCGCGTGAATCCGGTGGTATAATGAGTAAAAAATGATAAGGAACGGTACGGAAAATGAATCGAGATTCCCATGTTTCGCCCCGCGCGTCCGCCGCGGCGCTGAACGCCTATTTTGAAAAATCAGTTTCCATGAAACACGAGATTCATACTCTTCAGATCTGGCAGGGGGATGAGTGCCTTGTGCGGCTGGCCCCATATCCGTACAGCTGCACGGACCGCCGGGAGATCTATTCGCTCAGCAAGACGTTCTGCTCCACGGCGATCGGCGTGCTGTGCGACGAGGGACGGCTGTCCGTCGAGGACCGCATCGTCGACCTTTTCCCCGATAAGCTGCCGCCGCAGGTCTCGGAGAACCTGGCGAAAATGCGCGTCCGCCACATTCTGTCCATGAACACGGGGCACTCAGCCTGCGTGATGCCGAAAATGTACGCTTGTGCCGACGCGGCGCGCGCGTTCCTTGCGCAGGAGGTTCCGTTTGAGCCGGGAACGCATTTTGCATACAACACCGGAGCGAGCTGTATGCTTGCCGAGATCGTGCAGCGCGTGACAGGCGAGTCGCTCTATGATTATCTGTCGAGAAAGATCCTGTTCCCGATCGGGATCCGCGACGCAGTGTGGAATACCTGCGCCGAGGGTGTGAATGAAGGCGGTATCGGCATCCAGGTAACGAGCGACGATATCGTTCGACTGGGACGGCTCTATCTGAATCGCGGCGTCTGGGAGGGGAAGCGGCTCCTCTCCGAGCAGTGGATCGATGACGCGACTGCTGCTCATTCCGACAATTCAAGCAACGGAACGCCCGACTGGCGCTCCGGCTACGGCTATCAGATCTGGTGCAACGCGCAGGAAGGCTACCGCGGCGACGGCGCGTTCGGACAGCTGATGGTGGTTCTGCCGCAGCGGAATCTGCTTTTAGTCGTGCAGGGCATCGTGCCGTCCATGCAGGACGAGTTGGATAATCTGTATATGCTTGCCCGGAAGATCACAGATGAGACCGGCAGAGATGCGGCGCTGTCCGTCCTCGATTTTGAGCCGGCGGCAGGGCAGGACGATCCGACGATGCTGCCGGACGCGTATTACCGTCCGAAGGAGAATGTGTTCGGCTGGAAGATGCTGCATATCTACCGCACGGAGGAGGGAATTGTGCTGGACGCAAGCGACGGACGCCGCGTCAGCCGCCTCAGCGCAGGACGCGGACAGTACCTGTTCTCCGAGTATACCGGCAGCTGGCGGAAGCCGAAGCTGCTTTCCCTGATGGACGCGCATATGCCGGAGACGCTTCGCACCGCGGCATACTATACCGTGCAGGACGGCGCGGTCATTATCACGAGCAGGCACCTGTGCGACCCCCATACGGAAACGATCGTTTTGCGGGAGACGGGGGAGGAGCTCAGTATCTCCTTCCGGATCCCCGGCATGCTTTCTCCTGCCGCAACGGAGCTGAAGTGCCGCCGCATCGGCTAAAATAAATCGACAGCCTGTCATACAGCGTGTCTTATCCGCATAAAAATGTACAAACGAAGCGAAGATGCGGAGGAAACAGCATGACAGGTTCGGAGATTTATCGGGACATAGCAACCAGAACGGGCGGCGATATCTACATAGGGGTCGTCGGACCGGTGCGAAGCGGGAAATCCACATTTATCAAGAAATTCATGGAGACGGCGGTCATTCCGAACATTCAGGGGGAGCACGACCGAACGCGCGCGCGGGATGAGCTTCCCCAGAGCGCCGGCGGGCGTACCGTGATGACGACAGAGCCGAAGTTCATCCCGGACGAGGCGGTGCAGATCACGGTCGGCGACTGCGGACGCGTCAATGTCCGCATGATCGACTGCGTCGGCTATCTGATCCCGGACGCCATCGGAAATACGGAAAACGGTACGCCGCGCATGGTGCATACGCCGTGGTCGGAGGAGCCGCTTCCGTTTGAGGTCGCGGCGGAAACAGGAACGCGTCGCGTCATCAACGAGCATTCCACCATTGGCATGCTTGTGACGACGGACGGCAGCTTCGGCGATATCCCGCGGCAGAGTTATGTGGAGTCGGAGGAGCGCGTGGCGCGGGAGCTTTCCGCCATCGGAAAACCGTTCGCCGTGATCCTGAATTCGGCAAAGCCGGACGCGCCGGAATCGGAGGAGCTTGCTCTTGCGCTTGAGAAGAAGTACGAAGCGCCGGTTGCTCTGGTCAATTGTCTGGAGGTAAACGCAGAGGATATTGCTCAGATTTTGAAGATGGTGCTGATGGAGTTCCCGCTTCGCTCTCTGGAGCTGCGCCTGCCCGGATGGATGGGAGCGCTGGAAGGGGAGCACTGGCTCCGCGCGGCGGTATCGGATACCGCGCTGCGGACGGCGCGGGGGATCCGCAAGGTCGGGCAGGCGGCGGAGCAGTACGCGGATGCGTTTTCTGCGGCGCTTGCCGAGGTTCTGAAGGGAAATGCGCCGGAGGATCAGAAGCCGTCCGTGCGTATGGATTCGATCGATTTCGGCAGCGGCTGCGCATCGGCGTCTCTTCTGCTTCCGGATGCGCTGTACTACCGGATTATCGGCGAACTGACCGGTATCGGGATCACAAGCGAGCGGGAGCTTCTCGCCGTGCTGCGGTCGCTGACGGCTGCCAAGCGCGAGTATGACAAATACGCCGAAGCGATCCGCGAGCTGGACGAACACGGCTACGGCATCGTAATGCCGGACGTCGATTCGCTGACACTGGAGGAGCCGGAGATCGTCAAGCAGGCGGGCGGATACGGCGTGCGTCTGCGCGCGTCCGCGCCGTCCGTACACATGATCCGCGCATCCATCGAAACGGAGATCAACCCGATCGTCGGCACGGAGCAGCAGTCCGAGGAGCTGGTCAAGAATCTGCTTCGCGAATTCGAGGAGGATCCGAAGCAGATCTGGGAATCCAATCTGTTCGGGCGCTCGCTGTATGAGCTTGTGAACGACGGGCTTCACGCGAAGCTGGCGCATATGCCGGACGAGGCGCGCCATAAGCTCGGCGAAACGCTCTCCCGCGTCATCAACGAGGGCAGCGGCGGTCTGATCTGCATCATACTCTGAAAAAACCGGGGAATGCCACTTTGGCATTCCCCGGTTCGTTTTGCAGACAGGATTCAGCCTCAGATACGGAATGATATCGAATCCTTTTGCATCCCGAGCAGACGCATCGCGATCCGAAAGCAGTACGGAAAAACGCCGGGGCAGCGGATCGAACAGCTTCCGCTCGACTTCCGGTGATGCCGCGTTGACATATGCCGACGTTTGTGGTATAATACATTTGATTCAAACGCTGCCGGACGGCGGACCGCTCTCTTGCCGCCTGACCAATGTAATCGCCGCAGTGCGGGCGCAGCGGTCGCTCCGGCGGCGCCGCAGGAGACAGCCGGTGTGTGTCGTTCAGATCACTTTTGGCTGTGAGCGGGGAAGGAGAAAGCGGACTTTGCAGAGAATTCTGATAATCGGCTCCGGCGGCGCCGGCAAAAGTACCCTTGCGCGTCAGCTTGGAGAGAAGCTCTCGCTCCCCGTCGTCCATCTGGATTGCCTGTATTGGTACGGCGACTGGCAGCAT
The DNA here is from genome assembly GCA_051867895.1 of Eubacteriales bacterium. Classification (GTDB taxonomy): domain Bacteria; phylum Bacillota; class Clostridia; order Oscillospirales; family CAG-272; genus SIG701. The sequence goes on from JBJDZH010000016.1 coordinate 136,261, forward strand.
GTGGAGAAAGAGGTCTTTGACGAAAAACTGGAGAACGCCATGCGCGGCGAGCGCTGGATCATCGACGGGAATTATAACCGCACGCTGCCCGGCAGACTCGCGCGGTGCGACGCCGTTTTGTATCTGGACTATCCGACGGCAGTCTGCCTGCTCGGCGTCATCCGGCGCATTCTCCGGTACCGCGGCAGAACGCGTCCGGATATGGGCGGAGAGTGCCGCGAGCGGCTGGACTGGGAGTTCCTCTGCTGGGTCGCCGGATACCGCCGCAAAAACAGAAAAAAGAACCTCGCGCTCCTTGCGGAGTCCGAGGCGGAAATCCATATTTTCAGAAGCCGGAAAGAATGCGCCCGCTTTGTGCAGGCGCTTGCCTGACACGCAGTGCAGGAGGTGAAGTATGAAAAAACTATTGAAAATCATGTTCAGCCGGATCATGGTCGTTTCCCTTCTGATCCTGCTGCAGCTGATGGTGGTTCTGGTCGCCGCCTTCCGCTTTACGGAGTACTTTGTTTACTACTATCTGTCAGCCACCGCTTTGGCGTTGTGTCTGACGCTCCGCATTGTGAACCGCAAGGATGCGGCGGAATACAAGATCGCATGGTTGGTCACCGTCTTGCTGATACCGGTGTTCGGCAGCCTTCTTTACCTGATTTTCAGCGGCAACCGCCTGACGGCGCATACAAAAAAAAGAATGGCGTCGATCACCGACGTCATGGAACGTACGCTCGGCGGCTGCGAGACAGTAGCGTCCGCGCTGGAAGACGAAAACTCCTGCGCCGCGTTTCAGTCCCGCTATATCGCCAATGTCGCGCACTGTCCGCCCTTTGCCAATACGGAGGCACAGTATTTTCCGCTCGGAGACGATATGTTTCCCGTATTTCTGGCGGAACTGGAGCGTGCGGAGCGGTACATTTTCCTGGAATACTTCATCATTGCCGAGGGACGGATGTGGCAGTCCGTTCTGGATATCCTGAAACGGAAGGCAGCGGCGGGCGTGGATGTCCGCCTGATCTACGACGATATGGGCTGCATCATGCTGCTTCCGGGAAATTATGCCAAGCGGATGCGTGATCTGGGCATTCACTGTCGCGTGTTCAATCGCTTCGTTCCGGTGCTTTCCGCCCGCCTGAACAACCGCGACCACCGCAAGATCGGTGTGATCGACGGAAAAGTGGCGTTTACGGGCGGCGTGAACCTTGCCGACGAGTATATCAACGAAAAGGAACGCTTCGGACATTGGAAGGACAATGCCGTCATGCTGCGCGGCGACGCCGCGTGGAGCATGACCGTCATGTTTTTGACGATGTGGGATAATCTGGAGGGCGCCGGCTCCGCCGCCAGCTCCTATGAGCACTACCGCCCGCAGAACTACGGCGTTCCTGTTCCAGGAGCATCCGGGTGGATTCAGCCGTATACGGATAATCCGCTTGACAACGAGCCGGTCGGTGAGACGATTTACCTGAACATGATCCACCGCGCGGAGAAATACGTGTACATCACAACGCCGTACCTGATTATCGACGAGCTGTTGGAAAACGCGCTCTGCAACGCGGCAAAATGCGGCATCGACGTCCGCATCATCACGCCCGGGATCGGGGATAAGCCCCTTGTGTATGAGACGACCAGGTCGTATTATCCCAACCTGATCCGCAACGGCGTAAAGATCTACGAGTATACGCCGGGCTTCATACATGCCAAAACTTTCATCTGCGATGACAAATACGCCACCGTAGGCACGGTCAATCTCGACTTCCGCAGCCTGTATCTGCACTTCGAGTGCGGCGTATGGATGTACGACGCCGATGTGATTGGCGACATCCGCCGGGATTATATTGAGACAATGGAAAAATCCAGGCAGGTGACGCTCGAGGACTGCCGCACCAGCGCAGTGCGCGGGCTTTTCCGCGAGGTCATGGCTCTGATTGCGCCGATGATGTAACACAGGCGTCCGCCCCGCATCTCTGTCCCGGAAAGCCGTGCTGCCGCAGCACCTCATATACGCCGACGGCGGCGGAATTGGACAGATTCAGGCATCGCTGCCCCTGACGCATCGGAATGCGGACGCATCTGCTTTCATGCGCCGCCAGAAAATCGGCAGGCAGCCCGGTCGTCTCCTTCCCGAAGATGAGATATACCGGCAGCGGATAGCGCACCTCTGCATAGGAGCGGCGCGCGCGGGACGTAAAGCAGAAGAACTGCGCATCCGGATGACGGAGGAAAAAATCCTCCAGCCCGTCGTAGTAGAAGATATCGAGACTGTCCCAGTAATCCAGCCCCGCCCGCTTCAGCTTGGCGCTGTCGATCTGAAAGCCGAGCGGACGGATCAGATGCAGCGCGGCGCCGGTGGCGGCGCAGGTGCGGGCGATGTTGCCTGTGTTCTGCGGGATCAGCGGTTCGTGCAGTACAATATGGATGTTGCTCAAGGGAACTCCTTTCCTTGCAGCGCCGCCGCGAAAAACGTCGGATGCGGCGGCGGAGTAATATGACGGATTTCATTATAGCGCACTTTCTCCGGGAATGCAAGCGCGCCGCAGGCGGTTTTCCTCCGAATTTCCGTCTGTTTTCTGCCTCTCTATAATAAGTTTACAAAATAGAGACGCAATTTACGCCCGGGATGATGTATACTAATACCATTCGGTATTCGGTCGATCCGCTTCGCGGAGCGCCCGTCTATATTATGGAAAATCTTTTGAGAGGACGGTTCCGCCCCGGCGGACCACAGGCTGCCCATGAGCTTATATACCAGGCTGTTCGGAACATACAGCGATCATCAGATCAAAAAAATCCGTCCCACGCTTCAGAAAATCAATGATCTGGCGCCGAAATACAGCGCCATGTCCGATGCGGAAATGGCAGAGATGACGGACAAGTTCAAGCATAGCCTTGCTGGCGTCTCTACTCTGGACGATATTCTGCCGGAGGCGTACGCGCTCGTGCGCGAGGCGGCGGACCGCGTCCTCGGCAAGCGTCCGTTCGACGTGCAGGTTCTGTGCGGTATCCTGCTCCATCAGGGACGCATTGCCGAAATGAAAACGGGTGAAGGAAAAACGCTTGTTGCAGCGCTTCCGTCCTATCTGAACGCGCTTTCCGGCAACGGCGTTCATATCGTGACGGTCAACGAATACCTTGCCCGCCTCGGCTGCGAGGAGATTGGACGCATTCATGAATTCCTCGGACTGAAAACCGGACTCGTGATCCATAACCAGAACCGCGCACAGAAGCAGTACGCTTACGGCTGCGACATCACCTACGGCACGAACAATGAGTTCGGCTTTGACTATCTGCGCGACAATATGGTTCTGTATAAGGAAAATCAGGTGCAGCGCGGACATAATTTCGCCATCGTGGACGAGGTGGACTCCATCCTCATCGATGAGGCGCGCACGCCGCTGATTATCTCCGGCTCCGGCGAAAGCACGGACGAGCTGTACGACCGCGCGGACAAATTTGTGCGCACGCTTCGTAAGTTCGTCATCAAAGAGCTGGACAATAAGGAAGACAACGACAATATCGACGCCGATTACATCGTGGATGAAAAGGCGCGCAGCACGACTCTGACCGCCTCCGGCATCGAAAAGGCGGAGAAATTCTTCGGACTGGACAATTTCTCCGATCCGGAGAACGCGGATATCTCTCACCATATCTATCAGGCGATCCGTGCCTACGGTATCATGAAGCGCGATATCGACTACGTTGTCAAGGACGACGAGGTGCTCATCGTCGATTCCTTTACCGGGCGCATCATGCCGGGACGCCGCTATTCCGACGGACTCCATCAGGCGATCGAGGCGAAGGAGCGCGTGAAGATCCAGAAGGAGAACCGCACGATCGCCACGATCACCTTCCAGAACTACTTCCGCATGTACAAAAAGCTCTCTGGCATGACCGGTACGGCGCTGTCGGAGGAAAACGAATTCCGCGAGATCTACAGCCTCGACGTCGTGGAGGTGCCGACCAATAAACCGATGATCCGCGTGGACCATCCGGACGTCGTGTATAAGTCCAAAAACGGAAAGGACAACGCGATCATCCGCCAGATCCAGGAGTGCCACGCGAAGGGACAGCCGGTCCTTGTCGGTACGGTTTCCATCGAAAAATCCGAGGAGCTCTCCCGCAAGCTGAAGATGAACGGCATCAAGCATACGGTGCTGAATGCGAAATACCATGACCGCGAGGCGGATATCGTCGCGCAGGCAGGTAAGCTGGGCGCAGTGACCATCTCCACCAATATGGCGGGACGCGGTACGGATATCCTGCTCGGCGGCAACGCGGAGTATCTTGCCAAGGCGGAAATGCGCCGCCAGAACTATGAGGAGGACGTGATCGCGCTGGCGACCGGCTCCTCGCAGTCCATCAGCGAGGAGGCCATGGCGGCCCGTCAGGTATACCGGCAGCTGTACGAAAAGTATCAGGCGGAAATACGCCCCGAGGCGGAGAAGGTCTGCGCGGCGGGCGGTCTGTTCGTCATCGGCACGGAGCGGCATGAGAGCCGCCGCATCGACAATCAGCTCCGCGGACGCTCCGGCAGACAGGGCGACCCCGGCGAATCCCGCTTTTTCCTGTCCCTGGAGGACGACCTCATGCGGCTGTTCGGCAGCGAGCGCATCATCGGAATGGTGGAACGTCTCGGACTCGGCGAGGACGAGCCGATCGACGCAAAGATCCTTTCCGGCTCCATCGAAAGCGCGCAGAAGCGTCTGGAGGACAACAACTTTGAACGCCGCAAGAACGTCCTTGCTTACGATGACGTCATGAATCAGCAGCGCTCGCTGATCTATAAGCAGCGCAGCGAGGTCCTCGCGGGCGGCAGCATGAAGGACAAGATCCAGTCCATGATGCATGAGACGATCACCGAGGCGGTCGAGCAGTTCCTGCATGAAGACGACATCTCCCTGTGGGATGTGGACGGACTGCGCGACAAATACCGCGGACTGCTCTGCGCCGAGGAGGATTTCCGCGATTTGAGCGGTGATCCGAAGGAGACGCGCGAAACGATTCTCAATACGCTTCTGGAACGCGCGGAAAAGCTGTACGATTTCAAGGAAAAGCTGTTCGGTGAAGAGCAGTTCCGCGAGGTGGAGCGCGTCGTGCTGCTGCGCAACGTCGACCAGAAGTGGATGGATCATCTGGAAGCCATGGACAGCCTGATGGAAAGCATCGGGCTTCAGGCGTATGCACAGCGCAATCCGATCAGCGAATACCGTATTCAGGGCGCGGATCTGTTTGACGAGATGATTCGCGAGATTCGGGATGATACGGTCCGCATGATGCTCTCCGTCATGCCGAAGCCGCAGGTCGTCCGTCGCGTGCAGGTCGTGAAGGAAACGGGAGAGCAGGGGGCGGCGGCAGCCCCGGCTCCGCTCAGACGCGCTCCCGCCGTCGCAGGTCCTGTGCCGCGCCCCACTCCGGCACCCCAGAATCAGACGATCGTGCGCAAAACGCCGAAGGTCGGCCGCAACGACCCCTGCCCCTGCGGCAGCGGAAAGAAGTATAAAAAATGCTGCGGCAGAGGAGAATCGGACGACAGCGGCGAATCGTGAGAGGATGAATACACCGGAAAGGACAGCCGTCCGGGGGGACGGCGCTACATAACGATGGGATTCGGATATCTGCTGATCGGCTATATCCTTGCATTTGCGTTTTCACTGTCCAACGTATATTTCTTTGCGGATATCATCGGTGCTCTTGTGATGCTGGTCGGACTCATGCGCCTCGCGCCGCACGGTACAAATTTCCTGCGCGCCGCATGGGCGGATATGGCGTATCTTCTGATCTGCTTTGTCCGGGCGGTGCTGATGATGTTCCGGCTTCTTCCGACGGACGGAACCGGCGCGGCGGTGTTCGCCGTGCTGATTGCCATATCCGCGCTGGCACTCCACTTCTTCCTTCTCGCGGCGATCTACTACATTTCCGAGCAGCTTGCACTGGAGAAGGAGTCGCGCCGCGCCAAGCGGAATCTGGCGCTGATTTTTGTGTACTATTGCCTTTACGTGATCGCCTTCCTGCTCACGCCCCTGCTGGGGACTGCAGGAAATATTCTTGCGCTCTGCGTGACCGTATTCGGACTTGTTGTCATCGTGTCCAATATTCTCCTGCTGCATTCCTGCTACTGCCGAATCTGCTTAAAGGGGCAGGAAAAGGGCGAGCGCGTGAAATCCAGATACGAGTGGCTGAACCGCTTCCGGGAGAAAACGGACGCCATGTTTGACGGCGCATTTCTGCGCAAACCGAAGCAGAAGACAGGCGGCGCCGAACCCACAGCGGAGCCGGGCTATCTCCGCGTGAAGCGGAAAAAGAACCAGAAACATAAATAAAGGAGGCACCCATGGGATTCGGATACATAGCGGCTGGCATGGTGTTTCTGTTCAATCCGAATATCGCTGTGTTCGACATTCTGCCGGACTTTATCGGATACCTGCTGATCTATCACGGTCTGTTCCGGATGTCGTTTTCCACCGTCAAGCTCGCGGCAGTGCGCGACAATCATCTGTGGAAGCTGGCTCTGGCAACGGCGCTGCGGATCTGTTCCATCGCGCTGCTGCCATATACGTCGGAGACGTTTTTGCTGCTCGACGTGTTTGTGTTCGGCGTGGTGGAAACGATTCTCTATATTCCGGCTGTCCTGGAGCTTTTTGACGGGTTCTATTCGCTCGGAATAAGATACGACGCTGCGAGCGTGTATTTTCCGCATGTCCGGAAGACGCGCAGGAAAGAAACCGTCCAGTCAGAAGGCGCAGAAAAGCTGAAGGCGTATACGATCGTGTTCTTCCTCATCAAAACGGTCGCCTCTGTCCTGCCGGAGCTGACTGCACTGCAGCTGAATCAGGATTTCTCCAGCGATTCTCGGCTGCATATCCGCCTTGCGCAGTATAAGCCGCTGTTCTACGGCTTCTGCATGGTGGTTACGCTGATTTTCGGCATCATATGGCTTGTCCGGATGCTTCGCTATACCGGCGGGATGCGGCGGGACGCAGCGCTTTGCCGCTGTATCGACGAGCATTATGAGAAGAATGTCCTTTCCAAACCTGCGCTGCTTGCCGCTTTGCGGATGAAAAAGGTCCGGCTGCTGTTTCTGCTTTCTGCCTGCGCCTCCTTTGTGCTCATTTTGGACGGCGTCAACGTCCTTCCGAATGTGCTGAGCACGATTTTCCTCATTCTTGCGTTTGTCGTGATGCTCCCCTACGACCGTCTGGCTGGTGCCGGAATCGCGATCTCGGCTCTCGCCGGAGCGCTTTCCGTTGTGAATCTGTGTCTGCAGATTCCGTATTTCGGGGAATACGAAGCCATGTCCGCACGCTACATCCATAACGCGTCCGTACAGTATCGTCCGATCCGCCTGTGCGGAGAGCTTGAATATGTCTTTGTGTTTCTGATGTTCGTGCTGGCATTTTTCGTGTTCTGCCGCGTGATGAAGCGGCATGCCGCTTATATCGGCATCACCGGAAATGTGCCGCAGTACAGTGCAGATGCCCGCCGCGCTGAACTGGTGGGAACGGTCAATTCTTCGATCCTCGTCGCGGCGATTGCCGGTACGCTCTATTTCATCCTGTGCGGCGCGTATTTTTCGATCTCCATGTACTACCCGGAGGTTTATGTCGCACTGATCTGCCTGTCTGTAGTATGGATCGCACTCATGTTCCGGGCGATGGCTTCGGCGTCCGACAATATCTACGAGCGGCTGGAGCAGGATTATTGAATCTTCCCGCCGCAAACGGCGAAGAGTAAATATACAGATCCATCAAAAAACGCCCTGCCGGCGGAATGATCGTTCATTCCGTTTGGCGGGCGTTTTGTCATCTCAGAAATATGCGTGCGCCGGCAATAGCGGCGGCGTGAGCATCACGGCTCCGAAGGGGGAGACGGCATCGTGGCATCGCGGTTCTGACGAAAGACTTCATAGGCGAGCACCGATGCGGCAGAGGCAGCGGACAGGGAACCGGCAAAAGGCCGCCCGTAATCGAGTCGGACAATCACATCCGCGGCCTCGAGGACAGCGCGGGATATACCGCGTTTCTCACCGCCGACAATCAGAAAAACAGGCTTTTTCAAATCTGCATCGAAGGCGGATACTGAATCCCGGATCCCTGCGCAGACGACTTTGTAACCCGCCGCACGCATCTGCGCGGCAGCTTCCGACGCGTCGCTGCAAAAGAGTGGCAGAAGCTCGGACGCACCGGCGGAGGAGCGGCAGACAACGCCCGCTGCGGTCATCCAGTTGCGGGGAGAGAGAATGACTGCATCCGCGCCGGCGGCATAGACGGTGCGCAGCGCATAGCCGAAATTATACGGATCTTCTATCCCCTCAAGCATGACGACGAAGCCGTGCTCCGGCAGGGAAGCGTCTGTGAGCGGCGGAATGGTCCGCGCAGAGCATTCAGCAAGAATCCCGCCGTGTGAGGTGCCGGTGGCAAGCGCGTCGATTTCTTCCTTTCCGGATGCAAGAACGGGAAAGCCGAATTCCCGGGACATATGGCGGAGATACGCAAGCTCGCGCGCGTGGCTGTCCGCACGGTCCCGGTCGTACAGCACGCGCAGGATGCGCCGGTCGCTGATGTGTTTCTCTGCCGCCTGCAGAACGGCGCGCAGGGAAGTCATTCCTTCAAAGACGGAGGAGTCCGCGAATCGTGTGTTTTCCTTAATCATGGATATCGGGAGCGCGCGTCGGATCCAGCGATTGGAAAAAATCCTCGATCACGCGGTTGACGCTGAAATACGCACGCGGGCTGAAGCTTGCGGCACGGCAGTAATCCTCGACAACATGGGCAATGCCGACGGAGGAAAGAAACGAGATCGCCGCGGAAAACGCAGCGAACATGCTGCGGCGGCGGACAGCCGTGTAGAGAAACAATGCCGTAAACCACAGACTGGAGGCAAATACGAGCGTCAGCGTCAGAAAAGCCTTCGGCAGTTTCATGGTAAGCTCCTTTCAGCGCGTGTGCGCGGTCATTTATTGGCGGTCATTTTCAGATAGGCGTTGATAAATCCGTCAATATCGCCGTCCATGACAGCCTGTATGTCCGGATTCTCATAGCCTGTGCGTGCATCCTTGGCGAGCGTGTACGGCATGAATACATAGGAGCGGATCTGAGAGCCCCATTCGATATTGGATTTCACACCCTGGATATCCTCGATGCGTTCCAGTTTTTCGCGCTCCTTGATCTCCATCAGCTTGGATTTCAGCATCTTCAGCGCGGTCTCTTTGTTCTGGAGCTGGCTGCGCTCCGTCTGGCAGCCGACAACGATACCGGTCGGAATGTGAACGATGCGGATGGCGGAGTCGGTTTTGTTGATGTGCTGACCGCCGGCGCCGCTGGAGCGGTGCGCGGTGATCTCCAGATCCTCGTCGCGCAGCTCAATGGAATTGTCGTCGTCGCTGAATTCCGGCATGACCTCGACGGAGGCAAAGGAGGTGTGGCGCCGTCCCGAAGCGTCGAAGGGAGACACACGCACCAGACGGTGTACGCCGTTTTCGCTTTTCAGAAAGCCGTAGGCGTTCAGACCTTCCACGATGATCGTCGCGGATTTGATACCTGCTTCCTCGCCGTCCAGCCAGTCCGCCAGCTTCACCTTATAGCCGTGGGATTCGCCCCAGCGGGTGTACATGCGGTAGAGCATGGATGCCCAGTCCTGCGCCTCGGTACCGCCCGCACCGGGGTGGAACGAGAGGATCGCGTTGTTTTTGTCGTAGGGACCGCTGAGCAGAATACCGATCCGCTGTTTTTCTTCTTCCGTTTTGATGGCGGAGACGTCGGCGATAATCTCGTCCGTCATGGATTCGTCGCCTTCTTCGATGGCAAGCTCAGCCAGTGTGATCGTGTCCTCCAGCTTGCTGCAGAGCTGATCGTACTGCTCGATTTTATCCTTCAGCTGTTTGAGCGTCTGAAGCGCCTGGGTGGACTTTTCCTGGTTGTTCCAGAAGTCTGCGGACTGGGACTGCTCCTCCAGCGTTGCTGCCTGTTCCCGCAGCGCGTCGATGCGCAGCGCGGAACCGAGATCGCGCAGCCGGTCGCGGAAGCCGGTCAGTTCCAGCCTTGCTTCTTCAAGTGCAATAATCAAGTGGGACCTCCCTGTAGGTCTGTTTTTCTGTGAATCTCTGTCTGGATTTATATAATTATAGTATAGCATAATTTCGTGGGATTGTAAACAGCAGGAATGGATTTTTTGTACGGCGTCACGGCAGAGCACCTATTGCGTCCTGCTTTCAAACGGAAAACACTCGTTAAAGTGACGAAAAACAAGATTCAATTTTGTTCGTTTTGTCAATGGAAATCGGCTTCCGCGGCATGTACAATAAGATAACCGAAACGAGGTGATGCCATCGTGTCAACATCCCATCCTCAGCGGGAGGATTTTCGTCTGACAGATCGTATTTTCCCCTACCGCTCCCCGGAGGAAATACCGCTGTGCTATACGCTCGGCAGCGAGCAGCGCCGCGGTATCGGCGCTGCCATGTCGCCGGAGGTGCGCTTTTCGTATCCGAGCGCCGACGTCCGTACCGTTACCGTGGAAGGAACGGATGAAAACGGTCTTACCGTGCGTGCCGAATATACCGAATACCGGGATTATCCGGTGACGGAGTGGGTGTTTTTCTTCACCAATCACGCGTCGGAGCCGACGGAGATTCTTTCCGGTGTCAGCGCGGTTTCCGGCATCATTCCCGGGGAGCAGGCGCAGCTTTTCCACGGAAATGGCGATACGTGCGGCAACGACGGCTATTCGTGGGCTCTTTCTTCTGTAGACCGCGAAATTGCTCTGGAGCCGTCCGGCGGAACGTCCTGCAAGGGGGCGTTCCCGTATATGCGTCTGCTGTTCGACGACGCATGTGTCAATATCGCCGTCGGCTGGCCGGGACACTGGTGCGCCGCGTTTTCCCCGGCGGCGGGCGGGACTGCCGTTTCTTTCGGACAGAAGCGTCTTGCCGCGCGGATTCTACCGGGGGAGACGATCCGCACGCCGCGCGTCACCATGATGATCTCCGCCGGCGACGGAGAGCGCTCCCGGAATATGTGGCGGCGCTGGTATCTCGCGCATATCCTTCTGCGCGAGGACGGACGTCCTCTTTCGCCAAAGCTCTGCATGCATCTCTTCGGAGAAGGCGGAGCAAGAGAGTTTACCGGCGCAACGGAACGGGGACAGCTCGATGCGATACGTACATATGAGGAGAGAGGACTGTATCCCGATGTCTGGTGGATGGATGCCGGCTGGTATCCGTGCGGCGGAGACTGGACCTGGATCGGCACGTGGAAGCCGGACGAAACGCGCTTTCCGCATGGGCTTTCGCCGCTCGGCAGAGAGTGCCGCCGCCGGAATATCGATTTTCTCCTCTGGTTTGAGCCGGAGAGAGCGCGTCCGCATACCGAGCTGTATGAGACGCATCCGGAATGGATGCTCCGGCTGCCCGGTGCGCAGACGGAGAACGAGCACTGTCTGGTCAATCTCGGCGACCGCGCCTGCTGCGACTGGCTGATTGAACGCATCAATGCGATCCTCAAGGAGTCCGGCGCGCGCGTATACCGTCAGGATTTCAATTATTTCGATCCCGATGCCTACTGGATCGCAAACGAAGGCGAAGAGCGCGCCGGCGCGGCGGAGAACCTGCATATTCAGGGATACCTGCGCCTGTGGGATACGCTTCTGCGGCGGAATCCGGAGCTTTGGATCGATTCCTGCGCCTCCGGCGGACGGCGCAACGATCTGGAAACGATGCGGCGCGCCGTTCCGCTGCACTATACGGACGTCGGCTACGGCAATCACCCGCTCAAGCAGAAGCAGCACCGCCAGATGTTCGAATGGATCCCGTATTTCCGCGCGCACAACATGTCGTGGGACAACGCAGACGGAACCTATACCGGAGGCGGCGACGGCTCCGCGTGGCACGATGTGTTTTCCTTTCAGGCGGCGATGGCGCCGGCGCTCACCTCCATGCTGTCTTTCGACGCCCCGGAGCGCGAATACGAGGCGGCGCGCCGGATGCACCCGGTCTGGCGCCGCGCGGCGGAGCTGATGCTGCGTGCGGATTATTATCCTCTGACGGAGTGCCGCGGCTGTGCCGGAGACTATTACGCCATGCAGTTTGACGACCAGGATCGCGGAGACGGCTTTGTGCAGGTGCTGCGCAATACGCAGGCGGAGCCGGACGAGTTTTGCGCGACGCTGTGTGCCCTGCAAAGCGGGGCGCAATACCGCTTCACGGAGGCGCTCAGCGGCGATACCTTCGTCCTGCGCGGCGAGGAGGCGGCGCGCGGCATTTCCGTGCGTATCCCCCGCCGTTCCGCTGTACTGTATTTTTATCAAAAAATCTGACGATGTCAGAAAATCCGAAAGGAATCCAAGCTATGAGTACAATTTTCGCCGACCGCGGGATTCACGCACAGGGGAATCTTCTTCCCGCGAAGGAGTACCGTCCGTTTGCGGACAGCGGCTTTGATCTGAACGCCATGCTGGAACGGTACGGCAAGTGTTTCGTTGAACGGGCAGAGAAAGCGCTGGATGTTCCGTATCCCCTGCTGGACGCGACGGTGTATATGCAGTATGCGCGTATGGGGAACCGTTCCAATTATGAGGGACTGTATTTCAAGCGCCGCAGCATGCTCCTGGATTTTGCCCTTGCTGAGCTGACGGAGAAAAAAGGACGCTTCACGGATCGCCTGATCGACGGCGTGTGGCATATTCTCGAGGAATCCACCTGGATCCTCCCGGCGCACAATGCGACGAACAAGAACAATCCCGGCACCCCTCTGCCGGACGCTTTCTTCACCGCGGAGGACAATGACGACGTCAAGCACATAGACCTCTTTTCTGCCGCGACCGCCGGAGAGATGGCGTGGCTCTGGTATCTGCTCGGCGATATTCTCGACCCGCAGACGCCGGTCATCCGCCGCCGCATTCTCAGCCAGCTCCGCCAGCGGATTCTGCATCCTTTCTATACCTATGACCATGACTGGTGGATGGGCACGAAAGGGAACAGACTGAACAACTGGTCGCCGTGGATCGTCTCCAACATCCTGACGGTCGTCGCCCTCTGCGAGGAGGACGATGCAAAACGCGAGGCGGCGGTGGAGAAGTCGATCACGATTCTCGACCGCTTTACCCGCACGTATCCGTCCGACGGCGGGTGCGATGAGGGACCCGGCTACTGGGGCGCGGCAGGCGCATCCTATTTCGACTGTCTGGAGGAGCTTTACGACCTCAGCGGCGGAAAGATCGATGTGTTCGACGACGTGCTTGTGAACCGGATGTGCGAATACATCATGAATTTCAGCATCAGCGGTGATACCTATATCAACTTCGCAGACGCCGCATCCCATATCCGTCCGGATTTCCGCATGATCGCCAGAATGGGACGGCGGCTGCAGAATCCGCGCCTGACCGCCTTTGCCGCATCCCTCGTCCAGAGTCCGGACAAAATCGGGTGCAACACCAATCAGAGCTACCGCTTCTACCGGAATCTGCAGGAGCCAATGCCGCAGCAGACCGCCTTCGAGCCGAAGGAAAAGCTGTGGTACGACGGACTTCAGGTTGCGATCACGCGCGACCCGAGGAGCGGCATGTTCCTTGCCCTGAAGGGCGGCACAAACGGCGAAAGCCACAACCACAACGATGTTGGTCAGTTCATTCTGTTCGATCATGCGGAGCCGGTCATTCTGGACGCAGGCGTCGAGCAGTACTGCCGCGATACGTTCAGTCCCCGCCGCTATACGCTGTGGGCGATGCGCGCGGCATATCATAACATCCCGGAGATCAGCGGCGTGGAGCAGAAGCCGGGCGAGCAGTATCACGCGGAAACAGTTCAATATGACGAAGCGAGCGGCGCACTGACGCTGGAATTGAAGCACGCGTATCCGCCGGAGGCGAACATCGACTCCTACCGCCGCACGGCAGTGCTGGAGGGAGCGACGGCAACGGTCACCGATGTGATCCATCTGAGCCGTCCGGGCAGCGTCGCGCTGCACTATATCACTCTCGACAAGCCAGAGATCGAGGGCAGCACGATCCGCTTCCAGTCCGGACACACGGCGCATTTCGATGATTCTCTCTCCGCGTCCGTGGAGGAGATAGACCTCAAGGGCGGCAAGATCTCCCGCGAGTGGAAGCGCGCGTCTCTGTACCGCATTACGCTCTCAACGGATAAGGATATTACTGACGCTTCGTATGTCCTGAAAATCACGCAATAACCGCACAAAAAGCACGGAGTCAAAGAACTCCGTGCTTTTTTGCGCCGGCTTGCTTTCCACAGGATTTTGGTGTATAATATACAAAAGCTCCGCTTCGAGTTTTGCGGACAGGCGGAGCAGCGGCAGTGAATACTGTAACGGAGGATATACGATCATTATGAGAATCGGAATACAGGACAGTTCGTACCGTTCCTTTTATCCGGAAGCGGACGTGTACCGGAAAATGAAGGAGCACGGCTTTGACTGTGCGGATTACGGAAGACTGGTCCAAACGGAAACGGAGTTTTTCACCGCGCCGGAGAATGAGTTCCTGCGCCGCATTGGGGAGGACCGGAAGCGCGCGGAGGATGCAGGTATCTCGTTCTGGCAGGCTCACGGACCGTGGCGGTATCCGCCGCAGGATGCGACCGAAGAGGCGCGCAGCCTCCGCCTTGTGCAGATGCAGAAGGCGATCCGCGGTACGGCGGCGCTCGGATGCCCGCACATGGTCATCCACTGCATTATGCCCTACGGTCCGGCGAGCAACCCGGAGCCGGAACGCTTCTATGCGATGAACGCGGAATTTTTCACGGCGCTTCTGCCCTGCGCGCACGACTATGGCGTTACGCTCTGTCTGGAAAACCTTCCGATGAAGCAGCTGACGCTGTCCACGCCGGAGCAGGTACTCGGGTTCGTGCAGGAGCTGAACGACAGTCATCTGAAGATCTGCCTGGATACAGGGCACGCGGCTGTTTTCGGAATTCAGCCGGCGGACGCGCTCCGCTCCCTCGGCGGGCGTATCGTGCGCACGCTTCATGTCCACGATAACGACGGACGCGGCGACCGCCATGATTTCCCGTATACGGGCGTCGTGGATTGGGATGCGTTCCGCGGCGCGCTGCACGAGAGCGGATTCGACGGCGTAGTTTCGCTGGAATCCCGCGTGAACGCGCGCTTTCCGAAGCCTTCCGCCGAACTGATTCTGCGGGCGCTTGCAGGCATAGCGCGCAGCCTTGCGGAGAGGGAAACCGTATAATCCCGTCCGCTTCCCGCCGCAAAGACGCATGCCGCGCATTCTCCTCTCCCATGAACCTTGCAGCCGGACGGAAGATTTTTTGCGCATGTATTGACAAAATGCCTGATATTTGATACAATAAATCGACACATTGAAAAGGGGCTCTGAAGAGTCTTTCAAAGCGATTATTCTGGACCACTCCATCGGGGGAGTCAAGGCCATACGGACAGCCGGGTCCACTGCCGGGCGGCAGCCATGCGCTGCCTTATTGATTGAGTTAAAAGCTCAAATTTTATAAGTTGGTTACTTCATAACCGAAATGCGCCTGTGCGCAGA